>NZ_CP042582.1:1418333-2127500 GCF_008728835.1 Hypericibacter adhaerens
CCTCTACAAGGGCCATGCCGCGCTCGGTGCGGAGGAATACCAGATCATCGCCGTGGGCTTCGTCGTCGCGTTCATTTCCGCCGTGGCGGTCGTGCGCGCGTTCGTGGCCTTCCTCCAGAACCATACCTTCCGCGTCTTCGGGTGGTACCGGATCCTGGCGGGGCTCGCCATGATGCTCGTGCTCTGGCGCCTCGCCTGACCGGTCGGGTGCGCGCCGCTCCAGCGTTGCGTGCGATCGCTGCTCCTTCTATCCTGCGGCCAGGCCGGTACAGCCTGCCGCTCGCGCCCGTCCGGGCATGGTGAATGTATCCTTCGGCGCCTTCGCTCGATCCTCGTTGAACGGCGAACGCATCAGCAACGCGAGCCCTGACCGCCTCGTTCGCCGCAAACGGAGGATTGATGCCGATGCGCAGCTTCACCGATGCCAAGGCGATGGCCAGGTCGCTCCGCGCCGCGCTGGAGAAACGCCAGGTCGCCGTCACCCATGCCGAGGCGCTGGAGATCGTCGCCGCCCAGCTCGGCCTGGAGAACTGGAACATTCTTGCCGCCAGGATCGCCGCCGCCGAGAAGGCCGGGATCGCGTTCGACCAGACCGCGCCCATCCTGAGGATCTTCGACGAGGTCAAGGCCAAGGAGTTCTATGTCGGATTCCTCGGCTTCGATCTCGATTGGGAACATCGCTTCGGCGACAACTTCCCGCTCTATGCGCAAGTGTCACGGGCCGGCTTGACATTGCATCTGAGCGGGCATCACGGCGACGCGAGCCCCGGATCGACGGTGTTCGTCGCGATGCGCGGCATCCATGCGTTCCACCGGGAGCTGACCGCCCGGAACTACGCCCCTATGAAGCCCGGCATCGAGGACCTGCCCTGGGGGCTGGTCATGGAGGTGACCGATCCCTTCAGCAACCGCATCCGGTTCTGCGAGAAGCCAAGACCGTAGGATCGATCCCCTCTCCCGTCTTCGGGGGAGGGCAAACGCGATGTCGATGACCGAGCAGCCCCCTCCTTGATCCTCCCCCGCAGAGCGGGGGAGGAGACCGCAAAAATCCGCTCAGCTCCGTCCTTTCCTGGCCCGCCGGACCAGCGCCGCGGTCGAGGGGTCGTGGTGGTCGAGGGCGTCGGCATAGTGGATCTCCGCCTCGACGCGCGAGGCGAGCTTCTTGCCGAGCTCGACGCCCACTGGTCGAAGCTGTTGATATGCCAGACCACGCCCTCGATGAAGGTCTTGTGCTCGTAGAGGGCCAAGAGCTGGCCCAGGGTGCGGGCATCGAGGCACGGGCGCACTCAATCTGTTCCGCGGTTGATGCTCGATGAAGTTGACACTGCTGCCATCAAAGCTTCGTTCCGCACTTGGCGCATTCCCTTGGCACTCCAAGGCCACCCCAATACGCAAATTCTTCCCCAAAGATTTGAGCTTTCCTCTTGTAGATTCGTGTTCCGCAATTTGGGCATCGAAGACTGAGAAGGTAGGCGCCCGCCAGCGCCGGAACAATGACCGCAAGCACCAGCAGTAGCTTTATCTCTGTTGTAATTCCCCAGGCTCCGAGGCCCACAAAATTCAGAAAAGCGATGAATATCGCAATGATTGCCCGCTTTCGAACGGGCAGAGAATGTTTTCCTGTATCCGCCATCTTATTCTTCGCTTACTTCTCGCAGGATGCGGGCATCGAGGTGCGGGCGCGTTCAAATTCTTCCGCCGTTGATGTTCGATAAAGTTACCTTCAGAGGTAAAGCATCGCGTCATCAGATTGTCATCGCCTGGGAGCTAGCAAAGTGACTGCAGGCTTCAGGCCAGATCTCTCGAACAGTCGAATTGCCCCATCAGCGACTCTGCGTTGGCAAGGTGTGTCTTCTCATTCGAGTAAAAGAAGATGTTTCCTTCCCAAAACTCGATCCTGTCGGAACTGCCACCAGCGATCAGCCACCCGTCCCAGCCATTAATGATGATGAGCGATGCGAGCCCAATCAGGATCCCCGTCTCCCGGGCTTGCTCCTTGGAGATCCTCGTCTGATCGCGCTCATCGTAGGGATAAGGGTCAAAATAGTGTCCGGGCGCCTCGGATAACGACCTGCTTTCACCTAGTCCCTGCCGTGCAGAGACAAAGAGATCGTAAGCGCTCGGAAACATGTCATCCCAGTGGTCGATCCAGAGCAATCGATGAGTGTAAGTCGAATGCCATCGATTCATGGCTTCGAGAAAGTCAACGAGGCGCCCTACATCACTTGGTGGTCTGCCACCAACTCGAGACTGTCGAGAAGCCATGTCGGGCCTCAGGACGAGGGTGGTGCGCCGCAAGTGAAGGGCAGGCTTCACGCTGAAGCCCTCCTGTCCAAACAGATTCTCGGCTTCTTTCGTGGTTAGGCAGCGCATGTCGATAGTCTCGCCCTTCCAGCAGCTGGCACGGCACCAGCCCGCTTCCAAGCACCGTCACTACGTCCTTGATCCAAGCGATAACTGGGCTTGACCGACATTAACAGCGCAATGCGGATTTCGTGCTTCACTATTCTGTAGTCGTGCGTTTGCTGCTATTTCAGAGACCGACCATCCATTCCCAAGCGCCTATCGCCGATCTCCTCTTCGATCCTCCCCAGCAGCATACTGTGGTAGGTCGTGGAGCGCGCGTTCGAATGCAGACTTTATCTCTGACTGACTGAAACCTCGATCCCACAGCTCCGTGGTCAAGTCGGCAATGACGACCTCGAGAGTGGGGCGACCGTAGGGGTTGCTTTGCCTTAGCTCTGCGCAGCTCAGTGCGAATTTATGAGCCTCGTCAAGACAACGCGTCTCCCATGGCGCTTCGCCTTTGTCTTTGCCTTTCACGGCATTCCTCCTGACTGTAGCCATGCCCGCTAAGAGCGGATGCGGCATGTATGTGTCGTCGCCTTGCCCTTGGATGGCGTCACCTAGTAGGCGGGAGTGGAATAAAGCATCGTCCCTACGAAAGCTCCAACAGGACCGCCGAATCGGACGATCGGAGGCAAGGGATTGGCCGGCAAGGGGTTAGGATGAGCCTGCTCTTCGGTTATGGGATTACCGTTTCGGTCAAACCTAGTCCAGGGCGTACGGGGAGTATTGGTTTTCCAGTATCCTTGAGAACCTGGAGGCCCTCCCGGTGAACCTGGCGGCCCTCCTGGATTCTCTGGTGGAACCCATTGACACATCGAGCGCCCCCCGGGCTGCGGTGGTCCGAAAAATGCGCCTGGACGCTGACCTGGGCCTGCCGGTGTCCATGGACCTCCGGGTACAACACCATTTGGATCGGGGATGCTCTGCAGGCCCTCAGGATCCGTGTAGAAAATCGGGTTGCTTTGTACGTAAGCGTACAAATTCCCCGCCGGATCACTCGCCTCCCCGACGGGATCGCGCGAGAGCCAACGGCCGGCCACAGGGTCGTATGCGCGGAACGGCGTCAGGTAGAGCCCACTGTCGGCATTGTAGAACGTGCCCGCATAGCCGAAGTCGGTGAGCGGGGCCGTCACTTGCAGCGCGTTGCCATAGGGATCATAGCTGTAAGCTGGTGCAGTAATGGTATCTGCGAACGCACGTCGGACCGAGCCGAGTTGGTCAACGCCGTAATAGTAAGGCTGCGCTGGTGATCCGGCCGCAAGCTCCCCTTCGGCGTAGTACTCCCTCGCTAGCGAATTGCTTGCGTCCCGCGCTTGACACAAGCGCATGCCGCACCAGAGATAAGAGGTCGTGATCGCGCTGCCCCCGCCTGCCGGCGTGCTGGTGATTGCGACCCGACGACCGAGGCCATCATACGTGAAAGCGGTCTGCTTCCCAGCTTGCCCCGGATAGGTGATGCCCACGAGGCGGTTCTCCGCGTCCCACGCAAAGCTGCGCACCCCGTCCGAGAGCAGGTTTCCGTTGGCATCGTAGGTCAATGTCTGCCCTGACAGGTCGGTCAGCTGATTGAGATTGTTGTAGCTGGCCGTCTGCACGCCGGGGCTGGGATATACGGCGGCACTGTCGCTGGTCTCCGTGATGTCGCTGATGAAGCTCTCGGGCGTCGTTGTGAACTGAAGGTTCGTGAACTGGCCTGCCGACAGGCCCACATTGCTGATGCTGGCGAGCCGCCGATCGCCCGAGTTCGGGAGATAGCCCCAACTGGTCGCAAGGGTCGAGCTGGCGAGCTGACGCTGGGTTACCTGCCTTGTCTGCCCAAGATAGCTGAGTGTGAACTGCCCGAGGTCGCCCCCATGGCTGGTGAGCCGGCTGATGGCGTCGTAGCCGAAGGTCTCGGCTCCGGCGTTGCCGATGGTCCGGGATGCAAGTCGGCCGAGCTCATCGTAGTCATAAGTGATAGCGCTGTTCGAGAGAGGTCCGGTGTCTTGCTGAAGCTGAAGGGCGCCGAGGGATCCAATGGGTATATAGCCGTACTGCGTAGTGCCGATCCCGTCGGTCATCGACACGACGCGCGGGAAATACGGATCGTAAGTGAAGCTCACGCTCGATGTCGGGTTTATGGCGTTCAAATAGGAGATCTCCGCGAGGCGATCGTCGTTCGCGTAGCTGAACTGCTTCGTCTGCCCGAGCGCGTCCAGCACGGATTTCAGGTGGCTCGTCGTGGTTTCGTAGGTGTAGGTGACGGCGCTGCTGTCGGCGTAGGTCTTCTGGATGAGCCGCCCCTCGACATCGTAGCTCCAGCTTGTGGTGTGGCCGGCTGGGTCGGTCAGGCTCGTGAGCTGGCCGTTTCCGTTGTAGCCGAAGAGCATCTGCTGCCCGCGCGGGTCCGTGACCGCGGCCAGGCGCCGGTTGGCGTCATGCGTGTAGCTCCAGAGCCGCCCTTGGCGGTCCTGAAACGAAGCGAGATCGAGCTTGTCGTAAGTGTAAAGGTCGGTCGTTCCATCGGGATAGGTGATCCTGGTGATCCGATCCGCGGCGTCATAGTCGTAGGTGGCTGTCCACCCTTCGGAGTCCGTGAAGGTTCGGATACGATCATAGGCGTCATAGGTGAAGCTGGCGGCGGTGACGTCGTTGGCGTTGATGATCGCGGTGAGGTCGCCGGTCGCGTTGTACTGGTAAGTAGTCTTCTGACCCAAGGGATTGGTTATCGATGTGACCTGGCCGGCAGCGTTATAGGTGAACAGGGTGGTTTGGCCGGCCGCATCGGTGTAGTAGATCGGCCGGTGCTGGTTGTTGTAGATGAATTGCGCGATCGTCTGCTGAACGCCATAGGCCATTGTCTGGCTTATGGCGGAGAGATCGATCTGGTTGGCATAGGAATACGACGTGGTGCGCCCCAGAGGATCGACGGTCTTGGTGACTTTGAAGAATCCTGCGGTGCCATAGGATGTCAGGCTGAGCTGCGTCGTGCCGTCGTCGAGCACGCGGCCCTGGGCGATCGGCTCGCCATAGGTACCTGTACGGTACGAGTTCGCCTGACCCGGATAGTTGAACCATATGCGATTTTCGAGCGGGTATTTGACGCTCTCGATGACAGCCGATTTCTGGTTCGTGTCACCGGCGTGGAGGAAATGCCGCTCCCGGGCCTTGGTATAGTCGCAGCCCCCGGTGGGGGTACATCCGGCGGTGGCGTACGCGTCCTTGTCCCAATGGAAACTGTTGCGATAAACGAGGTACTGATTCGTCAGCGGGACCGGCATGCCCGAAGGCACAGTTCCCGCCGGATCGCTACTCGGGACCGGCGCGGGCTCGAGCCATTCCTCTCGCTCGTTGTAGCCCATAGGATCCGTTACCTGAACAAAGCGCGGCGGGGCACTGGTCCCTGGCGCGGTGTAGGCGAAGCTTGTCGTCCCATAGGGTGTCGTCATGGAATTGACGAGCGAGTTGGCGTCGTAAGTGAAACTTGAGGTAAGGCCGATCACATCGGTGATGGAGCTGAGACGCCCAAGGGAATCATAAGCAAGAGACGCGCTGCGTCCGAACGGATCAGTGACCCCTGTTATCAGGAGCGGGCGGGCCGAGAGGCCGTAAGTGAAAGTTGTCTGCCGATCTGTCGCATCTGTCAGCGAGGTGAGCCGCAGCTGGCCGTCATAGTTGAGCGTAAGCGCATTGCCCTGGGGATCGATGACCTGGCTCAGGAAGACGCGACGCGGATAGCTCGGGCTACCATCGGACTGGGCGTAGATCTCGACGCTACCGTCCCCCATCAGGCGCCGATAGGTTATAGGCGACTGCGATGCAAGAACGAGTACAGAGCCGTCGCTGCTCTGAATCGCAAAACGACCCGTGCTGCTCTGATATCCCGTGTAACTATACGCACCACCACCGGCGATATACCGAGACACGCTCCCACCGGGGTTTGTTGGGTCATCGGTTACATAGGTCAGCCAGTTCAAGGTCCATTTCGGGCTGACATTGAAGAAGCTGAAGTTCGCCGGCTGGCTGTCTTCCCTCTGGTTATAGGTGATCTGCACCTTTGCCGAGGGGCCGACGGGAGGCATGTATCCCACGGGGGTGTCAGAGAGACTCAGGCTCACTGTCGATTCGCCGATATTGTAGGTGCATAATGGACAGGGCCCATTTGCGCTCGGCGGGTCTGCCGGCGTATCTTGCGGGCCGGCAAGGCCCGGCGTCGTGCCGGTTGTCGCACCCTTGCCCCAAATCGTCTTGGCTTCCTTCTCATCGACCGCACGCCATCCAGCGCCGACGGGCGCTCCGGCTGGAGCCAGAAAATAGCCGCTCGCTTCGGCCTCAAGTGCCGCCTGCGTTACCCACAGCTCTCCGCTGGGAAGCGCGGAATCTTCGACGTGGAACCGCCCATTGGCTTGGCCCACGATGGCCGCAAAATGACCGATCTTCCAATGCACCACGGCTGGCACCGGGACCGGCTGCCCCGGCGCGCGGAAGAACATTCGGTGGTCGAAACCTGCCTTGGCCGCGAGTTCCCCTATCTCGGAGAGACTCGTGCCATTGTCGCTAGCCTGATACCATTGGAGAAACTCGACACTATCGACGCTGGCGCCTTTGGCGAGCATCATTGATCGCAGAGCCAGGGGCCCGCAGTTGAATAGATGCCTGGGGTCTCGCTTCACGAGCGCCAACTCTTCTCGAGCGCTTTGCACGGCCTCGGTCGCCGAGCCGGTTATTGGACGATCGCCGATCTCGTCGAAAAGCGCGGCTAGTTCCTTGTTCTTGCCAAGTGAGGCTTCTAGGTGAGCCAACTCGCCCACTGCGCGATCAACGAGCGCCTTGGCGTCCGGATCCGTGGCGTGCTTTCCCTCCCGCCAGGCGGTTTGCCACGCATCGAGAGCGCGCGAGAAATACCCGTCATGAAGATAGATCAGCCCCAAATTGGTAAGCAGCGCCGGGGCCCAGCCTGAATGCGGATAAGCCGCCACGAATTTGCTCAAGCTCTCGGCATCTTCCGGCGCTGTGCGCTGATTATAAACCGTCAAGGCCTGCGATAGCGCTCGGTTTTCGTCAGGTGTCGTCGGCTGGGTGGATATAAGCGGTTCCGGAAAATGGGCCGCTCGAATGACATTCTCGAGCGAAACATCGTTGGCTTCGGCGCTATCCCCTGTTTGCGCCAACGCTAGAGGTCCCGTGGCCAGCGACGCCAGCGTGGCGATCAGAGCCGTGAGCAACGCAAAATTCTGCTTGCCCCTCATTTTCGTGTGCCTCCTTGCGCCCTTGTGCCTCTTCCACATGTGGCCTTGCATCGCGACGATGCCCGGCCTCGCTTGCACCAATTCAGCTACACAGCTTCATCTCCGCGTTTCTTTCATGCGTTCCCGCACGTCACGCGGACGCCGGGGCGGGCTGCGCGTGTTATGGCGCTGTCCACAAGAAGCAACCCCATACGCCCGAGCCCCATGTCGGAGCCGAGGATGCGCTCGCGTTCGATTGTGAGGTCCTGTTGCCCGTGGCGTCGTAGGCATAAGCGACGCACAGTCCATTGTCGTACACGGCTGTGGTGAGGCGTCCCAGCTCGTCATACGTGTACGACGTGGAGGCGCGGAGGTTTCCCGGAAGCAAGAGGAACGTTCCCGCAATTGCCAGTGCCAGGAGCATCCTCGTCTTTCCGCTTCCAGCGATCATCCGCGGCTCCTTCCCATTCTCTTTGCCGTGTGTTGGCATCAATACAAACAAGAGTAGCACAACCATGGTGAGAAGATATCATTTCGCCAAAGTCGAATAGGACATATTTGTTTCAAGTTGCAGCTTTGGCGTTACGGATTCTTCTACTTTGCTTACGTATATTGATTGCCCACTCAACGATTCTGTCAGATCAAATGGCCCACCGTCATTTTGCGAGATCGCTCGCTTACGGCGCCTGGACAACAGCGTCCTGCAAGCGCATACAATCACTGGTTGCTTGCAAAAATGCCGACCGGGAAACCATCATCATGCGATGACGTGCGGTTTTCGCAACGATGCTAGTGTTGGTGCATCGGTCATACTAAAGGAAGTCCGCAGGAGAAGAACGATGGCGACAACCAAATTGCCTTTGGCTGCAGTCGTGATGCTCATCGCACTATTGCTGTTTCTCCCGAAGAATTCCTTCGCCGCCTGTAGCATCCCGCATCAGCTGACCAACGGTCAGGTGGCGGATGCGACTGCCGTTATGGATGACGTGAACGCAGTTGCGGCTTGCGCGGATGCAGCCGTCGTTCCGACCGGCACGCCTCAAGCGGGTGCCGTGACCGTCTTCACCGGCCCCAATAGCATAACCAGCGGCGACTTGACGGGCGATGTGACCACGTCTGGAGGAACGGCAACTTCGCTCTCGCCAACAGGCGTGACACCGGGAACTTACAACAATGCAAGCGTCACGGTTGATAGCAAGGGACGTGTTACGGCCGTTTCAAGTGGAGCGGGCGTTACATCCTTCACCAAATACACAGTCGCACAGGGAGGGGACGCATTTATAGATGTTCCCCTCGCTGCAGACGGAGGGTTTGCCTATCATGTATTCATTAAGGGAGTCCCATCGGCGAATGCCGGGATCGGGTTCAGGATTTCAAGCGATAACGGCGCAACCTTTTATTCGGGATCAGGCGATTACAAATGGGGAACTACCGGCTCAGATAGTTATGTCAATATATCGGCTGGAAGCACAGTGGGATCGGGGAGAGAAACGCTTATAGATTTCACTTTGGCCGGGATGAATGTCGTGGCGACCGATAGATTCGATCTGACGGGAGGGGTGTTCTCAATACTCTCCAGCGGAACACCAATAAACGGACATATCGGCGGCACAGCCAATGCTGTAGGCAGCAACAACTTCAATGCATTTCGGATTTTTGCGCTTGCAGGGACTATGGACGGCTTTGCCGTTTATGTGGGACGGCTCTACTAGCCGAAGACGGTGGAATTGAATCAAACGCCCCGCCCGTTCCGCACCCGCCTTATCAGCGCCGCGGTCGAAGGGTCGTGGTGGTCGAGGGCGTCGCCGTAGTGGATCTCCGCCTCGACGCGCGAGGCGAGCTTCTTGCCGAGCTCGACGCCCCACTGATCGAAGCTGTTGATATGCCAGACCACGCCCTCGACGAAGGTCTTGTGCTCATAGAGCGCGAGCAGCTGGCCCAGCGTGCGGGCATCGAGGCGCTGCATCAGGATGACGTTGCTGGGGCGGTTGCCGGGGCAGGTGCGCTGGGTATCGGTCTGCGAGCTGCCGCCCATCAGTGCCTCGGCCTGGCCGATCAGGTTCGCCAGCAGCATCTCGTGATGGGCCTGCCGCCCATGGCGGTCCTCGGCCACGCCGATGAAATCGACGGGCAACAGGCGCGGGCCCTGATGGAAGGCCTGGAGGAAGGCGTGCTGCACCTCGGTCCCGACGCCGCCCCAGACGACCGGCGAGGTCGGCATCGTCACCGCCTTGCCGTCGCGGGTGACGCCCTTGCCGTTGCTCTCCATCACCAGCTGCTGCAGATAGGCCGGCAGCAGGCCGAGCGCGCTGTCATAGGGGATGATGGCGTGGCTTTCCGCGCCATGGCAGCCGTTGTACCAAAGGCCGATCAGCGCCAGCAGCGCCGGCATGTTGCGCTCGATCGGTGCCGAGCGGAAATGCCGGTCCATGGCGCGGGCACCGGCCAGGAGCTCGCGGAAGGCCGCGAAGCCATGCGCCACCGCGATCGGCAATCCCACCGTCGACCAGAGCGAATAGCGCCCGCCCACCCAGTCCCACATGGCGAAGGCGGCATCGGCATCGAGCCCGAACTCGGCGACGGCCGACCGGTTGGTCGAGACCGCGCGGAAATGCTTGGGCAGGTCCTCGCGCTTGCCGCCCTGGGCCAGGAACCAGTCGCGGGCGGCATCGGCATTGAGCTTCGTCTCCGCGGTCGTGAAGCTCTTGGAGACGACCAGGAACAGCGTGGTCGCGGGATCGAGGCCGGCGAGCAGGCGCGAGACGGCCCCGCCATCGGGATTGGCCAGGAAATGCACGCGGGGGCCGGTCGGCTTGGGGCCGGCCAGCGCCTCGACCGCGAGCGCCGGCCCCAGATAGGAGCCGCCGATGCCGATCGACACCAGGTCGGCGATCGGCCGCCCGTCGTAACCGGTCCAGCGTCCGCCGCGCAGCGCCTCGCTGAATTCCTCCATGCGGGCGAGCTGGGCCGCCACCTCGGGCATGACATCCACCTCGCCGATCCGCATCGGCTGGGCGGGGTCGGCGCGCAGCGCCATGTGGAAGGCGGGGCGGCCTTCGCTGCCATTGACCGGCTCGCCGGCGAAGAGCCGCTCGATCCAGTGCGCGAGCTGGGCCTCCTCGGCGAGCGCCCGTAGGAGATCGATCGTCTTGTTGGTGAGCCGGTTCTTCGAATAGTCGAGAAACAGCCCTTCGAGCTCCAGCGCGAAACGATCGGCGCGCGCATGGTCCTGCTCGAACAGATCCGTGAGCCGGATCCGCGTCAGCGTCTTGGCATGGGCCTGCAGGGCCTGCCAGGCGGGCGAGAGGGAGGAGGGCGCCATCCTTGGACTCCTGCGTCAGACGGGTAAGCCGGCCCGGCCTCGAGGGGACGGCCTGCTCGCGCCGGCTGGAATCGGGGGAAGGCAGGCGGGCGCTGCCAAAGAGTAGGGAAGCCACCCGCCGCCGCGCCAGCCCCCATGCGATAGAAAAAGCCGCCGCCGGCCCCGCGAATCGAGGCGGGCGGGCCGCGAAATCCCGTGAAATTTTCGAGGCATGACCCCAGGTTGCACCGAAAGGTCGAACTGCCTAGATTGGCCCGGAGCTAAGCTCCATCCCTTGCCCCTCGGATCCCTCGGCCCCGCATGAGCCAGACCTTCGATTCCGTCGCCGACATCATCACTGAGGTCTGCAGCATCGACCGCGGGAAGATCACGCCGGAATCGCACACCATCGACGATCTCGGCATCGACAGCCTGGACTTCCTCGATGTCACCTTTGCCATCGACAAGCGCTTCGGCATCAAGATGCCGGTCGAGCGCTGGATGCAGGAGATCAACGAAGGCAAGGCGAAGCTCGAGGATTATTTCATCCTGAAGAATCTCTGCCAGCGCATCGACGAGCTGGTCGCCGCCAAGCCCGCTTGATCGCCGCCTCAGCGGTCCCTTTCAAGCCGGCGAAACCTCCCATGCAGTTCGACTATTTCCAGATGGTGGATCGTCTCGAAGCGCTCGATCTCGAGGCGCGCGAGATCCGCTGCCGGGCCGAGGTGCCCGAATGGTCGACCGTGTTCGAGGGACATTTCCCCGGCCATCCGATCATGCCGGGCGTGCTGCTGGTCGAGGCCATGGCGCAGACCTCGGGCTATCTGCTGCTGGCGCTCTCTTCCTATGAGCGGATGCCCTTCCTCGCCGGGATCAAGGAGGCGAAGCTGCGCACCTTCGTGCGACCCGCCACCAGCCTGACCGTGACCGCCCGGGTCGAGCATGAGGGCTCGGGCTACTGGGTCACCCAGGCGCGATGCGAGGCCGGCGGCAAGCCCGTGGCCGACGCCCAGATCATGCTGCGCAGCCTGCCCTATCCCAGCGAGACCATGCGCCAGAACCTGCGCCAGTTCGCCGACAGGATCGGGATGCCGTGATTCGGCTATAATGCCGATTATCCCCTCTCCCTTCAGGGAGAGGGTAAGGGAGAGGGATGACGCGATCTCGATACGGAGCAGCCCCCTCCCTATCCCTCCCCCGCAACGCGGGGGAGGGGATCATTCCTTGTTTGCCGAGGATCGGCTCGCATGCAGCCACGTGAGGTCTGGATCACCGGCCGGGGGCTGATCTCGGCGCTGGGCGAGGGGAGCGAGGCGCACTGGGCGGCCCTGTCCGAGCCTGCGCGCTGGCGGGCGACGATCGACGAGAAGAGCTTCGCGCCCTTCCCGGTGCATCCGATCGCACCCCTCGATCTCGACCGTTTCATCCCGAAGAAGGGCGACCAGCGCGCCATGGGGCCGCTGATGCATTACGCGGTCGCGGCGACGGGGCTGGCGTTGCGGGAGGCCGGCGTCGCGGGCGACGCGGCGCTGCTGGCGCACACGGACCTGGTGGTGGCCGGGCCGGGCGGCGAGCGCGATCTCGCGGTCGACGAGCAGATCCTCGCCGGCATCGAAACCGCGGCCAACCAGGGCGCCTATCTCAACGAGCATCTGCTGAACGATCTGCGCCCGACGCTGTTCCTGGCCCAGCTTCCGAACCTGATCGCCGGCAACATTTCGATCGTCCATGGCGTCACGGGGTCGAGCCGGACCTTCATGGGCGAGGAGATCGCCGGGATCGATGCGTTGCGCGACGGTTTTGCGCGGGTCCGCTCGGGCCAGAGCGAGCTGGCGCTGGTCGGCGCCACCTTCAATGCCAGCCGCTGGGACCAGATGCTGCTCTACCGGCCGGGTGGGCTGATGCTGGACGGGCCCTGGCAGCCGCTCTGGCATCGGCCGCGCGCGGGCATCGCGCTCGGCAGCCTCGGCGCTGCCCTGGTCCTGGAAGCGCCCGAGCATGCGCAGGCGCGCGGCCGGCGCCCGCTGGCGAAGCTGACGGCGGCGATGGGCGATCGCAGCCGTCGCACGCCGGGTGCCGCCGCGGCCGCGGCCCAGGTGCAATGGGAAGCGATCTCGCCCCGGCTTGCGCGCGGCCATGCCGGGCTCCTCTCCGGCTGCTGCGGCTCGGGGCCGCTCGCCGCCGAGGAGCGCGATCTGCTCGCACAATGGGGCCGCGCGATGGGCGGGCTGCCGGTGCGGGCCGCCGCCGGCGCCTGGGGCCATGCGATGGAAGCCTCTTTCCTCGGCAATCTGGCGCTTGCTATCACCTGTCTCGAGCAGGGCGGGCTGTTTCCACCGCTGGACCCGGACGAGCCGCTCGAGGCGCCCTGGAACGGGGCCGCCCTGCAGCAGGTTCTCGTCACCGGTTGGGGCCATCACCGCGGCGAGGGGCTGGCGCTGGTGGAAGCGGCTTGAGGTTTGCGGAGGTCGGCGATGGCGAAACGCGATATCTCCCGGCCGGTGGCGGTCACCGGCATCGGCATCCTGACCTCGCTGGGCGAAGGCCGCGAGGAGAACTGGCGCGCGCTGACGGCGGGGCAATCCGGCATCCGGCGCATCCGGCGCTTTCCCATCGACAATCTGCGCACCACCATCGCCGGCACCGTCGATTTCCTGGCCGGGGGATCCGCCGACACGCCGCAGATCACGGCCGCGGCCGCGCGGCGCGTGGTGCGCGAGGCGCTGGCCCAGAGCGGTCTCGGCCGGCCCGGCGATTTTCCGGGGCCCCTGTTCCTGGCCGGCCCGCCGATCGAGCATGAATGGCCGCAGCGCCGCACCTTCGCCGCGCGCGCGGGCTCGACCGCCTATGGCGCCATGGTGGCGTCGACGCGGCTTCCGAACGAGGCCCATGAGCAGTTCCTCAACGGCTTCATCGCCGACCGGATCGCCGAGGAGTTCGGCACAAGGGGCGCGCCCGCGACCATCTCGACCGCCTGCGCCTCGGGCGCCACGGTCATCCAGCTCGGCGTCGAGGCGATCCGGCGCGGCGAGGCCGCGGCGGCGCTGGCCGTCGGCGCCGATGCCTCGGTCCAGCCCGAGGCCATCATCCGCTTCTCGCTGCTCTCGGCCCTCTCCACCGCGAACGAGGATCCGGCGCGGGCGGCCAAGCCCTTTTCCAAGAACCGCGACGGCTTCGTGATGGCCGAGGGAGCCGCCGCCTTGGTGCTGGAGGACGCCGAGGCCGCCCGCGCGCGCGGCGCCGAGATCCTGGGCTATGTGCTGGGCTGCGGCGAGGCCGCCGACAATTTCCATCGCACGCGCTCGAGCCCCGACGGGGCGCCGATCATCCGCTGCATGAGGAACGCGCTGGCCGACGCCGGCCTCGATCCCGTGGCCATCGACTATGTCAACGCGCACGGCACCGGCACGCCCGAGAACGACAAGATGGAGACGCTGGGACTCCAGGCCCTGCTCGGCGAGCGCCTCGCCTCGGTTCCCGTCAGCTCCAACAAATCGATGATCGGCCATACCCTGACCGCGGCGGGCCTGGTCGAGGCCGGCTTCTCGATGCTGACGCTGCGCGACCAGCTCCTGCCGCCCACGATCAACTACAACGAGCCGGACCCCGCGATCCCGCTCGATGTCGTGCCGAACCGGGCGCGCGCCGCCAAGGTCGCGCACATCCTCTCCAACTCCTTCGGCTTCGGCGGGCAGAACACCAGCCTCGTGCTCGGCCTCGACGCGGCATGAGCGGGCGTTGGCTATTTCGGCCCTCGTCCCTGCTTCGCAGCGTGGGCATCTGCGGATATCTAAGGGCAGATAGGTTCACTCTTTCGTCATCCCCGCGCAAGCGGGGATCCAATTCAAAGCCTGGTGACCTGGATCAAGATGGATCCCCGCTTGCGCGGGGATGACGATAAAAGCAAGGGCTGGAAACGAGCCGGAAATGATGATGCCATGCGTGCGCTCTCGCTGATCGAGGAGGGGCGGCTCGAGCGGGTCGATCTGCCGGAGCCGCCGCCGCCCGGCAAGGGCGAGCTCCAGATCGCCATGCGCCGCGTGGCCCTCAACCATATCGATCTCTGGGGTGCGCGCGGTATGGCTTTCGCCAAGCGCAGCCTGCCGATCGTCGCGGGCGTGGAGGGCGTGGGCGAGGTGGTGGGGCGGGGGCCCGGCGTCATCGGTTTCCAGACCGGCGACCGGGTGGCGCTCTATGCCGGGCTCGTCTGCGGGCAGTGCAAGGCCTGCCGCGCTTTGCGCGAGAATCTCTGCGAGAACGTCGCCGGCATCATGGGCTTCCATGTCGACGGCATGGCGCGCGAGCGGCTCAACATCCCGAGCCGGCTCGCCGTCAAGATCCCCGAGGCCGTGAGCTGGACCGACGCGGCCTGCGCGCCGCTCACCTTCGCCACCGTGCAGCATATGCTGTTCGACAACGCGAAGCTCGAGCGCGGCGAGTGGATCCTGATCCATGCCGGCGGCTCGGGCGTGGGCTCGACCGCGATCCTGATGGCGAAGCAGGCGGGCGCCACCGTGATCGCCACCGCCGGCAGCGACGCCAAGCTCGAGCGGATGAAGAGGCTGGGCGCCGATCACGTGGTGAACTACACGACCGACCGCTTCGAGAGCGTGGCGCGTCGCCTCACGGGCAAGCGCGGCGTCGACGTGGTGTTCGAGCATGTGGGCCCCGCCACCTGGGGCGGGAGCCTGCTGTCGCTCGCCAAGGGCGGGCGCCTCGTCACCTGCGGCTCCACCAGCGGCATGACGGCCGAGACCAACCTGGCGCTCCTCTTCCAGCAGCAGCTGCGGATCATCGCCTCCTTCGGGGCCACGTTCCGCAATGTCCGCGAAGGCCTCGACAAGATGGCCGGCGGCCTGCGCCCCGTGATCGACAGCGAGATCGGCCTCGACGAGATGGCCGCCGGCATCGAGCGGCTCAAGAACCGCGACGTATTCGGGAAGATCGTGGTGCGGATGGGGTGAGCTACCCCTCCCCCAACCCCCTCCCGCAAGGGGAGGGGGCTAGAATGATAAACATCACGCCCCCTCCCCTTGTGTACAGACCGGGGACATCGAGGACAGGTGTTCGGGGACATCGAGGACACCCTGATCCGACTGAGGTCGGAGAAGGGGAACCTGGATGCCGTGGGGGTCTGCCTTGGATCGTCGAGTGGAATTTGTCCGTCTGGCGCAAGCGCCGGGGTGCAATTTCAGCGAGCTGTGCCGTCGCTTTGGCGTAAGCCGGTCGGACGGTTACAAGTGGCTGAGGCGCTTCGAGGCGGAGGGAGCGCCTGGGCTCCAGGAGCGTTCGCGCCGGCCGCGGTCGAGCCCTGGCCGGACGCCGGGCGAGCTGGAGGCCGAGGTGCTGGCGGTGCGCGCGGAGCACCCGGCGTGGGGTGGGCGGAAGATCCGCAAGGTGCTGCAGCGCGAGGGCCGGGACGCGCCGGCCGCCTCGACGGTGACGGCGATCTTGCGCCGGCACGGCAAGCTGGATGGGCCTGGCGCCGGCGAGGCCAGGGACTGGGTGCGCTTCGAGCACGAAGCGCCCAACGATCTCTGGCAGATGGACTTCAAGGGCCACTTCGCCTTGGGGACCGGTCGCTGCCACCCGCTCACCGTGCTGGACGACCACTCCCGCTATGCGCTGGCGATCGGCGCCTGCGGCGACGAACGAGAGACGACCGTGCGCGAGCGTCTCACCGGGGTGTTCCGCCGCTACGGCCTGCCGCTGCGCCTGCTGGCCGACAACGGTGCACCCTGGGGCACAGCAGGCCCGGAGCGCCACACCCGGCTCACCGTCTGGCTCATGGATCTGGGCGTGGGCGTCTGCCATGGCCGGCCCTACCACCCTCAGACCCAGGGCAAGGACGAGCGCTTCCACCGCACGCTGAAGGCCGAACTGCTGGACAGATGGCCGCTCCAGGACCTGGCCGGCGCCCAGGCCGCCTTCGACCACTGGCGCGAGGTCTACAACGCCAAGCGTCCGCACGAGGCCCTCGGCCTGGAACCCCCGGCCTCGCGCTACCGGATGAGCCCCCGGCCCATGCCCGAGCGGATCGACCCGCCCGAATACGAGCCCCAGGCCCAGCTCCGCAAGGTGCACGACACCGGCTGGATCAGCTTCAAGGGCCGTCAGATCAACTGCTCGAAGGCCTTCGTCGGTCGGCGCCTGGCGTTGCGCGCCACTACCACCGACGGTGTCTTCGATCTCTGCTACCGAAGCCACGTGCTGTCGCAGGTCGACCTGCGACAGCACATCACTCATACTGTCCTCGATGTCCCCGAACGGGTGTCCTCGATGTCCCCGGTCTGAACACCCTTGCGGGAGGGGTGATACGGGCTCGATGTCCGATCAGGGGGGGCTCATGAGCGACGGCGGCGAGTACAACGACGATCTGGTGGCCTTCCTGGAGCTGATCTGGGGCCGGGGCTTCATGGCGCCGGGCGGGCCGGCATTGGTGAAGAAGACGGTCGCGGGGCTCGATCTCGAGGGCAAGCGCGTGCTCGATATCGGCTCCGGCCTCGGCGGGCCCGACATGGTGCTGGCGGGGCTGGGCGCCACCGTGGTCGGGCTCGATATCGAGGCGCCGGTGATCGAGCGCGCGAGGAAGCTGGTTGCGGCCCGGGGGCTCTCTGACCGCGTCAGCTTCAAGCTCACCGAGCCCGGTCCGCTGCCCTTCGCCGACGCGAGCTTCGATCTGGCCTACAGCTCCGGCGCCTTCACGCAGATCGCCGCCAAGGAGGCGATGTTCGGCGAGGTCTTCCGCGTGCTCGAGCCCGGCGGCTGGTTCGCGGTCTATGACTGGATGAAGGGGCCGGGCCCGATCAGCGACGACATGCGCTATTTCTACAAGATGGAGGGCCTCACCTATGCGATGGAGACGCCCGCCTTCCACCGCCGCGTGCTGAAGAAACTGGGCTTCGACCGGATCGAGGTCGAGGAGGATGGCGGCTGGTACCGCGACGAGGCGCATCGCGAGCATGCACAGCTCGCGGGCGCGCTCCATCCCCGCGTGGCGGCGCTGCTGGGCCGCGAGAAGGCCGACTATTTCGTCGAGAACTGGCGCGCCATGCTGGTGGTGCTCGACAAGGGCGAGCATCGGCCGGGATTCTGGCGCGCGCAGAAGCCGCTCGCAGCGGCGAAGAGATCCACATCCACCGCATCAGGGAAAGAGAAGATGTCACGCAAGGTTTCGGCCAGGACGGTGCTGCCGGTGAAGATCGGCGGCAAGGGCCCCAAGACCGTGAAGACAAAGATCGCAAATCCCATCAGCGGCAGCCCCAAGACCACGACGCAGAACTTCTACACCGACGCGACCGGCGGCTTCGTCTCCGGCATCTGGACCGCGACCAAGGGCAAATGGGCGGTCGATTACAGCGAGGAGGAGTTCATCTATCTCCTTGCCGGCAAGGTGAAGCTCACCGCCGCGAACGGCCGCAGCAAGACCTTCAGCAAGGGCGAGGCCTTCGTGATCCCGGCGGGGTTCAAGGGGACCTGGGAGACGCTGGCGCCGATCCGGAAGTTCTACGCGATCCAGGACCGGAGCGCGGGGAAGAAGTAGGCGCGCCTCTTCATCGTCATGCCGATGATGTGACAAGGGAGCGAGCACGGCATTCTAGTCGTCATCCCCGCGGAAGCGGGGAGGTGGATTCACACTCCAAGTGCAACACCTGCTGCCAGAAGAGTTCGGCGGGGGAGCGCCAGTCAAGGCACTTGCGCGGGGTGTTGTTGTAGGCCCGGAGCAAGCCTGAGATCTGGCGCGAGGTGAGCGCGGCGAGATCGGTTTTCCTGGGGATCCGGCGGCGCATCCTTCCGATGGCGTTCTCGATGCCGCCCTTCTGCCAGGGGGCGTGGGGATCGCAGAAGAAGGTCTGGATGTCGAGGCGGTGGAGCTCGTAGTGGCGGGCGAACTCGGTGCCGTTGTCGAAGGTGATGGTCTGGCGCAGGGTCGCGGGCAGGGGTTCGAGCAGGCCGGCGATGGCGGCGGCGATCGGTGCGGCCTGCTTGCCGTGGGGCCTGACGGCGAGGAGCAGGCGGGAGGATCGCTCATGCAGGGTGAGGAGTGCCTGGCCGTAGCGAGCGAACATCATGAGGTCGGCCTCCCAGTGACCGGGACTTGAGCGGTCCTCGACGTCGGGTGGCCTTTCCTCAATGGAAACACGGGCTTGGATGTGGAGGGCGGAGCTGCCGCCCTTGCGCCCGCGAAAGCCGCGCTTGGATTTGGCGCGCGGCAGGTAGTGGCGCCAGCTGTAGTCCTGGCGGCGGGTGATCTGGGCCTGGATGAAGCGATAGATGCTCTCGGGGCTGATGAGATGACGGCCCGACTGGCGCTCGAGCCGGCCGCAGACCTGCTCGGGCGACCAGCCTTTCCTCAAGCCCTCCAGCACCTGCCGGCGCAGGTGCGCGTCGCGCTCCAGGCGCGAGCCGCGCCAGCGCCGGGCCCGGGTCTGCTGCTGGGCGTAAGCCGCCCGGTAGCCGATCTGCCGGCCACGGTTGCGCTTCAGTTCCCGACTAACCGTCGATGCCGGGCGATCCAGAGCTGCAGCGATTTGGCGGATCGAGCGACCTTTGGAACGAAGGTCGGCAATGATGGCGCGCTCTTCGGACGAGAGCTGCTCGTAGTGCTTCCCCATGGCAACACCCTAATCTGGTGTTGCACTTCGTTTGAAAACTCAGCGGATCCATCCCGATCCAGCGCGTCGAACTGAGCTATGGATTCCCGCTTTCGCGGGGATGACGGTGGACGTGTGGAATGACGAGGAGAGGGCGAAGAGTCTGAGCCGTCGCTCTCCTCACACCGTATGGAACCGGAACCGCATCCCATGCTGGTAGGTCTCCCCGGGATCGAGGCGGGCTTGCGGGAATGACGGCACGTTCGGCGAGTTGGGGAATTTCTGCGTCTCGAGCGCGAAGCCGCCATAGCGTCCGTAGCGCGCGCCGCCCTTGCCAGGCACCGCGTCGTTGAGCTCGGCGCCGGTATAGAACTGCAGGCCGGGCTCGGTCGTCGCGAGATCGAAGGCGCGGCCGCTCACGGGATCGCGCGCCTGCAGGACCGGACGCATCGTGCCGGCCGCGCCGGCCAGCACGAGATTGTGGTCATAGCCGCCGGCGTTGGGCGCATGGCCGAAGGGGTAGGGAACGCGCTCGATGTCGCGCCCGATCGGCTTGAAGGCGGAGAAGTCGAAGGCGGTGCCGGCGACGGGCAGGATCTCGCCCGTCGGGATCAGCTCGCGATCGACCGGCGTATAGCCCGCGGCCGCGATCCTGAGCTCCTGCCGCAGCACGTCGCCCGAGCCGTGGCCCGCGAGATTGAAATAGCTGTGATGGACCAGATTGGCGATGGTGGGCCGGTCGCTGTGCGCCGTCATCTCGATCGTGAGCTCGTTGGCATCCGTGAGCGCGAATGAAACGCGGGCGTCGAGCGTGCCCGGATAGCCTTCTTCGCCGTCGGGCGAGCGCAGCGTGAAGATCACGCTGTTGCCGTCCGTACCCGGTTCGCCGCTCCAGATCCGCTTGTCGAAGCCCCTGAGCCCGCCATGGGCGTGGTTGCGGCCCTCGTTGAGGCTGAGGGCGTAGGGGCGGCTGTCGAGCGAGAACCGGCCCGCCTGGATGCGGTTGCCGTAGCGCCCGCAGGTCGCCCCCATATAGGCGTCGCTCGCGCGGTAATCCTCGATCCGGTCGAAGCCCAGCACGACATCCGCCATCCGCCCCTGCCGGTCGGGCAGGTGCAGTTCCGTCAAGGTCGCGCCATAGCCGATGAAGCGCGCGGCCAGGCCGGCGCGATTGGTCAGGGTGAAGCGGGAGACCGCCTCGCCATCGATCCTGCCGAAGATGTCCCTGGTGACAGCCACGCCTCGTCCCCTTCGCTCGATCGCAGCGGGGACTATAGCATCGGCCGTCGGATCGGAACGGTGCCGCGCGTGAAACCGGCGGCGCTACTTGTCCTGCTTCGAGCGCCAGATGGTGCCGATCACCGCCCCTTTGATGAAGGGCAGGAGCGCCAGCGTGCCGAACAACGTGACCGGCATCCAGATCGCCATCTGCACCCAGTATTCCGGATGGACGGTCTTCTCCAGGGCGAGCAGCCCCGGCACCACGATATGCCCGACGATCAGGATGGTGAAATAGGCGGGCACGTCGTCGGAGCGATAGGGCTCGAAGGCGAGGCCGCAATGGCTGCACTGGTCGGCCATCGTGAGATAGCCCTTGAACAGCGAGCCCTGACCGCAGCGCGGACAGCGTCGCGTGAAGCCGCGCTTGAGCGCGGTCCAGAGGGGCACGGGGGGAAACTGGCTCCAGTCCCCGGCGGCCGGAGTCGCGGTGGGTTCGGCAATGGAGGGTGTCATGACTCGCCCGATCGTCCTGCTATGCCCCATTGGCAGTGAAATGGAGTGTAGAACAGATGCCTACAAGCTCGGCATGACGAAAGGTCGCGCCTTCTCGTAGGCCCGCGCCGCCTTGAGCACCGCGGTCTCGGCATAGCGGGCTCCCACGATCTGCAGGCCGACCGGCAGGCCCGCCTTGGTGAAGCCGCAAGGCACCGAGGCCGCCGGCTGCTGGGTCAGGTTGAAGGGGTAGCTGAAGGGCGACCAGTCGGTCCAGCGGCCGCCCTCGTCCTCGGGCGGCACTTCCACCCCGGCCTGGAAGGCCGGCAGCGGCATCATCGGCGTGAGCAGCAGGTCGTAGCGCTTGTGGAAGCGGTTCATCATGACGCCGAAGCCCTCGCGCGCCTTCACCGCCGCCAGATAGTCCATCAGGCCGATCCGGGCGCCGGCCTCGGCGATCTCGACCAGGCCCGGGTCCATCGCCTTCTTTTGCTCAGGGCTGTAGGCGCTGAGCGCGTTGGCGGCCCCCGGGAACCAGTGCTTCACGAAGACCTCGCCGACATTCTCGAACTTGAGGTCGGTCTCTTCGAGCGTGGCGCCGAGCTCGTCGGCAAAGAGGCGCGCGGCCTCGGCCGTGAGGGCCGCCACCTCGGGATCGACGCGGTTGCCGCTGAGCGTCGGGCTCCAGGCGATCTTGAGGCCCTTCACACCCGCCTCGAGATCCTTCGTGTAGTCGGTGCCGTCATAGGGGAGCGCATACCAGTCGCGCTCGTCGGGCAGCGCCAGCACGTTCAGCATCAGCGCTCCGTCCGCGACCGTGCGCGTCATCGGGCCGACATGGGCGACCGTGCCGAAGGGGCTCAAGGGATGCGCCGGCACGCGGCCATAGGTCTGCTTCAGCCCGAAGATGCCGGTGAAGCTCGCCGGGATGCGGATCGAGCCGCCGCCATCGGTGCCGAGATGGAGCGCGCCGAAGCCGCAGGCGGCCGCGACCGCGGCCCCGCCCGAGGAGCCGCCCGGCGTGCGCTCGGTGTTCCAGGGATTGCGCGTGATGCCCGTGCGCGGGCTGTCGGTGACGCCCTTCCAGCCGAACTCGGGCGTGGTGGTCTTGCCCAGCAGTACCGCGCCCTGCTCGCGCAGCCGCGCCACGCAGGGCGCGTCCTCGTCCCAGGCCTGGTCGCGCCGGATGGCGCGGCTGCCGCGCAGCGTGGGCCAGCCCTTGGTCAGCAGCAGGTCCTTCACCGTCGCGGTGACCCCGTCGACCCTACCAATCGGCTCGCCCTTCTGCCAGCGCGCCTCCGACGCCTTCGCCGATTTGAGCGCAGCATCCTCGTCCACCAGGCAGAAGGCGTTGAAGCGCCCGTCATGCCTGGCGATGCGCGCCAGCGCCGCCTTCGTCGCCTCGACCGGCGAGAGCTTCTTGGCGCGGTAGAGCGACAGCAGCTCGGTGGCGGAGAGGAGGGCGGGGTCGGTGGTCATGATGAGGAAGCTCCATGGCATGTCGGCATGAAGGCGCCAAGCAGAGAGATTTGTGTCACCCACGAATTTGTTTGTCGAGGGGAGCATCGGCGCCCGACTGAACCCCAAAAGGGTGAGGCGGGTGAAGCCCGCCTGCTCTAGCCCTCGCTGCAATCCCCCGCTAGAGTGCGCCGCCTCCATCGGGACCCTGCCCGCCATGACCGCCATTGCCCTCACGGAGCGCCAGCGCCGGCGCAGCCTTGCCGCGATCATCTCGGCCGGATTCGGCGCGGGCATGTCGATGGCGTCGCTGCTGCCGCTGCTCTCGCTGCTGATGGAACGTCATGGCTATGACGCGGGGCTGATCGGGCTCAACGCCGCGATGTTCCCGGTCTCGGTGCTGCTGTTCGGATCGCTGGCGCCGCTGGTCGTGCGCCGGCTGGGGGCGCTGCGGACCCTGTGGCTCTCGGCCATCGGCTTCACGCTGGTGACGCCGCTCTATTACCTGACCGATCCCTGGAGCTGGTACGGCTGGCGCTTCGTCGCGGGCTTCCTCGGCGCCATCGGCTGGATGACCAGCGAGGCCTGGCTCAACATGGTGGCGCGGCCCGAGAGCCGCGGGCGCGTCATGGCGGTCTATACCACCGTGATCGCGGCTGGCATGACGATCGGCCCTTTCATCATCTCGGCCATCGGCATCGAGGGCTTCTGGCCCTTCCTCTTCATCATGGGGGCGACCGCGCTCACGGCCCTGCCGTTGCTCTTCGCGCGCGGCCTTTCGCCCGACTTCTCGCGGCAGATGCCGCTGCAGCCCTGGCGCGCGCTCGCCCACGCGCCCACCGTGCTGATCGGCTCGGTCGCGGCGGGTGCGGTCGACATGGCGATCATGTCGCTGCTGCCGGTCTGGGGCGTGGCCGAGGGTTTCTCGCAGAACGATGCGGCGCGGCTGATCTCGGTCTTCGCTGCCGGCAGCCTGCTCATGCAATGGCCGGTCGGCTGGCTCGCCGATCATTGGAGCCAGCGCGGCACCATCATGATCTGCTCGACCGTGACCGGCGCGGGCGCGCTGCTGCTGCCCCTGCTGGCGGGCCAGCCCGTCCTGCTCTGGCCGATGATCTTCGTCTGGGGCGGGGTGGTGTTCGGCGTCTATACCGCGGCGCTGGCGCTGCTGGGCGATCGTTTTCCCGCCCATGAGCTCGCCGGCGCCAACGCGCTCTTCATCATGGCCTACCAGGTGGGGAGCCTCGGCGGCCCGCCGGTTGCGGGTGTCACCATGGACCGCTTCGGCGCGATGGGCCTGCCGGTGATGATCGCCACCATCTCGGCGGCCTATCTGCTGTTCAGCCTGGCGCGGCGCGCGATGATGCGGGGGTAGGATTCTCCGGCGGCAACGCCAAGGGCAGGACTTTCTTCTTCGTCATGCCGGCTTCAGGCCGGCATCCATGAACACGGACCGTGCTCGGTCTTGCGGGACGGGTGTTCATGGGCCCCGGCCTTCGCCGGGGTGACGAAGGAGTGAACGGACTTCGCCTTGGAGAGTGCGTACAGAAACACTCCTATCCCAGCCGCCGCTCGACCTCGTTCGCGGTCTCGACACCGCTGCGCATCGCGCCGCCGCAGGTCTCGGCATAGGTCCCGGCGCAGGCTTCACCGGCGAAGAACAGGCGGTCCTCGACCGGCCTGCGGATGGCGGCTCGCGCCGCGTAGGCGCCGGGCCGGGTCGAGGCATAGGCGCCGAGGCTCCAGGGATCGCGGCCCCAGCCGGTGAAGGCGCCGCGGACCACATGCTTGTCGAGGCCGGAGCCCAGCATGTCGCGCAGCTTCTCCTGCGCGAAGGCGACGCCGGCCGCGTCGCCTTGCTTCGTCAGGTCCCAGGCGCAGCTTCCGCCGAGGAAGCCGATCATCAGATCGAAGCCGAAAGGCCGCACCAGGAAGAAGCAGGCCTCGGTCGATGCCGCCTTGTAGCTGAGCCAGCTGTTCTCGGGCAGGCCGAAGGTCTCGCCGTCGAGCTGCAGCGGCGCCTTGGCCAGGAGGCCCATCGGCAGGCCGGCAATGGCGTCCCGCTTCCAATCCGGCAGGGGCGGATCGAAGGCGATGCTCTCGGCCGCCAGCACGCCCAGCGGCACCGTCACGATGCCGATCCGGGCCTTGATGGTGCCGGCATCGGTCTCGACCGCGACGCCGTCGCCGCCCCAGGCGATGCGCCGGGCGGGGGTGGAAAGCCGCACCGGCAGATCCTGGCCATAGCGTGCGACCAGCGCGCCGAAGCCCTCACGGATCATCAGGTTCGGCTCCGTCTCCGCCAGGTTCCACCAGTCCTGGCAGGAGAAATCCTCGAGATCCTTGCCCATCGACATCGGGCCGATCCAGGACTCCGCGACCCAGATCCAGGATTCGTCGCGCGGGCTGACCGAGGCGGCGCTCACATCCTTGCCGGCGCGGCCCGCCGCGGCGACGGCGCCCCGGAGCCGGTTCCAGGCACGCCCGTAGTCGGCGAGCTCGTCGTCATTCGCATGCCGGTCGCCGACGAAGACCGTCTCCTCGGCCTCGTCATGGTTGAGGAGCGTGTAGTTCCCGTCCTTCGCGATCGGCGTCCAGGGATTCCGGTTCGAGCTGTGGAGCCAGGAGCAGCCATGATCGAAGGGAATCCCGCCGAAGGTCGCGTTGTCGGTCCAGGCGCGCCCGCCGATGCGGTCGCGCGCCTCGATCACCACGACCGAGCGCCCTTTGTCGATCAGCGTGCGCGCCGCGGCGAGGCCCGCGGCCCCGGCGCCGACGATGACGACGTCGGGCTCCTGCGCGAAGGCGCGCGGGAAGGGAAGGGAGAGCGCGGCGAGCCCGCCCAGGACGGCGCGGCGGCTGAGAGACAGGGAGCGCATGGATAGGAATGTTATCGGGAAGACGGCGAGAGGTCTATTCGGCCGCGGAGCGTACGGCCACCCTCCCCCTACCCCCTCCCGCAAGGGGAGGGGGCCAGAATGACAAACATCTCGCTCTTACCGGCAAAGGGAGGAGGCTGGGACAACAAACATCACGCCCCCTCCCTTCACGGGAGGGGGTAGGGGGAGGGTGGCGAGCGCTCCTTGCGTCAGAGCCTGCTCAGCAGATACTGCGCCGTTGCCAGGTCCTCGTGGCCGCCGCCGCCGGACTTGAAAAAGGTGATCTCGGCGTCGCTCCGCCGGCCGGGCCGTTCGCCGCGCGCGAGCTGGAACAGGTCGGTGATGTCGGCGTCCCTGATCAGGCCGGCCTCGAGCGGCTGCGAGATGTCGCCGCAATCGTCGAGCACGGTGAAGCGCGCATCGATGAAGAGACGCGCGCGCTTGACCGCCGTGTCGTCGGCCTCGCGCATGTCGGGCCGGAAGGCGCCGATCAGGTCGAGATGCTGGCCGGGCCTGAGCCACTCGCCCCTGATCAGGGGCTCCTTCGACATGGTGACGGTGGTGACGATGTCGGCCCAGCGCACCGCGGCCTCGAGCTCGGCCGCGGCCCCCACCACCAGCCCCGGCCGCGCGAGATGCCGGGCGAGCGCCTCGGCCTTCGCCGGCGTGCGGTTCCAGATCATCACGTCGGCGATCGGCCGCACGGCGCTGTGGGCCTGCACCACATGCGGCGCCAGGTTGCCGGCGCCCACCACCAGCAGCTTGCGGGCATCGGCCCGCGCACAATAGTCGACCGCGAGCGCCGAGTTGCAGACGGTCTTGCGCAGGGTGAGGGCGGCGCCGTCCACGGTGAGGACCGGCGCGCCGGTCTCGCCGTCGAACAGCACATAGAGGCCCAGCACCGAGGCGAGGCCCTTCTTCGCGTTGCCGGGGAACACGCTGACGAGCTTGATGCCCTGATGGCGGCCGAACTGCCAGGCCGGCAGCAGCAGCCAGTCGTTCTGGCTGCCGTCGGGCAGCTTCTGATGCAGCACCTGGCGGTCGGTCAGGTCGACGCCGCGGCGATACATCTCGCGCAGGCCCTCCACGAGGCCGCGATAGTCGAGCAGGCGGTGCGTGGTCTCGGCATCGATATGGCGCATGGCAAGGATGATCCTGATGGAAGAGGCGATCTCGAAGGCGGTGGGGGGAGCTTAGCGGGTCCGCGGCGCCATCTGCACCCAGATGACGCCGGCGAGCACGACCAGCCCGCCCAGAATCTGCAGCCAGCCGGCGGCGGCCCCCAGCGCCACGCCGACCAGCACGGCGAAGACCGGCTCCAGGTTGAGCTGGAGGGTCGCGACCGTGACGCCGAGCCGGCTCACGCCGTAATTCCAGAGCAGCGTGGCCATGCCGGTGCAGGCGATGCCGAGCCACAGGATGTTGAGCCAGATCGGCAGCGGCAAGGGCTGCGACGGAGCCTGGGCGAAGCCGGCGGCCTGGCCGACCAGGAAGACGATCCAGAGGAACAGGGCGGCGGCGAGTGCCGTCAGGAAGGAGATCGCGGGCTGGCTCATGCCGGCACGCAGCGCGAGCCAGGCCTGCGACTTGACCGAGTACCAGGCCCAGACCAGCATCGCGGTCAGCACCAGGAGCTCGCCGCCGCGGAAGCCCTGCGAGGCGGTGCTCTCGGGCTTGCCCAGCGCCACCATCAGCCCGCCGCCGACCGCGAGCAGGATGGCGAAGGGAAGCCGGGCCGCGAGCCGTTCGCCTTCCAGCACCCGCATCGCCACCGCCGAGACGATCGGCGCGCCGGAGATGAGGGCGGCGACGGTGATGGGATCGGAATAATGGATGCCCAGCGTGAAGCAGATCACGAAGAGCCCCATGCCGATGGCGCCGAGCGGGATGATCTGGCGCCAGGGCAGATGACGGTGCAGCGGGAAGCGGCGGTCGGCCAGCCAGGCGATGGCGCCCAGCGCCGGCAGCGCCACGCTGTAGCGGACCGCGGCGAGGAAGAAGGTGTCGAGCGTGGTGAGGGCGAGGGCCGTCAGCGGCACCATCGAGCCCCAGATGAAGGCGGCACCGACCACGCCGATGCTGGCCTTGAGATCGCGCGGCCGCTGCCGCGTCGCGGGCTGGGCGGTCATCGCGCGGCCGCCCGCAGCCCGTAGAGCTGCATCCAGATCACGCCGGCCAGCACGACCAGCCCGCCGAGGATCTGCAGGCCGGTGGTCTCGGCGCCGAGGAACAGCACGGCGAGCAGCACCGAGATCACCGGCGACAGGTTGGTGTAGAGCGCGGAGATGGCGACGCCCAGCCGCGCCACGCCCATGTTCCAGAACACCACGCCCAGCGCCGTCGGACCGATGCCGAGCCAGAGCAGCTCGGCCAGCACGCGCAGGCTCGGCATCTCGGTCGGCGCATCGGCGAAACCGAGGAGCAGCGCGATCACGAAGATCACCCAGAGCCCGATGGCCGCGGCCCCCGCCGTCAGCAACGTGACGCGAAGCTGGCTCAGGCCCAGCGGCGAGAGCCATTGCTGTGCCTTGATCGAATAGAGCGTCCAGAGCGACATCCCGGCGATGATGATGAACTCGCCGCCGCGGAAGCCCAGCGCCAGCACCTGGCCCGGCTTGAAGAGCGCCACGATCAACCCGCCGATCACCGCCAGCACCATGCCGATATAGGCGGCGCGGGTGAGCGGGCGGTGATCGAAGCTCCGCGCCAGCACCGCCGAGACGACGGGGCCGGCGGCGGAGATCGCGGTGACGGTGATGGGATCGGAGAAATAGACGCCGAGCGTCAGGCAGGTGGCCCAGCCGCCCATGCCGATGGCGCCGAGCAGCAGGATATGGCCCCAGGGCAGATAGGAGGGCCAGGCCCGGCGCCGCTCGGTCAGGAGCAGGGTCAGGGCCAGGGCCGGCACCGCGATCAGATAGCGGCAGGCGGCGAGGAAGAAGGGGTCGACCGAGGCGAGCAGGCTCGCGGTGCCCGGCACCATGGAGCCCCAGCAGAGCGATGTCACAAGCAGTCCCAGTCCCGCGAGCAGACGCTCGCGCGGAGTCGATTCGGCGGATGCGGCCATGGGGAGAAAGCTAGCGCATTTTGCGGCCTCAATGCATCCCCCTGCGGCCGCCGCGCGCGCTTCGGGGAACGGCCAACACCGGTGCAAACGAAGCCGGTGTGGCAGTACAATCGACATTGGTTCCTGTCCTCAGGGAGGCTTGGCCATGACCGGCGATCGGGATCGAAGCTTCGGCTTTGCCGACCCGCAAGACGTGCCGATCCCCTACCTGCAGCGCATCCGGACCTACTATCAGGCGCTGGGCTATGGCGCGCCCTACGAATGGGCGCACTACGCCGAGGTGCCGTTCCAGCCCCTGCGCCAGCCGCTTTCGCGCAGCCGGGTCGCGCTGATCACCACGGCGGCGCCCTATCAGCCCGGCAAGGGCGATCAGGGGCCGGGGCTGCCGCATCCCTATAACGGCGCGGCCAAGTTCTATGCGGTCTATTCCGGCGCGGTGGCGCAGGACCACGATCTGCGCATCGCCCATGTCGCGATCGATCGCCAGCATACGAGCGGCGAGGACCAGGCCAGCTACGTCCCGCTCGCGGCCCTGCGGCAGGTGGCGGCCTCGGGCCGCATCGGCGAACTCGCGCCGCGTTTCCACGGCATGCCCACCAACCGCAGCCACCGCACGACGCTCGAGACCGATCTGCCCGAGATCGTCGCGCGCTGCCGGGCCGACGGCGCCGACGCGGCGGTCCTGGTGCCCAACTGCCCCGTCTGCCATCAGAGCCTGAGCCTCGCGGCGCGCGCGCTGGAAGCGGGCGGCATCGCCACCGTGCTGATGGGATGCGCCAAGGACATCGTCGAATATGTCGGCGTGCCGCGCTTCCTGTTCTCGGATTTCCCGCTCGGCAACGCGGCCGGCCGGCCGAAGGACCCGGCCTCGCAGGCATTCACGCTCGATCTCGCCTTGTCGCTGCTCGAAGCCGCACCCGGCCCACGGACCACGATGCAATCGCCCCTGCGCTGGCGCGAGGACCCGGCTTGGAAGCTCGATTACTGCAACATCGAGCGGCTCACGCCTGAGGAGATCCGCCAGCGCCGCGCGGAGTTCGATGCGGTGAAGGTGACGGCGAAGGCGCTGCGCGCGGCGGAGCAGCCCTCTCCCTGACCCTCCCCCTGAACGGGGGAGGGGATGAGATGCTTGGTGTCCCCTCCCCCGTTCAGGGGGAGGGTCAGGGAGGGGGTTGCTCCGGCCTTACCGTTTCGCTCGGCTCAAATCCGCCGTCGCGGCGGCGAAGAGCTTGGCGAGAAGTTTGTCGAGCTGGCGGCGCTCCTCGGTCGACAGCGGCCCGACCAGGTTGGCCTCGTGGGCTCGGGCGACGGGAACGATCTGGCGGTAGATGCGTTGTCCGGCGGCGGAGAGCTTCAGGACCGAGCGGCGGCGGTCGTCGGGCGAGGTGGTGCGCGTGAGCCGGCCCATCTCGATCATGCGCGCGACGGCGCGGCTGACGGCGACCTTGTCCATCTCGGTGAAGGTCGCAACCTCGGCGGCCGAGAGGCCGGGATGCTCGCCCAGCGCCGCCATGGTGCGCCACTCGGGGACCGTCATGTCGAACCGCTCGGCATAATCCTGCGCGATGGCGGCGCTCACCCGGTTGGAGAGAACCGAGAGCCGGTAGGGGAGGAAATCCTCGAGCCTGAGAATCGGGGCGGCCCCGCCGCCGCTGTCGTCGTTCATTCGTTTTCCCCCGGGGCGCCGCCCGCCCGAGCGGGACCCTGGCCATAAGGATTGAAATTAGTTTCAACTGAAACTATCATCGATTCAAGCATCCTGACAGAGCGCCCCGATTCCCGTCCCGGCAAAGGGCGGGGAAGGGCCCCAACCGGGAGATCCGCCTTGGCGGCACTTCACGACAATCCGATGGGCACCGACGGCTTCGAGTTCGTCGAATATGCGGCGCCGGAACCCCAGAAGCTGCGCGCCCTCTTCGAGCAGATGGGCTTCAAGCTCGTCGCGCGCCATCGCAGCAAGGACGTGACCCTGCATCGCCAGGGCGACGTCAACTTCATCATCAATGCCGAACCCGACAGCTTCGCCCAGGGCTTCGCGCGCGCCCACGGGCCGTGCGTCTGCGCCATGGCCTTCCGGGTGAAGGACGCGGCCGCGGCGCTCAAGCGCGCGGTGGCGCTCGGCGCGAAGCCGGTGGCCTCGACGGCGGGGCCGATGGAGCTCAACATCCCGGCGATCGAAGGGATCGGCGGCAGCCTGATCTACCTGGTCGACCGCTATGGCGACCGCACCATCTACGATGTCGATTTCACCCCGCAGCCGCCCACGCCGCCCGGTCCCGATGCCGGGCTCGTCTATATCGACCACCTCACCCACAATGTGCATCGCGGCAACATGGACAAATGGGCCGGCTTCTACGAGCGGCTCTTCAATTTCCGCGAGATCCGCTATTTCGACATCGAGGGCAAGCTGACGGGTCTCGTCAGCCGCGCCATGACCAGCCCCTGCGGCAAGATCCGCATCCCGATCAACGAATCCCGCGACGACAAATCCCAGATCGAGGAATATCTCCACGACTACAAGGGCGAGGGCATCCAGCATATCGCGCTCGGCAGCGCCGACATCGTCCGCACCGTCGACCGGCTGATCGAGAACCGCGTGGCGCTGCAGGACACGCCCGATACCTATTACGAGGCGGTCGATGCCCGCGTGCCGGGCCACGGCGAGGATGTCGAGGCCTTGCGGCGGCGGCGCATCCTGATCGACGGCGCGCCGACGCAGGGGCAGGGATTGCTGCTGCAGATATTCACCAAGACGGTGATCGGCCCGATCTTCTTCGAGATCATCCAGCGCAAGGGCAATGAGGGCTTCGGCGAGGGCAATTTCCGCGCCCTGTTCGAATCGATCGAGCTCGACCAGATCCGCCGCGGCGTGCTCAGGGCCTGAGGAAGCGTCCCCCATGTCGCAGGCGCCGATGCAGCTCTACGGCTATTTCCGCTCCTCGGCCGCCTACCGGGTCCGCATCGCGCTGGCGCTGAAGGGACTCGCCTACGAAAGCCGTCCGGTCAATCTGCGGACGGGCGAGCATGCCTTTCCGGAATACCAGGCGGTCAATCCGCAGTGCCTGGTGCCGACGCTCGTCACCTTCGCCCACAGCCTGACGCAATCGCTCGCCATCATCGAGTATCTCGAGGAGATCCATCCCGAGCCGCCGCTCCTGCCGCGGCAGCCGCTCGAGCGCGCGCGGGTCCGCGCGCTGGCCTTGACCGTCGCCTGCGACATCCACCCGATCAACAATCTGCGGGTGACCCACTATCTGGCCGATCCGCTCGACCAGGACGAGGCGGTGCGGCAGCGCTGGTCGCAGCACTGGATCGGGCTGGGCTTCGAGGCGATCGAGCGGGAGCTGGCCGCGAGCGCATTCACCGGACGCTTCTGCCATGGCGACGAGCCGGGGCTCGCCGATCTCTGCCTGATCCCGCAGGTCTATAATGCGCGCCGCGTCGCCGCGCCGCTCGATGCTTATCCCACCATCCTGCGCATCGACGCCGCCTGCCGCCAGCACCCGGCCTTCCAGGCCGCGCGGCCCGAGGCGCAACCCGATGCGCCGCCCGAGCTCAGAAACTGAGGTGACGCCATGCTGCAGGTTCCGCACCGGCCCGATTTCACCATCGACCAGGATTGGAACGCCTACACGGCGGAGGAGCATGGCGTCTGGCGGACGCTCTATCGCCAGCAGGCGAAGCTCCTGGTCGGCCGCGCGGCGCCCGAGTTCCTCGCCGGCATGGCGGCCCTGCCGCTGGGCGAGGAGGCGATCCCCGATGTCGACCGGCTCAACGAGAAGCTGATGAAGCTCACCGGCTGGCGCGTGGTCTGCGTGCCGGGCCTGGTGCCGGACGGGATCTTCTTCGAGCATCTGGCCAACCGCCGCTTCCCGGCCGGCCAGTTCATCCGCAAGCCCGACCAGCTCGACTATATCGAGGAGCCGGACATCTTCCATGACGTGTTCGGCCATGTGCCGATGCTGGCCCATCCGGTCTTCGCCGATTACATGCAGGCCTTCGGCGCGGGCGGCCTGCGCGCGATGGGGTTCGGCATGCTGACCCAGCTCGGCCGGCTTTATTGGGCGACGGTCGAGTTCGGCCTGATCCGAGGCGCCGAGGGTTTGCGCATCTACGGTTCGGGCATCGTCTCCTCGAAGGGCGAGAGCCTGTTCGCTCTCGATTCCGATTCGCCCAACCGGATCCATTTCGATCTCGAGCGCGCCATGCGCACCGACTACCGGATCGACGATTTCCAGCAGACCTACATGGTGATCGACAGCTTCCGGGAGCTGTTCGACGCGACCCAGCAGGATTTCGCGCCGATCTATGCGCGCATGAAGGGCGTGCCCGATATCCAGCCGGGCGCGCTGCTGCCGACCGACAAGGTCCATCACCGCGGCACGCAGGCTTATGCGCGCGCGAAAGAGGCGAAGGCGGGGTAGCCGTTACTCTTATCGTCCTCCCCGCGAAAGCGGGGATCCATTCCGATCCAAGTCACCGAGCTTCGCCATGGATCCCCGCTTTCGCGGGGAGGACGAACGAGTGAATCGGTGTCCTCCTGGAGATGTGTACGCGCCCTCGTTGCGGAGGCTCGCAACTTGAACTACAGCCCGATCACCTTGCTCATATGGGTGATGAAGCCGCCCTTGTAGGGCTCCTCGCGGTCGATTCCATAGCCATGGGCGAGATAGAAGCGGATGTTCTCGGCGAAGAGCTTGTTGGTGTAGAGCCGCATCTCGACCATGTTCGCCTCGGCGGCCCGGTATTCCGCATGGGCCAGCATCCGTCTGCCGAATCCCTGCCCCTGGAAATCGGGATGGACCGCGAGATTCTCGATCAGCCAGTGCTCGCCCTCGTCGATCATCTCGACCAGCGCCGCCAGCCGGCCGCCGACGAAGAGCAGGTCGATCGGATGCGCCCGCACCGCCTGGTCATAGTCCGCCGCCATCGGCTTGGGCTCGCGGCCGATGACGGGAATCCATTTCGCGTAGGCCGCGCGGGTGAGATCGCGGATGGCCCCTGCGTCGGCGGGGGTGGCGGGGCGGATGGTGAAGGAAGACTCTGTCATTCGGCTTGCTTCACGAGACATCGCCGTTTCTCCAGCCGTCACCCCCGCGAAAGCGGGGGCCCAACTCGATCCAGCGACGCAAGCTGAAGGATGGATCCCCGCTGGAGTTTACGCTTGGGCCGGCCTACGGCCGGACCCGGGCGCGGGGATGACGAACGGAGTACAGGCCTGCTGCGCGCGGGAATGGCCGACGTCAGCTTCGGCTACCGCATCGTCGGCATCACGAACTCGGCGCCGGCGCGGATGCCCGTCGGCCAGCGCGAGGTCACGGTCTTGAGGCGCGTGTAGAAGCGCACGCCCTCGGGGCCGTGCATGTGATGGTCGCCGAACAGCGAGCGCTTCCAGCCGCCGAAGCTGTGGAAGGCCATCGGCACCGGGATCGGCACGTTGATGCCGACCATGCCGACCTTGATCTTGCTGGCGAACTCGCGCGCGGCGTCGCCGTCGCGGGTGAAGATCGCGGTGCCGTTGCCGTATTCGTGCTCGTTCACCAGCTTGACGGCGCTGTCATAGTCGGGCACGCGCACGACCGAGAGCACGGGCCCGAAGATCTCTTCCTTGTAGATCTTCATCGCGGGCTTCACATGGTCGAACAGGCAGCCGCCGAGGAAGAAGCCCTTCTCGTAGCCCTGGAGCTTGAGGCCGCGACCGTCCACCACCAGCTTGGCGCCCTCGGCCACGCCGGAATCGACATAGCCGCGCACCTTGTCGAGATGCTGCTTGGTCACGAGCGGGCCCATCTCGGCCTCGGGATCGGTGCCGGGCGCCACCTTGAGCGCGCTCACGCGCGGCGCCAGCTTCTCGATCAGGGGATCGGCGACCTTGCCGACCGCGACCGCGACCGACACGGCCATGCAGCGCTCGCCGGCCGAGCCGTAGCCCGCCCCCATCAGCGCGTCGACCGTCTGGCCCAGGTCGGCGTCGGGCATGACGACCATGTGGTTCTTGGCGCCGCCCAGCGCCTGAACGCGCTTATTGTGGGCCGCGCCCGTGTGATAGATGTATTCGGCGATCGGCGTGGAGCCGACGAAGCTCACCGCCTGGATCTCCGGATGCTCCAGGATGGCGTCGACCGCCTCCTTGTCGCCATTGACGACATTGAGCACGCCGTCGGGCAGGCCCGCTTCCTTCAAGAGCTGCGCCATGAAGATGCTGGTCGAGGGATCGCGCTCGGAAGGCTTCAGGATGAAGGTGTTGCCGCAGGCGAGCGCCACCGGGAACATCCACATCGGCACCATGGCCGGGAAGTTGAAGGGGGTGATGCCGGCGACGACGCCGAGCGCCTGGCGCACGGCCCAGCTGTCGACATTGGTGCCGACATTCTCGGAGAACTCGCCCTTCAGCATCTGCGGGATGCCGCAGGCGAACTCCACCACCTCGAGGCCGCGGATGATCGAGCCCTTGGCGTCGGAGAGCACCTTGCCATGCTCGGAAGTGACGATCTTCGTCACCTCGTCGATCCGTTCCTCCATGAGCTGCTTGAAGCGGAACAGGATGCGCGCGCGCGTGAGCGGCGGCGTCGCCGACCAGCGCGGGAAGGCCGCGGCCGCGGCCGCGGCCGCTTCGCCCAGCTCCGCGCGCGTGGCCAGCGCGACCTTCGCCTGGACCTCGCCGGTGGCGGGATTGAACACGTCGCCGAAGCGTCCGCTCTTGCCCTCGACCGTCTTGCCGTTGATGAAGTGGGGAATGCTCCTGGTCATGATGGTCTCGACTCCTTCGGCGATGGCGCCCGATGGCGGCGCTGCCGGGCCTGGATGATGGATCGGATGGCGCGCACTCTAGCGATTGGGCGGGGGCTGACAAGGAGCCAAACGCGGCCCATATTGAGGGTCAACCGGGCTGGCCCCTCGAGCCCCGTCCCAGGGGAGGGTTTATGCGGAACTCGATGATCGGTCTGGTCTTTTCGGCCTTTCTCGCCGCCGCGGCACTACCCCTCGCAGGGTATGTCGGAACCGCGCAGGCGCAAGGCGACGAACCGTCCCAGCAGACACCCGATCAGCTCGCGGTCGAGGGCGTCAACCGGCTGATGCAGGCGCTCCAGCTTCTGATCCAGCAGATCCCGCAATATGACGCGCCGGTGATCGACGAGAACGGCAACATCATCATCCGCCGCCGCCACGACGACGCGCCTATCCCGCGGCAGAAGCCGGCGGAGCCGGACGGGGCGGATTCGACGTCGACCTAGGAATCGGAGCGAGCGCCCCGGGCACTTCATCGTCATCCTGGCTCCCGGGTCCGACCCCCCGTGTCGCGCCGTAGGCGCGACACGGGGGGTCGGCATGACTCTCTCGGCATCGCGCCGAGAGAGTCACCCGAACGGCGTCGTCGGCCCGTAATCGCCGATATAGCTCTGATGCGTGACGAGGCCGTGGCCTTTCTGCCAGCGGTGCAGGTGAAGGGCCGGCGGCTCCATGACCCAGGAGACGGGATCGGCCGGGCCGAGCCGCAGCGCGACCTGATGCGCGGTCGAGGGCGCCGTCGTCACCACGGTGCCCTGCCAGTGCACCGTGGTCGGGCGATGCAGATGGCCGCAGAGGATGCGCTCGATCTGCGGATGGCGCGCGACGATGGCGCCGAGCGCGGCCGCGCCTTCGAGGCTGATCGCGTCCATCTCGGCAATGCCGGTGGCGAAAGGCGGGTGATGGACGGCGATCACGGTCGGCCGCGCCGGCGCTCTCCGCAACTGCGCGTCGAGCCAGGCGAGCTGCTCTTCCTCGAGGCGGCCACCGCCCTCGCCGGGGACGAGGCTGTCGAGGGCGATCAGCCGCAGAGGCAATCCCTCGATCACATAGTCGAGCTTGCCGTCGCCCTCGGGCCAACAGGCATGGTCGGCGAAGGCGGCCTTGAGCGCGCCGCGCGCGTCGTGATTGCCCGGCAGCAGTGCATAAGGGATGTCCAGCGGGCCGAGAAGGGTGCGCAGATGGGCATATTGCGCGGGCGCGCCGCTGTCGACGAGATCGCCGGTGATCCAGACGAAATCCGGCCGCAGCCGGTTCAGATGCGCGACCGCCGCCGCGAGCAGGGCCGCCGTATCGACGCGGTCGAACAAGAGCCGGCCGGGCTCGATCACATGGCAGTCGCTGATCTGCGCCAGGAGCATCCGGTCGGCATTCATGGGGCTCGTCTCAGCTGGCTTGCGGCCATCGTCGCCACTTCGCAATATGAGGGCAGGATAAGGCCCGCCGCGCCACGCGGCCAGCCGCGCTTTCTTGACATCTTCGAGGCATGACCGATGACGCCGACCGCCGACAGCTCGCCCTCCCCGCATGACTGGCAGGGCGCCTTCGTGCCGCATGGCTGCGGCGCCATCGCGGGTCGCAGCGGCGGGCCGCTCGAGCATCTGAGCATGGCGGTCAAGGACATCTTCGACATCGCCGGCCATGTCACCGGCTGCGGCAATCCCGACTGGCTGGCGAGCCACGCGCCCGCGGCCGAAACCGCGACCGCGGTGCTGCAGCTCCTCGAGGCCGGCGCCGACATGATCGGCAAGACCATCACCGAGGAGCTCGCCTACAGCCTGCAGGGCGAGAACTTCCATTACGGCACGCCGGTCAATCCCGCCTGCCCCGACCGCATCCCGGGCGGTTCCTCCTCGGGCTCCGCCTCGGCGGTGGCGAGCGGCGATGCCGATTTCGCGCTGGGATCAGACACCGGCGGCTCGGTGCGGATTCCGGCCGCCCTCTGCGGCCTCTTCGGCATCCGCCCGAGCCATGGCCGCGTCTCGCTCGCGGGCGTCATGCCGCTGGCCCCGAGCTTCGACACGGTGGGCTGGTTCACGCGCGAGGCGCCGCTGCTGCGCCGGATCGGCGAGATCCTGCTGGGGCCGGATGCCGTCGAGGTCTCGCCCTCGCGGCTCTATCTGATGGCCGACGGATTCGAGCTCGCCGACGAGGCGGTGCGCGAGGCGCTGGTGCCGGGGCTGGCGGTCCTCGCGGAGCTGCTGGGGCCGCCGGCCCTGGTGCGCCCGGGCGACAACGAGGGCGGTCTCGCGCAGCTGATGCTGCGCTTCCGCACGCTGCAGGCCCGCGAGATCTGGGCGCAGCACGGCCCGTGGATCAAGAGCGTAAAGCCGCGCTTCGGGCCCGAGATCGCCGCCCGCTTCGAATGGGCCGAGCGTACCGCGGCCCTGCCGCCGCAAGGCGAGGCACTGCGGCGCGAGCATGTCTCGCTCGGCCTCGCGCGGCTCTTGGCGGGCGGGGGCGTGCTGGTCCTGCCCACCGCGCCGTCGATCGCGCCCCGCAAGGGGCTTGAGCCGGCGGCGACACAGAACTTCCGCGACCGCACCTTGAGCCTCACCTGCCTCGCGGGCATGGCGCGGCTGCCGCAGGCGAGCCTGCCGGTGGCGGAGGTCGAGGGCTGCCCGGTGGGGCTGTCGCTCGTCATGGCGCGCGGGCTCGACATGGCCTTGCTGGGCCTTGTCGAGCGCTTGGCGGCGGCGCTGGATTGAGAGAGGCTACTCGGCCGCCTGGATCGTGCGGACGCGCGCGGGCGGCAGGATCAGCGATACCGTGGTGCCCTTGCCGAGCTGGCTCTCGATCGAGAGCCGGCCGCCATGGAGCTCGGCCAGCACCTTGCTCAAGGGCAGGCCGAGGCCGACGCCCTCGGCGCGGCGCGAGATGACGCTGTCGACCTGACCGAAGGGCAGCATCACCTTCGGGATGTCGTCGGCGGCGATGCCCACGCCCGTGTCCGCGACCTCGATATGGAAGCCCTGGGCGTCGCGGCGGGTGCGCACGGTGACGGTGCCGTGCGACGGCGTGAACTTGACCGCGTTCGCCAGCAGGTTGAGCAGGATCTGCTTCAGCCGGCGCCGGTCGGCATAGATGCGCGGCAGCGGGCTGCCGATCATGTTCTGCAGATGGACATTGTTGCGCCGCGCCCGGGTCTCGACCAGCCGCAGGCAGGATTCGATCAGGCTGCGCGGCTCGAATTCCTCCTCGGCGAGATCGATCTTGCCGGCGCCGGCCTTGCTCAGATCGAGCAGGTCGTTGATCAGCGACAGGAGATGGCTACCGCTCTGGCAGATATCCTCGGCATAGGTCTTGTATTGCGGCTTGCCGAGCGGCCCCAGCAGCTCGTCGCGCATGATCTCGGAGAAGCCGATGATGGCGTTCAGCGGCGTACGCAGCTCGTGGCTCATGGTGGCGAGGAAGGTGGTCTTGGCGCGGCTCGCCTCCTCGGCCGTTTCCTTGGCCGCGATCAGGCGGCGCTCGGCCGAGACGCGCTGCAGCTCCATGCCGACCCAGTGCGCGATCAGGTTCAGGAGCGGATGCGCCTCGGGCCCGCGCAGGTCGGGCTTGTCGTCGAAAGCGAAGACATGGCCGACCGTCTCGCCCTGCTCGCCGCGGAAGATGGCGCCCTGATAGGCGACGGCGCCCGCCTGCAGCCACTGATCGTGCGGGAAGAGCTCGCGCACCCGGTCGGGAATGACCAGGGTCTTGCCGAGCTCGTAGCAATGGCCGCTGGGCGTGCCGGCGAGCGCGAAGGTGATCGGCATGCCCGGCTTCCCGTCGGCCCAAAGGCTCATCATCCGCGCCTCGCGGCCATCCCGGCTGAGTTCGGCGACGCCCGCCCAGCGATATCCCAGACCTACGGCCAGCGCCTGGGCGGCCGCATCGAGCAGCGAGCCGCCTTCCGGGCGGTTGCCGACGATGATCGTGAGCGCGTCCTGGCGGCGCCGATATTCGGTGACGTCGGTGTAGGCGACGATGGTCGAGTTGTCGTGGGTCTTGCGCTCGACCACCTGGATGCTGCGCCCGTCGCTCAGGCTGTATTCGAAGGGGCCGCGCGGGTTGCGATGGTCATGGAGGCGGCGCTGCGCCACCAGCTCCATCTGCTGGCGATCGCCGGCATAGGTGCTGCGCTCGATGCCGGCCCGGACCAGCATCTCGAACGTGGTGCCGGCGTTGTGCAGGTCGCGGGTCTGGGGGAACATGCGGCTGAAGTTCGAGTTGCAGAACACCAGCCGGTCCTGCGGGTCATAGAGCACGACCGCCTGCGGCACGCCCTCCATGACCTCGAGCAGGCGCGAGCGCTCGTTCTCGACCGCGAGCCGCAGGCGCTCTTCGCGTTCATGGAGCTGCAGGCTGTCGAGCGCCCGCTGCAGCTCCTGCTCGACCGCGGCCGTGGTGCTGCGCCGCATCACCGCGGCCGTGCCCAGGACGCCGGTGGCGAGGCCCGCGAGCTGGCCGATCCACTGCAGCGGGCCCGTGGGGCCCAGGTCCGGCGCCAGGACGAGCTTCAGGGATTCGACGGTGCACCAGGCGATCAGGGGAATGGCCACGATGCCCACGACCGGATCGCGCTGCCGATACCAGTCGCGGGCGAATTCCCAGGCCGAGGCCAGCAGGAGAAGCGCGGAAATGGCGGGAATGAGCGGCGCCGACAGGGCGCCCGAGGCCCAGAGGATGGCGGCCAGGAGCAACGGCCCGAGCAGCAGGGCGAGCCGTTCCCGCTCGACATAGCCGAGGATGAAGCGGCGGGCGCCGGCATAGATGAGGAGGGCGGAGAGGGCGAGGGCCGCCTGGCCCGCGGCGGCGGCCGGGCGGGCCGTGGCGTCGCTCCAGAGCGAGGGCAGCAGGAGGCCCGTCCCGTTGGCCAGGGTCGCCATCGCCCACCAGCCCATGGCCGGCGACACGGCCGGCAGAAAGGCGAGGTAGGCCATGGTCGCCGCCATGATGATCGCGCCGAGAGCGGCGGCCGTGGCGATCACTTCGGTGGACGGCAGGAGCTCCATGGAAACGCGCTTCGACTCCCAGGCTGGCGTGCCGATTGGCGGACGCCGCGACCGACCGCCGAAACGGCCGTGCAGTTCCAATCGGCATCGGGATTACGCCCGCGAATCAGCCATCCGGGCGTGGCCTGTCATTCTGGGTAAATCATGCTGAATGAAGTATTAACGCCAAGGCTGCGGGCGTCCCGCGCCGGCACCCTGGCGGAGGCGAATAAAATCCTTTGAATTCAAAGATTAATGATCGTAGCTGACGATCGAGGTGACGGGGACGTCGAGGCGATGGCGGCCGCCCAGGAAGTTCAGCTCGATCACGAAGGCGGCGGCCACCACGTCCGCCCCCACCTTGCGCAGCAGCTCGATCGCCGCCCGCATCGTGCCGCCCGTGGCCAGCAGATCGTCGAGCACCACGACGCGCTCATGGGGCTTCACCGCGTCGGTCTGGATCTCGACCGTGTCGGTGCCGTATTCGAGCTCGTAGCTGTGCGGGATCACGCTGCCCGGCAGCTTGCCGCGCTTGCGCACCATCACGAAGCCGCAGCCCAGCCGATAGGCCACCGGCGCCGCCACCAGGAAGCCGCGCGATTCGATGCCGATCAGCTTGTCGGGGCGCATCTTGCCGATCGCATCGGCCAGCCGGTCGACGGTGGCGCGCCAGGCCGGCCCATGCGCCAGCAGCGTCGAGATGTCGTAGAAGAGAATGCCGGGTTTGGGGAAATCCGGGATCTGGCGGATATGGTCCTTGATCAAGATCGGATCGGTCATCGGTTCCTGAGGCAGGCTCTCTGGCGAAAAGGGGGCGTTCGCGAAGGAACGGCCGGGCCGGGCATGCTAGCCGGACGGGGCCGCGAGGTCACGGGGGGCATGGCTTTCGAGGCGCCGATGACTATAGTCGGGGCCACGTCGGGGGACGGACGCGGGGGGGCGACCAGCACCGCGCGGTCGAGGGCGTCGAGTGTGCGGGGGGAGCGATTGCCGACGGGCATGGCGCAACAGGCAAGCCTGAAGAAAAGCGGGGAAGGCGACGGCTTGCGGCTCGAACTGTCGGGCCGGTTGGTGACGGCCACGTTGGTGCCGCTGGTGGCGGAGTTCGAAGCCCTGCCGGCACGGGGGCGGGCGGTGCTCGACCTGTCGCAGCTCGAGGCGCTCGACACGGCCGGCGCCTGGTTGATCGCCCGGACCGTCGCCCGTTTCCAAGCCGCCGGCGCCACGCTCGAGGTGACGGGGGCCAAGCCGGCCCTGGCCAAGCTGATGGCGCGCGTCGGCAAGGCCGGCAGGCCGGCGGAGCTGCCGCCGCGCGAGCGGTTCGGACTGCTCGCCTTCGTCGCCAGGATCGGCGGCGCGACCATTGCCGTCTTCCAGCAGGCGGTCGACATGATCGCCTTCTTCGGCGCGATCATGACCGCGATCGTGCGGGTCGTCACCCACCCCGGCCGGATCCGCTTCACGGCGCTCGTCAGTCATATCGAGCAGGTCGGCCTGAACGCATTGCCGATCGTAGGGCTGCTGACGGTGCTCATCGGCATCGTGCTGGCTTATCAGGGCGTGGATCAGCTCCGCCAATATGGCGGCGAGATCTTCACGGTCAATCTCGTCGGCGTCTCGGTGCTGCGCGAGATGGGCATCCTGTTGACCGCGATCATGGTGGCCGGCCGTTCGGGCAGCGCCTTCACCGCCCAGATCGGCACCATGCAGGTCAACGAAGAGATCGACGCGATGCGGACCATGGCGCTCGATCCGATCGAGGCGCTGGTGCTGCCGCGCATCTTCGCGCTGGTCATCGCCGTGCCGCTGCTCACCGTGTTCGCCGATTTCATGGGCATTCTCGGCGGCGGCCTCATGACCTGCCTCCTGGTCGATCTCTCGCCGGCGCAGTTCCTGCACCGCCTCAACGATGCGGTCACGCTCAACACGTTCCTCGTCGGCCTGTCCAAGGCGCCGGTCTTCGCCTTCGTGATCGGCATGGTCGGATGCTTCGAGGGCCTGCGCGTCAAAGGCAGCGCCGAAAGCGTCGGGCGGCTGACCACGCAATCGGTCGTCGAATCGATCTTCCTGGTGATCGTGTTCGACGCCGTGTTCTCGATCCTCTTCTCCTATCTCGGGATCTGAGCGGGCGATGGCGCGCGCGCACAACAAGCAGCAGCCGGATGTGGCCCCCGCCGAGGCGAACGCGGTCATCTCGATCCGCGGCCTGATCAACCGGTTCGGCCGGCAGATCGTCCATGACGGGCTCGATCTCGACGTGCGCAAGGGCGAGGTGCTGGGGGTGGTCGGCGGCTCGGGCACGGGCAAGTCCGTCCTGCTCCGCACCATCATCGGCCTCAATCGCCCCTATGCCGGCCGGATCGTCGTGCTGGGCGAGGACACGGCGGCGATGAGCGAGCGCGAATGGGAGGCGCTGCAGCAGCGCTGGGGCGTCCTGTTCCAGAGCGGGGCCCTGATCAGCTCGCTCACCGTCGCCGAGAACATCCAGCTGCCGCTGAAGGAGCATACCCGCCTGCCGCGGAAGTTCGTCGACGAGGTGACGGCGCTCAAGATCTCGCTGGTGGGGCTGCCCGCCGAGGCGGCCGGCAAGTATCCGTCGGAGCTGTCGGGGGGCATGAAGAAGCGGGCGGGCCTCGCCCGGGCGCTGGCGCTGGACCCCGAGATTCTGTTCCTGGACGAGCCCACCGCGGGCCTCGACCCGATCGGCGCCTCGGCCTTCGACACGCTGATCCGGGACCTCCAGCAAAGCCTTGGATTAACGGTGTTTATGGTCACGCACGATCTGGACAGCCTGCATGCGATCTGCGACCGTATCGCGGTCCTCGTGGACAAGAAGATCAAGGTCGGAACGATGGCGGACATGCTGGCGGATTCCCATCCCTGGATCCGCGAATACTTCCACGGGCCGCGCTCACGCGCCGCCGGCATCGGCTGATATCGACAGGGGCGGACACCGACCGGATCTCACATGGAAACCCGCGCACATCACATCGCCGTCGGCCTCTTCGTCCTGGTTCTGATCGCGGCCATGGCGGCCTTCGTCATCTGGATCACCAAGTTCAACAGCGCGCAGCAGACCTACGCCTACTACACGATCCGCTTCGCCGAGGACGTGACCGGCCTCTCCGTCGACGGGCCCGTGCGCTATCGCGGCGTCACAGTCGGCCGCGTGACCGACATCCGCATCGATCCGGACAATCCGATCTTCGTGCGCGTGACGATCCAGGTCTCGCCCGACACCCCGGTGGTGACCGATACCGTCGCCTCGCTCGAGGCCCAGGGCATCACCGGCGTGCTCTATGTGCTGCTGAAGGGCGGAACCCAGGGCGCCGAGCGGATGAAGGTGACGGACCTGACGCCCTATCCCGAGATCCCGAGCGCCCCCGGCAAGTTCGAGGCGCTGCTCGCCGGCGCGCCGGCGCTGCTCGAGCATGCGACCCAGCTCGTCGATCGCGTGACGCTGCTCTTCAACGACAGCAATCAGAAGGCGATCGGCGATACGCTGGGCAATCTCGAGCAGATCACCGACGCGTTCCTCCAGAACCGGCAGAGCGTCGAGGCGCTGATCCAGAACGCGAACAGCGCCGCCTCGGAGATCAGCTCGATGGCTACCGACATGCGCGGCCTGGTCAAGAACCTCAACACGGAGGTCAGCGGCATCTCGGGCGACACGCAGAAGACGCTGCAGGACATCCAGCATATGACGAAATCCTTCAGCGCCGCCGCCGACCAGATCGACGCGCTGGTGGCCGAGAACCGCCGCCCGTTGAACGATTTCGCGCAATCGGGCCTCTACGAGCTGACCCAGATGGCGAGCGAGATGCGCACGCTGATCGCGACCCTCACCCGCATTTCAACCCAGTTCGAGCGCGATCCGGCGCGCTTCCTGTTCGGCGACCGGCAGAAAGGATACGAGGCGCAATGACGTTGCTGACCGCATCGAAGGCGCGGGCCTCCCGCCGCCTGCTGCTGCGCGCCTTGGGCGGCATGACCCTTCTCCCGCTCGCCGGCTGCGGCGTGCTCTCGCAATATTCGACGCCGCTCGACCAATACACGCTCTCGCCCAAGACGACGTTCCAGAACCCGCCGCCCAAGGTCGACTGGCAGCTCGTGGTCGAGAAGCCGATCGCCGCGGCCGGCATCGACACCGCGCGCGTGGCCCTCTCGCGCAATCCCTACCAGGTCGAGTATTTCGCCAAGGCCGCCTGGACCGACAACGCGCCGTCGATGGTCCAGACCCTGATGATCGACTCCTTCCAGAACTCGGGCGCCATCGTCGGCGTCGGCCGCGAGGCGATCGGGCTCCGGCCCGACTATCTCCTCAAGACCGACCTGCGCGAGTTCCAGGCCAACTACCGGGACGCGGATCCGGTCCCGGAGATCCATGTGAAGATGATCGCGCGGCTGGTGAAGCTGCCGGAGCGGCGCATCATCGCCTCCATGACGGCGGACCGGCGCGCCAAGGCGGCCGGCACCAAGTTCACCGACGTGGTGGACGCCTTCGACGAGGCGCTCGGCGGCGTCATCAAGCAGATCGTGGTCTTCACCCTGCGGGCGCCGTCGGGCGATCTGCAGGGCATCCAGGGGGTCGAGCAGGTTCCGAACTCGCCCGAATCGTCGGGGACGACCGACAGCGCGCCGGCGCCCTGATCCTTCCCGGTCGCGACGAAGGGCGCCCGGCTCCGGGCGTCCGACTTCCAGGAGCATTGCCATCATGAGCCCGGACAAGGCCTCGACCCGTTCCGCCAGTCGCGTCTTCGCGCGCGAGTTCCATCGCACGCTGCCGAAGGCGATGCGCGGGGAGGGAATCTGGATCGTCGATTCCGAGGGGCGGCGCTATCTCGACGCCTCGGGCGGCCCCGCGGTCTCCTGCCTCGGCCACAGCCATCCCAAGGTGATCGAGGCGGTCCAGCGCCAGGCGGCGCTGCTGGTCGAGGCGGCGCCTGCCGGCATGGACAAGGTGTTCTTCGTCTGCGGCGGCTCGGAGGCGACCGAGGCGGCGCTCAAGCTGGCGCGGCAATATCACCTGGAGAAGGGCCAGCCGCAGCGCCGCCATTTCATCTCGCGGCGCCAGAGCTATCACGGCAACACGCTGGGCGCGCTCGCGGTCGGCGACAACCCCGCCCGGCGCGCCACCTACGCGCCGATGCTCATGGAGGTGCGCCATATCGCGACCTGCTACCCCTATCGCGAGAAACGCAGCGACGAGACCGAAGCGGCCTATGGCCGGCGCGCCGCCGACGAGCTCGACCGGGCGATCCGGGAGCTGGGGCCCGAGAATGTCGCGGCCTTCATCGCCGAGCCCGTGGTCGGCGCCACGCTGGGCGCCTGTCCCCCCGTGCCCGGCTATTTCAAGCGCATCCGCGAGATCTGCGACCGCCACGGCGTGCTGCTGATCCTCGACGAGGTCATGTGCGGCATGGGCCGCTGCGGCACGCTCTATGCCTGCGAGGCCGAGGATGTCGTGCCCGACATCCTCACCATGGCCAAGGGGCTGGGGGCGGGCTATCAGCCGATCGGCGGCGTGATGGCGCATCGGCGCGTGGTCGAGGCGATCGAGAGCGGATCGGGCGCGCTCATGCACGGCCATACCTACCTCAATCACACGGTCGGCTGCGCCGCGGCGCTCGCGGTCCAGCGCGCGATCCAGGAAGAGGACCTTCTCGCCAATGTGCGGCGCCAGGGCGAGCGGCTGAAGCAGGGGCTCGAGGAGCGGCTCGGCAACCACCGCCATGTCGGCGATGTGCGCGGCCGCGGCCTTTTCCTCGGCATCGAGCTGGTCCAGGACCGCGCCAGCAAGCGGCCCTTCGATCCGGACCTCAAGCTCCATGCGCGGCTGCGCGATGCCGGCATGAGCGAGGGCATCGTCTGCTATCCGAGCGGCGGCTGCGTCGACGGCCGGCGCGGCGATCATGTCGTGCTGGCGCCGCCCTTCACCGTCACCGATCGCGAGGTGGAGGAGATCGTCGAGCGCATGGGCCGGACCATCGACCGGGCCCTGCGCAGCCTGCCGGCCGGTCAGGCCGGCTGAGCGCCAGGCCCGGATCCGGATCGTCCACAGGCCGCTCACGGGGTGCCGCCATGCCGGCGGGCGGCGCGCATCGCCGGATATTCTGAATTTATTGAGCTGAATCAATATTTTGATGAGGCACCGGGAAGGGCGGGGTGCGACCTTCTCCGACCCCCGCGTTTAACGGGCTGGTAACCAGCCTCTTGCGACAATCCCCTGAGTTTCCAGGCGAAGCGTACCGCCCGACAAGCGGTACCCGTCGAAGGCAGGGTTCATGACCACGACACTTTCGCAGGCCGATGTCGCGCGGTTGCTGACCGATCCGTCCGAGGATGCGCGCGCCGACACGGCGGCCAAGCTCGCCGAGCAGGTCGATGCCGACGGCTTGACCGAAAACGAGCGCCAGCTCGCGATCGATATCGTGCGCGTCATGGCGCAGGACGCGGCGATCCGGGTCCGCGAGGCGCTGTCGCGCAACCTGAAGCACAGCAAGCATCTGCCGCACGACGTCGCCGAGGCGCTCGCCCGCGATGTCGAGCAGGTGGCGCTGCCGATCCTCGAATTCTCCTCGATCCTCACCGACGAGGATCTGGTCGCGATCGTCCGCAGCTCCAGCGGCGCCAAGCAGACCGCGATCGCGCGCCGCGCCGCGGTCTCGGCGAAGCTCGCCGACGCGCTGATCGCCAGCAAGAATCCCGAAGCGGTCGCGACTCTGGTCTCGAACAAGGGCGCCGATCTCAACGACAACCACCTGTCCAAGGTCGTCGACCAGTACAAGGACAATGCCGAGGTGCAGAGCTCGCTGGTCCGCCGCGAGAAGCTGCCCCTGACCGTGGCCGAGCGCCTGGTCGCGGTGGTGTCCGAGACGCTGCGCGACTATCTCGTCTCGCATCACGAGCTGCCGCCGTCGGTGGCGGTCGATCTGGTGTTGGAGAGCCGCGAGCGCGCCACCGTCAGCCTGCTGCCGCATGGCGGCGAGTCGATGGACGTGATCCAGCTCTGCCGCCACCTCAAGCTCCATGGCCGCCTGACGCCGTCGCTGCTGCTGCGCGCGCTCTGCATGGGCGACGTGGCCTTCTTCGAGGCCGCCATGTCGGTGCTGGCCCGCACGCCCATCGTCAATGCCCGCATGCTGATCCATGACGACGGCACGCTGGGCCTCAAGTCGCTCTATCTGCGCTCCGGCCTGCCCGAGCGCCTCTATCCGGCCTTCCGCGTCGCGGTCGACGTGGTGCGCGAGAACGAAGTCGACGCGCGCGACGAGGACCGCCGCCGCTATATCTGCCGCATGATCGAGCGCATCCTGACTCAGTTCGAGGATATCGGGCAGGACAACCTCGACTACCTGCTGACCAAGCTCAATCACTACGCCGCCTGATCAGACCTGGCATCGCTCGAGCGGAAACGCCGCCCCGGACCTCCGGGGCGGCGTTTTTCATGCGGGCCCGGCGACCGTCGGCGGCGATCACGGCCCCTTGGTGTAACCGGAGCAGTAGGCATCGCTGTGGATGCCGCCATTGCCGCTGCAATTGTTGTCGACCCACGGCGCCGCTTCGTATTTGGCGCAGGCCGCGAGACCCAAGCCGACCGCGAGCAGGGTCGCGAAAGCGAAGATGCGTGCCATTGTTCCTGTCCTCCTGCCGTTCCCTGAGCCGCGAACGCCCTCTCGCGCGACGCCCAAGCGGCGTTTTTCGGGCCTCGCGAGGATCCGGGACCGGCCGTCCGACGAGGCCGGTTGCCGTTGGCCGCTACGGCCCCTTCACATAGTCGGCGCAGTAGGCATCGCTGTGGATGCCGCCGTTGCCGCTGCAATTGTTGTCGACCCAGCCCCAGGCCTGATAGCGCGTGCCCCAGCTGCAGCCGGCGAGGCTGAGAGTGGCGGCGAGCGCGAACGCCACGACGAGTAGGCGTGCCATCATTTGTTATCCTTCTGAAAGCCCCGGCCTTCGAGCCCCCGTGCACCCATGCGTCGCAAGGACGCGACCCGAATCATGATGGACCGGCGTCCGCCGCTGGCAAGCGTCAGGGGGCCCGATCTCGTGGAAAATCCGGGGCAGGAACGGGGCGGGGCCGATCGCCTCGGCGCCACCGGCCGAAGGCGATCACGAGCGCCAGGACCGCGAGCCAGGCGATGCGGCTCTGATAGCGGTCGTTCGGATTGGAGAGCGCGCCGCAGACATAGGCGTTGCCCAGAAGCGACAGCGTCAGGATCGCCATCAGGAGCACGCCGTCCGGGTCGCGCCGCCGCCAGGCGAGCCAGAGCAGGATCGGCAGGGCGGCACTCGCAAGAATAAGGATCGGCGCCTGGATCGCGTTGAGCCAGCCGAACGCCGTGCCCCGCTGCTGACGGGCCGCGAGGAAGGCGGCCGCCTCCTTCGGATAATGACGGGCGATGGCGTCGCCGATCAGGTAGCGCATCGGCGCCACCCCGTCGGCGGTCTTCAGCATGACCAACTGGCGCGCCGTCAGCTGGAGCGAATCCCAGAGGTAGGCCAGCGGATAGGCCTTGATCGCGCCACGGACGATCTTGCGCGCCTCGCCCTGCATCCCCGTCCAGCCGCCGAGCTGGTCGAAATCATGGTCGTGCCAGAGGAACATGTTGGCATTGTGCGGCAGGCGGTGACGCGCCGCGCAGAGCTGCAGCCTCGGCTTCGGCTTGCCGCAGGCGTGGTCCAGATATTTCTCGGCCAGCCCGTCCTGCACGAACAGGCCCAGCGTCAGCACCGCATTGTCCTGCAGCAGGAAGACCCGCCCGGTCACGACGGCGTTGGCGCCGGCGGCCAGCGCCAGACCGATCATGAAGGCGAGGAGCGGCAGCCTCAGGCGCCGGTGCAACCCGGGCCAGAGGCCGGGCGCGGCGAGGCTCACGAGGAAGAGCGACAGGAGGAGCCCGCCGGCAATGGCGGCATGGGAGCTGTGGACGGCGATGGCGAGCGCCAGGGTCGCGGCCAGGGCGGTCCGGCGGCCCCAGCCGATCTGACCGTCGTCGCAAACCAGCACCGCGAAAGCGAGGACGAGGATGCCGGTGAAGGCATCCGGCATGATCTCGGCCGTGAACCAGGGAAGGCCCGTGACCAGGAGCAGGAGGCTCGACACCGCGACCAGCGCCGCCTCCGCATCCTGCGGCAGGAACCGTCGCAGGGTTTCGTAAAGGACATAGGCGGCGAGAGCCGATTGCAGCAGCGGCACGGCCCAGAGGCTGTGCGCCAGCCGGCCCGCGATCGTGACCAGCCCGTAACCGGCCGTGCGATAGATCGGCATCTGCCCGGTGAAAGGCAGCTGCACGTAATCGACGCTGTCGTAATAGACCAGCGGGAAGCCGTTCCAGAGCGCCGGCGCCAGGAAGAGCGCCGTCGCGAGGGCGAAGGCCGCGGCGATCCTGAGGGATGTCGCCAGCGCCGGACGGCCCGGCAGAGCGGCGGTGCCGGCGGAGCCGGGCATCGGACGGCGCAGCATGCGGCTAGGCCCGGTCCTGTCTGTTTCGCATCATGCCGGCGACGTCGTCCCGACTCTGTCCCGGCGGCGATTAGACCCTGCGTTTATGGCGGGAATTTGAATTACAGAAATGAAAGGCAGACCGCTGCGGCGGCATAAAAAGAGGGCGGCCGGAAGGCCGCCCTCGAAGTTCCGAACTGTCAGATGGGGCGGGTTCAGAAGCCGATATAGAACCCGACGCCGGCCTCCCAGGTGTCGTCGTCGCTGTGGCCGGTGCCGTTGCCGGCATCCAGGGTGTTGTAGCCCACCATGGCGTCGAGCGAGATGGCGGGGCCGATGTCGTAGCGGCCGGTGAACTCGACGATGTCGATCGTGTCGGAGGAGCTGCCGCTGTTGAAGTATTCGTAGTCCCCGTGCGACCAGGCGAGGCCGACGGTCCAGGCGTCCCAGTTGTAGGTGCCGCCGATGCCCGCGACCCAGTAGTCGGCGCCGCTGGCGCTCTGCCAGTTGTCCCGGAAGGTGGCGTTGGCGCCGACAGTGAAGCCGGAGAAGGTCACGTCGACATGGCCGGTGACGCCCCAGGTGGTCTCGACATTGCCGACGCCGCCGGTGTTCTCCCACTGGCCCTCGGAGAAGGCGATGCCCATGGCGAGGCTGACATCGTCGAACTCCGGCTCGAAATTGAGGGCGGCCGAGAACACGTCCTGGATATCGCCGGGATCGTTGCTGAAGCTGGTGCCGCCCGGCCCCGACCAATAGGAGTAGCTGTCCTGGTTGCCGGAATCGGGCGCGTAGGAAACGGCGAAATTGAAGCCGGCGAAGGTCGGGCTGAAATAGATCACCTTGGTGGCGTCGTCGGAGATGTCCAGCACGGTGGTGTTGGTCTGGAACACGCCGTTGGTGAAGCCGGCATGGTTGTTGGAGAACTCGAAGGAGGGCGAGTCGACGCCGAAGATGTTGGAGGCGGTGGGGATCAGGTAGCTGAGCTGCTCGGAGGCGTCGTCGTCGTCGCCGAAGCGGATCTGGCCCCAGCCGCCCTTGAAATAGGCCCAGACCTCGTCGATCTGGTCGTCGGACTGCTGGCCGGAGAGCTGGATCTCAGCGCCCACGGTGAGGCCGTTGTCGAGGGTGGTCGAGCCGGTGAAATGGACCTCGACCTCCTGGCGGAAGACGACGTCCCTTGTGTGCTGGCCCGGATCGCCGGTGCCGTCATCCTGGTCGAGGATGAGGCCCGCGGCGCCGGCGTAATAGCCTTCGATCCCCAGTTGTACGCCCTGCGCTGCCTGGGCGTGAGACGTGGCCAGTCCGGCGGCGACCAGCGCGGTCGTGCCGAGAAGTGCATATTTCATCGCAGTCGGTTCCTGTTCTTACTTCCGCCCAGGGCGTTTGGCGCCCCGGGCTGCTATTGCCCGGCTGCGGTCGGTATCGATGCACCTCTCTCGGGTCCAAACCCTTAGTCCAACGCTCTGGGCTGGACTGCGATAGTCAACTCGCAGGCCGGCAAGAGCTCTCCCCTGACCGGACCATCAGGTTTCATGGGGGTCCCGGTCAAGATGATTCTTTACCCAGATTGCCCCCTGGCGGGCAGCTTCGGCGAGGCTCGGGGAGCGGCGGAATTCCTCGCCGGCAGAGCCGTCCTCTCCTGCCGGACGCAAGGGAACATGAAAGATCGTTCATGAGGCGCGCCGGCGGAACGCTCCGAGCCGACGGCAACATAACCATGTATTCCATGTTCTCGTGCCGCGATTCGATTCAACACGGCCGGCGCTGTTCAATTTCCGCCCGACGTTTTGCGGCTTCGGCGACCAGCCCGATAAACCTCCGGTTAGGACTCGAATCATATCATGCGCCTCGCGCCATAGCCGGCTATTCGATCCTTCGCGCTCGATCGGGCGAGAGCCGTGTCTTCGGCGCATCTTCGGATCCGCGTCATCGCAAGCGCGGGCCGGCAACGGACGTTCACGGGGGGAATCCTGAAATGCTGTCTTCAGTCTTCGGCGGCGACGCGGCCGCCAAGCTCGCGGCGCTGGACAAGTCGCAAGCGGTCATCGAGTTCAAGATGGACGGGACCATCGTCACCGCCAACGCGAACTTCCTGAACGCCATGGGCTATACGCTCGACGAGATCAGGGGCAAGCATCACGGCCTGTTCGTCGATCCGGCCTACAAGGCGAGCGCCGAATATCGCGAGTTCTGGGAGCGGCTCGGCCGCGGCGAGTATCAGGCCGCGCAATACAAGCGCTACGGCAAGGGCGGCAAGGAGGTCTGGATCGAGGCCTCGTACAACCCGCTGCTCGATCGCCGCGGGCGGCCCTTCAAGGTGGTCAAATACGCGACCGACGTCTCCCGGCAGAAGGCGGAATATGCCGACCTGATCGGCAAGGTCGAGGCGATCGGCCGTTCGCAGGCGGTGATCGAGTTCAACATGGACGGCACCATCATCACCGCCAACGACAATTTCCTGAAGACGCTGGGCTACGGCCTCGAGGAGATCAAGGGCAAGCATCACAGTATGTTCGTCGAGCCGGGTTACAAGGACACCGCCGAGTACCGCCAGTTCTGGGAAGCGCTGCGCCGGGGCGAATTCCAGTCCGCGCAGTATCTGCGGTTCGGCAAGGGCGGGCGGAAGATCTGGATCGAGGCGACTTACAACCCAGTGATGGATCTCAACGGCCGGCCTTGGAAGGTGGTGAAGTTCGCCACCGACATCACCAAGCGCAAGGAGCAGAACGCGGCGCTGGCGAACGAGTTCGAGACCGGCGTGAAGAGCCTGGTGCAGAAGGTCTCGGCGTCGGCGACGGAGATGCAGGCGACGGCGCAGACCCTGGCCGCGGCCGCGGAGCAGACCAGCCAGCAATCCTCGACCGTCTCGGCCGCCTCGGAAGAGCTGGCGAGCTCGGTCAACGAGATCTCGCGCCAGATCACGGAATCGACGCGCGTGGTGGGCACGGCGGTGACCGAGGCCAAGAGGTCCGAGCAGATGGTCAGCGATCTGGTCGCGACGGCCCAGAAGATCGGCGAGGTCACGCAGATCATCACCGCCATCGCCAGCCAGACTAATCTGCTGGCGCTGAACGCGACGATCGAGGCCGCCCGCGCGGGCGAGGCCGGCAAGGGCTTCGCCGTGGTCGCCTCCGAGGTCAAGTCGCTGGCCAACCAGACGGCCAAGGCGACGGAGGAGATCGAGCAGCAGATCCGCGGGATCCAGGAATCGAGCCACACCACCGCGACGGCGATCAAGGAGATCGGGCAGATCATCGGCCAGGTCAGCGAGATCAGCACCTCGATCTCGAGCGCGGTCGAGGAGCAGTCGGCCGCCACCAAGGAAGTCTCGGTCAACATCACCGGCGTCACCCAGGCGGCGCAGGAATCCGGCCATTCCTCGAGCAATGTGCTCACCAACGCCCAGGCGCTGTCGCAGCAAGCGGCGAGCCTCGAGAAGCAGGTCGACCAGTTCCTGCTCAGCGTCAGGGCGATGTAACCACCCGGCCGTTCCCCGCCACGGCCGGCACCGGCGGGCTCGACCGGCGAACGGCCGAGCCCGCCGGCCAGACGGCCAGGCGATGCTCGAGGCGGATCGGCAGGCTGCCGGCGCGCCTGCCGGTCGCGCGAGGGATGGCGCTGGTGGTGGTCGGATTCGGGTCAGTCGCGCCAGAACCATTTCGAGGCCTCGCGCTCCAGGTCGGCGCGCGACAGGCCCAGATCCTTCAGCATGTGGTCGTTCAGGCCGTGAAGCTGCCTTGGGCTGCGCGCCCGTTCCCCCCAGGACCGCAGGCGCGCGAGGAAGCGGCCGATCGGGCGCAGGGGCAGGACCGGGAAACCGCCGAAGAGCCGCAGCCAGTCCCAGGGACGGCGCATTGCGATCGCGGCCGCGTTCGGTGCCGGGTGCGAAAGCGCGGCCGCACCCGCGCGTGGCGGCTCCTCGCGGCGGCGGGAACTGCAATCCTCCTGCGCCTGCTCCCAGTCCTTCGGCGGCGGTTCCAGCCTCGCTTCGGCAAGCTGCTGCATCAGGGCACCGGGAAGCACGCGCCCCTCCACGAAGGTGAGCATCGGATCGAAGATCGTGGGCGGCGGATCGGGCCGACGATCCGGCGGCCGGCAGGCCGCCGGCCGCGCCGCCGGGGGTGGGGTGATGGTCATGGTGGCCGATCTTCCTGAAAAGCCGCCTTGAACGTGCCGGTATCGCGGCACCGGCGGCCGCGGCGAGGAGGGCTTGGGGGCCCCTGCGCCGCGCTTGGGAGATCCCGCGATCCTGCTCAGTGATAGAAGTAGGGATCGAGGACCTGGACCTCGGAAATGCGGTTCACCGGCAACCCGTTGCGGGTCGCGACCCGCCGGATCGCTTCCGGATTCGGCCCGTCATAGACGCAGAAGGTCTTCCTCTTGTCGAGGCTGACATAGGAATGGATCCAGGTCACGCCGTCGGTCGCGTTGTTGCCGACGACGTTGAGGCAGGTCTTCGCGCCGTCCTTGTTGACGGGGATGTTGAGCCCGTCGGGAAACTCGCGTTCGATCACGTAGCGGGGCATGGTGCTTGTCCTTGCGTTGCCGCCGGGGATGTTCCGGCGATGGGCAAGCTAATCGGCGCGCGCGAGCGGGGCATCGGGAGACCTCCCTATTTTTTCGCGACGCGCTCCCCATTTTCGGGAGCCCACAGCCCCAGGCGATAGGCGGCCGCGGCCGCTTCGCCGCGCGAGCGGACCTCGAGCTTGGCGAGGATCGCGGAAACGTGGTGATCCACGGTCTTCTCGGAGATGAAGAGGCGCCGCGCGATGTCCGCGTTGCGCCCGCCCTGGGCCAGTTGCGCCAGGACCTTCATCTGCCGGTTGGTCAGGCCCAGTGGATTCTGCCGTGTGCGTTCCTGCGCGCCGCGCGAGATCCCGCGCACGCCGCTGGCGCGCAGCTTGCGTCGCAGGATGCCGGCCATCGGCGCCGCCTCCAGCCGCTCGACGATGTCGAGGGCGGCTCTCAGCTCGTCTTCCTCCTCGCTGTCCGCTAGCGCCATGGCCTGCTCGTAGGGGCAGCCGATCGCCGCCCAGCCCGACGCCGCCGCGCGCCAATCGCCGGCGATCTGCGCCGCAAAAGGTGCCGCGATGTCGTTGGCCGTCTCCGCCGGATCGCCGCAGCGCCAGCTCCAGAAGGCGATCTCGCCCTTCATCCAGGGGTCGGGATGCTCGCGCGCGAGCGCCGCGCTCAGGCGGAGCACGGCCAGGGCACGCTGGGGGCTTCCCTCGAGCCAGGCCACTTCGGCCAGCGCGGCGGCGGCGGCGCCGATCCGCTGCACCTCGCCGGTCGGCAGGGAGAGGTCCCAGGCCTCCTGCAGCACCGAATCGGCGCCGGGATCGCCGCGCCGCGCGCGCAGACGGCCCAGCGCCACCAGGGCCGGGATCTTGGTGACGGGCGCCACGCGCGAATGCTCGATCACCGCCTGCGCGTCCTCGGCAGCCTGGGCCCAGTCGCCCTGCGCCAGCGCCGTCGCCGCGCGGAAAGCGATCATGTAGCGCGCCCAGGAATCGAGATCCTGCTTCTCGCAATAGGCGATCCCCTCCTTGAAATAGCGGTTGGCGCGGTCGAAGTCGCGAATGCGGAAGCCGGTGCTGGAGAGGTTGCAATAGGCCCGCGCCGCATGTTCCTGGTAGCCGCCCGCGAGCGCCAGCTCGAGGCTGCGGTTCAGATCCTCGAGCCCGCCCGCATCCAGCTGTATGAGCTTCGTCGTGCCGACATTGTTCAGCGCGTGGCTCAGGATCTCGGTATCGTCCAGCGCCGTGGCGAGCGCGATCGCCTTCCGTCCCCATTCGAGCGCGGGCCCGGCATCGCCCGCGAGCATCGCGAGCTGCGCGCTGTTGCTGTAAGCCATGGCCAGTTCGCGGCCCCGCGGCAGCGGCTCCAGGATGGCGACGGCCTCCGCCGCGTAGCGCTCGGCGGCGGCCTTCTGCCCGTTGAACCAGGAGAGCCGCGACAGCCAGCGCAGGCTGTCTCCCTCCTTCAGCCGGTTGCCGCCGGCCCGCCACAGCGTCAGCGCGGCCCCGCGCGCTTCGATCGCCTCGGCGATCTGGTCGGTGAGGTAGCATTCGTAGGACCGCCACTCGAAAAGCTGCGCGCGGGTTTCGTTCGGCAGCGACACGGCATGGCGCAGGGCGCTCGCATAATGCGCCGCCGCCTCGCGATGGGCCCCGAGCGAGGCGGCCCGTGCCGCGGCCAGCGGCGCATGGCGGAGGACCGCGGCGGTGTCGCCCGCCCGATCCGCATGGTGAACCAGGCGGGCCGCGGCGATCTCGCTGCCGGGACGCTGCAGCAGCGCCTCGAGGATGCGCGCATGCAGCTCCTGGCGCTGCGGCGGCGGCAGCGATTCCTCGACGGCGCAGCGCGCGAGCTCGTGCCGGAAGGCCAGCGCGCCGTCGGGCAGGGTGGTCATGCCCACCGCGAGGCATTCCTCAAGCAGGGCGGCCGTGGTGGGGAGGATCCCCTCCAGGAGCCAGCGCTCGGCCTTGCCGGGAACGAGCGCCGCGAGATTGGCGACGGCGCGGGCGGGCGCGGAGAGGCGGGTCATGCGCGCCATGACCGCGTCGCGGACGGTGTCGGGCACCTTGTCCGCCGCCGCGAGCACCTCGGTGATGAAGAAGGGATTGCCGCAAGTGAGCTCGTGCAGGCGCTGGGCCGGCCATCCGGCGGCGTGGGCCAGCGCCGCCACCGCCGCCCCGCTCAAGGGCAGCAGATGCAGCCGGCGGTCGAAACCCAGCGGCAGGTCGCCGATCACCGAACGCAGCGGATGAAGCGTCCCCAGCTCGTCGTCGCGGTAGCTGAGGATCAGCATCACGCCGAGCCGCTGCAGCCGGCGGCCCAGGAACTTGATCAGGTCGAGCGTCGCCTCGTCGGCCCAATGGACGTCCTCGAAGATGAGGATCGTGGGCGCGGCGGTCCGGGCCAGATGCTCGATGGTGAGGTTGAAGACGGCCTCGCGCTGGGACGCGGCAGCGATCACCTTGGCGAATTCCCCGCCGGCCTGGCGCGCGATGTCATAGAGCGGCGCCAGCGGATGGGGCGTGAACAGCGCCTCGCAGCCGCCCCAGAGGACGCGCGACGCCTGGCGCTGCTCGTCCACGAACCGCCGGAGCAGCGAGGTCTTGCCGATGCCGGCCTCGCCCGACACCAGCACGATGCAACCGCCGCCGGCCGAGGCATCCTCCAGCCAGCCATGCAACGCCTCGAGATGGGTGTCCCGCTCCAAGAGGTCCATTCGCGAACATCCCCGATTGCCGCGCGCCGCCTTATGGCCCGGACCGGGCTTGGGGTGAATTCAACTTTCGTTGAGCGGCCGTGTTCGTATTCGAACATAGCGTGCCACCTTTGCATAGCGAGGCGGCAAGGCTGGGGTGATTGATTTACGTTACTGCGATTCCGGTGTTTCGCGTGAGGTGCGCGGAAGCAGACGCCTTGGCCCCACGGGTGGGGCAGGCTGGGAAGGAAGTCGGATGGAGGCGATGAGGCGCGAATCCGAACAATCCAGCGCCGGACGTAATCGCGCGGCGTGAGGCCGGCGACGGCGAGTCCGCTGGGCGCTGTAGGATGAGACGCCGGCGGCAGAGGCGCGCCGAAGCAAACCCGCGCGGTCCGCCACGGGGCGTCAGGTCGATAGGGATGATCGGCGGGAATGGTCGGAGTGAGAGGATTCGAACCTCCGGCCCCTGCGTCCCGAACACAGTGCTCTACCAGGCTGAGCTACACTCCGACAGGCGCGCGGTTATAGCCGCTGGCCGGGCGGGCTGCAAGGGTTGGAAAAGCCGTGGCCCTGCGGCCGTTTAGGCCGGGGCCGGGAACCCGGGAACCGGGGCTAGTAGGCCCGCTCGATGCAGAAATCCACGACCTCGAGCAGTGCCCGCTTCTCCTCGCAATCGGGGAAGATGCCGAGCGCGTCCCGGGCGATGGCGCCGTAATGGCCGGCCCTGGCGACCGTGTCGCGCAGCGCGCCATGGCGCTCCATCAGCTCGATCGCCTGGGCGAGGTCGCTTTCCTCCTGCTTGAGCTCCTCGAGCGTGCGCCGCCAGAAGGCACGCTCCTCAGTGCCGCCGCGCCGATAGGCCAGCACCACCGGCAACGTGATCTTGCCCTCGCGGAAATCGTCGCCGACCGTCTTGCCCAGCTCCGACTGCCGGGCGGAATAGTCGAGCATGTCGTCGATGAGCTGGAAGGCGATGCCGAGATTGAGGCCGTAGCTCTCGAGCGCCTCCTCCTCGACCTTGGGGCGGTCCGCCACCACGGCGCCGACGCGGCAGGCGGCGGCGAAAAGGGCCGCCGTCTTGCAGCGGATGACCTCGAGATAGGCCTGCTCGCTGGTCTCGGTGTCGTTGGTGGTGACCAACTGCAGCACCTCGCCCTCGGCGATCACGGCCGAGGCGCCGGAGAGGATCTCGAGCACCTTGAGCGAGCCGTCCGCCACCATGAGCTGGAAGGCGCGGCTGAAGAGGAAATCGCCCACCAGCACCGACGCCTTGTTGCCCCAGACCGCGTTGGCGGTGGCGAGCCCGCGCCGGAGCTCGCTGTCGTCGACCACGTCGTCATGGAGCAGGGTCGCGGTATGGATGAACTCCACGGTGGCGGCCAGGGCCTTGTGCCGGTCGCCGCGATAATTGCAGAGCCGGGCGGAGGTCAGGGTCAGGAGCGGGCGCAGCCGCTTGCCGCCGGCCGCGATGATATGGCCCGCGAGCTGCGGGATCAGCGCCACCGGGCTCTGCATGTGGCGCAGGATCAGCGCGTTGACCGCCGTCAGATCCTCGCCTGCCAGCCGCTGCAGCGCCTCGAGCGAGGGCTTGCGCGACTTGCTGCGCTCCTCATCCAGATTGACGACGATGGCCATGATTGCCTTCCCATACGGGCCTTGGCCCCGAAAGGCCGGTCCCGTCCCACTCACTTCATCATCTCGACGTCATGCCGGCCCGGTCTTGCCGCCGGTCCTTGCTTGACCCTCGAACCCCCGCAAGGCGAGCATAGGAGGGGTATAGCCCGGGTCAAGGCGGCTGGCCAGCCATGCTGGCGACGCAGGGGTCGCCCCGGTTTCCCGGCGCAGCGGCCCCAAATCCGGCCGATGACCGGCATGACGATGCGCGCTCGCGGGGGGAGAAAGGGTCTCGGGCTTTGCGGGAACTCACACGCAGCAACGACCTGGTCTGGCTCAGCTGGCTCACCAGCCTGCTGGCCGATGCCGGCATCGAGGCGCATCTGCTGGACGCGCATATGAGCGTGCTCGAGGGCTCGATCGCCGCGATTCCGCGGCGTGTCATGGTGGCGGACGAGGACTATGACGAAGCCGCGCGGCTGATGGCGGCGGGGAAGGAGCCGGTCCCGTGACCGGCGCGAAGCCGGGAGACGCGGCGCCCGCGGGTGCCGCGGCAATGGACCTCCAGGCGAGCGGCCTGCGCGAGGATCGGATCCTCGGCGGGCGCATCCGCCTGCTGCAACCGGTGGATGGCTATCGCGTCGCCATCGATCCGGTCTTCCTGGCGGCCGCCGTTCCCGCCACGCCGACCGACCTGGTGCTCGAGCTGGGCGCCGGCGTCGGCGCCGCGGCGCTCTGCCTCGCCGCGCGCGAGCCTTCCCTGCGCGTCATGGGCGTCGAGATCGACCGCGAGGCCGCTCGTATCGCCATGCGCAATGCCGAGCTCAACGGCATGAAGGGGCGCGTCGACATCATGGTGGGCGACCTGCTGCATCTGCCGCCGCGCCTGGCACCGGGCGGCTTCCATCACGTGATGATGAACCCGCCCTTCATGCCGGCCGGGGCCGCGACTCCGTCGCCGCAGGCCGACAAGGCGCGCTCCAACGTGGAGGGCGAGGCCCAGCTCGCCGACTGGTTGCGCGTCGCCCACACCATGCTGCGGCCGAAGGGCAATCTCGTGCTGATCCACCGCGCCGACCGGCTCGAGGAGATCCTGGCGGCGCTGCAGGGCCGCTTCGGCGAGATCGTGCTGTTTCCCCTCTGGCCCGGCGGCAACCGCCCGGCCGCGCGCGTGCTGGTCCGCGCCCGCAAGGGAATCCACACGCCGACCCGTCTCGCGCCCGGCCTCGTGCTGCATGAACCCGACGGCCGCTACACCGCGGCGGCCGAGGCGGTGCTGCGCGATGGGGCGGGGCTGATTCTGTAACTCGAGATCTGTCTCCTCCCCCCTTGCGGGGGAGGATTGAGGAGGGGGCTGCTCGGTGGCAGACATCGGGTTTTCCCCCTCCCTGGCCCTCCCCCTGAACGGGGGAGGGGACACAGAACACAGCCCCCTCCATCCTTGACCCCTGCCCGAGCCGCCTATAAACCCCGTGCATGTTCTCCATGCCGGGTCTGCCCAAGATTCTGGTGCTGATCATCATCATCGTGGTGATCTGGCAGGCCTTCAAAATCATCGGACGGGTCCAGAAGGCGCGAATCGAGGAGGCCCAGGCGCGGGCCCGCGAGGCGCAGGCCCAGGCGCGCGGCCAGCGCCAGACGGCGCGTCCCCAGGGGGCCGCGAACAGGGCGGCCGGCGCCCGCAACACCGTGTCCGAGACCTTGGAATGCCGTGTTTGCGGCGCTTATGTCGCACGAGGCATGGGCGCCTGCGGCAAGCCGGGATGCCCGTTCGGGGCGTGAAATCAAATCCTTCCGGGCCGCGTATGGTTAACCCGTCTTAACCGGCTGGCTTGACCCTGCCCCCTGCGCACCGGTAGCTTTCGCACCCGCACAAAAAAACTTTCCGCCAAGGAATAGCCCGCCTTGAGTGAGCGGTCCGCCGCCAACCCCGAGACCTGTTTCCAGCGCTTGATCCTGAAACTCCAGGATTATTGGGCGCGGCAGGGCTGCCTGATCCTGCAGCCCTACGACATGGAGGTGGGGGCCGGCACCTTTCACTGGGCGACCACCCTGCGCGCCCTGGGGCCCAAATCCTGGAGCGCCGCCTATGTCCAGCCCTCGCGCCGCCCCAAGGACGGGCGCTATGGCGACAATCCCAACCGGCTCCAGCACTACTACCAGTTCCAGGTGATCCTGAAGCCCTCGCCGGCCGACAGCCAGGCGCTCTATCTGGGCAGTTTGGCCGCACTTGGCATCGATCCCATGGCCCACGACATCCGCTTCGTCGAGGACGACTGGGAAAGCCCCACGCTGGGCGCCTGGGGCCTCGGCTGGGAAGTCTGGCTCGACGGGATGGAAGTCAGCCAGTTCACCTATTTCCAGCAGGTCGGCGGAATCGAATGCGACCCCGTCTCGACCGAGCTGACCTACGGGCTCGAACGCCTCGCCATGTATGTGCAGGGCGTCGAGAGCGTCTACGACCTCGACTGGAACGGCGCCGGCGTCCGCTATGGCGATGTCTATCTGCGGGCGGAACGCGAATTCTCCGCGTTCAATTTCGAGCACGCGACCGTGGCGACGCTCTTCGGCCATTTCCAGGATGCCGAGAAGGAATGCAACGCGCTTCTGTCCCTGCAGAAGCCGTTGGCCTTGCCTGCCTACGATCAATGCATGAAGGCAAGCCACCTCTTCAACCTGCTCGATGCCCGCGGGGTCATCTCGGTGACCGAGCGGCAGGCCTATATCGCGCGCGTGCGCGCGCTGGCCAAGGGCTGTTGCGAGGCCTGGCTCGCCGGAGAAGAAGGATAGGATTGAATGCGACGTGCTCCCCGAACCCAGACCCAACCCGCCTCGGCCCCGGCGCCCGAGGCCGAGCCTTCCCGAAGCGAGGCGGCGCGTCCCGCGCCGCGGGCGACGGAAGGCAATGCCTGTGCGCAGCGCTCGCGCCATGCGCTGCGCTGCCTGCTGCGGCTCGTGCCGCCGGGAAAGCGCACCGGATCGACGGAGCCGGTCTGACCCATGGCCGAGCTGCTTCTCGAGCTGTTCTCGGAGGAGATCCCCGCGCGCATGCAGGCGCGCGCGGCCGAGGAGCTGAAGCGGCTCGTTACGGAGAAGCTGAAGGCCGCGGGCCTCTCGTTCGCCAAGGCGGAAAGCTTCGTCACGCCGCGCCGTCTGGCGCTGGGCGTGCATGACCTCCCGACCCAGCAGCCGGACGTCAGCGAAGAGAAGAAAGGCCCGCGCGTCGGCTCGCCCGACCCGGCCATCCAGGGCTTCCTGAAATCGACCGGCCTCGCCAGCCTCGACCAGGCCGAGCAGCGCGACACCGGCAAGGGCGTGTTCTGGTTCGCGGTGACGAAGAAGACCGGGGGGCCCACCGCCTCGGTCCTGCCGGGCTTGCTGTCGGAAGCGATCGCGGCGCTGCCCTGGCCCAAATCCATGCGCTTCGCGAGCCAGAGCTTCCGCTGGGTGCGTCCGCTCCATGCCATCACCGCCATGTTCGACGGCCGGCCGCTCAAGGGCAGCTTCGATCTGGGCGGCGCCCTGCTCGAGTTCGGCGACGAGAGCCGCGGCCATCGCTTCCTGTCGCCCGACTCCTTCCCGGTGGCGGCCATGGCCGACTACCGGCACCGGCTCAAGGAGCATTACGTCATCCTCGATCCGGCCGAGCGCCGCGCCGAGATCCTGCGCCAGGCCGAGGCCAAGGCGGCCGAAGCGGGGCTGAAGCTCCGCCATGACGAGGGCCTGATCGAGGAGGTGACGGGGCTGGTCGAATGGCCGGTGGTGCTGAGGGGCCGGATCGACCAGGCTTTCATGAGCCTGCCGCCGGAGGTGCTCACCGGCTCGATGCGCGCGCACCAGAAATATTTCGCGCTGGTCGACGGCCACGGCCAGCTCGCGCCGGATTTCCTGGTCGTCTCCAACATGGAGACCAAGGACAAGGGCGCCGCGATCGTCGCCGGCAACGAGCGCGTGCTGCGCGCGCGCCTGTCGGACGCGCAGTTCTTCTGGGACCAGGACCGAAAAGTCCGGCTCGAGGATCGCCTGCCGGCGCTGAAAGACATCGTCTTCCATGCCAGGCTCGGTACCGTCGCCGAGAAGATGGCGCGGGTGAAATCCCTCGCGCTCGAGCTCGCGACATCGATCCCGGGCGCCGATCCGGTCAAGGTCGGCCGTGCCGTGGAACTCGCCAAGGCCGATCTCGTTACCGGCATGGTCGGCGAATTTCCGGAGCTCCAGGGCATCATGGGCCGCTACTACGCGCTGGCGGAAGGCGAAGCATCGGAGGTGGCGCATGCCATCGCCGAGCATTACTCGCCGCTCGGCCCCAACGACGCCTGCCCGACCGCGCCGGTCTCGGTCGCGGTGGCGCTCGCCGACAAGATCGACATCCTGGTCGGATTCTTCGCGATCGACGAGAAGCCGACGGGCTCGAAGGATCCCTTCGCGTTGCGCCGCGCGGCGCTGGGCGCGATCCGGCTGATCGTCGAGAACAAGCTCCGCATCGGGCTGGACGGGCTTTTCGCCAAAGCCTACGCGAACTATGCGGGCGTGAAGCTGGCGCTCGACGAGAAGAGCGTGCGGCGCGACCTGCTCGAGTTCTTCGCCGACCGCCTCAAGGTGGCGTTGAAAGAAAAGGGCGTCCGTCACGACCTGATCGCGGCCGTGTTCGCGCTGGGCGGCGAGGGCGATCTGGTCCGGCTGCTGGCCCGCGTCGATGCGCTGGCGAGATTCCTCGGCACCGAGGATGGCGCGCATCTGCTGACGGCGCAAAAGCGCGCGTCCAACATCCTGCGCATCGAGGAAAAGAAGGACGGCAAGTCTTACGACGGCGCCGCCGATCCGGCGCGCTTCAAGGAAGAGGCGGAGAAGGCGCTGGCCAAAGCGCTCGACGCCGCCGCGACCGCCGCCCATCAGGCTGTGACGAAAGAGGATTTCACCGGCGCCATGACGGCAATGGCGGCCTTGCGCGCGCCCGTCGACGCCTTTTTTGACACGGTGACGGTGAACGATGCGAATCAGGATTTGCGGGCAAATCGGCTAAGATTGCTGTCGCGCATCCGGGCGACCCTGGGATTGGTCGCCGATTTCTCCAAGATCGAAGGCTAGAGAACCATGGCGCAGACGAACGTGGCGAAGGCCAAGAAGACCGCGTCCGCTTCCTCGGGCAAGACCCAATGGGTCTATCGCTTCGGCGCCGGCAAGGCCGAGGGCCGCGCCGACATGCGCAATCTCCTGGGCGGCAAGGGCGCCAACCTGGCCGAGATGTCGAGCCTGGGCCTGCCCGTGCCGCCGGGCTTCACCATCACCACCGAGGTCTGCACCTACTACTACACCAACGGCCAGAGCTATCCCGCGGGCCTCGAGCAGGATGTCGAGGCGGCGCTGGCGACGGTGGAGGAGACCGTCGGCGCCAGGTTCGGCGACGACGCCAATCCGCTCCTGGTGTCGGTGCGCTCGGGCGCCCGCGTCTCGATGCCCGGCATGATGGACACGGTCCTCAATCTCGGCCTCAACGACAGCACGGTCGAAGGGCTGGCACGTCATTCGGGCGATGCCCGCTTCGCCTATGACAGCTACCGGCGCTTCATCCAGATGTTCGGCAATGTGGTGCTGGGCGTCGACCATCACCATTTCGAGGAGATCCTCGAGCTGGAGAAGGAGGAGCGCGGCCTCTCGCTCGACACCGAGCTCACGCCCGAGGCGCTGCAGAAGGTCATCGCCGCCTACAAGGCGAAGGTCCAGGCCGAGACCGGCAAGCCCTTCCCGCAGGATCCCAAGGCCCAGCTCTGGGCCGCGATCGGCGCCGTGTTCGGCTCCTGGCAGACCCAGCGCGCCATCACCTATCGCCGCCTGCATTCGATCCCCGAGGATTGGGGCACGGCCGTCAACGTCCAGGCCATGGTGTTCGGCAATATGGGCGAGGACTGCGCCACCGGCGTCGCCTTCACCCGCAATCCCTCCAACGGCGAGAACGCGTTTTACGGCGAGTATCTCGTCAACGCCCAGGGCGAGGATGTGGTGGCGGGTATCCGCACGCCGCAGCATCTGACCGTCGCCGGCAAGAAGGCCAATCGCTCGAGCCTGCCGGCGATGGAAGAGGTGATGCCCAAGCTCTTCGCCGAGCTCGACCAGGTGCGCCACAAGCTCGAGGCGCATTACCGCGACATGCAGGACATCGAGTTCACGGTCCAGCGCGGCAAGCTCTACATGCTGCAGACCCGCAGCGGCAAGCGCACGGCGGCGGCGGCGCTCAAGATCGCTGTCGATATGGTGAAGGAAGGCGTGATCGACCGGGACGAGGCGATCCGGCGCATCGATCCCGCCTCGCTCGACCAGCTCCTCCACCCGATGCTCGACCCCAAGGCGCCGCGCAAGGTGATCGCGCGCGGGCTTCCGGCCTCGCCGGGTGCGGCCGGCGGCCATGCCGTCTTCACCGCCGACGAGGCCGAGGACCGCGCTTCCAAGGGCGAGAAGGTGATCCTGGTCCGCACCGAGACCAGCCCCGAGGACATCCACGGCATGCATGCGGCCGTGGGCATCCTGACCACGCGCGGCGGCATGACCAGCCACGCGGCGGTGGTCGCGCGCGGCATGGGCCGGCCTTGCGTCTCGGGCGCCGGCGATCTCAGGATCGATGCCCACGCCCGTACCATGAAGGTGCGCGACGTGCTGGTGCGCGACGGCGACCTCATCACCATCGACGGCGGGACGGGCGAGGTGATGCTGGGCGAGGTGCCCACCATCCAGCCCGAGCTTTCCGGCGACTTCGCGACGCTGATGGGCTGGGCCGACGCACTGCGCAAGCTCAAGGTGCGCACCAATGCCGAGACGCCGCTCGACGCTCGCACCGCGCGGCGCTTCGGCGCGGAGGGCATCGGCCTCTGCCGCACCGAGCACATGTTCTTCGACGGCAACCGCATCGTCGCCATGCGCGAGATGATCCTCGCCGACGACGAGGCCGGCCGGCGCAAGGCGCTCGCGCGCATCCTGCCGATGCAGCGGGCCGACTTCGTCGAGCTGTTCCAGATCATGAAGGGCCTGCCGGTCACGATCCGGCTGCTCGACCCGCCGCTGCACGAGTTCCTGCCCCATACCGACGCCGAGATGGCGGAGGTGGCGGCGGCGGCCGGCATCGAGCTCGATACGGTGCGCCACCGCGCCGCGATGATGAAGGAAGCCAACCCGATGCTGGGCCATCGCGGCTGCCGGCTCGGCATCACCTTCCCCGAGATCTACGAGATGCAGGCGCGCGCCATCTTCGAGGCGGCGGCGCAGGTGAAGAAGGAATCGGGCGAGACGGCCGAGCCCGAGATCATGATCCCGCTGGTCGCCTTGCCGAAGGAGCTCGAGGTCCTGAAGGAGATGGTGGACCGCGTGGCTGCCGAGGTGGCCAAGGCGAGCGGCGTCGCTACCACCTATTCGGTCGGCACCATGATCGAGCTGCCGCGCGCGGCGCTGCTGGCGGGCGAGATCGCCAAGGCCGCCGAGTTCTTCAGCTTCGGCACCAACGACCTGACCCAGACCACCTACGGCCTGTCGCGCGACGACGCGGCCCGCTTCCTCCAGGCCTACGAGCGCAAGGGCCTGCTGCCGCAGGATCCCTTCGTCACCCTCGATCCGCAGGGCGTGGGCGAGCTGGTGCGTATCGCCTCCGAGCGCGGCCGCAAGACGCGGCCCAACCTCAAGCTCGGCATCTGCGGCGAGCATGGCGGCGATCCCGCCTCGATCCGCTTCTGCGCCGAGGTCGGGCTCGATTATGTCTCCTGCTCGCCCTACCGCGTGCCGATCGCCCGCCTCGCGGCGGCACAGGCGGCCCTCAGCGGCGCCACCACGCGGGACGTCTAAGCCGCCTGAACCGGTTGCCGGCGGCGAGCGCCGCCGCGGTTTTCCTGTCTCTCTGGTCTGTTTCCGGCCGCGCGGACGCGAGGCGGCGCCGATGTCGCCTGCCGAAGAAACTGTTCACGCCGGCGCGAAAGACGATAGGCTTGCGCCCTGAGACCGGCCTCGGACATGGGCGGGCGCCCGCTTCGGGCCGGCCAACGAAGAAAGCTGTTACAGGGAGGAGTTCATCATGGAGAAGAACGAATTGCAGGACCGCCTCGCGGCGGGGCGCCTGACACGCCGCCAGTTTGCCCGCGCGGCCGCGGCGGCCGGGGTCGGGATGATGATGGTGCCGGTGCTGGCGCGACGCGGCGCCGCCGAGACCGGCCAGATCGAATACTATACCTGGGCCGGTTATGAAGAGCCGAACCTGCACAAGGGCTTCGCGGCCAAATACGGGCATGAGCCCAACCATTCGATCTTCGGCGACGAGGAAGAGGCGCTGCAGAAGATGCTCTCGGGCTACCGGCCCGACCTGACCCATCCCTGCACCTATTCGGTCCCGCGCTGGTTCGACGCCGGCATCATCAAGCCGGTCGACGCCTCGCGCCTCCAGCATTATGGCGACATCTTCCCCGAATTGAAGACGATCAAGGGCACCGTCACCAAGGACGGCAAGCCGCTGTTTGTGCCCTTTGACTGGGGCAACTCCTCGGTGCTCTACCGCACCGACCTCGTCGACAGCAATACCGACTCCTGGGGGCTGCTGTTCGACGAGAAATACAAGGGCCGGCTCGCCACCTACGATTCCGTCGATGGCGCGGTCTCCTCGGCGGCGCTGCTGCTGGGCTTCAAGAATATCAGCACCCTCGACGACGGCCAGCTTGCCAAGGTCAAGGAACTGCTGATCAAGCAGAAGCCGCTGCTGCGCTACTACTGGACCGATCAGACCGCGGTCGAGCAGAGCCTGGCGTCGGGCGAACTGGTCGCGGCCTATGCCTGGAACGCATCGGTGGTCGTCCTCAAGAAGCAGGGCGTGCCGGTCGAGTACATGAACCCGAAGGAAGGAATCCTGACCTGGGTTTGCGGCCTGGCCCTGGTCCAAGGGGGCAGCGGCGACGAGCAGGCGGCCTATGATTTCATCGATGCCGCGACCGACCCGCAGAGCGGCGAGTTCCTGATCGACAGCTACGGCTACGGTCACTCGAACCGGAAATCCTTCGATCTGGTGAAGCCCGAGCGGCTGGCCGAGCTCGGCCTCAAGGATCCAGTGGCGCTCTTCAAGCAGGGCGTCTTCCTGGAGGAGACGCCGCCTGCCCTCAAGGAGAAATACATCGCGATGTTCGAGGCGGTGAAGGCCGGCCTCTGATACCGGCCTTCTTTCGCTTTCGGCCCGGTTTGCGCCGTCTGTTTCGTGCGACGGATGGCGCAGGCCGGCATCGGGCAAGACGTGCGGGCGCTCTTGCGCGCCTCAAAACGGTTTGCAGTTGCAGCGGTGCGGCGAGATGTCGGCCTTGAACCATTTCAGGGACAGACGCTCGAGCGTGCCGTCGCCGATGGCGTCGGCGATCGCGCGATCGAACATCTCGCGCAGCGTCCGATCCGGCTTTCTCACGCCGACCGCGATGCCGTCGCCGAAGAGTTCCTCGTCGCTGAATTGCGGGCCGCTGATCGCCAGGTTCCGGTAGCCGGACAGCGTCACGATCGCCTGCAGCCGCGTGACCTCGGCCATGGCCGCATCGAGGCGGCCTTCCGCCAGGTCCCGCAGCAGCGGTTCCATCGACTCGTAGGGCCGGATCGTGGCGCTGCCGCCGATCTGGCCTTGCAGGAAGGCCAGATCGACGCTGCCCGCCAGCGCCCCCACGGTCCTGCCGGCAAGCCGGCCGCGCAGGGCGTCGATGGCATCGCGCGCATCCTGAGGTGTCACGGTCAGGGAGAGCGTCTTGCCGGTGCCGGGCAGCCCGGCGAGGGGCCCCGGGTCCGGCACGATCAGGCCGTGCCGCTCGAGGGCGTAGGCATAGCTGAAATCGATCGTCTGGCGCTGCGAGGCGGTCACCGGCAGCCAGCTCATCAGGGCATCGACGCGACGCGCCAGCAGGGCCGCGACGCCGTCATTTCCCTTGCCGGTGTCGAATGTGCAGGCCACCGCCATGCGGCGACAGAGATCCTGCGCCAGATCGGCCTCGTAGCCGATCGTCGCCTCGCTTACCGGTGAATCCGGCCCGCGCATGCCGATCCGCAGGCTCTTCCATGCCATGTCGGCGCCTGACGCCGGCGCGCCCGCGATAAGGGCCGCCAGCGACATGGCCGCCAGAGACATGGCGGCGGCCAGCGCGAGGGGGCGGGCAGCCCGGCGCCGCGGTGCCGGCGTCGCGCTCGTCATGGACGCTCAGGTCGCTTCCGCGCTTGCGGCCGGCTTCTTCTGCAGGCCGATCCGCCGCAGCCGCTCCGACAGGAACACCACGAGGAACGAGACTCCCAGGATGCAGGAGCCCAGCGCCAGCACGCTGGGGAGCTGCGAGGGCAGCCGGAGCTGGCTGAAGATGAAGAGCGGCAGCGTCGCCTCGTTGCCGGCCAGGAAGAAGGCCAGCAGGAACTCGTCGAAAGAGGTGGTGAAGCAGAGCAGGACGCTCGCCACGATGCCGGGCATGGCGAGCGGGAAGGTGATGCGCCAGAAGGTCTGCCAGCTGTTCTCGCCGAGATCGGCGGAGGCTTCCTCCAGGTTTTTGTCGAAGCCTTCCAGGCGCGACATCATCACCAGCATCGAGAAGGGCACGCAGATCAGCACATGGCCGGCGATGATGGTGTAGAGCGAAGGGTCGATCTTGAAGACGTTGAGCACCAGCACCAGGAGCGCGATGCCGAGAATGATGCTGGGAATGACCAGCGGCAGCAGGATCATGCCGCTCACGACGCCCCGGCCCGGCAGGCGGAAGCGGGTCATCGCCTTGGCGGCGAGGATGCCGAGGATGGTGCTGATGATCGAGGCCGAGATGCCGACCTTGAGGCTGTTGCCCAGCGCATGGATCAGGGCATCGTTCTCCACCATCTGGGCATACCACTGGAAGGTCAGCCCTTTGAGCGGAAAGGCGACGAAGATGCTGTCGTTGAACGAGAACAGCGGCAGCAGCAGCACCGGCCCGTAGAGGAAGACGAGATAGAAGAGGGCGTAGCCGACCATCGGGTCGACGGAGGAAGGCCGCTTCATGGCGTCAGATCTCGCGCCGCGACAGGCGGCCCCGGCCGACGAACCAGAGGAACAGGCAGACCATGATGGTGATCGTCATCATCGACACCACCGAGACCGCCGCGGCGAGCGGCGCGTTGTTGCCCTTGCTGAAGAGCGACTGGACCACGTTGCCGATCATGATGCCGTCGGTGCCGCCGACCAGGGTCGGCGTGATGTAGTCGCCCACGGTCGGGATGAAGACCAGGAGGCTGGCGGCGATCACGCCCGGCAGCGAAAGCGGCAGGGTGATGCGCAGGAAACGCTCCAGATGGCCGTCGCCCAGGTCGGTCGCGGCCTCGAGCAGCGAGCGGTCGATCTTCTCGAGCGAGACATAGATCGGCAGGATCGCGACCGCGGCCCAGGCATGGGCCAGAGTGATGACGACCGCGAAGGGATTGTAGAGCAGGAACTCGAGCGGCTTGTCGATGATGCCGAGGCTGACCAGGCCCGAATTGATCACGCCGTTGAAGCCCAGGATGATCTTCCAGGCGAAGACCCGCAGCAGGTAGCTGGTCCAGAACGGCACCGTGATCAGGATCAGCCATGCCATCTTGTGCCGCTTGACCCGGAAGGCCAGGAAATAGGCCATCGGATAGGCCAGCACCACGACCGCGGTCGTCGCCGCCAGCGACACCAGGATCGACTTGAACAGCAGCAGCAGATAGATCGGCTTCTTCAGATAGAAGGGGATGCCGAGGAAATGGGCGGCCTTGTCGGACGGCTCGAAGATCGTCCAGTAGTTGTTGAGGGTGAAGGTGTAGTCGATCGACACGTAGGTCTGGGTGAAGAACGACAGGCCGACCATGCCGACCAGCGGCACGATCATCAGTCCGATCATCACCAGCAGGGTCGGCGACAGCAGCAGATAGCCGCGCACGGCTTCGTTGCGATAGAACCAGGCCCGCAGCCGCTGTCCCGTCGGCAGCGGCGGCAAGGCCTGGGAGGGCAGGCTTTCGGATGCGCTAACCATCGTGGCGCGTCTCTCCCGGCGTCAGATGCAACAGGCGATCACCCCCTTCGGGCCGGCCGTCGCCCGGCGGCCTCGAGGCCGCCGGGTGAAACCGTCCAAGGCCGTCAGATGCCGGCCTTGACCTCTTCATACATGGCCTGCAACACCGGCTCGTTCTTGATCGTGGCCTGGAAATGGCCCGCCTTGATGTAGGCGTCGATATCGCCGGGCGTCAGGCCGCGCTTGGTGAGCTCGTCGGCGGGGATGTGCGAATAGACGTTCTTGTTCGAGTGGCCCATGCCGAAGGTATTGACCCAGTAGACGCCCGTGTCGACGCTGAGATAGGCGTTGACCAGGTCGTAGACCATGTTCTCCATCTCGGGCTTCACCCAGGACGTCATGGCGACGCCGCAGGTCCAGGTCATGGGCCCTTCCTTCGGGATCATGAAGGCGGAGGGGATGCCCTGCTTGGAGAGATTGAGGATGGTGTCGTTCCAGGAATCCGCCGCCACCAGCTCGCCGCTGGCCAGCGCCTGCTGCCAGCCGGTGTTGTCGTTGGTGTAGAAGCGCAGCAGCGGGCGCTGCTGGACCATCAGGTCCTTGCAGTGGGCAACCTCGGCCTCCGTCATGTTGAACGGATCCTTCGCACCCGAGTAGATCGCGGCCGCCATGACGCCGTCGATCAGGCTGTCGATCATGGAGAGGCGGCCCTTGTATTTCTCGTCCCAGAGGATGCCCCAGGTGTGCTTCTCCGGCGGCACGTATTCCGGCGCCAAGTCGGTGCGGAAGGTCACCGAGGTGAGGCCCCACCAGGCGGGCACCCACATGCGCTTGCCGCCGATGACCGTGTCCGGGACGTTGTCGAGCGCCGGGATGATCTCGGGCCAATGCTCCAGCCGCGAGGTGTCGATCGGCTTCAGGAAGCCGAGGTCGTTCCACTTGTTGACCTTGTAGGAGCAGGGCATGACCATGTCGGGGTGGAAGCCCGAGCGCATCTTCGACTCCGCTTCCTCCTCGTCGCCCCAGATCGAATAGTTGGGCGCCTTGCCGTACTTCTTGTCGAATTCCCCGTGCATCTCGGCGGCGTCGTAGCCGCTCCAGGTGAAGACGGTCGGCACGCTGTCGTCGGCCAGCGCCCGGGTACGGCCCGTCGGCATGAGCGCCACCGCCAGCCCGACCGAGGCCATGGCGCGCGCGAATTTGCGCCGGGTCATGCGCCCATATTTGATCTCGTCGATGAATTTCTCGATATCGCGTTTGGTCTCCATGGTCGTCCTACTCCCTGTCATTAAAGATTTTTTATGATGGCCTGCGAGCCGCGACACGTGCGGAACCCTCGATAGGGCCCGCACCCGGCGCCTGCCATCACCATAGCGCGCAGGGCGGCCTATAGGAATATTTTAGGATTACTTGAGACGGGACAGGCAGTTGGTCCGCCCTGCCGAACGCATGGCGGGGCGGGCCGGTTCAGGGACGCGCAGACCGGTCCTCCCGGGGGTCGGGTGGCCTTTCTCCCGGTGCGGCCGGACGGGCTGGAATCCGGAGATTCCGGCCCGTCATGGGGCCCGCCCGAGGCGGCGGCGACCCTTGCCCGGGGCGCTACAGCGCCGCCACGTCGGCGTCGATCCTGCCGCTCTTGATCTGCACGGTCCGGGCCAGCTCCAGCACATAGATCCGCCCGTCGCCGACGCTGCCCGTCGTGGCCGCGTCGCGCAGCGCTTTCACGGCCCGGTCGGCGAGCTCGTCGGAGACCGCGAACTCGATCTTGGTCTTGGGCAGGAACCCGACGCTGAACTCGGCCGCGCGATAGAACTCGGTATGTTCCTCGCTGTCGCCGAACCGGCGCACCTCGTAGGCGGTGAAGGCGCCGATGCCGAGTCCGACCAGGGCGTCCCGGACGTTCTCGAGCCGGTGCGACTGGATGACGGCAATGACGTATTTCATGGCGTTCGCTCCCCGGCTCACATCTCGTAGGCGCGCTGTCCGTGCAGCGCGATATCGAGGCCGACGGTCTCGGTCTTCTCGTCGACGCGCAGGCCGATCGTCTTGCGGATCGCGAACAGGATGATCCAGGTCACGGCCGCGCAATAGGCGATCGTGGCGAGCGTGCCCCAGAGCTGCGTCAGAACCTGACCGGCATTGCCTTCGATCAGGCCGGGCACGCCGCCGATCGAGGCCGAGGCGAAGACGCCGGTGAGGAGCGCGCCGACGATGCCGCCCACGCCATGGATACCGAAAGCGTCCAGGGAATCGTCATAGTTGAACTGCCGCTTCAGCGCATTTGCCCCCCAGTAGCAGGCGACCCCCGCGATCAGGCCGATGGCGAGACCGCTGGCGGGTCCGACGAAGCCGGCGGCTGGCGTGATCGCCACCAGCCCGCCCACGGCACCGGAGATGAGGCCGAGCCCGCTCGGCTTGCCGCGCAGGATCCATTCGACGGCCATCCAGGACAAGGTGGCGCCGGCTGCGGCGATCTGCGTCACCGCCAGCGCCATCCCGGCGCGCCCGTCGGCCGCGAGCGCCGAGCCGGCATTGAAACCGAACCAGCCGAACCAGAGGAGCGCCGCCCCGACGACGGAGAACGCCAGGCTGTGCGGCGGGAAATGCTCGCTGCCATAGCGCAGGCGCTTGCCGATCACGAGCGCCGCGACCAGGCCGGCGACGCCGGCATTGATATGGACGACGGTGCCGCCCGCATAGTCGAGCACGCCCTCGCTGCCGAGGAAGCCGCCGCCCCAGACCCAGTGGCAAACCGGCGTATAGACGAGCAGCACCCAGGCCGCGTTGAAGACCAGCATGGCGGAGAACTTCATGCGGTCGGCATAGGCGCCGGTGATGAGCGCCGGCGCGATCACGGCGAAGGCCATCTGGAAGGTCATGAAGACCGATTCCGGGATCGTGCCCACGGTCGAGCCGATCTCCATGCCGCCGAGGAAGAGCGCGCCGAACCCGCCGACGAAGGCGTTGCCCGGGCTGAAGGCGAGGCTGTAGCCGGCGATCATCCACACGACGGAGACGAGCGCGCAGGTCGCGAAACATTGCACGAAGGTGGCAAGCACGTTCTTCTTGCGCACCAGCCCGCCATAGAAGAGCACGAGGCCCGGCACGGTCATCAGGATGACCAGCGCGGTCGAGACCAGCATCCAGGCGGTGTTGCCGCTGTCGATGGCGCCATCCTGCGCCCGGGCCTGCGGCACGACCAAGACCAGGGCCGCCAGGGCCCAAGCACCCACCTTCATGCTCCCCGTCACTGGAGCACGCATTGCGACAAGCCGTGTCATGATACCCCCCGGTTGCGAAGCGCGATCATCCCTGGTCGAACGGTACAGCCGCCAAGGCGTGACGATTTATGACCATCGTCTTACGGTCGCCCGGCATCCGTCCGTTCGAGGCGATCTTGTCGCTCCGAACCGGCCTTGGCAAGTTGGGCGGCGGGCGCAAGCGTCCGTCTAGGAAATTATGCGGGAGCGCCGCGCGGCCCTTCGCCTGCTGCCCCCTGCCAAGAATCGCAGCGTCAGCGCTCTTCCGGCTTGAACAGCGGCTCCGGCAGCCCGGCGATCGCCACCTCGCGCGCGAAGAGCGCGCCGCCAAGATCGGTCGGCGGCTTGTCGGATGTATGGCCCGTGGTGACGTAGAGCGTCTTGAGGCCGGGCCCGCCCAGGCAGCAGCTGGTCACGTCGGGCACCGGCAGCGCGATCTCCTCGAGCCGCGTGCCGCCGGGATCGAGCCGCAACACCTTGCCGCCGCCATAGAGCGCGCACCAGATATTGCCTTCGCTGTCGGCCGTGAGCCCGTCCGGGAAGCCGTCCTCGGGCGCGAAGCGGTGGAACTCGGCCGCCTCGCCCAGCCGCCCCGTCGCGGGATCGAGCGCATAGGCCAATATGCGCCCGCCCATGCTGTCGCTGAAATAGAGGCGGTCGCCCGAAGGGCTGAAGGTCGGGCCGTTCGAGACCACGAAGCCGCTGTCGCCGAGGCGCCAGTCCTGGCCCGAGCGCGTGGAATAGAAGATGCCGCGCGGCAGCTTCTCCTTGGCGTCGAGCGTGCCGACCCAGTAGCGGCCCTGCCGGTCGACCTTGGCGTCGTTATAGGCGATGGCGGCGCGGCCCTGGTTGGGATCGCCGAAGAGCTGGAGCTCGCCGGTGTTCCGGTCGAAGTGATGGACGCCGTCCTCGAGCGCGACGAGCAGCCTTCCGTCGGCGCAGAAGACCAGCGAGCCGATCGAGTCATGGCCGGCGATGATCCAGTCCCGCTGCTGGCCGGTGGCGGGATCGCGGCGATGGACGGTGGGTCCGTAGAAATCGATCCAGTAGAGCGCCCGCTCCGTCGGATGCCACAGCACGCTTTCGCCCAGCTTGTCGCGTCCCGGTGTAACGATCTGCCAGTCCGAGGCGGGCGCTGTCATGGAGAGACGGTCCTTTCCGGGCGGCGGCGCATGCTTGAGTTCCCCGAAGCGCAGGGTAGAGTTCCGCCCCGAGGCTCACAATAGCGGACGCGGGTCCGGCATTCCGGAAAGCCCGCGCGGGTTCGAAGCAGGGGGACGTGACCCGATGACCAGCGACATCGCCGTGCGTCTGGCCGGCGTCGGCAAGAGCTTCGGGCCGGTCGCCGCGGTGCATCCGCTCGATCTCGAGATCCGGCGCGGGGACTTCCTCGCGATCCTGGGTCCCTCGGGCTGCGGCAAGACCACCTTGCTGCGCATGATCGGCGGCTTCGTCGAGCCCAGCGCCGGCACCATCGAGGTCGACGGCCAGGACGTGACGGATCTGGGCCCCGAGCGCCGTCCGACCAACATGGTGTTCCAGGGCTACGGCCTCTTTCCGCATATGAACGTCCGCCAGAATGTCGGCTATGGGCTCAAGCTCAAGAAGCTGCCGGCCGAGGACATCGCGCGGCGCGTCTCGAAGGTGATGGCGCTGGTGCGGCTCGAGGAATATGGGGACCGCGCCGCGACCGAGCTCTCCGGCGGCCAGCAGCAGCGCGTGGCGCTCGCGCGCGCGCTGGTGATGGAGCCGCGCGTGCTGTTGCTGGACGAGCCGCTGGCGGCGCTCGACCTCAAGCTGCGCCAGGCGATGCAGGAGGAGCTGCGCCGCATCCACCGCGCGATCGGCGGCACTTTCGTGTTCGTGACCCACGACCAGGGCGAGGCGCTGGCGCTCGCCAACCGGATCGCGGTCATGAATGCCGGCCGCATCGAGCAGCTGGGAGCGCCGGAGGAGATCTATTTCGCTCCGGCCAGCCGCTTCGTCGCCGGCTTCATCGGCGAGGCCAATCTCCTCAAGGCGAAGCGCGGCGGCGGCCGGATCCATGCTCAATGCGGCATCGAGTTCGCTTCACCCGGCGCCGACGGCCCGGTCGCGATCGTCATCCGTCCGGAGGCGGTGCGGCCGCTCTCCGACGGCGCCGGCGCCGATCTCGCCGTCACCGGCGTCGTCGAGGAGGTCGTCTTCCTCGGCACCCACAACAAATATGTCCTGGCGCTCGCGAGCGGCGAGAAGCTCACCGCCCAGGACCGCCCCCACGCCCCGCGGCTCGAGGTCGGCCAGAGCCTGCGCGTCGGCTGGGTTCAGGCGGAACAGCGGGTGATCGAGGACCGGGGATGACAAGAAACGCGGAGGGCGCGACGCTCTTCCGTCACCCTCGCGAAAGCGGGGGGCCCTGTCGACCCAGCGACGCAAGCTGAACGCTGGGTCCCCGCGTTCGCGGGGATGACAGGGGAAACAATTACACCCGCTTCCCCATCGTCACCCCGCCATCGATCACGATCAGGTTCCCCGTCATGAAGGAGGCGCGCGGGGAGGCGGCGAAGAGGATCGCCTCGGCGATCTCCTCGGGGCTCGCCACGCGGCGCAGCGCCGGATAGGCCTCCCAGACCTGCCGCGTCGCGGCGGGGTCGGGCGTGGCCTCGAGGCTCTTGCGCATCATGTCGGTCTCGATCGGGCCGGGACAGACGCAGACGGCGCGTACCGCGGGCGCCAGCTCGATCGCGAGCGCTCTTGTGAGCCCGATGACGGCGCCCTTGGTGGCGCAATAGGTCGCGAAACCCGGATAGCCCAGGAGCCCGGAATCGGAGCCGATATTGACGATCACGCCGCGGCGCGCGCGCAAAGGCTCGAGGAGCGCCCGCGACAGCACCCAGGGCGCCGTCACATTGATCGCGAAGCTGCGCTGCCAGAGGGCGAGATCGGTGTCGGGGATCATCGCCTCCATCAGCACGCCGGCATTGTTGACGAGCACATCGACGGCGCCGGCCTGCTGCGCGAGGCGGCGGCAGGCGGCGCGGTCGGCGAGATCGGCGGGAAAGCCCTGGACGCGACCCGGATGGTCCTTGGTCAGGCCGGTGACGGCGCGGGCGACGCCGTTGCCGTCATGGCCATGCAGGATCACCTCGGCGCCGCGCTCGAGGAAGAGCCGGGCCGCGGCGAGGCCCAGCCCGCGGGTGGAGCCGGTGACGAGGACGCGCTTGCCGGAGAATTCCATGGCCGCCCCCTCAGAACCGGCCGGCGGTGCTGCCGCCATCGATGGCGAGCGCCGCGCCCGTCATGAACCCCGCGGCGGGCGAGCCGACGCAGAGCACGAAATCGGCGATCTCCTCGGGCGAGGCCAGCCGCCCCAGCGGATGATAGGCCTCGAAGGTCCGGTAGTAGGTGGCGGGATCGGGACTCGCTTCGGCGCAATCGCGCATCAGTTCGGTATCCATGGTGCCGGGGCAGACCGCATTGACGCGCACGCCGTCCCTGGCGAGCTCGAGCGCCAGCGCGCGGGTCATCGTCACCAGCCCGTGCTTGGCCGTCACATAGGCGACGTTGTTGGGGATGGCATGGAGCCCCAGCTCCGAGGCGATGTTGATGACGCTGCCCTTGGAAGAGCTGAGCCAGGGCTGGGCGGCCTTCACGGCGAAGAAGCTCGCGCGCAGCACGACGTTGAGATGCAGGTCCCAATGGGCGTCGTCGGTCGCCTCGATCGGCCGCTCGATATTGACGGCGGCGTTGTTGACCAGGAGATCGAGCTGCCCGAAGGCGCGCACCGCCTGCTCGACGGCGGCCTCGGGGCCGCCCGGCTGGGCGAGGTCGGCGGGTGCCGGTGTCAGCCGCTCGCCGCCGCCCAGCTTCGCGATCGCGGCCGCGACCGCTTCTGGCGTGCGGTCGTTGATGGCGACCCGGGCGCCCGAGGCATGGAGCGCGCGGGCGATGGCGAGGCCGAGCCCGCGCCCGGCGCCGGTGATGAGGGCGGCTTTGCCCGAATAGTCGATCTGCATGTCTATCCCCGATAGCGGCTGAGGCGCAGCGCCAGGATGGTCGAGCCGATGCTGAGCGCCAAGAGCAATGTCGCGATGGCGTTGATGGTGGGATCGAGCGAGGTCCGGACCAGCCCCCAGACCAGGGTCGGGAGCGTGTTGCCGGCGCCGATGGTGAAGAAGGCGATCACGAAATCGTCGAGCGAGATCGAGAGCGCGATGAGGCCCGCCCCGACGATGGTGGGCTGGATGATGGGGAGCGTCACGGTGAAGAAGGCCCGGAGCGAGGAGGCGCCGAGGTCGCGCGCGCTGTCGACGGCGCTCCAGTCGAAGCTCGCGAGCCGCGCATAGACGATCAGCACCACGAAGGGCTGGGCGATCACCACATGGCCCAGCACCACGGCCCAGAGCCCGAGCGGCACGTCGAGGAAGCGCACGAAATAGCTCATCAGCGAGACGCCGATGATGAGGGCCGGCATCATCATCGGGATGCTGAGGATGTTGATCAGGAGACCTGCCTGCTTCGGCCGCAGCCGCGAGAGGGCGAGGGCCGCCAGCGTGCCCGTCGCGATGGCGAGGAGCGCCGAAGCGAAGCCCACGATCAGGCTGTTCTCGAAGGCCGGCCAGAAGGCGTCCTTGGCGAAGAGCTTGCGGTACCAGTCGAGGGTGAGGCCCGTCAGCGGCAGGCTCGTCAGCGCCGACTGGTTGAAGCTGAAAAGGACGACCAGGAACAGCGGCAGCGCCATGAAACCCGACACCAGCAGGATCAAGGCGCGCCAGGCGAGATCGGAGACGGACTGCGCCTTCATGGCCGGAGGCTTCGCCGGAAGAGGGCCCTCAGGACCAGCACGATCGCCAGCGACAGCAGCATGGCCGAGAAGGACATGGCGGAGCCCTGCGGCCAGTTGAAGCCCAGGGAGAATTGCAGCTCGATGAAATGGCCCATCATCGCCGCTCCGCCGCCGACGAAACGCGGCGTCACATAGTCGCCGGCCGAGATCAGGAAGGCGAGGGTGAAGGCGATGACGATGCCCTTCTCGCATTGCGGCAGGATGACGTCGCGCATCACCGCCCAGCGCTTCGCCCCCAGGTCGCGCGCGGCCTCGATGGTGGCGGGGCTGATCGCGCGCAGGTTCCCGTAGATCGGCAGGATGGCGAAGGGCAGCAGGAAATAGGTGAGGGTGATGATGACGGCATTGGTGTTGTAGAGGAAGGCGTCGATCGGCTGGCCCACCAGCCCGAGTTCCAGGAGTGCCTGGTTGAGGATCCCGTCGCGCCCCAGGATGCTCTTCCAGGCGTAGATCTTCACCAGATAGCCGCCGAAGAGGGTGATGAGCGCCAGGAACAGCAGCGGTCCTTCGAGCCGGCCGGCCTTGAATCGCACCGCATAGGCGAAGCCGAAAGCCAGCAGCGTGGTCACGGCCGCGATCATCAGCGCGACCGCCATGGTGTTGGCCATGGAGTCCCAATACTGGACCCAGGTCGCGACATAGTTCTTGACGGTGAAGTCGGGCCGCAGGATGCGCGACTTCACCGACCAGAAGCTGATGGCGAAGAAGAACAGCAGGGGCGCCACGAACACGCCCGCATAGACGAGACCGGCCGGCACGAGGGGCCAATGCTTTCGTCCCATGGCCGGCCGGTCCCTTATCGGTCGGAGCTTCGCTCCATCACGCCTTCGACAGGCGCTGATACTCGTTCAGGAAGTCGTCATAGGTGGCGGTGTCGTCCTTCGATTCCGAGGGCGGCACCGGCTGCAGCCGCGCCTTCTGCATGAAGCCGTCGATGTCGGCATAGTTGTAGGATTCGGCGAGCTCCTTCGGCAACAGCGGAATGGTATCGCGGTTGGTGATGCCGGCGCTCTGCTCGGTCGCGAAGACGCGCTGCGGTTCCGCCGACAGGATGTGGTTCATCATCTTGTAGGTGAGGTCGACATGCGGCGCATCCTTGGGGATGCAGAGGCAGTCCATGAACATGCCCGTGCCTTCCTTGGGGATCGTGTATTTGATGGTCTTGCCCTTGCCTTGCGTCCAGACCGCGACCGCCTCCCAGCCGATGGCCGAAACCACGACCTCGTTGCGCGCGAAGGCGTCCGACATGTCGCCATAGGTGGCGAAGAAGGCGCGGGCATGGTTCTTCTTGATGTCGATCAGCTCGTCGATGACCTTGACCATCTCGGCCTTGGTCAGGATCGTGCCCATCGGCTTGCCGGTCACGACCGTGCCCCAGATCAGGAGATTGCCCAGCGGGTCGTCCACCATCGCGACCTTGCCCTTGTATTCGGGCTTCTTGATGTCGAGCCAGCTGGTCGGCACCGTGCCGACAGCGGCGGGATCGTACATCAGCGGCAGCGAGCCCCAGTTCCAGGGCACGCCCTGCAGCTTGCCCTCGTAATGGATCGCGTCCTGCTTGATGAATTGCGGGATCAGCTTGGGCAGCGGCTCGATCCTGGATTCGTCGATCGGCTCCAGGAGCCCGCCCTCGGCCATGATCGGCAGGTAGCCGAAATACATGGTGATGATGTCGGTCTTGCCGATGCCGCCGGCCTGCAGCTTGGTGATGATCTCCTCGTTGGAGGAGATGAAGGTCGGCTGGAAGTCGATGTCGTTGTCGGCGAGGAAGCTGCCGCTCTGGATCGGCGTCTCGTAACCCTGCCAGCCCATCCAGGTCATGGTGGTCTTGGCCCAGGCGTTCTTCGGAGCCAGCGCCAGCGCGCCGGCCCCGGCGATGCCTGCGGCCCCGGCCCCCAGCGCGCGGCGGCGCGAGAGCGAGGAACGCAGCGACAATTCCAGCATGGCCCGTTGCGACGGGGTCGGATCCTTCATGGTGCGGCCTCCCAGCCTGCCCTGTTCGTCGATGCTCGCGTCCGTCGTCGGGCGGTGGGCCGCCCTGTTGCCTTCCGGAATTTCGTCTCATCCGTCTTCGCGAAGGCGAGAAGCGATTCCGAAATACCGGACACGATTGCAGATTATTGGAGCATAACGGGCGCCTCCGAGACAACGGGCCAGATGGCCAGGACGCTCACTTCCCGAGCAGCCCTGCCTTCACCAGGAGATCCGCCGTCGCGGGATTGAAGGCGCAGGGAACGTCGTAGACGAGGGCGAGGCGCAGCAGCGCTTTCACGTCGACATCGTGCGGCATGGGTGTCAGCGGATCGGGGAAGAAGATCAGCGCGTCGATCTTGCCCTCGGCGATGAGCGCGCCGATCTGCTGGTCGCCGCCCCAGGGGCCGCTCTTCACCGTCTGCACGGGGACATCGGGGCAGGCCTCGCCGACGACGCGGCCCGTGGTCGCGGTCGAGACGATGCGGTGGCGACGCAGTTCCTGATGGTGCCGCGCGACCCATTCCGCCATGTCAGGCTTCTTCTGGTCATGCGCCACCAAAGCCAGCGTGAGTGCCATGGAGCTGCCTTTCGAAAATCTTTCGCTTGCCCTGAAACCATCTTTATCCGCTTCGGGGCTGTCGTCACGAGCCTGACGTCGAAACAGGACGCGAACATGACGATTCCAGGGCCGATCCACGGCGTTTTGTCACGGCTGGGCTCGCTGTGGCGCCGACGGCGGTTGTTGGGGCGGGGGGCGGGATTGCGCTACAATTCGGCCGAACCTGGCCGGGGCGCTGCACGGCACCCGCCCGGCCACCGGCAACAGACGGAATTCCCACCCTGCCATCGCTTTCCGAACTTCGCGGCTCCAAGGCTTCCCTGGCCCGGGCGTTGGCGGCTCTCGAACATTCTCCGCAGGCGCCCGAGAACCTGGATTTGCTCGATGCGGCCTATGCGGCACCGGCGGCACAGGTGATCGGCCTGACCGGCCCGCCCGGCGTGGGCAAATCGACGCTCGCCGGCGGCCTCATCCGTGCCTATCGCGCGCAAGGAAGCCGTGTGGGCGTGATCGCGGTCGATCCCTCCTCGCGCCGCTCGGGCGGCGCCCTGCTCGGCGACCGCACGCGGCTCCAGACCGATCCCGCGGACGAGGATGTGTTCGTGCGCTCGATGGCGGCGCGCGACCGTCTGGGCGGGCTCGCCGACCTGACGCTCTCCGCCATGGTGCTGATGCGCGCCCTCTACGATCTGCTGCTGATCGAGACGGTCGGCGTCGGCCAGTCCGAGACCGACGTGGCCGAGGCGGCCGACAGCGTCCTCTTCTGCGTGCAGCCGGGCTCGGGCGACAGCCTGCAGTTCATGAAGGCCGGCATCGTCGAGATCCCCGATCTCGTCGCCGTCACCAAATCCGACCTGGGCCAGGCCGCGATCCGCGCGCGTGCCGATGTGAAAGGCGCGCTCGGTCTCGCGGCCGAGGAACAGGGGGGCTGGACCGTGCCGGTGCTGCTGGTCGCCGCCACGACGGGCGAGGGCGTCGACAAGCTCGTGGCCGAGCTCGCGCGCCACTGGAACTGGCTGGGCGAGCAGGGGCGCCTCGCTGCGCGTCGCGAGGCCCAGGCGCGCCACTGGCTCGAGGCGGGATTGCGCGACCGGTTCGGCCGCGAAGGGCTGGCGCGGGCGGGTGCGCTCGATCTGCCGGCGGGGCGCTCGCCCTTCCGGGTTGCGACCGAGATCGCGAAGCGCCTGAGCAAGCTCTAGGATTTCCGAGATTTCGATCGGCGGGACCCGCGATCCGGGGCCTCCGCTATGATAGGTGTTGTGACGGGGGTGGGGAGGGTTGAATTGGTTGTCGTCGAGGTGCTGATCGTCCTGGCCCTCATTGCGCTCAACGGCGTGCTGGCGCTTTCCGAGCTCGCCATCGTCTCCGCCCGCCGGGCCCGGCTCAAGGCCATGGCGGCCAAGGGCAATCGCGGCGCTTCGGCGGCGCTGCTCCTGGCCAAGAATCCCGGCCGCTTCCTCTCCTCGGTCCAGATCGGCATCACGCTGGTCGGAATCCTCGCCGGCGCCTTCAGCGGCGCCACGCTCGCCGAGCGGTTCGCGGGCTTCCTGGTGACGAAGGGGCTCGGGATCGAGCTCGCCGACACGGTGGCCTTCGTCCTGGTGGTCGCGGTCACGACCTATCTTTCGCTCATCATGGGCGAGCTCGTGCCCAAGCAGATCGCGCTGCGCAACGCCGAGGGCGTGGCGGCGCGGGTGGCCCGGCCGATGATGATGCTGGCGCGGATCGCGAGCCCGCTGGTGACGCTGCTCGACCTCTCCTCGCAGGCCATGCTGCGCCTGTTCGGCCAGCGCGGCGAACCGGAGCAACAGGTGACGGAGGAAGAGATCAACACGCTGGTCGCCGAAGCCGCTTCCACCGGCGTGGTGGAGCCCGCCGAGCATGCCATGATCGCGAGCGTGATGCGGCTGGGCGACCGCCCGGTGCGCGCGGTCATGACCCACCGGCGCGACGTGCATTGGCTCGATCTCGATGCCGACGAGGCGGCCAAGCGCAAGACGCTGCTCGAGGCGCATCATTCGCGCCTGCCGGTCGCCCATGGCACGATCGACGAGGTGATCGGCGTGCTCGATCTCAAGGAGGTGCTCGATGCCTGCCTCGAGAACCGGCCGATCGACTGGAACGCCCTGATCCGCAAGGCGCCGGTCGTGCACGAGAACATCGACGCGCTCGACGCGATCGAGATCTTCAAGAGCTCGAAGGCGCATCTGGCGCTGGTGGTGGACGAATACGGCACCTTCGAGGGGCTGGTCACGACCGGCGACATCCTGGCCTCGATCGCGGGCCAGTTCCACGAGGGCGGCGACGAGGCGAGCCCCGGCGCCACGCCGCGCGCCGACGGCTCCTGGCTCGTCGACGGCGCCATGCCGGTGGACGAGATGGCGGCCCTCCTGCATCTGAGCCTGCCGGCCCCGCGCGATTACGACACCGCCGCCGGCCTCGCCCTCGATCAGCTCCGCCGCCTGCCCAAGGCCGGCGAGACCTTCACCGCCTATGGCTGGCGCTTCGAGATCGTCGACCTCGACGGCAGGCGCATCGACAAGATTCTCGCGACCCGGCTCCCGGCGGAGGAGTAGCGGCTACCCCTCCCCCTACCCCCTCCCGCAAGGGGAGGGGGCTTGAGTTCTTCCGCCCCTGTTTGCGGGGCGCTCGAAAGTTCGTTCGGGGCAATCATAGGAAATTTCTAGCCCCCTCCCCTTGCGGGAGGGGGTAGGGGGAGGGGCATTCACAGGGTGACGACAATCGTTACCGCGCGAACAGATCCACGTAGTCCGCCGCCACGTCGCAAGGGTTGTCGATCGCCTGGAGGCGCCAGTATTTCTTGCCGGGCTTCATCAGGAAGTCGGCCTCGACATCGCGCCGGCAGGGCTTGCCCTCGTTGATGTAGCTGACGCGGGTCTCGATCCAGCCCTTGAAATGGAACGTCCGGAGGCCGACGGCGAGGATATCGCCCTCGAGCGCGAGCCAGTCGCCGGCGCTGTCGCCGCGGCCCTCCTGGCGGCCGGTCAGATGCAGCGTGCCGTCGCGGTCCTCGACCCGGGCCTTGCCCATCTGCTCGAAGCTGCCATTGCCGATCCATTGCAGCGAGAGCCAGAGCGGTCCCATCAGCTTGGCCTTGCTGCTGTCGCTGTCGACCTGCGTGGCGGCATGCACGATGCCGGCGACGCCCATGGCCAGCAGCAGGACGAACAGAAGACCGAACGCGCGTTTCACCGCGGTGCTCCGATCGTTCCCGGGGGGCGATAGCGCCGCATCACCTCGAGCAGCTTGTCGTGCGGCAGCGCGTAGACGATGCGGTTCTGGAATCCCACCATGGTCTCGGCCGCGACCAGCGCGTTGAGGATCGCTTCCTCGGTCGCCTCCGCCGCCGCCTCGAACAGCGGCGTCATCTCGTCGGGGCCGACGGATTTGAGCTCGCTCACCTTGTGGTCGGGGCGCACCGTGTTGGCCGTCGAGAAGGCGAGGAAGATGTCGCCCGAGCCGTTGGCGCCGATGCCGCCCACCCAGGCGAGGCCGGTGGTGGCGCGGCGCGCCAGGCGCTGGCATTGGATCGGGATCAGCGGCGCGTCGGTGGCGAGGATCACGATGATCGAGCTCTTGGGCTCGAGGAACCGCTCGCTGGGCACGATCTCGGTCCCGATCTCGCGCCCCACCGGCACGCCGTTCACGCGCAGCAGATGCCGGCGCCCATAGTTCGACTGCACCAGCACGCCCACGGTGTAGCGCCCGCCCGCGGCCTCCACGGCGCGCGAGGCGGTGCCGATCCCGCCCTTGAACTCGTGCGTGATCATGCCGGTGCCGCCGCCCACGCAGCCCTCGGCGACGGGACCGCCCTTGGCGCCGGCCAGGGCCTCGAAGGCCATCTCCTTCGTCACCGGTTGGGCATCGGCATCGGAGAGCCAGCCGTCCCAGGTCTCGGCCGTGACCGGCAGGTGGAAGGGCAGCTCGATCTTGCGGTCGATCGCGTAGGTGCAGATCGCGTCGCGCACCACGCCCACCGACAGCGTGTTGGTGATGCAGATCGGCGCGCCGATCAAGCCCTGCTCGGCGATCCAGGGCAGGCCCGTCATCTCGCCATTGCCGTTGAAGCTGTGGAAGCCGGCGAAGCACCAGTCATGCCAGACCGTGTCGCGCGGCCAGATCGCCGTGACGCCGGTGCGCACCACGCGCGGGGAATCGGCGATCAGCGTCGAATGGCCGACCCGGACGCCCGCGACGTCGGTGATGGCGTTGAAGGGCCCGGGATCGAGCCGGCCGGTGACGATGCCGAGATCGCGAAGGCGGGGACGGGGCATGGGGCAAGCTCCTGCAAGCGATGATTCCGATCGCGCGGGAGGCTAGCGCAGATTCGTGGCGGGCGCATGAGGGAGGGGAGAAATGCGCTCGGTCTGTCCCTTCCCCCGGAACGGGGGAAGGTCAGGAAGGGGGCTGCGCGATATCGATACCGAGCGGCCCCCTCCCTAGCCCTCCCCCGCGAAGGCGGGAGAGGGGACATATCTATGTTTATGGCTAAGCCAGCGTCTCCGGCAGCCGGACCCAGTCCGGCTTCTTCGCCGTGAGCTTGGCCTCGCCGGCATAGAGCGCGGGCGGCGTGGCGGTTCCCTCGACCAGCTCGAGCCGCAGCAGGGCGAGACCGATGCCGTTGGCGGCCGAGCGCATCTCGCCGGCTTCCCGGGTTTCTTTCGTGGTGGGATCGACCAGCATGACGGGCGTGCCCGGTGCTGGCACGGGGCCCTCGATCGCGACCGGCATCAGCCGCTTGCGCACGAGCCCGCGATAGCGTGTGCGCGCCGTCAGTTCCTGGCCCAGATAGCAGCCCTTGTTCCAGTCGATCGCATGGAGCTCGTCGAAGCCGTTCTCGAGCAGGATGGCCTTTTCCACCGGCAGGTCGCGGCTGCCGTCCGGCACGCCGAGCGACAACCGCAGCCGCTCATAGGCCGCCGCATCGCCGGGCTTGAAGCCGGCCGCTTCGAGCGCCGCCGCGGCGCCCTCGCGCGGCAGCACGGCACGGGCACCCAGGGCCGGCAGCCGCGGATCGACATAGACGACACCGCCGGCGAAGGGCTTCGCGGAACCCGGTTCGGGCAGGAGTCCCAGCGACCTCAAGACGCCGTCGCCATAGAGCAGCGCCACCGCATGGCTCGCGGTCGCGTCGGCGATCGTCACCTTGGAGCGCAGCTTATAGAGCGAAAGCCGCTTCTTCAGGTCGTCGCGCCGCGCCGCTTCGCAATCGACATAGAAGCTGCCGCCCGCCTCGGCGAGGAAGAAGTCGTGGAGATAGCGCCCTTGCGCGGTCAGGAAGGCCGAGTAGAGCGCCCGGTCGGGAGCGGTCTTGGCCACATCGTTGGAGACGAGGCCCTGCAGGAAAGCCACCTTGTCCTCGCCGGCGATGGCGAGCAGGCCGCGGGTCTCGGGCAGGAGATAGAAGCTGTCGGACATGGTCCTAAGATCGGTGAGGCTCCCGGCCTTGGCAAGGGCGCTACGGCCCCAATCTCAGTGGGGAAATGGCCCTTGCCCCCGCGGCCCGGAGCGTCTCGAATCCGCGCAGGAAACGGGGGACTCCGATGGGCTATTTCGACGGCCTGACCGACGCCAGCTTCCGCAAGGACGCCCAAGGCCGCGACGTCTTCTATCCTTACGGTTCCTGGAGCCGCGGCCGGATCCTGCCGGACGACGAGACCGCGGCGCGGCTGCGCGCCTCGATCAAGCGCTTCTATGTCCTGCTGATGCTGGGCCTGCCGCTGCTCGTCGTCATCGTCCGCCAGGCGCAGCTCTCCCTTCTCTATCTGCTGCTTCTGGCCCTGGCCTGGGTCGGGATCGCCGCCGTTTATCTGGAGAGCCTGACGCGGGGCCTGCCTCGTTCCGAGGAGCGCCTGACCTGGCGCGAAAGCGTGGCGAATTCGCTGCGCGGCCACAGCATGCTCGGCCTCGTCCTGCTGGCGATCGTCAGCGCGGGTTTCGTGGCGCTCGGCGTCTTCATCCTGTCGCTGGACCCGGCCGCCAATCTCGGGCTGGCCCTGGCGGAGATCCTGTTCTTCGGATTGTGCCTCGTGGTGTTCCTGGTCATGCTGGTGCTGAAATTCCGCCAGGGACGGGCAGGCTTGAAATGACGACGAACCGGCACTCGAGATGACCTCGACCGTTTCCGATTCCGTGCTGCTGACGCGCGAGGGCGCGGTGGCGGCGATCACGCTCAACCGGCCGGACCGGCTGAACGCGCTCGATCTCGCCATGTGGCATCGGCTGGGCGAGGTGCTGGGCGAGATCGAGGCGGATCGATCCTTGCGGGCCGTGCGGCTGCAGGGCGCGGGGTCGGCCTTCGCCGCCGGGGCCGATCTGGCCGAGTTCGCCCGGACGCGCGCCACGACCGCGGATGCCGAGGCCTATGGCCGCGTCATGGTGGCGGCGCTGCACAAGCTGCGCGATCTGCCCTTGCCGACGGTCGCCATGATCCGCGGGGCCTGCGTCGGCGCCGGCCTCGAGATCGCGATCATGTGCGACCTGCGCATCGCGGCTGAAGGCAGCCGTTTCGGGGTGCCGATCCAGAAGGTGGGCGTGGTGATGCCCTGGCCCGAGCTCGGCGACCTGATCGACACCGTGGGCCGCGCCACCGCGCTCGAGATCCTGCTCGAGGGGCGGCTGTTCGATGCGGCCGAGGCCGCGGCCAAGGGGCTCGTCACGCGCGTGGTGCCGCCCGAGCGGCTCGAGGCCGAGCTGGCCGAATGCTTGCGCCGCCTGACCGAGGGCTCGCCGCATTCGCACCGGATGCATAAGCGCATGGCCCGCCGGCTGGCCGATCCCCGCCCGCTCAGCGCGGAAGAGCGGCGCGAGGCCTATGCGGCGGTCGAGAGCGCCGACTACCACGAAGGGTTGGCGGCCTTCGTGGAGAAGCGCAAGCCGGGCTTCCGGGGAGAGTGAAAATCCGGATGGGAACCTCCGAGCTCGATCCGGAGCCGCGCTGATGGACATCCGTCCCGAAGCGGCCGGCGATGCGGAGGCCATTCGCCGGGTGACCCGTGCCGCCTTCGAAGGCAAGGCCTATAGCCGCCAGACGGAAGCCGCGATCATCGATGCCTTGCGGGCGGCCGGCGCGCTGACGATTTCGCTCGTCGCTGTCGAGGAGGGCGAGATCCTCGGCCATGTCGCCTTTTCGCCCGTCGCCGTCGGCGGCATCGACCGGGGATGGTACGGTCTCGGTCCCGTGGCCGTCCGGCCCGACCGGCAGCGCCAGGGCATCGGGCAGGCTCTGATTCGCGAAGGTCTCCGCCGGATCCGACAACGATCAGCGGCCGGGGTCATCCTCGTCGGCGACCCCGGCTATTACGCGCGTTTCGGGTTCGTGAGCGATCCGGCCCTGCGCTACCGCGACGTTCCGTCGGCCTATATCCAGCGGCTCGCCTTCACGAAGGACGTTCCCAGCGGCGAGATTGCCTTCCACGCCGCGTTCGACGCCCGATGAAGGCGGTTCACTTCCCCGTCGTCAGCACCATGCGGAAGCGGGCGTCGCCCTTCATCATCTTCTCGTAGGCTTCGGCGGCGCGTTCGAGCGGCATGGTCTCGATCATCGGCCGGATGTCGGCGAGCGCGCTGAAGGCCATCGTGTCCTCGGAATCGATCGAGGTGCCGGAGGGCCAGCCCTGGACCGCGCGCCGGCCGCCGATGACGGTGAAGGGCGGGACCTCGATCGGGTCCGCCGAGGCGCCGACCACGATCAGCTTGCCGTCCACGGCCAGGCCGCCGAGCGTGGCGCTCATCGCCTTGCTCGCGGTGACGGTCGAGAGGATCACGCGGGCACCGCCCAGCTTCTGCAGGGCCGCGGCCACGTCCTCCTTGTTGCTGTCGATATAGCGATGGGCCCCCAGCTTGCGGGCGAGCGGCTCCTTGTCCTGGCCGCGTGCGATCGCGACGGTGTGGCAGCCCATCTTCGCGGCGAACTGCACGCCCAGATGGCCGAGGCCGCCGACCCCGAGCACGGCGACGAGATCGCCGGCGCGGGCGCCGCTGTTGCGCAGCGCGTTGAAGGTGGTGATGCCGGCGCAGAGCAGGGGCGCCGCTTCGGCCGACGAAAGCTCGTCGGGCACCGCGGCCAGCGCTTCGAAGGGCGCCAGCATGTATTCGGCATAGCCGCCGTCATAGGAGATGCCGGCGACCTGCCCGTTCTTGCAGGTGAGGAAATCGCCGCGCCGGCAGGAGGTGCAGTGGCCGCAATGGCCGCCATACCAGCCGACGCCGACCCGCTGTCCGACCTTCCATTCCGGCACGTCGGGGCCGAGCGCGTCGATCACGCCCACCACCTCATGGCCCGGCACGCGCGGATACTGGATGCCGGGGAAGAGGCCCTGCTTCGTGAACACGTCGCTGTGGCAGACGCCGCAGGCCTGCACCTTGATGCGGACCTGCCGGCCCTTGGGCACGGGGATCTCGCGCTGGACCAGCTCGAACGGACCGTTGGCGGCGGTGACCTGTACTGCTCGCATGGTGGGCATCGTTATTCCCCTTCGGATATGTCGCTCGAGAGATGGTGGGGGCGGGGCCGGGAAAAAGCTATTCGCCTTTGGTTTCGGGCATGGGGAAGAGGCGGCGGGCGACGCCTTTGTCCCTTCCCCCTCGAGGGGGAAGGTCAGGACCTGTCCTCCGCAGCTCGAAGAGCGAAGGAGGAAGGGGGATGACGCGATATCGATACCGCGCAGCCCCCTCCCTGACCCTCCACGGGATCGGGGGAGGGGGACAGTATCTGCAGTTCTCCCCACGCTTGACTCCGGTCTCCAGACTATCTAGAACAAAACATGAACATCGAGCGGAACGGGTGGTTCCTGGGCCCGTACGGCGGATTTTTCGCCCCTGGAGGCAGCATGGCGGACGGTGCGGCAATCGTGGAATCCCCGGCTTCGGCCCGGATCGAGGCGCTGAAGGCGGCGATCGGCGGGTTCGGCCCCGGTTCGGCCGCGGCGCGGGTCCGGCTCGGCCTGCCCGAGCTCGACCAAGCCCTGGGCGGCGGGCTGGTCCAAGGCGCGCTCCATGAGATCGCCTCGGTCGATGGCAGCGCCGCCGCCACCGGCTTCGCGGCCTTTCTCCTGGGCCGGCTGACCCGGGCCTCCTGTCGGCCGGTGCTCTGGATGCCGGGCACCGACATCTATGCGCCCGGCCTCGCCCGCTACGGTCTCTCGCCCAACCGCGTCCTGCTGGCCGATTTCCGCCGGCCGCAGGCCCTGCTGCGCGCGCTCGAGGAGGGCTTGCGCTGTCCCGGCCTCGCCGCGGCGCTGGGCGAGGTGGAGGAGATCGATCTCACCGCCAGCCGGCGGCTGCAGCTCGCGGCCGAGACCGGCGGCATCGCCTGCCTGCTGCTGCGCCGCGGGCCCTCGCGCAACCCGACCGCCGCGGTGACGCGCTGGCAGGTCTGGTCCGCGGGGGCGCAGGGCGCCAAGCCGCGCTGGCGGGTCTCGTTGCTGCGCTGCCGGGGCGGTCGCACCGGCGATTGGTTGTTGGAGGGATGTCGTGAAACGGGTGGTCTCACTGTGGCTGCCGCATTGGGCGACCGACCGGCTCAAGATCGCGTCGCGGCGCGCTGAGGCGGTCGCGGTTCATCGTGAGGTCCGGCTGGGCAAGGTCCGGCTGAACGAGCCGCGCCTGGATTGGGGCCCGGAATCGGCTCGCCCGCTGGTGACGGTCGCGGCGGCGAACGGCCGCGCGCTCTTGGCCGCGGTCGACGAGCAGGCTTCGGCGGTGGGCCTCATGCCCGGCATGGTGCTGGCCGATGCCCGCGCGCTCATGCCCGATCTCGCGGTGCGGCCGAGCCGGCCCGAGAAGGACGCGGCGGCCCTGGCCCAGCTCGCCGACTGGTGCGCGCGCTTCAGCCCCTGGGTCGCGGTCGACGGCGCCGACGGGCTTCTGCTCGACATCACCGGCTGCGCCCATCTCTTCGGTGGCGAAGCGAAGATGCTCGAGGATCTGGCGCAGCGCCTGCGCCGCTTCGGCTATCAGGCGCGGCTCGCCGTGGCCGACACGCCCGGCGCCGCCTGGGCCGCCGCGCGCTATGCCCGGGGCGCGCGGCCGAAAGATTCCGTGATCCTGCCGCCGGGCGGCACCCGCGAGGCGATCGCGGCCCTGCCGGTCGCCGCCCTGCGCCTCTCGCCGGCCCAGGCCGACGAGCTGGAACGGCTGGGGCTCAAGACCATCGCCGAGCTCTATCCGCTGCCGCGCGCCGGCTTGCTGCGCCGCTTCGGGCCGGAGCCCGCGCGCCGGCTCGACCAGGCGCTGGGGCGGATCGACGAGTCGATCAATCCGCGCCTGCCCGCGAGCCCGCACGAGGCGCGGCTCGCCTTCGCCGAGCCGATCCTCGAGGCGGCGGCGATCGCGGCGGCGCTCGATCGCATGCTGGGCGGGCTCTGCGGCCATCTGGCCTCCGAGCAGCTCGGCGCCCGTCAGCTTCGCCTGGCGCTGTTCCGCGTCGATGGCAGCCTGCAGCATGTCGCGATCGGCACCAGCCGCCCCAATCGCGATCCGCAGGCACTGCGCCGCCTGTTCGCGCCCTCCTTCGACAAGCTCGATCCCGGCTTCGGCATCGAGGCCATGAGCCTGATCGTGACGCAGGCGGAGCCGCTCGAGGACCTGCAGCTCGTGCTGGCCCAGGCCAGGGTTCGTACGCAAGAACAGGCCCGGGCGGACAAGCAGATCCGGACCGGGCCCGCGAAAATCCAGGCGCCGATCGAATCCGCGGAGGTGCTCGAGGAACGAGCCATCGAACGCGCGGTCGACGAGGCGGCGCTCGCGGCCCTGGCTGACCTCTTCGCCAATGGCCGCTTGGGCAACGAGTCCCAGCCGGTGCGCCTGGTGCGGCCCGTGCCGCAGGAAAGCCATCTGCCCGAACGTGCCGTGACGCCGGCGCCGGCCCTGGCCGGCAGGAAAGATCGCTGGAGCGAGGCGGCCCTCGCCGCGGTCCGCCCGGTGCGGCTGCTGCCGCGTCCCGAGCCGCTCGAGACCGACGAGACGGCGCCCGAGCTGCTGCCGGCCTCGTTCCGCTGGCGCGCGCGGCCGCACCGCATCCGTCTCGCCGAGGGGCCCGAGCGCATCGAACCCGAATGGTGGCGGCCGGCGGCCACGAACGTCACCGCCGGCAGCCGCGACTATTACCGCGTCGAGGACAGCGAAGGCCGCCGCTTCTGGCTCTACCACGAGCGCACCGTCTCGCGCTGGTACCTGCACGGGCTGTTCGCATGATCGGACATATCACGCCCGCATCTCCCTCCCCCTACCCCCTCCCGCAAGGGGAGGGGGCGAGAAACAGGAAACAGCAAGCCCCCTCCCCTTGCGGGAGGGGGTAGGGGGAGGGGTGAGCTCGCTCGATATCGCATGACCGACCCTCGAGCCTCCTTCCTTCGCAAGAATCAAACGATCGCCGAACGACGCTTGTGGCAGAAGCTGCAAGCGAAGCGATGCGAGAATCGACGGTTCCGCCGCCAGTTCCGCCTAGCCCCTATGTCGTCGATTTCATCTGCTTGTCGGCCCGGCTGGTCGTCGAGGTCGATGGAGAGTCCCACAATCACACGATCGATCGAGACGTGGAGCGATCACGCTGGCTCGAGAGCCAGGGCTTTCGCGTTGTTCGTTTCACCAATGACGATGTGCGGTATCGGCTCGAAGGGGTAGTGCAGATGATTGCTACCGAGCTCCATGGGGCGCCGAAAGAGGCGGGTTGAGTTTCGAAAGCCAACGCGTGCGGCACCCCTCCCCCTACCCCCTCCCGCAAGGGGAGGGGGCGAGAAACTATCAATATCCAGCCCCCACCCCTTGCGGGAGGGGGTAGGGGGAGGGGCCGCCAGAGATGAGATGCCCGATGCCCTTGTCCTCACCACCCTATGCCGAGCTCGCCTGCGTCACGAACTTCTCCTTCCTGCGCGGGGCATCGCATCCGAGCGAGCTGGTCAAGCAGGCGGCGGAACTGGGGCTGCAGGCGCTCGCGATCGCCGACCGCAACAGCCTCGCGGGCGTGGTGCGCGCGCATGATGCGGCCCGCGAGCTGAAATTCCGCATCATCCCCGGTGCGCGGCTGGTCTTGCGGGACGGGGCGGAGATCGTGGCGCTGCCGACCGATCGCGCCGCCTATGGCCGCCTGTCGCGGCTTTTGACTCTGGGCAAGATGCGGGCCGAGAAGGGCCAGTGCCATCTCGATCTCGACGACCTGCTGGGGCATGGCGCCGGCATGATGCTGATCGTCCTGCCCGGTACCGATCCGGGGCCCTTGGAGGAACTGACCGCCCTCGAATCCCGGCTGCGGCAACTGGCGGCGGCCTTTCCCGGCGCCGTGTTTCTTGCAGGCCAGCATCATTTGCGGGGCAACGACGAGGCCTGGATCGAGCGGCTGAACCGGCTGGCCGAGAGTTGCAACACGCCGCTCGTTGCCAGCAACGACGTGCATTACCACGCGCCCGAGCGCCGCATCCTGCAGGATGTGCTGACCTGCATCCGCGAGGGCTGCACCATCGACGAGGCGGGCTACCGTCTCTTCGCCAATGCCGAGCGCCATCTGAAATCGCCGGCGGAGATGGCGCGGCTCTTCGCGCGCTGGCCCGAGGCGGTCGCGCGCACGGTCGAGATCGCCGAGCGCTGCCGCTTCAGCCTCGACGAGCTGCGTTACGAATATCCCGACGAGCTCACGACCGGGGGCCGCACGCCGCAGCAGGAGCTGGAGAAGCTGGCCCGGGAGGGAGCCCGCTGGCGCTATGCCGGTGGCGTGCCGGAGAAGATCCAGAAGGCGCTGGACCACGAGCTCGCCCTCATCGCCAGCCTCGATTACGCGCCCTATTTCCTCACCGTCTACGATCTGGTGCGTTTCGCGAAGGAGCAGACGCCGCCGATCCTCTGCCAGGGCCGCGGCTCGGCTGCCAATTCCACGGTCTGCTATTGCCTCGGCGTCACCTCGGTCGATCCGGCGACGATCGATCTCCTGTTCGAGCGCTTCATCAGCGCCGAGCGCCGCGAGCCGCCCGATATCGACGTCGATTTCGAGCATGAGCGGCGTGAGGAGGTGATCCAGTATGTCTACCGGAAATACGGCCGCGACCGCGCCGGCATCGCCGCCACGGTGATCTCCTATCGCAGCCGCTCGGCCCTGCGCGAGGTCGGCAAGGCCATGGGCCTCTCGCTCGACCTGGTCGGCGCGCTTTCGGGCCAGGTCTGGGCGCCGACTTATGGCAAGGGCACGAGCTTCCTCGACGAGTCGCGCCTGCGCGAGCACGGATTGGATCCGGCCGATTCCCGTCTGACCCTGACGCTGGCGCTCGCGCGCGAGCTCAAGGGGTTCCCGCGTCATCTCTCGCAGCATGTCGGCGGCTTCGTCATCAGCCGCGGTCTCCTGAGCGAGCTGGTGCCGATCGAGAACGCGGCGATGGCGGACCGTACCTTCATCGAATGGGACAAGGACGACCTCATGGCGCTGGGCCTCATGAAGGTCGATGTGCTGGCGCTGGGCATGCTGACCTGCACCGCCAAGAGCTTCGATCTGTTGCGCCGGCATTACGGCAAGAGCTTCGATCTCGCGACTCTGTCGCCGGACGATCCGACCGTCTATGAGATGCTGGGCCGGGCCGATTCCATCGGCGTGTTCCAGGTCGAGAGCCGCGCGCAGATGACGATGCTGCCGCGGCTCAAGCCCCGGAATTTCTACGATCTGGTGATCGAGGTGGCGATCGTGCGGCCCGGTCCGATTCAGGGCGACATGGTGCATCCTTACTTGCGCCGACGCGACGGCATCGAGCCGGTGAGCTACCCCTCCCGCGAGCTGGAACAGGTGCTAGGCAAGACCCTGGGCGTGCCGCTGTTCCAGGAACAGGCGATGCGCATCGCCATCGTCGCGGCGGGATTCACGCCCGACGAATCCGACCGGCTGCGCCGCGCCATGGCGACCTTCCGCCATGTCGGCACCATCCATATGTTCGAGCGGAAGCTGATCGAGGGCATGGTCGCCAACGGCTATGAGCGCGCGTTCGCGGAACGCTGCTTCAACCAGATCAAGGGATTCGGCGAATATGGTTTTCCGGAGAGCCACGCCGCGAGCTTCGCGCATCTGGTCTATGTCTCGGCCTGGATCAAATGCCATTACCCCGAGATCTTCGCCTGCGCGATCCTCAACAGCCAGCCGATGGGCTTCTACGCGCCGGCGCAGCTCGTGCGCGACGCGATCGAGCATGGCGTCGAGGTGCGGCCCGTCGACGTGAATTTCAGCGAGTGGGATTGTACTCTTGAATTAGGCGCCACGAGCGATGGCCGCTCTTTGTCAGCCGTGAACGACGGCCGCCCCGCCAACCCCGTCGTTCACGGCGAAGGAAGAAGGATCGAGCAGGAGATCATCCAGGGCGGCCAGCCGGCGCCGGGCACGAAGCGGCGGCCCTTGGCGCTGCGGCTCGGATTCCGCCAGGTGAAGGGGCTGGGCCAGGGCGAGATGGAGACGCTGGCGGCGGCGCGCGGCAACGGCTTCGGCGACCCCAATGCGCTCTGGCGGCGCAGCGGATTGCCGGAACGAACGCTGGCGATCCTCGCGCGCGCCGACGCCTTCCGCTCGATGGGGCTCGATCGCCGCGAGGCGCTCTGGGCGGTCAAGGGTCTGCCGTCGGCGCCCTTGCCTTTGTTCGAGGCGAGCCTCGCGGAGGAGCAGGGCGAGGAGGCGGCGGTCGATCTGCCGCGCCTGACCGAGGGCGAGCATGTGGCCGAGGACTATGCCAGCCAGCAATTGTCGCTCAAACGCCACCCGATGGCGCTGCTGCGCGAGGTCATGACGGCGCGGGGCTACCGGCCCTGCGCCCGCCTCAAGGAAACGGCGGACGGCACGACGCTCAGCGTGGCCGGCCTCGTGCTGGTGCGCCAGCGGCCCGGCACGGCGAGCGGCGTGATCTTCGCCACGCTCGAGGACGAGACCGGGATCGCCAACATCGTCATCTGGCCCCGGACCTTCGAGCGCTACCGCCGCGAGCTCCTGGGTTCGAACCTGCTCGGCGTCACCGGCAAGCTGCAGCGCGAGGGCGAGGTGATCCATCTGGTGGCCGACCGCCTGGTCGACCTGACCCGGCACCTGACCGACATGGCCGACCCCGACCTGCCGCCGGCCGCGAGCCTCGCCCGCGCCGACGAGGTCAGGAAGCCCGGCCAGGACGCGCGCAACCGCGAGGTCGGCGAGCGGGCGCGCCAGATCCAGGACCGGTCATACCCGTCGCGGAATTTCCACTGACCTGAAATCTGCCTGCGCGGCCTGGTCGCTCCTCGCCTGAAGGGCCTCGGGATCGTCGGCGTTCGGTGAGATACTATTGTGCTATTGACCCCTAGGCAGAGGTCGATGGAAGACCGATCTGCAAAGGGCGGCCCACGGCCAATCCGGCCGGTGGCGCCATTTTCACCAGGAGCGGAGACGGTCATGAAAGTCACGAGGCGCGGGTCGGCGGCCTGGCAGGGCGGGCTCAAGGACGGCAAGGGCAGCATCTCGACCGAGAGCGGCGCCCTCAAGGCCTATCCCTATGGCTTCGCCAGCCGGTTCGAGGGGCAGAAGGGCAGCAACCCCGAGGAGCTGATCGGCGCCGCCCATGCCGCCTGCTTCACCATGGCGCTGTCGCTGATCCTGGGCGAGGCCAAGCTCACCGCCACGCAGATGGATACCAGCGCCGAAGTCACGCTCGAGCAGGTCGGCGGCAGCTATGCCATCACCTCCTCGAAGCTCACCTTGAAGGCCAAGATTCCCGGCGCCGACAACGCGACCTTCCAGCAGTTGGCGGCGCGGGCCAAGGCCGGCTGCCCGGTCTCCAAGCTGTTCAAGGCCGAGATCACGCTCGACGCCCAGCTGATCCCGTGAGCCGTTCCGGCGGGCGGTATCGCCGCCCGCCTTTCGGCTCGCACGCCCCGCCCGTTTCCCGTTCTTGCAGAAGAGTTCGACGATGAAGATCCTGATGGTGCTGACCTCCCACGACCAGCTCGGCAACACGGGCAAGAAGACCGGCTTCTGGCTCGAGGAGTTCGCGGCGCCCTATTACGTGTTCCGCGATGCGGGGGCGACCGTGACCCTGGCCTCGCCCAAGGGCGGCCAGCCGCCGATCGATCCCAAGAGCGACGAGCCCGGGAACCAGACCGAGGCGACCCGCCGCTTCAAGTCGGACAAGGCCGCGCAGGCGGCGCTGGCCGACACCGTCAAGCTCGGCACGATCAAGGCCAAGGCGTATGACGCGATCTTCTATCCGGGCGGCCATGGCCCGCTCTGGGACCTGGCGGAGAATGTCGATTCGATCGCGCTGATCGAGACCTTCTACAGCCTGGGCAAGCCGGTGGGCGCCGTCTGCCATGCGCCGGGCGTGCTGCGCCACACGCGCTCGCGCGGCGAGCCGCTGGTCAAGGGCAAGCACGTCACGGGTTTCGCCAACAGCGAGGAGGAAGCGGTGGGCCTGACCAAGGTTGTGCCCTTCCTGGTCGAGGACGAGCTCAAGCGCCGCGGCGGCCTCTATGAGAAGGGAGCGGACTGGCAGAGCCACGCCGTCACCGACGGCAAGCTGGTCACGGGCCAGAACCCGGCCTCGTCCGTGGCGGTCGCGAAGGCCTTGCTCAAGCTGCTCGGCTGACCGTTCCTGCGGGGAGACGCCCCATGACCGCCTGGCCCGACCGCCGCATCCTCGATCTCTTCGGCATCGAGCTGCCGATCATCCAGGCGCCGATGGCCGGTTCCTCGACGCCGGAGATGGCGATCGCGGTGAGCGAGGCGGGCGGGCTGGGCTCGCTGCCGACGGCGCTCTACAGCCTCGACCAGGCGCGCGAGGCCGTCGGCCGCATCCGGCAGGCGACGGCCAGGCCGATCAATCTCAATTTCTTCTCCCACCAGATGCCGGTTCTCGATCCGGCGCGCATCGATGCCTGGCGCGCGCGGCTCAAGCCTTATTATCTCGAGAACGGGATCGATCCCGAAGCGCCGGTGCCGGTGACCGGCCGGGCGCCCTTCGACACCGACCTCTGCGGCCTCGTGGAGCATTACCGGCCGGAGGTCGTGAGCTTTCATTTCGGCTTGCCGGAAGGGGCCTTGCTCGAGCGGGTCAAGGCAACCGGCGCCAAGGTGATCTCCTCGGCGACGACCGTGGCCGAGGCTCGCTGGCTCGCGGCGCGCGGCGTCGATGCCGTCATCGCCATGGGGTTCGAGGCGGGCGGCCATCGCGGCAATTTCCTCTCCGACGACATGTCGCGGCAGGTCGGGCTGTTCGCGCTGCTGCCGCAGGTGGTGGATGCGGTGAAGGTTCCGGTGATCGCGGCCGGCGGCATCGCCGATGCGCGCGGCATCGTCGCGGCCCTGGCGCTTGGTGCTTCGGCGGTGCAGATCGGCACGGCCTATCTCTATTCGCCCGAGGTGAAGACCGCGGCCGTCCATCTCGAGGCGCTGAAAAATGCCAGCGACGACAACACCGTCATCACCAACCTCTTCACCGGCCGGCCGGCGCGCGGCATCGTCAACCGTCTGATGCGCGAGGTGGGCCCCTTGTCGCCCGACGCGCCGCCCTTTCCCTTCGCCGGCGGCGCCCTGGTGCCGCTGCGCGCCAAGGCCGAAGCCGCGGGCTCGGGCGATTTCACCAATCTCTGGTCGGGCCAGGCGGCAAAGCTCGCGCGCCCGATGCCGGCGGGCGAGCTGACCCGCAAGCTCGCGGCCGAAGCGCTGGCGAAGCTGGGCAAGGCGTGACGGCGGCCGAGGCGGAACCCATCGGCGTTCTGCTATGATCGCGCCCTTGCCTGTGCTGTTCCGCCCGCGGTCATGACCCAAAAGCTCTTCTGGACCGATCCCTATCTGACGACGCTGGAAACGCGGGTCGCGAGCGTGGCGGGTGCGGAGATCACGCTTGCGGAGACGATCTTCTATGCGCTCTCGGGCGGGCAGGAGAGCGACGCGGGCACCATCGGCGGCCGGCCGGTGCTGGAGGCGCGCAAGGCCGGAACGGATATTCTCTATCGCTTGCCGGGAGACCACGGGCTGAAGCCCGGCGATCCCGTGACGGTCGAGATCGATGGGGAGCGGCGCTACCGGCTGATGCGGCTCCATTTCGCGGCCGAGGTGGTGCTGGAGCTCGCCTACAAGAATCTCGCCGGCATCCGGAAGATCGGCGCCCATATCGCCGCCGACAAGGCACGGATCGATTTCGAATGGCCGGAGCCGATCACGAAATCCCTGCCGCTGCTGGGCGAGGGTCTTCGGCAAATTGTGGAGAGCGACCGGCCGATCGCCAGCGCCTTCAGCGACGAGCCGGCACAGCGGCGTTACTGGGAAGTGCCAGGCTTCGCCCGCGTGCCCTGCGGCGGCACGCATCTCAAGCGTACCGGCGAGGTCGGCGCCGTGACGCTCAAGCGGCGCAATGTCGGGAAGGGGAAGGAACGGGTGGAGATCGGGCTGGTGGAGGGATGAATTCCATGTCCCTTCCCCCGTCTTCGGGGGAAGGCTAGGAAGGGGGCTGCGCGATGTCGAATACCGAGCGGCCCCCTCCCTAACCCTCCCCCGCGAAGCGGGAGAGGGGACAACTTAGATGACGCCTCTACTGCGCCGCCGCTTTCCGCCCCAGGCTCTTCGCCACGGCCTTCGCCGTGTCGATGCCGGTGATGTAGGCGCCGTGCGCCGTGGCATGGAACTCGGTCGAGGTCGCCTCGCCGGCGAAGAAGAGACGGTCCTCGAGGGCCCGCGCCAGCTCGGCGCGCTGATGGCCCTGGCCGGGCTGGGCGGCGGAGTAAGAGCCCTTGACCCAGGGATCGCCCGCCCAGGCGGTGACGATCGCTTTCGTCACATAGTTCTTGATGTCGCTGCCGAAGACCTTGGCGAGCTTCTCCTTGGCAAGATCGATCGCGGCGGCCTGGCCCGCGCGCTCGAGCCAGACCGCGAAGCGCCCGCCGGTATAGCCCACGACCCAGTTGTCGCCGAACGGCCGGAAGCCGAAGCCCATCGGCTCCGTATCCGTCTCCATCAGCAGCGAGCCCTTGGGGAAATCGGGCCCGAACGGATCGCGGTCGAGCATCAGCCCGATGCGGTTGTGGGTCCCGAGCGGCAGCGCCTCGATCGCGCGCAGCTTCCAGTTCGGCAGCACCGGATCGAACGCGATATCGCCGGCCCCCAGGATGCCGGTCGAGACCGCGACGATGACGCGCTTCGCCCGGATCGTTCCCTTCTTCGTCTCCAGCCGGATCTCGGGCTCGCCCCATTCGATGCGCTGGACGGCGCAGTTGAGCGTCACCGGCACGTCCGCGCCGAAGCGGGCGATCAGCGCGCCGAAGCCTTCCTTGAGCGGCCAGTTCTCCTCGGTGTCGTTGTAGTGGAGCGTGTCCATCACCGAGACCTGGTCGGAATCGGCCGAGGTCGCGATCGTCGTCCAGTAGTCGAACACCGGTGTCCAGCGGTTCTCGCGCTCGGTCGCCTCGGCCAGCGAGATGTCGCGGCCGGCCTTGGCCGCGCCGATCACGGCCTCGTGGCAGCGGTCGAGATAGCCGTCGAGCTCGGTTCCTTCCTGCGCGCTCGCTTTGCGGCCGTCGATATAGAGCCCGCGCGGATAGCTGCCCTTGCGATAGTGGAATCCGTATTTCTCGGCGATCGCCACATAGGGATTGAGGCTCGCGGAATGCATCCAGTGGCAGCCGAGATCGAAGGCCACGCCCGGCGCCAGCTCCTCCGTATAGCCGCGCCCGCCGATGCGGTGCGAGGCCTCGAGCAGGACGGTCTCGAGCCCGAGCCCGCGGGCGGTCTTGGCGGCGGCGAGGCCCGCCGAGCCCGCTCCCACGATGGCCACGTCGTAGACCTGTCCCGCACCCGCCATGGCACGCCACTCCCGATCCTTGATGACTTCTGCTTTGCTTCTGTCCGGCCGCGATATCGGCTTGATCGACGACACCGCCGGGCCGATATCATCGGTAGCCGCCGAACGCGGAAATCCCGGCTCGGTTGCGCGGGGGACTATAGCGATAGGATCCCAGCCGGTGAAGCCGGCCGGAAATCCTATGAATATCGTCTGATACCGGTTTCGGCTGTGCCCTTCGGCTGCAGAGGCTGGTTCCGGACACGGAGAAAATGACAAGAACGAGGTTGCATCATGACGCAGAGTTCCAACGACTCAACGGATGCCGTCAGGAAGGCGGGCGGCTGGACCATCGGGCTCGGCGTTCTGCTGCTGATCCTGGGCATCGTCTCGATCCTGTTTCCGCTGGCGAGCTCGCTGGCGGCGGTGATCTGGGTCGCCTGGCTGCTGATCATCGGTGGTGCCGTCCTGCTCGTTCATGCGCTGCACCGGCGCGAGGAACGGGGCTTCTGGCTGCGGCTGCTCTGGTCGGTGGTCTATCTCCTGGCGGGCATCCTCCTTCTCGCCAGCCCGGTCAGCGGCGTTCTCACCCTGACGCTGGTGCTGGCGGTGCTCTGGATCGTCGAGGGCGCCACCGCGATCGCGCTGGCCTTCCGCCTGAAGCCGGCGCGGCCCTGGGGCTGGGTGCTGTTCGACGGCATCCTGACCGTGCTGCTCGGGCTCCTGGTCTGGATCGGCTGGCCCGGCAACGCGCCCTGGCTCCTGGGCCTGTTCCTCGGCATCAGCCTGATCGCCACCGGCATCTCGGTCCTGCTGCTGGGCTGGGCCCTGCGGTCGGGCCATATCACGATCCAAGGCGGCAGGCTGGATTCCGGCTCCGGCACGTGAAGACGCACCGACACCGACCCGCATCGCACAAGCCACCCCTCCCCCTACCCCCTCCCGCAAGGGGAGGGGGCTGGTTCTTCATTCATCTCGCCCCCTCCCCTTGCGGGAGGGGGTAGGGGGAGGGGAATCCCGCTCGCTGCTTCGCTTGTGCCACTCAATCTCTTCCCCACCCCTCCGAGGGGAGGTAAAGAAGGCAGAGCTTCCCCCGAAGCCTGCCCAACCGGAACCCATCCATGATCTTCCGCGATCCGCCTGCCGCCGCCGGCCCGCTGCGTCAGCGCCTGCGCGATGTCTACCGGGCCGACGAGACCGAATGCGTCGATCGGCTGCTGGCCGCGGCCTCGCTGCCGGCCGACATGCTGGACCGCATCGCGGCACGCGCGCGCAACCTGGTCCAGGAGGTGCGTTCGCGGCGCACCGGCCAGGGCGGGCTCGACGCCTTCCTCCATGAATACGAGCTCTCGAGCCGCGAAGGCGTGGTGCTGATGTGCCTCGCCGAGGCGCTCTTGCGCATCCCCGATGCGGAGACGGCCGACCGGCTGATCAAGGACAAGCTCGCCGATGCCGACTGGGAGAAGCATCTGGGCTCGTCGGACTCGCTCTTCGTCAATGCCTCGACCTGGGCCTTGATGCTGACGGGCCGCGTCATGCGGCTCGATCGCGATGGCGGGCAGGATCTGGCCGGCGTGCTGAAGCGGCTGGTCTCGCGCAGCGGCGAGCCCGTCATCCGCCAGGCGGTGATGCAGGCGATGCGCATCCTCGGCCGCCAGTTCGTGATGGGCCGCACCATCGAGGAGGCGCTCGATCGCGCGCGTATCCTCGAGAAGAAGGGCTTCCGCTATTCCTACGACATGCTGGGCGAGGCCGCGCGCACCATGGCCGATGCCGAGCGCTACGACCGGGCCTATCAGCAGGCGATCCGCGCCATCGGCACCGCCGCCAAGGGGCGGGGGCCGATCGAATCGCCGGGCATCTCGGTCAAGCTCTCGGCGCTCCATCCGCGCTACGAGTTCGCCAAATCCGTGCGGGTGATGACGGAGCTGGTGCCGCGCCTGGTCCGGCTCGCGCAGATGGCCAAGGAAGCCGGCATCGGCTTCACCGTGGATGCGGAAGAGGCGGAACGGCTCGATCTCTCGCTCGACGTGATCGAGGCTGTGGCGGGCGATCCGACGCTCAAGGGCTGGAACGGTTTCGGCCTCGCCATCCAGGCCTACCAGAAGCGCTGCTTCGACCTGATCGACGCGCTGGCCGACATGGCGCGCCGGCACCAGCGGCGCCTGATGGTGCGGCTCGTAAAGGGCGCCTATTGGGACAGCGAGATCAAGCAGAGCCAGGAGCGCGGCCTTCGGGGCTACCCCGTCTTCACCCGCAAGCTCTCGACCGACGTCTCCTACATCGCTTGCGCGCGCAAGCTCCTGGCCGATCCCGCGGCCTTCTACCCGCAGTTCGCGACCCACAACGCCCATACCCTGGCGGCGGTGCTGGAGATCGCGGGCAACGCGACCGATTTCGAGTTCCAGCGCCTCCATGGCATGGGCGATGCGCTCTATGAGGAGGTGATCCCGCCCGAGACGTTGGGCCGCGCGGTGCGCATCTATGCGCCGGTCGGCAGCCACGAGGATCTGCTGGCCTATCTGGTGCGCCGCCTGCTGGAGAACGGCGCCAACACCTCCTTCGTCAACCGCATCGTCGACGAGAAGGCGCCGCTCGACGAGCTGATCGCCGATCCGGCGAGCCGCATCCGCCGGCTGGCGCAGAAGCCGCATCCGCATATCCCGCTGCCCCAGGCTCTGTTCGGCGCCGAACGCAAGAACTCCAAGGGCATCGACCTCACCGACCTCGCCGAACTCGGGCCGCTCGACCGCGGCCTGGACCAGGCGCTGAAGGAAGCGCACCAGGCGGCTCCCCTTGTCGGCGGACGTGCGCGCAGCGGCACCGCGCGCGCGGTCCTCAATCCGGCCGATCTGCGCCGCCGGGTGGGCGAGGTCGTGGAGGCGGGCAGACCCGAGCTCGAGGACGTGCTGGCGCGCGCCGCGCGCGCCCATGGCGAGTGGGACCGCACCCCGGCCGAGACGCGCGCGCAATGTCTCGAGCGCGCCGCCGACCTGATGGAGGCGGAGCAGCCGCGGCTGATGGCGCTCGCCATCGCCGAGGCCGGCAAGACCGTGCCCGATGCGCTGGCCGAGGTGCGCGAGGCGGTCGATTTCTGCCGCTACTACGCGGCGCGCGCCCGCGCCGATTTCGCGCAACCGCTGCGGCTGCCGGGTCCGACCGGCGAGCGCAACGAGCTGAGGCTCGCGGGCCGCGGTGTCTTCGCCTGCATCTCGCCCTGGAACTTCCCGCTCGCGATCTTCACGGGGCAGGTCACGGCGGCGCTGGTCGCGGGCAACACGGTCATCGCCAAGCCCGCGGAGCAGACGCCGTTGATCGCGGCCGCCGCGGTGCGGATCCTGCACCAGGCGGGCGTGCCGGGCGACGTGCTGCATCTGCTGCCGGGCGACGGCGAGACGGTCGGGGCGCCGCTGATCGCCGATCCCCGCATCGCCGGCGTCGCCTTCACCGGTTCGACCGAGGTGGCGCGCGGGATCAACCGCGCGCTCGCCGCCAAGGACGGGCCGATCGTGCCGTTGATCGCCGAGACCGGCGGGCAGAACGCGATGATCGTCGATTCCTCGGCCCTGCCCGAGCAGGTGGTGCGCGACGTGCTGATCTCGGGGCTGCAGAGCGCGGGCCAGCGTTGTTCCGCCCTGCGCGTGCTCTTCGTGCAGCAGGACATCGCGCCCAAGCTCGAGACGATGCTGGCGGGCGCCATGGAGGAGCTCGAGGTCGGCGATCCCTCGCTTCTCGAGACCGACATCGGGCCGGTGATCGACGAGGGCGCGAAGAAGACGCTCGAGGCCCATGCCGAGCGCATGAACCGCGAGAGCCGGCTGCTCTACGAGATCAAGCTCGACAAGAACCTGCCCCCCGGCCACTACTACGCGCCACGCGCCTATGTGCTGGATTCGCTCTCGCGCCTGACGCGCGAGGTGTTCGGGCCGGTGCTGCATGTCATCCGCTGGCGCGCCGACCAGCTCGACCAGGTGATCGACGCCATCAACGCCACGGGCTACGGCCTGACGCTGGGCGTCCATAGCCGCATCGATTCCACCCAGCGCCGGGTCTGGGAGCGGGTCAAGGCCGGCAACACCTATGTGAACCGCAACATGATCGGCGCCGTGGTGGGCGTGCAGCCCTTCGGCGGCGAGGGCCTGTCGGGCACCGGCCCCAAGGCCGGCGGCCCGCATTATCTCCACCGCTTCGCGGTCGAGCGCACCCTCACCATCGACACGACCGCCGCCGGCGGCAACGCCTCGCTGCTCTCGCTGGCGGAAGAAGGGTAGAGCGCCGAAGGACGGCTGCGAATTTTGGGGTTCAACCCATGAAGAAGACGACAGCCAGCGTGAAGAAGAGCGGCCCGACGGAAAGAAAGCCGGAAGCCTCTGCCTCGCGGCTGATCGATGCGAGAATCGAGGAGCTGGGCGACTGGCGGGGCGAGACGCTCGCCCGGGTTCGAGGCCTCATCAAGCAGGCCGACCCGGAGGTGATCGAGGAGTGGAAGTGGCGCGGGGTGCCGGTCTGGTCGCATGCCGGGATCGTCTGCACCGGCGAGACCTACAAGAATGTGGTGAAGCTGACCTTCGCCAAAGGCGCCTCGTTGGAGGATCCCGCAGGCCTCTTCAATGCCAGCCTGGAGGGCAGCACCCGGCGCGCCATCGATATCTATGAAGGCGACAAGATCGACGAGAAGGCGCTGAAGCTGCTCATTCACGCCGCTGTGGCGCTGAACGTCCAGAAGAAATCCAGGAGCGCCTGACGAGCGTCGCGGCGCCGGGGCTGCTATTGACCGGCGCCGAGCATGCGATCGCGGATCGCGGCGTCGAGGGACCAGCGGCCCGCCCCTCGCAGGACGAGGTAGAGCAGGGGCCCCGCCCAAAGCAGATGGTCGGGATAGTTCTCCGGATAGACGAAGAGCTGGATCACCAGCGTCTGAGCCAGCATGACAGCGGCGGCGGGCCGGGTGAGCAAGCCCAGCAACAGCAGGACTGGGCAGCTCAGCTCGATCGTGGTCGCGAGATAGGCCGCGAGCTCCGGCGGCAGGACCGGAACCCGGTATTCCTCGCGGAAGAGCGTGATCACCGTGTCGTTGCCGAAGGGGAGCTTGGTGAGCCCCGAGCGCCAGAAGGCGAGGGCGACGCCGAGGCGCAGCACCAGCGCCGGCAAAGCGGCCGGGACCTGATCGAGCCAATCCAGGACGGATTGGGCGGTGCCGATGAGGCGGCCCTGCCCGAGCCCCGAGGAACGGGTTGCCATGCGATGGACCTTCGACGGTGAAAGGAGCGGGAAAGGTGCGGTCCGCAGGACGCGAGCGGCGTCGGGCCGCGGACCGCAGGCCTTCGCGATGATCGGATCAGCGGCGATGCCGCAAGGGCATCGTCACATCGGCTGCATCATGCCGCCGACGATCTTGCTGCAGGTGCCGGCCGGGACATAGATCCAGGAGGCGGGATCGGCGGCCTTGGTCGAGGTGCCGGCACAGGAATGGGTCGCGGTCTGGCAGTCGTTCTTGCCGGCCTGGGCGATGCCGTAGCACTTCTCGTTCTTGTATTCCGGCGTGGCGGCCGGACCGGCCTTGGCGCTGCTCAGCAGGGCGAGGGTGAGGGCGCCGGCGATGGTCGAGGCGGTGACGAGTCTGGTTTTCATGGAGGCCTCCTTCGTGCGTGTGAACCGGATGGTCGCTGAGGACGCCGCCGAGGATGAGCGGCACCGTTTCCGACGGCGAGTCACGTTCGCGCGAAGATGTCGTTATCGCTTCCCGCCTCCGGGCGGCGGCGCCCTGGTCTCGCGGAAATGTGAATGGGAAAAAAAGCGCAGCGGGCCGTGTGAACGGCCACGCTCCGGCGCCGGCACCGATGGGTTCTGACGATTTCGTGTTCCGCCGCGAGATGCCGGCAGGAAGCGGTCAGCCGGCGCGTTCCTCGCCCTGGTGCCGGGCGCGATGGCGCCGCGCCTTGGCGCGGTTGCCGCAATCGGCCATCGAGCACCAGTGGCGCGACTTGTTGCGGCTGGTGTCGAGGAAGAACCAGCCGCAATCCTCTCCGGCGCAGCGTTTGAGCGGCAGCGGCTCTTCATGCGCCAGGAGCGCCGCCGTCTCGGCCGCGAGCCAGTCGGTCACGGAATCGAGATCGAACCGGGTGCGTTTCCAGGCGAGCCGTCCTTTCTCGATCGCGAGGCGGCGCGAGCGGAAGGCGCGGGCGGCCTCGTCGGTCAGATGCTCGAGCGCGGCGGCGGGCGCCGGCTGCCGGGCGGCCATGGCCCTCAGGATCTGCAGGATCGCCTCGCGCAAGGCACGCGCGCGCGCCAGCGCCGCCTGCTCGGCGCGATCGCCCGCGGGCGGATCGACCTTGATGCCGGCGATGCCGGCCCAGGTCCGGTAGTCGGCGGGCGTCAAAAGCGAGTCGCGTGCCGTCGGCGTGTCAATTCCCGTCAGGCTGTTCACGAAATCCAGGCAGGGATGCCCGGCCCGATGCTCGAGCGCGGCGATGGGCGTGCCGGGAGGGCGGGTGGATATCTGCATGTAACCAGTATAAGTCGATTGACAGGTTACGTCCATCTCGACCAGTATAACCGGCAAATGGGGTTATACAGGTTATTGGAGCCGCGGCCATGAATCCGGCCTTTCTGGCGCTGCTGGGCGGCGCCGTCTTTTCCGGTCTGACGCCGATGGTGGTGCGCTGGGTCGAGATCGATCCGGCGGCGGCCGGGTTCTGGCGCGTGGCGCTCATGCTGCCGATGCTGTGGCTCTGGGGTGCGCGCGATGCGCGGACCGCCGCGGCACCTATGTCGGCGCGCGACCGCTGGCTTCTCCTCATCGGCGGGGCGGCCTATGGCGCCGATATCGCGGTCTGGTTCTGGTCGATCGAGCTCACCACCGCGGCCAACGCGCAGCTCTTCGCCTATTGCTATCCGCTCTGGGTGGCGCTGGCGGGCACGCTCTTCCTCAACCAGCGTCTCGCGCGCATGGGCTGGGCCGCGATCGGCCTGGGCCTCGTCGGCGCCGCCTTCGTCATCGCCGGCAGCGGCGCGGGGCCGGCGCTGCAGGACGGCAGCAAGCTCCTGGGCGACGGGTTCGCGATCCTGGCGGGCCTGCTCTACACCGTGACCATGCTGGCGCAAGGCCATGTGCGTTCGCGGGTCGGCACGCGCCGCGTGCTGCTCTGGACCACGATCGCGGCCTCGGCCGTGCTGCTGCCCGCGGGCTTCATCAGCGGCCGCGCGGTGCTGCCGTCGAGCCTGACGCAGTGGGGCGTGATGGGACTTCTGGGATTGATGACCTTCGCGGCCCAGGCGCTCGTCGTCTATGCGCTGGGCCGCCTGCCGGTCAATCTCGCCGGCGTCGCGGGCAGTCTCAGTGTGGCGGTGGCCGCGACCAGCGGCTGGATCCTGCTCGGCGAGACGCTCGAGAACGGGCAGATCATCGGCGTCGCGATCGTGCTCGCCGCCGTGCCGATGGCCGAGCGCGCGGTGCGGCGCAGAAAGGAAACCCCCAAGCGTACTGTCTCTTTCCTTCCCGTCGCGGAGGCAAGGGAGCGGGCCGCGAAGGGCTAGTCCCCGGTCCGCCGGTCCGCGACGTCGCTGCGGCCGGCAAATCCGCAATGCGCTGAAAGAGCTTGTGTCGCTTGATCCCGATCAAAGCGCGAGCGTCCCCTGCGCATCATAAATGTTCCATCATCGCGTGGAGTCTCATGCGAGGAACGACGGTCAGCGGGAATGCGGCCGGCGCGTTGTCCCCTTGAGAATCGGCCCCAACTATTGACTTGCCCAGGCAGGGGCATAGATTAGAATTATTCTAATCCACTCCAACGGGAGGGTCCCGACCATGGATAAAGAGCCTGACGGCAATGCGGCGGGCAAATGCCCGGTCGTGCACGGAACGAGCCATCGAGCGAACGCCGACTGGTGGCCCAACCAGCTGAACCTCCGGATTCTTCGCCAGAATTCGCCCCAGTCCGATCCGATGGGCAAGGCGTTCAACTACGCGGAAGAATTCAAGAAGCTCGATCTCAAAGCGGTGAAGAAGGATCTCGCCGCGCTGATGACGGACAGCCAGGACTGGTGGCCGGCCGACTTCGGTCACTATGGCGGGCTCTTCATCCGCATGGCCTGGCACAGCGCCGGCACCTATCGCATCGGTGACGGCCGCGGCGGTGCGGGCGCCGGCCAGCAGCGCTTCGCCCCCCTCAATTCCTGGCCGGACAATGCCAACCTCGACAAGGCGCGCCGGCTGTTGTGGCCGATCAAGCAGAAATACGGCCGGAGGATCTCCTGGGCCGACCTTCTGATCCTCGCGGGCAACGTCGCGCTCGAGACGATGGGCTTCAAGACCTTCGGCTATGGCGGCGGCCGTCCCGATGTGTGGGAACCCGACGAAATCGTCTATTGGGGCTCGGAGACCGCCTGGCTGGGCACCGACAAGCGTTACACCGGAAAGCGCGACCTCGAGAATCCGCTGGCGGCCACGACCATGGGGCTGATCTACGTCAACCCGGAAGGCCCTGAAGGCAAGCCGGATCCGCTCGCCGCCGCGATCGACATTCGCGAGACTTTCAAGCGCATGGCGATGGACGACGAGGAGACGGTGGCTCTCATCGCCGGCGGGCACAGCTTCGGCAAGACCCATGGCGCGGGCGATGCGAAGCTGGTCGGCCGCGAACCCGAGGGTGCGTCCATCGAGGAGATGGGGCTCGGCTGGATCAGCAAATACGGCACCGGCAGAGGCAAGGATGCCATCACCGGCGGCCCCGAAGTCACCTGGACCACGACGCCGACGAAGTGGAGCAACAATTTCTTCGAGAACCTGTTCGGTTACGAATGGGAGCTGACCAAGAGTCCGGCGGGTGCCCATCAGTTCAAGGCGAAGAACGCCGCCGCCACGATTCCGGATGCCTTCGATCCCTCGAAGCGCCATGTGCCGACCATGCTGGTCACGGATCTCGCCCTGCGGATGGATCCGGCCTACGAGAAGATCTCGCGGCGCTTCCTGCAGAACCCGGCCGCCTTCGCGGACGCCTTTGCGCGGGCCTGGTTCAAGCTCACGCACCGCGACATGGGTCCGCGCGCCCGCTATCTCGGGTCGGAGGTTCCCGCGGAAGAGCTGATCTGGCAGGACCCCGTGCCGGCCGTCGATCACAAGCTGATCGACGCGAAGGATATCGCGGATCTCAAGGCCAAGATCCTCGCCTCGGGGCTTTCCACTGCCGAACTGGTCGGGACCGCCTGGGCCTCGGCTTCCAGCTTCCGCGGTTCCGACAAGCGCGGCGGTGCGAACGGGGCGCGCATCCGCCTGGCACCGCAGAAGGATTGGGCGGTCAACCAGCCCGCCCAGTTGGCCAAGGTGCTCGAAACCCTGACGGGCATCCAGAAGGCGTTCAACGGCTCGGCCAGCGGCGGCAAGAAGGTGTCGCTCGCCGATCTCATCGTTCTCGGCGGCTCGGCCGCGGTCGAGCAGGCCGCGAAGAAGGCCGGGCATGACGTGACCGTTCCCTTCGCGCCCGGCCGTACGGACGCGTCGCAGGAGCAGACCGACGTGGAGTCCTTCGGCTATCTCGAGCCGGTTGCGGACGGCTTCCGCAACTATCTCAAGGGCACGCATCCCGCGCCGGCCGAGGTGCTTCTGATCGACAAGGCGCAGCTCCTGACGCTGACGGCACCGGAGATGACGGTTCTGGTCGGCGGCCTGCGCGTCCTGGACGTGAATCACGGCAAGTCGCAGCAGGGCGTCTTCACGAAGCGGCCCGGCACGCTGACCAACGACTTTTTCGTGAACCTCCTGGACATGGGCACCGAGTGGAAGGCGACCTCGGACGCCAACCTGTTCGAAGGGCATGATCGCAAGAGCGGCCAGCGGAAATGGACCGCGAGCCGCGTCGACCTCATCTTCGGTTCGAACTCCGAGCTGCGGGCTCTCGCCGAGGTCTATGGCGCCTCGGACGCGCAGGCGAAGTTCGTCGCCGACTTCGTGGCGGCCTGGACCAAGGTGATGAACGCCGATCGTTTCGATCTCGCCTGAGTTCCGGCGGAAAACTTCTCAGGCTGCGAGGAGGCGCAAGCGTTGCTTGCGCCTCCTTCTTTTTCACAAGCGCGGGCGGAGAGGAAACCGAGGCTCAGAGCGCGCCGTCGATCGAGGCGATGAACATCTGCTTCATCTCGGCCACGCCCGCCGGCACCGGATTGCCGCCGGTCGAGGGGTCGTTGAAGGCGGCCTGGGACAGAGAGTCGAGCTTCGACTTGTCGACGCCCAGATCCTTCAGCGTGTGCGGGATGCCGATCTCCTGGCGCAGCGCCAGCACCCAGTCGAGCACGGCGTTGTAGGAGGGGTTCTTCAGGCCCAGCCAGGAGGCCAGCCGCGTCATCTTCTCGTCGATGGCCTTGCGGTTGAACTGCATCACATAGGGCATGACGACGGCGTTGGTGAGGCCGTGATGGGTGTCGTAGACGGCGCCCAGCGGATGGCTCAGCGAATGGATCGCGCCCAGCCCCTTCTGGAAGGCGGTGGCGCCCATGGTGGCGGCCGCCATCATATGGGCCCGTGCCTCGAGGTTCTTGCCGTCCTTCACCGCGACGGGGAGCCAGTTCTTGATCAGCCGCATGCCCTCGACCGCGATGCCGTCGGCCATCGGGTGATAGCTCGGCACGCAATAGGCCTCGAGGCAGTGGGCGAGCGCATCCATGCCGGTGGCAGCCGTGATCTTGGGCGGCAGCCCCACGGTCAGCGCCGGATCCTCGATCACGATGGAGGGCTGGACCTTCGGGTGGAAGATCAGCTTCTTCTCGTGCGTCTCCTCGTTGGTGATGACCGAGACGCGGCCGACCTCGGAACCGGTGCCCGAGGTGGTGGGCACGGCGATGATCGGTGCGATGCCGGCCGGGTCGACCAGCTTCCAGTTGTCGCCCACATCCTCGAAGGCCCAGAGCGGGTGCTTCTGGCCCGTCATCAGCGCCACTGCCTTGCCGGCATCGAGCGCGCTGCCGCCGCCGAAAGCGATCACCCCATCATGCTTGCCGGCTCGATAGGCCGCGAGCCCGTCCTCGACATTCTTGCCGTTAGGATTGCCCTTGATGTTCGAGAAGAGGCCGGTGGGGAGCCCGGCCGCCTCGTTGCGCGCGACGGCGTCCTTGATCATCGGCAAGGGCGCCAGGCCGGGGTCGGTCACGATCAGCGGGCGCTTCATCCCCAGCGCCTTGCACATGTCGGGCAGCTCGGCGATGCGGCCGACGCCGAACTTCACCGCGGTGGGGTAGTTCCAGTTGCCGCGCAGCGCGGCTGCATCGTTGGACATGGAATCAAGCCTCTCTCAAGCGAAACGGTTCAGGTCGAAACACAATTTATCCCCTCCCCCGTCTTCGGGGGAGGGTAGGGGAGGGGGCTGCTCGGTCGACGAAGTCGGACGAAGCGGCCGTGAGCCTTAACTTCTATCGCGTCTTCCCCCTCCCTGGCCCTCCCCCGAAGACGAGGGAGGGGATCTGATTCTAAAGTGCGGATCAGGTCTTGGTGCGCAGATGGAACGACTTGGGCCGGGTCAGGTATTCGTAGCCGACCTGGCTCAGCGTGCAGCCGCGGCCGGAATCCTTGACGCCGACCCAGGCCAGCGCCGGATCGAGATAGTCGCAGCGGTTCATGAACCAGGTGCCGGTCTCGACCCGGTCGCCGATGCGGATCGCGGCCGCCTCGTCCTCGGTCCAGATCGCGGCGGTCAGGCCGAAGGGATTGTCGTTCATCTTGCGGATCGCCTCCTCGTCGTCGGCGACGGGCGCGATTCCGACCGCGGGCCCGAAACATTCCTCCTGCATGAAGGGATTGCGGGTGTCGAGCTGGGTCAGAACCTGCGGCGCCAGATAGGCGGTGCCGGCCTTGTCGGCTGCGAAATGCTTCGGATCGATCATCGTCTTGGCGCCCGCCTGCACGGCCTTCTGGATCTGGCCGCGGATCTCGTCGGCGGCGCGGCTGCGCACCACGGGCCCGAGATTGGTGCCCTTGTCGAGCGGGTTGCCCAGCTTGTAGCTGTTGGTCAGGTCGACGAAGCCCTCGAGGAAGGTCTTGTAGGCATCCTTGTGCACGAAGATGCGCTGGATGCCGCAGCAGGACTGACCCGAATTGAAGAAGGCGCCGTCGACCAGGTTCTCGATCGCATGCGCCATGTTGGCATCGTGGCGCACATAGGCGGGGTCGTTGCCGCCGAGCTCGAGGCCCAGCCCGATGAAGCGGTTGGCGGCCGCTTGCGTCACCGCATGACCGCCGGCGACGGAGCCGGTGAAGGCGACATAGTCGACCGCCGGGTTGCCGATCACCTGCGAGGTGTCGTCATGGGTGAGCACCAGATGCTGGAACAGGCCGGCGGGCAGGCCCGCCGCCTTGAAGGCCTCGCCGAAACGCTCGGCGCAGAGCGGCGTCTGGGCCGAATGCTTGAGGACGACGGCGTTGCCCGCCATCAAGGCCGGGATCACCGCATTGACCGAGGTGAGGTAGGGGAAGTTCCAGGGCGCCACCACGAACACCACGCCCAGGGGTTCGCGCCGGATGAAGCGGGTGAAGGTGGGCTTGGGTCCGACGTCGATATCGGCCAGCGCGCGCGGCGCGATGGCGATCATGTAGCGGGCGCGCTCCTCGAAGCCGCGCACCTCGCCCGGCGACTGGCCGATGGGCCGGCCGATCTGGCGGGTGATCTCTTCCGCGATCTGGTCGCGGCGCGCGACGAAGGCGTCGACCGCCTTGGTCAGGTATTTCTGCCGCTCCGCGACGGGAACATGCTTCCAGTCGCGCTGCGCGGCCTTGGCGGCCTTGAGCGCCTTCTCGATCTCGGGCCCGCCGGCATAGGGGCGCTCGATATAGAGGCTGTCGTCGATCGGGGTGATGGTCTTCTGGATGGCGCCCATGGCGATCGGTCTCTGTCCTTCGTTCGGCTCGTCAGATGATCTCGAAATAGCGCGCCAGTTCCCAATCGGTGATGTGCTTGCGGAACTCGCGCTCTTCCCATTCGCGGGTCGCGGCGAAATGCTCGACGAATTCCTCGCCGAACAGCTCGTTCGCCGCCTTCGACTTCTTCAGCCGCTGCGCCGCCTCCCACAGAGTCGCCGGCAGGGCGAGCTTGGCCGAGGGCTTGAGCTCATAGGCATTGCCGGTGATGGGCTCGGTCGGCTCGAGCTTGTTCTCGATGCCGTAGAGGCCCGAGGCCAGCGCCGCCGCGAGCGCGACGTAGGGGTTGGCGTCGGCCGCGGCGATACGATACTCGATGCGCTGCGACTTGGGCGAGCCCGGGATCACGCGCAGCGCGCAGGTGCGGTTCTCGATGCCCCAGGTGGCGTTGGTCGGCGCCCAGAAGCCGGGGATGAGGCGCGAATAGGAATTGACCGTCTGCGCCACCATGCCCAGGAGCTCGGGCATGAGCTGCTGCTGGCCCGCCAGGAAATGGCGCATGGTCTTGCTCATGTTGTGCGGCTGCTTGGCGTCGTGGAACACCGTGGCGCCGTCCTTGCCCTTGAGCGAGAGATGGATATGGCCGCTCTGGCCCGGCCAGTTGTTGGACCATTTCGCCATGAAGGTCGCCATCAGCCCGCGGCGCTGGGCCAGCACCTTCATGAAGGTCTTGAACAGGGCGGCGCGATCGGCCGCCTCGAGCAGCTCGTCGAAGGTGATGGCGGCTTCGAGCACGCCGGGACCGGTCTCGGTATGGAGCCCCTCGATCGGGAAGCGCATGGTCTCGGCGGTCGAGAGGATCTCGTGATAGAGCTCGGACCAGACCGAGGAACGCAGGCCCGAATAGCCGAAGAAGCCGGGGGTCATGGGCTGCAGGTTGCGATAGCCCTTCTCGCGCACGCTCTCGGGCGTCTCGTCGAACAGGAAGAACTCGTATTCGCAGGAGCCATAGGCCTTGAAGCCCATCTTTTCGGCCTTGGCCACGACCCGGCGCAGCAGCCCGCGCGGGCAGACCGCCTCGGCGCGCTCGACGAACTGGCCGAGGAAGAAGAGGGTGTTCTCCTCGAACGGGATCTCGCGGCAGCTCTCGGGGATGAGGCGCACCAGCGCGTCGGGATAGGCTGTGTGCCAGCCGGTGAATTTGGTGTTGTCGTAGAGCTGGTCGTTGGAATCCCAGCCCAGCACCACGTCGCAGAAGCCGAAACCGTTCTCGAGGGCGGACAGGAACTTGGCGCGGGAGATGTATTTGCCGCGCAGCACGCCGTCCATGTCGAAGACCCCGACCTTGACATGCGTGATGTTGCGTTCCTCGACGATCTTCTTGGCATCCGCGAGGCTGCGGACGGATTCCGGCTTCATGACGCGAGTTCCCCCTGGCTTCTGGATCCCTGGTTTCCCGGCCGCCGGATCAGGGACTTGGAAGGTGCGGCCGGCGCCTATTTGCGCCTCCCGGCCGGGGCTTGTCAAAACGAGAAAGGGCGCCCAGAGGGCGCCCTTTCCGTTTGCAGACCTGCTGAAAAAGCAGGGCTCGCCGGGTTACTCCGCAGCACCCCCCAGGGCCTTCTCCCGGGCCGCGATCTCGGCCTGCTTGCGGGCGATCGCCTCGCCGATCGGCGGCCCGCCGAAGCGGCGCTTCTCGATGGCATACCAGATCACCACGCCGGCAACGATCATTGCCACGATCAGATAGCCGACCTTCTCGTTGGGCGGCTGCACGCCGACCGCGATCAGGATCAGGCAGCCGATGACGGCGAAGAGCGCGATCGGCTTGGAAAGGCCGCCCAGGTTGAACGGGCCCTTCTGCGTCCAGCTCTTGCCTTCGGCCAGAAGCCCGGCGCCGATGGCCATGACATAGGAGATATAGAGGAACACGGCGCAGCCCGTCGCCAGCACGAAGAAGGCATCGCCGTAGAGGGTCGCCACGATCGACAGGATGGCGGCCACCCAGATGGCGTTGACCGGCGTGCGGAAGGCCACGCTGACCTTCTTCAGCGAGTTCGAGAAGAACGGAATGCCGCCGTCGCGCGAGAAGGCGTAGAGCATGCGCGAGCAGGAGGTGAGACCCGACAGCGCGCAGAGGAAGTTCGACACGACGATGACGATGTAGAGCAGCTTGCGCAGCACATCCGGCATCGGCGACTGGGCCATCACATAATTGAAGGAGCCCCAGCCGGTCTTGGCCCCCTCGTCCATGGAAGGCATGGCCAGCACGAAGGCGCAGACCATGACATAGCCGAAGAGGAACGACCACCAGACCGAGCGATACATGCCCTTCGGCACCTCGACGGCGGCGTTGCGGGTCTCTTCCGAGGTATGGCCCGAGGCGTCGAAGCCGGTGATGGTATAGACGCCCTGCAGCAGGCCCAGCATGAAGGCGAGGAAGACCGAGGTCTGCGCCGCCGGCCAGACGCCGCCGCCGGCATCGCCCGTGTAGTTGGTGAAGGTGAAGAGCCGCGAGAAATCGAGGCTCGGCGCATAGACCAGAAGCGCGATCGTCAGCACGATCGAGCCGACGAAGATCAGATAGCCCGAGAAATCGGTCAGGACCGTCGTCAGGCGGATGCCGCGGTGATTGATGATCGCCTGGATCGCCGTGATGATCGTGATGAAGATGGTCTGGATCCACCAGCCGCTGTCGAACATGCCGGCGGTGGTCCAGCTCGTGACATCCATGCCGAGCACGCCCGCGAGGAACAGGTCGCGGAACAGCAGGAACACGCCGAAATTCACCGAGGAGACGACGAAGAGCAGGCCGGCGAGGTTGAACCAGGCCGCGGCCCAGCCCCAGCCCTTGCCGCCCAGGATCGAGGCCCAGTGATAGATGCCGCCCGCGGTCGGATAGGCCGAGGCGACCTGGCCCAGCGCGATCGAGACCACCAGGGCGAAGAGGCAGGCGAGCGGCCAGCCATAGCCGACCGAAGCGCCGCCTGCGGCGCTGAAGGCGGCCGGGAAAGCGGTGATGCCGCCGGCCAGGATGCAGATGATCGAGAAGGAGATGGCGAAGTTCTGAAAGCCACCCATGCGCCGCGACAGTTCCTGCGCATAGCCCATGCTGTGCAGCTGCTTAACGTCGGCGTCGACCCCGTGGTAGCCGGGATCCTTGGGACTCTGAGACATGATGCTATCGTTCCCCTGAAATTGGGCTTTGATTGCGCAGCCCATGGATGCGCCGAGCGACGTTCCCCGGTCGGTTGATCCGACCGCTTTCTTATCGAGACGTCGCCCCGATTCCCGTATCGCGAGAAGGGTAGCGGTTCGCCGGGACGCCGTCCTCGATCCGCCCCGGATGGGAGGGATTAAATTCCCGTAACCATCAGGCATTCCCACCTGCCCGGTCAGGCAGGAAAATCGCCGATGGGACAGGGATGCTGGTGGGTTGCGTGCTCTGCCCGGCCTGGTTCGTTGGCGAGCGGGCATAAAAAAAAGAGGGGGTGGTTTCCCACCCCCTCCGGTTGCAATCCGGTCGAGCCGAAGGTCAGTGACCCGTCGCCCTGGCCTTCGCCCGCTCGGTGTTGGCGAAATCCTCTTCCGGCGATTTCACCAGGTGGTGGCGGCCATAGACGGCGAAATAGATCAGCCCCACCGCGTACCAGGCGGCGGCGCAATAGACGCCGTCGCGATAGATCGGATCCTGGAGCTGCATATAGAGCGTCACGACCGCGATCGCCAAGGTGACGGCCGCGCCCGGCACGCCGACCGGGCTGCGATAGGGACGCGTGATATGCGGCAGGTTCTTGCGCAGCAGGATGAAGGAGATCGCCTGGAAGCCGTAGGAGATCGTGGCCCCGAACACCGCCATGTTGAGCAGCGTGCCGCCGATGACGGCACCCGCATCGGCACCCCGGACCCAGAACACGATCAGCATCAGCAGGAACCCGACCAGCGAGCCGACGATCAGCGCCACATGCGGCACCTTGTGCGTGCCGTGGGTGACCGAGAGCGCCCGCGGGAAGTAGCCGGCCCGCGAGAGCGAATAGATCTGCCGGCCTTGGGCATAGATGATGGTATGCAGGCTGGCGATCAGCCCCACCACGGCCAGCAGCGCCAGGATGTTGGCGAGCTGCGGCAGGGTCACGCGGAACCCGTCCAGGATCGGCTCGGCGGAGGTGCCGAGATAGAAGGCGCCCGAATGGGTGCCGTCGCCGACCGGGATGCCCGGATTGAGGAAGGTGACGAGCGTGGCCGAGATGCAGAGCGTGAGGATGCCCAGCATCAGACCCTTCGGCATGTCCTTCTTCGGATCGTGGCTCTCCTCGGCGGCGAGCGGCAATTGCTCGATCGCGAGGAACAGCCAGACGGCGAAGGGCAGGGCGGCGAAGACGCCGTGCCAGCCCAAGGGCAGCAGCGGTCCGCCGCCTTCCGGCAGCTCGACCAGGGCGCCGCTCTCGTCGGTGCCGATGTTCAGCGCATAGCGTGAGAAGTCGAAATGCGGGATCGCGCTGATCCAGAACACCACCAGCACGGCCAGCGCCAGCAGGGTGACGATCACGGAGACCCGGAATGAGAGCTCGACCCCCAGCAGGTTGAGGAGCAGGAACGCCGCGTAGAAGACGATCCACCAGACGGGTTGCGCGCCGTTGGAGGCGAGCCAGCTATCGGCCCCGAATATCCCGCCCCAGATGCCGCCCATATAGGAGCCGATGAAGAAGGTGATGACGGCGGGCGTCACCACATACTCGATGTTCTCCGCGAGGCCGGTGACATAGCCGCCCCAGGGACCCATCGCCGAGCGCGCGAAGGAGTAGGCGGCGCCGGTATGCGGCAGGGCTGGCGACATCTCGGCCAGGCAGAAGCAGAGGCCGACATACATGATGCCGATGATGATGCCGGCGAAGAGCAGGCCGCCCCAGCCGCCCACGCCGATGCCGAAATTCCAGCCCGAGAAATGTCCCGAGATGACGGCGCCCACGCCCAGCGCCCAGAGCGAGCCGACACGCGCATAGCGTCGCATGCCGCGCTTCTCGAAATAGTCGGCGCCCACGGTTTCGTATCGGACGCCGCCCGCATCTTCAGCCATGACTGATATCCCCCTTTGGATATGGTTTCCTTGCCCGGGCAGGCCGCTGGGGGATTGTTGGATCGGGCCGGCCGGGCGAATGACGGGGCGGGTACTCCGCTTCGTTTCTCGTCGCCGGTACGGCCTGGGCTTCCGTCCCTTCCTCCGAACGGAAACCCGGATTCCCCCTTTGTGGTCCACCCGGGACAAGGATGAAGGAAAATTTACGTGCTGGCCAGCGAGGCTATAACTGATTGAAAGAAATAGATTCTGAGCCGCGAGCGGCCGCGGCGGCCGGTCGGCAGCCGGGTCCGGACCTCAGCCCAGCCCCGCGAAATGTTCGCGGCAGAACTCGGTGAAACGCTGCACGGCCCGGGTCGGGCGGGCGCCGGCCAGCCGGGCCAGACCCAGGCGCTGCGGCGGAACCGGTTCCTTCACCGGCCGGTAGGCCAGCCGTTGCCCGTCGAGCGAGCGCTCGCTCGCGGGGCGCGAATGCATGAGGGCGTAGCCGAAGCCGTTGGCGACCAGGCCGCGCACCATCTCGAAGGAGCTGGTCTCATGCCCGATCCTGGGCTCGAGCCCGCGGCCCCTCATGACGGAGAGGAAGTGGTCCCGGCTTTGCGGCAGGTCGAGCAGCACCAGCGGTTCCTCGACCAGGTCCGCCAGCGATACGGTCTTGCGGCCGGCCAGCCGGTGGCGCGCCGGCAGCATCACATAGAGCGGCACGTCGGCCAGCGTCTCGAAGGCGAATTCCGGCCCCAGCCCCAGATCGTAGGTCAGGCAGAGATCGAAACGGCCGCGCCTCAGGCCTTCGAGCAGTCCCGCCAGATGCTCCTCGCGCACCCGCACGGTCATGTCGGGGAACCGGCTCTTGAGCGCGCGCAGCATGCCCGGCGCACGCATCGGCGCGAAGGTCTGGAAGCAGCCCAGCTCGACCTCGCCGCCGGGGCGCTGGCTCAGATCGAGAGCACCCTGGCGCAGCTCCTCGGCATGGGCCAGGAGGTCCGCGGCTTCCGTCTGGAGCCGACGGCCGGCGGGGGTCAGGGACAGCCCCTGCGCATGATGGCGCAGGAAGAGGTCGAGCCCGAGGCTGTCCTCGAGCTCGGCGATCGCGGCCGACACCGAGGGCTGCGAGATGTGCAGCCGGCGCGCCGCCGCCGTGATCGAACCGGTCTCCGCCGCCGCCACGAAATAGCGCAGCTGCTTCAAGGTGAAGTTCATAGGAATTCCCTATGCAAATCTTAGAAAAATAATATTTCTGCTTTGAAGGCCGCCGGTCAAGAATGCATCCGATCCGCAAAGGCCTCGGGCGGCGAGGCTTCATGCAGGGCAACGGAGCCACGGGGCGGCATGATCAGGACCGGCGAGCAGTATCGTGAATCGTTGCGCGACGACCGCGCGGTCTGGATCAACGGCGATCGCGTCAAGGACGTGACGCGCCATCCCTCCTTCAAGCCGATCGTCGATGCCCGGGCGCGCATCTACGACATGGCGCATGACAGCAGGCTCGCGCCGGTCATGACCTATACCGACGAGGAAACGCGCGAGACCAACTGCATCGGCTACAAGCTGCCCTTCACCCAGGAGGACTGGCAGGCCAAGCGCCGCGCCGTCGACACGGTGATGAAGGATCTGGGCGGCGTGGTCGTCCGCGTCGGCGACGAGACCATCGGCGAGATGTGGTCGCTCTATGACGGCCAGGACGTGCTGCGCGAGGTCGATCCGCGCTTCGCCGACAATATCAGGAATCACATCTGGAAGGCGCTGCGCTCCGACACCTTCCATGTCTCCGCCAACACCGATCCCAAGGGCGACCGCTCCAAGCGCCCGCAGGAGCAGGATCCCGACATGCTGCTGCATGTGGTCAAGGAGACCGATGCCGGCATCGTGGTGCGCGGCGCCAAATACGAGACCGCGGCCGCCTACGCCAACCAGGCCTTCGTCAAGCCGACCATTGCCAACTGGGGCGACGACAAGCTCTCGGACTATGCGGTGGGCTTCATCTGCGAGATGAACCGGCCGGGGCTGAAGCATATCTGCCGCACCGGCTTCGCCGGACGCGCGCCGGCCCGCGACTACCCGCTCGCCAACAAGTTCGACGAGGTCGACACGCTGCTGATCTTCGACAACGTCCTGATCCCCTGGGAGAACGTCCTCTTCTACCGCCATACGCGCGCGGCGTCCTTCATCCGCGGCACGCTCCACCGCTACAGCGCCTTCCCCTTCGTGTTGCGGCTGCTCTATGTCGCCGACATGATGATCGGCGCGGCGCTCTTCAACGTGCGCCAGACCGGCCTCGACCAGCAGCAGGCGGTGCGCGAGAAGCTGGCCTTGCTCGCCTGCTACCGCGAGACCATCAACGCGCATATGACGGCGGCGATCGCGATGGCGGAGAAGAGCCCGGCCGGGCTTCTCATGCCCAACCAGTCGCTGCTCTATACCGGCCGCGTCCATGCCTGCTCGAAGCTGCCGGAGATGATGCATATCGCCCGCGAGCTCTGCGGCGGCCAGATCTGCGTGACGCCGGACTCGGCGACCTTCGACCATCCCGAGACCAAGGCCTGGATGGACAAGTTCTATAACGTCAACGAGTACTGGGTCGCCGAGGACCGCCGCAAGCTCCTGGCCTTCGCGCGCGACCTGCTCAATTCCGACTATGCCGGCCACCGCGTGACCTTCGAGCTCTTCGCGCAGTCGCCGCCCTTTGCGCATCTGAACGCGGTCTACATGAATTTCGGCTGGAACGGGCCGCTCGAGTTCGTGCGCAAGGCGGCCGACCTGTCCGACAGGGTGATGGAACAGGGCAAGAAGAAGCCAGCCTGAGGCCGGCAATCCACCGAACACGTTTACCGCGCCCCCGTTCTCCCGGCATGATGATGCCGACAGGGCGGGGCGCATTCGCATGGTCGGCCGCTTCCGCCCGGCCTTCGTCACGATCGATCCATTTCAGGGGACCGGCATGAGCCACATCCGCAAGCGCAAGTTCAACACCCGCGACACCTATCCGGAGCAGAAGCTCGACAACGATCTCTGCATGTCGGTGCGCGCCGGCAACCACATTTTCCTGCGCGGGCAGGTCGGCCAGGACCTGAAGGGCCGCATGGTCGGCGTCGGCGATCCGGCGGCGCAGGCCGAGCAGGCCATGAAGAACGTGAAGGTGCTCCTCGAGGAGCAGGGCGCCCGGATGGAGGATATCTGCAAGGTCACGATCTACATCACCGACCGCGCCTATCGCGAGCCCGTCTACCGGACGATAGGCAAGTGGCTCAAGGGCATCTATCCTTGCTCGACCGGCCTCATCGTCCAGGGGTTGGCCCGCCCGGAATGGGTGATGGAGATCGATGTCGAGGCCGTGATCCCGGAAGAGCGCGCCGCGCGGGAAGAAAAGGCCGCCAAGGGCGGACGGGCCAAGAAGAAGGCGAAGGGGAAATGACATTCTCGATCGCCGGCCGCTGCGAGCGGACCGGCATGTTCGGGGTGGCGATCACCACCTCCAGCATCGCGGTCACCAGCCGCTGCCCCTGGGCGCGGGCCGGCGTCGGCGCGGTCTCGACCCAGAACGTCACCGATCCTTCGATCGGACCGCGCACGCTCGACGCGATGGAGAAGGGGGCCAGCGCCCCTGACGCGCTGCAGAAGGTGATGGCGGAGTCCGCCCATGCGGAATATCGCCAGGTGATCGCCATCGACCGCCGCGGCGCGACGGCCTTCCATGGCGGGGCCAAGACGCTCGGGACCCACGCGATCCATCCGGGCCAAGACTGCATCGCGGCCGGCAATCTGTTGCGCAACGCCAATGTACCCAAGGCGATGGTCAGGAGCTTCGAGGCCAACGGCGCGGTCCATCTGGCCGAGCGGCTGCTGCGGGCGCTGGAGGAAGGGGTCGTCGCGGGCGGCGAGCTGGGCCCCGTCCATTCGGGCGGGCTCATCGTGGTGCGCGACCGGATCTGGCCGCTGGTCGATCTTCGGGTCGACTGGGACGATGTCGCACCGATCGCCCATCTGCGGCAGCTCTGGGACGCTTACGAGCCGCAGATGGAGGCCTACCAGACCCGCGCCGTCGATCCGGGGTCGGCGCCGGCCTATGGCGTGCCGGGTGACCCGGGCTCGAGCCCCAAACGCTGAGGCGAAGCCTCGTCATCCGCAAAGCGGGCACGGACCGGCGCGATCCATCGCTGCCTCGTGCGGCTGCCATGAGGGCATGGCCGCGGCGGTGTCGCCTGCCGCGGCAAGCTCGTCACCGGCCGTGGCTCTCGAGGAGTGGTCGCAGATACTCGGTTTCGTAGAATTGCCTGGCCAGAGGCGGCAGACGGTCCGCCCGGCTGCCGATGGCAGGCGGCGTCAATCGCTCCCTGCGCAGCCTGTCGAGAAACGAGACCCAGTCCGCCGGCGACGTGTGCCAGGGCAGCAGCCAAGTATGGTCCCGATCTTCCAGGCGCTCGCCGATGGCGCCGATATCGCTGGCCAGGATCGGGAGGCCGTTCAGCAGGGCGTCCGTCAGCACGAAACTGTGTGTTTCCGGCGCCTGGAAGGGAAACCAGGCGAGATGCGGACGGATGCGGCAGATCAAGGTCGTGAGCTCCGACTCCCGGTAGGGGCCATGAATCTGGAGCCGGCGATCGAGGAGCGAGGGGGGAGGCCAGTCGATCGGGACCTTGCCCAGCAGATGGAGGAAGATCGGCAGGTCTCTCGATCGGATCAGCCGCAGGACCTCTTCCAGGATGTCGAGTCCTTTCACGGGACCGATCATGCCCATCATCAATACATGGAGCGTGTCGTCGGGCGAGAAGGGGCGCGGCGACACCCGGAAACGTTCGGGCGCGTGGGGCTCGGGAAGCTTGACCGGAAGCGGCGGAAAGGCCGGTGCGATGCGTGCCGCGCGGCCGGCCAGATCGCGGCTGCAGGCGAGAATGCGGGCGGCCCCCCTGAGCACGGGGCTCGGCTCCGGGCGCAGCAGCGGCGCTTTACCGGATGTCAGCTTGTCGTCGCCGATGAAGTGGCCGTCGCTGCCGCAAAGATGAGGCTGCGTCGCCAGCAAGTGGTAGTCGAGCAAGGTGACGTCATAAGGGATGGCGAGCGCGTGAAGCAGCTCGTCGATCCTGCCCTCGATCCCAATGGTATGCAGGATATCGACCCGCGCCATCCCCAGCCGCCGCAGCAGCGTCACGGCGAGCGGAAGGTGGCTCGACAGATCGATCTTCACGGGATCGGTACCCTCTGCCGTTCGCGACAGGATCAAATAGCGATCCTCGACGCCCAGCGCGTAGGTCACGTTGACGAACCGCGACGCAAACGTCCCCAGAACGCTGGCGTAGCGCGCCGTCCCGCCGCCATAAGGGTGCAGCACCAGCAGCAGGCCGGGTCGTCCCGGCGTGTGATCCCCGGAGAGCGCGCCGATCGCGGCTTCCAGGTCGCCGGCGGTCTCGACCACGCTTTCCACCCCCTTGTGGCCGTGGCGCCCAGAGGCCGCCGGCCTGCCGAACGAGCCGGGAGGCTCCTTGGCGAACACGGTCATGTGCGTCAGAGGGTTGACATGGCCCTTCGCCATATCGGGATGGGCTTCGAGATAGGCCCGGGTGCTGAACTCGGCCGAAGGGTCGCGGTTCTCGCGCCAGCCGGCCAGGAGATAGTGAACGACGGGGTCGAGCCTCGCGGCGGCGACATCGGGATAGCGGGCCCAGTACCAGTTGGCGTCGACGAAGGTCGCGACGCGAAACAGGACTTCCACGCTGCGGCGTAACCGCAACCGCGCCGGCTCATGAGGCAGATAGCGGCTGAGGAAGCCGGCCGCCTGCAGCAGCGTGGTTCCAACCCCCCTTTGCAGGACGAGCCATCGCGTGCTTTTCGCCAGGAGACTGCGCCCCAGTTCGGCTTTGGCAGGAAAGCGGTCTGCCCGATCGCGCCCGGCCTCGGCTTGCCCGGTTCCGGCCGGCGCTTCCGGCTTCTCGTCGGTCGCGACGGACGACATGAGCTCGATGCGGGCGGACAAGGCCAGCCTCTGGGCGAGTCGCTTCTCCTCGCCGTCGCAGGCGCGAATCGCGTCGTCGAGGGCGGCGGCGCCGACGACACCGCCTTCGAAGGGGCCGAAAGCCGAAGGGGCCGTGCCGGCCGGCCGGCCGTCGAGAACGCAGCCGAGCGACGGATCGTTCTCCATGCTCTCGATGGCCGCGCGCAACCCGTCGGCTCCCTCTCCCCCCGTGGGACCCAGGCAGATGAAGTAGCGGCCGTCAGCCAGCGTTCTGGCAAGGGACAGAAGATGGGCCGGATGAACACGGTGGGGCAGGCGGTACACGGGCCCCATCAAGCCCGCGTCGGGGTCGCGCAGCAGCAGCGAATCGCCGGACGTTCCGCTGATGTCCAGGAGGACAAGGGTCAGATTCCTGATTCCCTGCCGGCGGACCTGGGCGGCGGCCGCGTGGATATCGAGGGCCGGCGTGACGGCGAGGGCGAGCGTCACGGGAATCCGCGCGATCTCCGCATCGAGCATCGCCTCGACCCGGGCCTTCGCTCCCTCGTAGCCGGTCCGGCGAAGCGCACGGCGCAATCTCAGCAGGAAGCGGATCGGCGTGCCCGCCGCGGCCGACATGGCGTCGGCATCGAGACGATCGAGCATGTGACACCACAGCAGGCTTGCCTCGTCGGCATGCCGTGGCGAGAGCGATCCCTGCTCCGAATGGCTGCGCTGCCGAACCAGGGGACCGGCCTGGTGCACGAAGCGGTAATGCCGGACCATGCGGAACCAGAGGTCGTAGTCCTGGGTGGTCGGCAAGGCGGGGTCGAAGAGCCCGCATTTGTCGAAACATTCCCGGGGCAGGAGCAGGGCACAGCCATTGATCCGGGATTCCAGGATGGCCCACAGCGAAACATTCTCGTCATAGCCGATGCCCACCTCGCAGCGATGAAGGAAGCGGCCATGGCGATCGACGATGTCGTAGTCTCCGAAGACGATGCAGGGGCCCGGCGCTGCCGACAGGCGCTGCATCTGGATCTCGACCTTCCGTGGATCGTAGAGGTCGTCATGGCTGAGCCAGCTGATGAAGTCGCCGGCGGCCTCCGCGATGCCGCGGTTGAGCGCGACGGCGACGCCGCCGTTGGGCTGATGAAAGGCGCGTATGCGATCGCCGAACGACTGGATCACCGACCGGGTGGCACTGTCGTCGGTCGAGCCGTCATCGACGACGATGACTTCGAGGTTCGGCCAGGTCTGCGCCAGCGCGCTGGTGATCGCCTGGCCCAGATAGTTCGCACCGTTGAAGACGGGAATGACGATCGAGACGAGGGGGACGGTCCCGGTCATTGTCGGGCGACCCCGCGCCCGGCAGTGGCGTGCGTCATGGCCAGAATCGCGCGGTAGAACTCGGCGACGATCGGTCCGTTCCGGGCGGCGCTCCAGCGGGCCTCCACGACGCCGCGGTTGCGGGCCGCCGCGTTATCGACCAGAGCGTCATCTTTCGAGGCCCGCACGAGCGCGCTCGCGAGATCCCGGGTCTGGTGAACCGGCAGGATGATGCCGTCGACGCCGTTGCGAATCCACTCGCAGGCGCAGGACGTGTCGGATTGAATCGGAAAGGTGCCCACGGCCATGGCCTCGAGGAGCGTCGTGCTGATGCCATCCGAGATGCCGAAACCGAGCGTGATGCGGGCCTGGCCCAGCCGCGCCACGGCGTCGCGATGGTCCGCAAGATGGGGCGCGGCCTCGATATCGAGGCCGTCGTTCTCGGCGATGTCCCGGATCATTGCCTTCACCTCCGTCGAGGCCAGGTTGACGCGGATCGGGACATGCCGAAGCTCTGCCGCCGCGAGATGGATCGCCGAGAGCACATGGAGCGCGCGACCGGCCCAATTGTGATAGCCCTTGACCAGGATCATCCGCCGGCGGGACGGCCGCGGGAGCGCATCGAGCGAGGGGACCGACGCGAAATCGATGCCACCGGACGCGGGCAGGGGATCCTGGATCGGCCCCGCATAGCCCAGCTCCCGGACGATGTTGACGTCGCGGCGGCATTCGGACAGATAGGCGTCGATGCTGCAGGCGATCTCCTTGAGAATCGCGGCATGGTCAGGCAGTTTCCGGTAGAGGAACACATCGCTGCCCCAGTTGGACAGGAGCCATCGCGGAAACCTGGTGCCGAGCCATCGCTTGGCCGCCAGGCACAGATAGCCTGCATGCTGGATCTCCAAGGAATGGACCAGGTCCGGGGAAAATTCCTGGATGGCGGCGACGACGTCGGTCGGGGGAATCAGGTTGCGGATGACGCTGACCGAATCTTCCTTCGCCGGAAACCGAGCCGCCTTCGCCGGCAGGCGTGAGCGGGCGCGCAGTGCCGCGAGGTCGATGATTCCGATCTGTCCCGGCAGCAAGGTCTCGCCTGCTTCGCGATCGCCCACGATCCGCCAGCAGTCGTCGGGATCGTCGACCGCGGCGGCATAGATCGGCAGCAGCAGCAGTCGGAAACCGTGCCGGCGCATCATCTTCATCCAGCGCTGGGCATGGACGCTGTCGGGCAAGGCCACGACCAGGACGACAGGGGAGGTTACGCCGGCCATGCCCGCGCCTCCGTCACAGGATCTTCGCCTGGGCGAGCGCCGCAACCAGGCGGTCCGCGAATCGGCAGGGATCGTGAGCGGCCGGGACGAGATCGAGAACGCCTGCATCTGCATACGAGGACGGGAACTGGACGGCGATCAGCGTCGTCGCCCCTGCCTGCCGGGCCGCATGGAGCCGTGGCCCGGCGACGCCCCGACGCAGGATGGCGGCGAACAGGCAGGTCCGATCCAGCGACAGCGGCTGCCGCGGTGGCAAGGTCGTGGCTTGGAGACCGGTATCCCAGCAGAGGGCCTCGACGCCGATCTGGACGGCCTCGGACTCGACATCGACGAAGAGGATTGGGCGGTCGACCAGCGCCTCGGCGCAATGATAGAGGGCGGAGAGCACCATCAGTGCTCGGCCCTCTTCCCCTTCGCGTCCATCGACGACGATCCTTGGCGGCGGGTGTCTCGATTCCATGACAGGATCGGAGGGTGTTCTGCGTTGTCCGGTGTCGAGAGGGGCGGCCGCAACCCTGGATGTCAGCGGGCCGGAAGTTTCGCAAGGTCCGGGGGGCGCTTACGGTCCGCCGATACCTCGTTAACACCGGTCCGATGCTGGGCTAATGTGTCCGAAGATGCTTGGCCGCACAACCGCAATCGAGACCGAGCCGCGCATGGTTGCAGTCCGCAGATCGGAGAGGCTTCCGATCGCATGACCATCTTCCAGGACAAACGGGTGCTCATCACCGGCGGGACGGGGTCGCTCGGCAAAGTGCTGCTGCGGCGTCTCCTGGCCGGCGAATTGGGGCTGCCGAAACGCGTCGTGGTGTTCTCGCGCGACGAAGCCAAGCAGCATGCCCTGCGCGTCCATTACCGTCGTTTGCGTTCGCCGACGGACGAGGTCATCTACCGGAACTTTGCCGATCGCTTGCAGTTCCGGATCGGCGATATCAGGGACCTGCATGCGCTGGCCGCGGCGATGGCGGAAATCGACATCGTCGTCAATGCGGCGGCCCTGAAGCAGGTTCCGACCTGCGAGTATTTTCCCGAGGAGGCCGTCCGCACCAATGTCGGTGGGGCGGAGAACATCGTCCGGGCCATCCGGGACCTTCACCTTCCTATCGAGACGGTCGTCGGCGTCTCGACCGACAAGGCGGTCAAGCCGGTGAACGTGATGGGCATGACCAAGGCCATCCAGGAGCGCGTCCTGATGCGCGCCGGCTTGGATGTTCCCAAGACCCGTTTCGTCATGGTCAGGTACGGCAATGTCCTGGCGTCGCGCGGATCGGTCGTCCCTCTCTTTGTCGAGCAGATCCGCACGGGCGGCCCGGTGACGGTGACCGATCCCGTCACGACGCGGTTCCTGCTCACCCTGGACGATGCCGTCGATACGATCGCGGCCGCCCTGCGCGAGGGACGCTCGGGCGAGATCTATGTGCCCCGGGTCCCGGCCGCCCGCATTCTCGATCTGGCCAAGGTCATGATCGGCGACCGGCCGATCGAGATTCAGATCACCGGCATGCGACCGGGTGAAAAGATCCACGAGATCCTGATCTCGGAGGAAGAGCGTTTGCGGACGGTGCGGCGGGGAGACTATTTCGTCATCGCGCCCATTCTGCCGGAGCTGCGCCGCGATTCCCGCGAGGCGCCCGCGGTCTCCGGCGAATACAGCTCGGCGGACAGCCTCATGCCGGCGGCCGAGATCCGCGCCCTGCTGGAGCGGCGATCGCTGATGCCGGCGGAAGCGGCGTCATCGGAAGAGGAGATTCTGGCGTGAGAGCGCCAGGGTCGGTCCGCGTGCGGCCGTGAAGATCGTCACGATTCTCGGCACCCGGCCGGAGATCATCCGGCTGTCGCTGATCATCCCGCGCCTGGACCGGCTCTGCGATCATCGCCTGGTGCATACCGGACAGAATTTCGATCCGCGGCTGTCCGACATCTTCTTCTCGGAGCTGGGGGTGCGGTCGCCCGATCATCGTCTCGGCATCGAGAGCAGCTCCTTCGGCCGCCAGGCCGGCCTGATCCTCGAACGGGTCGAGACATTGCTGGCGCAGGAACGGCCGGACCGGCTTCTCGTGCTGGGCGACACCAACTCCGCGCTGTCGGCCATCGTCGCCAAGCGGATGGGCATCCCGGTGTTTCATATGGAGGCCGGCAACCGCTGCCATGACGACCGGGTGCCCGAGGAGGTCAATCGGCGCCTCATCGACCAGGTGAGCGACGTCCTCATGCCCTATACCGAGCGCAGCCGGCGCAATCTGGCGCGCGAGGGGGTGCCGGAGGAGCGCATCTACGTGACCGGCAATCCGATCTTCGAGGTGCTGCAGCATTTCGAGCCCGCCATCGCCGCCTCGACCGCGCTCGACAGGATGGATCTCTCGCCGGGGAAATTCCTGCTCGCCACGCTGCATCGCGCCGAGAATACCGACGAGCCCGTGCGGTTGGCGCGGCTCATGGAGGGTCTCGAGCGGATCGCCGCGACGACGGGCTTTCCGGTCATCCTCAGCGCCCATCCCCGGCTTCGCTCCCGGCTGGAAGGCGGAGGAATCGCCCCCGGCGCCGGCATCCGGCCCTGCGAGCCGTTCGGATTCTTCGATTTCGTGGCCCTCGAGAAAGCCGCGCACTGTGTCCTGACCGACAGCGGCACGGTGCAGGAGGAATGTGCGATCCTCGGTCTTCGCAATGTGACGCTGCGCGATACGACGGAGCGTCCGGAGACGCTGGAATCCGGCTCCAACATTCTGGCGGGATCCGAACCCGGAGACATGCTGCGGGCGGTGCAGGCGGCGCTCGACGGCCCGGTCGACGGGTCCGCGCCCGCCGAGTATCGAAGGCCCAATGTCAGCCAGACCGTGACCCGGATCGTGACGGGATATCTTCGTCCATCCTGGGGGCGGGCCTGACGAGGGAGCCATGCGCGTTCTGGTCCTCGGCGGAATGGGGATGCTGGGCCACGCGGTGGCGTCGCGGCTGGCGGCGGAGCACGAGGTTTCGGCGACGATCAGGAGCGCCTTGTCGACCTGGCCGTCCCGGCTGACGGTCGCCGCGGTTCTGCCCGATACCGATTTGACCGGCCCCGGCACGCTCGAAACCGTCTTTGCGCGCACCCGGCCCGAGCTGGTCGTCAATTGCGCAGGTCTCGTCAAGCAGCGCCTGCAGCCGGATTCCGATGCGACGGCGATCCTGGTCAATGCCGTATTGCCGCATCGCCTGGCGGTTCTCTGCCGTCATGCCGGCGTTCGCCTCATTCACATCAGCACCGACTGCGTCTTTTCGGGAGCGGCCGGCGGCAATCGCGGCGCCGACGGCTATCGCGAGAGGGACTTTCCCGATGCCACGGATCTCTATGGCCGGTCGAAGCTTCTGGGCGAGATCGACGGGCCGGGCTGCATCACGCTTCGCTTGTCGCTGATCGGACGCGAGCTGCAGGGGCGACGCGGCCTGGTGGAATGGTTTCTCGCCAATGCCCGGTCGCCGCTCACCGGCTTCACCGAAGCGCGATTCACGGGGCTCAGCACCGTCACCGCGGCCGGGATGATCGCAGACCTGGCCCGCGATCATCCCCGCCTCGAGGGGTTGTGGCATGTCGCGGCGGAACCGCTCTCCAAGTATGAGCTGCTTTGCCGCCTGCGCGACGCCTATGGGCTGGACACCCGAATCGATCCCGCGGCCGAGCCCTATTGCGACCGGCGTCTCGACGGCGGCCGCTTTCGCCAGGCGACCGGCTGGGTCGCGCCGTCCTGGAGCCGCATGATCGAGGAGATCGTGGCGCAGGGCGGGCGCTGAGCCGGCCATGCCGCGGGACTCCTCCATGGGGAATGGCCGCCGATGCGGGTTCTGATCCTCGATTTCGATTTCTTCAGCGCGGTTGGCGGCGGGCAGACCTTCTATCGGCGCGTCGTATCGCGCCATCGTCGGATGGATTTCCATTACCCGTCCCGCGGTCCGGATCTCAAAGCCGCGATGCGGCGGCACCTTCCCGCCAATGCCGTGCCGTTCGGCTTCGATTCGTTCACGGATGTGTGGGACGTCATTTCCAGGCTCGCGCTCGAATGGCTGGACGTCGATCACCTGGCGCTCCTGTGCCGGATCGCGCTGGCCTGGCAAGGATCGAGCTTCGACATCGTCGAAATTCCGTCATTCTTTCCCGCGGCACATTTGATAAGGCCGGTCTTCGCGGCCTACGGCATCGCCGTCGGCCGGGTCAGCATCGGGCTGTTGGGCTGGCTCAGCACCAGCACGCGCAATGCCTATCAAAGCGAGGGCATCGGCAAGCATGCGGCGATCTATGCCGATGCCGAGCGGCGCAGCATGGCCGCTGCCGATATCCGCTATACGATCTCGGATCTGCATGCCGGGCTGAACGCGGAACGGGAGCTGCCGATCGCGACCGTCGACATGCATGACGCGCTGGAGGATTTTCCGCTGCCTGCCGCCGACCCTCCGGGCGAAGGGCCGCCCGATTTGTGGTATGTCGGCCGCCTCGACCGCAACAAGGGGCCCGATCTTTTCGTCGAGATCGCCGCCCGCCTGCCGCGCAGCCTCTACGGGCGTTGCCGCCTGGCGGGTCCCGACAACCTGTGGGTCGACGGAGAGCGCTGGTCCCACCGGATCGAGGCGCTGGCGGCAGAACGGAATATCGAGGCCCATTATGTGGGCCAGCTGCCGGACGAGGAGGTGCGAAAACAGGTCTATGGGGGCCGCTCGCTCCTGGTCGTTCCCTCGCGCACCGACGCCTTCAACTATGTCGCCATCGAGGCGCTCGCCAACGGCTGTCCCGTCCTCCTCTCGAAACATGCCGGCGTTGCCGGCTTCCTCGCGGCGCGGCACCCGTCGATCGCTCCGCCGATCATCGATCCGGAGGACATCGACGGGTCGGCGATGGCGCTGCGCCGGCTCCTGGAGACATATCCCCAGTCGGCCCTGACCCTGCGCGAGAACCTGCGCCGCGCTCCCTTGCCCCGGCCGCGTCAGGATTTCATGGCGGCGATATGGTCCGGCGCTCCCGTCCGGTCGCGGCAAAGCGACGGCGATCTGTCCGGTCTGCATTCCAGGATTCTCGCTCAGCAGCCCCTTGCGATTCCCGCAGCACGGAACTGGCGGACCCGCGGCGGCGAGGCATCGGCACCCGTTCTGTCCTGCATCCTTTGGATGACCCGGCCCGACGCGGAAGCCGCCCGAACGCTCGTATCCTTGTCGGGTGCGAGCCTTCCCGGCGTGGAAGTCCTGGTCGTCGACGATGGCAGCAGCCCGGGCCGCCCCGTGCGCCGGGCCATCCGCGCGATACTCCCCGAGGCTCGCATTCTGCGTCAGAGCGCCCAGGGCCGCGTCGCCGCCTGGAATCGAGGGCTGGCCGCAAGCCAAGCGCCTCATGTCTGCTTCCTGGAGCCCGGCGATGGATTCGACCGATGGCTCCTGGAATCGATGATGGCGACGCTTCGGCGCGGCGAGCCCGATGCGGTGGCGATCTGGGCCGCGATGCGTCTGCTCCATATCGACGGTCGGCCCTATGGCGCGAGCGAGAACAGGGCGGCGAGCGCGGCCGAGGGCGAACAGGTTCCGGATGCGAGAAGCATCGCCATTCTGTCGCGCCCTGCGCTCGACCGGACCGGGGCCTTCGATACCACCCTCGACCGGCTGTCCTGGCAGGATTTGTGGCTGCGCCTCGCCCGCACGGGACGCGTTCTGCGGCACCGCGACGGCTGGGCCTGGCGATGGATGGAGTCGCCGTCGGACGGCGCCGCGGCGTCAAGCGAGGAGCGGGCGAGGCTGGAAGCGAAGCGGCAGACCCTGGAGCGGTGGAGCGCCGTCGCCGCGTTCTCCGGCATCGCGTCGCGGACGGAGACCTCGTCGTGAGCGGGAACGGGATCGCCGCCGGGGCATCGGCTCTCGCGGGCAAGCGCGTCCTTGTCACGGGTGCCAGCGGGTTTCTCGGCCGGGCGCTGTTTCCCCGCCTGCATGCGCAGGGCGCCCGCTTGCGCGGCTTCATGCGCACGGCCCCGCTCTCGTTCGAGAGCGAGGCGGAGACCGAGATCCGTCTCGGTGACATCGCCGATGCCGCCGCGGTCCGTGAAGCCGTGCGAGGCGTCGCCGCCGTCGTTCATCTGGCGGCCTTGGCGTCCGTTCCCGATTCGCTTCGCGATCCCGCGCCGTTCTTCCGGACCAACGTGGCGGGGACATTCAATCTGCTGGACGCGTGCCGGAACAGCGGCGTGGAGCGGCTGGTCTATGTCAGCTCCTCGCAGGTCTATGGACCGCCGCGCGGCGGGGCGATTGCCGAGGATCACCCCCTCGAGCCGGCGACACCCTACGCAGGCTCGAAGGCGGCGGCCGAGATGCTGGTGCGCTGCCATCAGCGCGCCTATGGCCTGGCGACCGTGATTCTGCGCCCCTTCAACATCTATGGCCCCGGCCAGTCGCGCGCGGCCCTGATCCCCACGATCGTGACGCAGGCGCTGGAAGGCGGCGATCTTCGTCTCGGCCGGGTCGACATCACGCGCGATCTGACCTTCGTGGCGGACGTCGCCGACGCCATCGTCCGCGCCTTGGCATCGCCTGCGGCCGTCGGCGGCACGTTCAATATCGGCTCCGGCCGCGGCGTCACGGTGGGCGCTCTGGCCCAGACGATCCTGGATCAGATCGGCTCGCGGGCCGCGATTCTGAGCGATGCCGGACGAATCCGCGGCCATGAATCCGCGGGCGAAGCGGTGATCGCCAACGCCGACCTGGCGGCTGTTCGTCTCGACTGGCGTGCCAGCACGACGCTGGAGGAGGGGTTGCGCCGGACCGTTGCCGCCTACCGGAACGACCATCGATAGGCGAACGCGGTCGCGGTCAGGAGCGCGGTCGATCCGGCGGCAGGAAGGTGGACGGCTTGCTCTCCATGATGGCCTGCGCCTTGGCGTAGTCGTCGGGGCTGCCGATATCCAGCCAGAGGCATTCCTCCTGGAAGCTGAGAACCGGACGTCCCACCTCGATCAGCCGGTTGAGGAGCGCGGGCATGTCCATATGGGTCTCCGCGGGGATGTAGTTCCGAACCGCCTCCCGTCGCAGGACGTAAAGGCCCATGCTGACATTGTACGAATGTTCCGGCTTCTCCCGGTATTCGATCACGCGCTTGTCCGGCGCGACATCGAGGACGCCGAATTCCAGCTTCATGTCGCGGCGGAAGGTGGCGACGGTGGCATCGGCGCCGTTGGCATTGTGGAAGGCGAGAAGGCGGCCGACATCGATGTTGGTCAGGAGGTCGCCATTCGAGACCAGGAAATTCTCCGTCATCCGGTCGAGAACGGCGGCAATGGGGCCGCAGGTGCCCAGCGGCCGGTCCTCGCGGCTGTAGCTGATGCGCAGATCCAGCCCCAGCCCGTCCCCGAAGAAAGACTGGATCAGATGGCTCAGGTGATTGGTGGCCAGGACGATGTCGCGGATCTGATGATGCCGGAACTGACGCAGCAGCAGCTCGAGCACGGGCATGCCGCCGAGCGGCATCAGCGGCTTCGGCAGGACGGCGCTGTAGGGGTAGAGGCGGGATCCCTTGCCGCCGGCCATCACGACGGCCTGGGCGCGGGGCTGGTCAGACGGCATAGGAGTCCGGTGCCGGCGAAGCCGGCTGGTTGCGGAAGAAGGCGATGGTTTGACGCAGCCCTTCCTCCAGGGATATCGCTGGCCGCCATCCGGTCGCATCGCAGATGGCGCGGTTGTCGGAAATCAGCCGATCGACCTCGCTCCGGTCCGGCCGGAGCCGCTCGGCGTCGAGAACGATCTCCGCGCCGCTGGACATGAGCGTCAGGATCGTCCTGGCGACGTCGCCGATGCCGTGGCCGGCGCCCGTTCCCAGATTGAAGGTCCGCCCCTCGATGCCTTCGGCCCCGGCGGCGGCGAGAAAGCCGGCGACGGTATCGGTCACGAAGGTCAGGTCGCGCACCGGCGCGGTCGCGCCGAGCTTGACGGTCGGGCCGGCCAGCGCCTGGGTGATGACGGTCGGAATGAAGGCGCGGGTGGATTGCCGCGGCCCATAGGTGTTGAAGGGACGTACCGTCACCACGGGGACGCCGAAAGCACGGTGGTAAGCCTCGACGAACTTGTCGGCGGCGATCTTCGAGGCGGCGTAGGGCGACTGGGCCTGCAGCGGGTGGGATTCGTCGATCGGCACCGTGAGCGCGCTGCCATAGACTTCAGAGGTGCTGACATGGATCAGGCGGCCGACCGAACCGCGACGGGCGGCTTCGAGCAGGTTGAGGGTGCCGCCGGCATTGGTCGTGAGATAGGAGCGGGGCGCCCGATAGGAATAGGGAATGGCGATCAGCGCCGCGAGATGGAACACCAGGTCGCTGCCCTCGATTGCCTTGGCGAGGAACTCGGCATCGCCGATATCGCCGAAGACCAGCCGCGGCTCCCGCGCCAGCGGTGCCGGCAAATGCCGGAGATTCGCGATGCTGCGTTCCGCGTTGTAGTGGAGCAGGGCCGTGACCTCGGCGCCCTCGGTCACCAGCCGTTCCACCAGATGGCTGCCGATGAAGCCGCCGCCGCCCGTGACGAATGCCCGCTTACCCCTCATCGGCACTCCGATCCGGTCAATCTCGGCATTGCGTGCTCCGGGCGCTCTTTGCACACCCTGGGTCGTCGGTTCGGCGGAGCATAGCAGCCGGCGGCGGGAGCGCAATCAGGAGCGGTCGTCAGTCCAGCAACCGCGTCGCTTCCTCCGCGATCGCGAGCGATGAGGTCAGGCCCGGCGATTCGATGCCGAAGAGATTGACCAGGCCCGGCACGCCATGCACGGACCGGCCCTGGATCATCCAATCGGGTGACGGGATGCCGGCCGGCACCAGCTTCGGCCGCACGCCGCAATAGGCGGGCAGGAGCGCGTCGTCCGGCAGGCGGGGCCAGTAGCGGCGGACGGACTCGTAGAAGGCGCCGGCGCGGTTCGGATCGACCGTGTAGTCGGGCCGCTCGATCCATTCCACATCCGGGCCGAAGCGGGCGCGGCCGGCCAGATCGAGCGTCAGATGAACGCCGAGCCAGGCATCGTCCGGCGCCGGATAGACGAGATGGCGGAACGGCGTCTTGCCGGCCAGGCTGAAATAGTTTCCTTTGCAGTAATGGAGCGGCGGCACCAGCGCGGGATCGAGCCCGCCGAGCGCCCGCGCCAGGGATTGCGCGCCCAGTCCCGCCGCATTGACCAGACGCCGGCAGCGCAGTTCCATCGGCTGCGCGCCGCCGACCTGGAGCCGGAAGCCTCGATCCTCGATGGTGCCGGCCTCCGCCGGCGCGTGCAGGGCGATCATGGCACCGGCCGCCTCGGCTTCGCCCTGGAGCGCCAGCATCAGCCCATGGGCGTCGACGATCCCGGTCGAGGGCGAGTGGAGGGCCGCGACACAGGCGATCTCGGGTTCGAGCCGCCGCACCGCGTCCGGCTCCATCCATTCGAGATCGTGAACGCCGTTGGCCTCGGCCTTGCGGGCGATGGCCTCGAGCTCGGCGATCTCGGAGGGTCCCGTCGCGACGATCAGCTTGCCGATACGCTGGTGCGCGACGCCATGAGCCGCGCAGAACGCGTAGAGCCGGTCCTTCCCTGTAACGCAGAGGCGGGCCTTCAGGCTGCCGGGCTTGTAATAGAGTCCCGCATGGATCACCTCGCTGTTGCGCGAGCTGATGCCGGTGCCGATCGCCTCGGCCGATTCGAGCAGGATGACCTCCTGGCCGGCACGGGCGAGCCGCGCCGCGATCGCCAGGCCGATCACGCCCGCTCCCACCACCACGCAATCGATCGTTTCGCTCATCCGGGCTCGAGATTTCGTCTCAGCTGTCGATCGGTCCCGCGCCGGCGACCGGCACGGGGAGGGCCGCCGCCTTCTTCACACGCGTCTCCCGATGCAGGATATAGCCGCTGCTGGCGATGATGATCGCCGCGCCCGCGATGACGGTCAACGAAGGCAGCTCGCTCCAGATCAGCCAGCCATAGAGCGTCGCCCAGATCAGCGCGCTGTATTCGATCGGCGCCAGCAGCGAGACCTCGCCATAGCGGAAGGCCTCGGTCATCAGCAACTGGCCCAGCGCGCCGAAGATGGCGGTGGCCACGAAGACCCAGATATCGATATCCGTCGGCAGCCGGAAATCCCACAGCATGCCGATCCCGGCGCAGACCAGCATGGCGAAGGAGTTCCAGAAGATCAGGCAGGGCCCGCTCTCGGTCGCGGTCAGCTTGCGCGAGGTGATGAAGAGGAGCGCGTAGGTGAGCGCGGAACCGAGAGCCGACAGGGCGGCGAGGCCGAACCCCGCGCCCGAGGGCTGCAGAATGATGGTGACGCCGCCGAAGCCGATGAGGACCGCGGCCCAGCGGCGGGGACCCACCTTCTCCTTGAGCAGGATGACCGAGAGCGCCGTCATGAAGAGGGGGGCGGCGAAGCCGATCGCGATCGTGTCGGCGATCGGCAGATGCTTCAGCGCATAGACGAAGCAGAGCATGGTCACGATCATCAGGATCGCGCGCGTGCCATGTCCCAGGATCCGGCGGCTCTTGATCTGGCGGAGGCCGCCGCTGCGCATCGCGAGAGCCAGCGCCAGCGGCACGGCGAGCGCGCGGCCGAAGAACATGATCTGCCAGAAGCTGTAGCCGGCGCTGAGCCATTTCAGCGACGCGTCCTGGGCCGAGAAGGCGGCCACGGTCGCGACCATCAGCAGCACGCCGCGCAAGGGGGCGTTGGCGAGGCCGTCATGCCCGACCGGGCCCTTGCTGCCGGCATTCATGCCGGCTGGCCCTGCGAGGCGCGCCGCTTGCGTTCGCGGTTGACGATATAGAGCGTGCTGCCGACGACGATGAGGGAGCCCGCGATCACGGTGAGGCTCGGCAGCTGGTTCCACAGCGCCCAGCCGAACAGCGTGGCCCAGACCAGTCCCGTATAGTCGATCGGGGCCACCAGCGAGACTTCGCTGTAGCGGAAGGCCTGGTTGAGGAAGAACTGCCCGACGCTGCCCGTGACGCCGACCAGGAGGAAGACCCAGAGATCGTTCCAGGTCGGAGTCACCCAGAGCCAGGGCATGGTGGCGCCGGTGACGATCAGGACGCCGACCGAGTAGTAGAAGAGGATCGTGTGGCTGGGCTCGGTCGCGCTGAGCTGGCGCGAGGTGATGAGCGTCAGCGCATAGAGGAAGGCCGAGCTGAGGGCCAGCACCGCCGCCCAGTTGAAGCCGGTGCCCGAGGGCTGGAGGATCACCAGCACGCCGACGAAGCCGATCATGACCGCGGCCCAGCGCCGCGGCCCGACCTTCTCGCGCAGCAGCACCACCGACAGCAGGGTCATGAACAGGGGTCCGGCATAGGTGATCGCCATGGTGTCGGCGAGCGGCAGCATCCCCAGCGCGTAGTAGAAGGTCAGCATCGTGCCGATATTGAAGAGCGAGCGCAGGGCATGGCCGCCCGGCCGCAGCGTCTTCAGCGTGCCGATCCCGCCCGCGCGGGTCGAGATGCCGATCGCGAAGACGATCCCCACTACGTAGCGCAGGAAGGCGATCTGGAAGGGGCTGTAATCGTCGGTCAGCCACTTCACGCCGGCATCGAGCAGCGTCAGGCAGAAGACCGCGCTCGCCATATAGAGGATGCCGCGGCCCGGCTGGTGGCGCAGCCCCACCGGTCCCGCCGTCGCACTGCTGCTCATGATGATTCCCGCCCCCGAAACTCACGCCGCCAACCATGCCCCTGCGCATGTTGGCCGGGCGGTCAAAGCTTTCGCGAGAGAATGCCCGAAGGCCTGTGTCAAAGCGAGGGGGTCGAGACCGCCCAGATGGGGGAAAGCCGCTCTTTCGCGCTGCCGAAGAGAATCGTGACGCAGTTGATTTCATTGGATATACAGCGAGCCCGCGCCGGCCATGACAAATCCGCCGCGCCAGCCTAGATTGGCCGAATCATGCCCCTCGATCTTCTTCCCTCGGTCTGTCCCCACGACTGCCCGTCGACCTGCGCGCTCGAGGTCGAGCGCCTCGACCATCACAAGATCGGCCGGGTGCGCGGCGCCGCGGGTCAGAGCTACACCGCGGGCGTGGTCTGCTCGAAGGTCGCCCGCTATGCGGAACGCCATAATCATCCCGACCGCCTGACCCAGCCGCTGCTGCGGACGGGGGCCAAGGGCGAGGGACGCTCGGCTTTCGCGCCGATCTCCTGGTCCGAGGCGCTGGACCGGGTCGCCGAGAAGTTCCTCGAGGCCGAGCGCCGCCATGGCCCCGAGGCGGTCTGGCCCTATTTCTATGCCGGCACGATGGGGCTGGTGCAGCGTGACGGGATCCAGCGCCTGCGCCACACGAAGCGCTATTCGGGTCAGCTCTCGACCATCTGCGTCATGCTCTCCGACACGGGCTGGGTGGCGGGCGTCGGCGAGAAGCGCGGCGTCGATGCGCGCGAGATCGCGGAATCCGACCTGGTCGTGGTCTGGGGCGGCAATCCGGTCTCGACCCAGGTCAATGTGATGACCCACATCACCCGCGCCCGCAAGGAACGCGGCGCCAAGCTGGTGGTGGTGGATCCCTATCGCACGCCCACGGCCCAGGTGGCCGACATCCATCTGATGCCGCGCCCCGGCACCGATGGCGCGCTCGCCTGCGCCGTGATGCATGAGCTGTTCCGCCAGGGTTTGGTCGATCGCGATTATATGGCGCGCTATACCGACTGCCCGGCGGAGCTCGAGACCCATGTCAAGGCGCGCTCGCCGGAATGGGCTGCCGCCATCACCGGCGTGCCCGCCGACGAGATTCGCGCCTTCGCCGAGCTCTATGGCCGCACGCAGCGCAGCTTCATCCGCCTGGGCTACGGCTTCTCGCGCTCGCGCAACGGCGCGGCCAACATGCATGCGGTGAGCTGCCTGCCGGCCATCACCGGCGCCTGGCGATACAAGGGCGGCGGCGCGCTCTACTCGAACGCGGGCTTCTACGGCCTCGACAAGACGATGATCGAGGGACTGGATCGCCGCGATCCCAAGGTGCGCATCCTCGACCAGTCGCGCATCGGCCCGGTGCTGACGGGCGACAAGCGGGACCTGGGCGAGGGGCCGCCGATCACGGCGATGCTGATCCAGAACACCAACCCGATGGTGGTCTGCCCCGAGGGGCTCAAGGTGCGCCAGGGCTTCCTGCGCGACGATCTCTTCGTCTGCGTGCATGAGCAGTTCATGACCGAAACGGCGGCCATGGCCGATATCGTGCTGCCGGCGACCACCTTCCTCGAGCATGACGACATCTATCTCGCCGGCGGCCACACCTATCTGCAGATCGCGCGCAAGATCGTCGAGCCGCTGGCCGAGGCGAAGCCCAACCACTATGTCATCTGCGAGCTGGCCAAGCGGGTCGGTGCCGAGCATCCGGGCTTCGCCCTGAGCGAGTGGGAGCTGATCGACCAGATGCTGAAGGCGTCCGGCAAGCCCTCGGCCGACGCGCTTTATGCCGGGCGCTGGCATGATTGCGCGCTGCCGTTCGAGGACGCTCACTTCCTCACCGGCTTCCCCCAGCCCGGTGGACGGTTCCGCTTCAAGCCCGACTGGAAGGGCATGGGGCCGTGGCACCAGGGCATGCCCGAGCTTCCCGATCATCCGCAGATGATCGAAGAGGCCACCGCGGAACATCCGTTCCGGCTGGTGGCGGCACCTGCCCGGACCTTCCTCAATTCCACCTTCACCGAGACGCCCGGCTCCCGGCAGCGCGAGCAGCGCCCCACCGCGTTGCTGCATCCGGTCGATTGCGAGCGGCTGGCGCTGAAGGAGGGAGACCGCGTCCGGCTCGGCAACCGGCGCGGCTCGGTCGTGGTCCACGCCAGGCCGTTCGACGGCCTGCAGCCCGGCGTGGTGATCGTCGAGGGCATCTGGCCCAACGGCGCCTTCGAGGAGGGGCAGGGGATCAACGCGCTGATCGGCGCCGATCCGGGCCCGCCGCGGGGCGGCGCCTGCTTCCACGACACCGCGGTCTGGGTCCGCGCGGCATGATCATCGTCGGAGGACCGCAAGGAACGGCCGGCCGGCGCTTCCGGCGCCCGCATGTGGTGGTGCTGGGCAACGAGAAGGGCGGCTCGGGCAAATCCACCACGGCGATGCATCTGATCGTGGCGCTGCTGCGCGAGGGCTACAAGGTCGGCAGCCTCGATCTCGATGCGCGCCAGGGCAGCCTCAGCCGCTTCATCGCCAACCGGGCCGAGAACGGGCTCGACCTGCCGGCGCCGCGGCATGTGCGGCTGGAACAGTCCGCGCTCGATTCCGTCGCGGCCGCGCGCGAGGAGGAGAAGCAGCGCTTCGACGCCGTCATGGCCCAGATGGCCGATTGCGATTTCATCGTGATCGACACGCCCGGCAGCGACAGCAATCTGTCGCGGCTCGGCCATGCCCGCGCCGACACGCTGGTGACGCCGCTCAATGACAGCTTCCTCGATCTCGATCTCCTGGCGCGCGTCGACGGCCAGGGTCAGAAGATCCGCGGCCCCAGCACCTATGCGGAGATGGTCTGGGAGCAGAAGAAGCGCCGCGCGCTCGCCGATGGCGGCTCCATCGACTGGATCGTCATGCGCAACCGCCTGGCCAGCCTCGATGCCCGCAACAAGCGGCGCATCGGCAAGCTGGTCGAGGAGCTGGCGCGCCGGATCGGCTTCCGCCTGGCGCCGGGCTTCAGCGAGCGCGTGGTGTTCCGCGAGCTGTTCCCCCGCGGACTGACCCTGCTCGACCTGGCCGATGCCGGCACCAGCCTGACGCTCTCCCATGTGGCGGCGCGCCAGGAATTGCGCGGCCTTCTCGACGCGATCGGCCTGCCCAAGCCGGAAGAGGGCGCTCCGGTGGAGAGACGCTGGACAGAACCGGTCCCTGTCCCCAATTCTTGAAGGGGAGAACCGCCCGCCGAAGGGGCGGTTCCGCGGGGTAAGCAGGCTCTTTCCTGGTGAGGCGGTACCGCCATGGCGTCGTCTCGAGACAAGCTGCCGACGGACAAGCCGACCAACGCCTCGGGGCAGGACGTGGCCGCGTTCCTGGCCAAGCTCGCAGCCGTGCCGTCGCCGCGCAAGGACGGCGTCCGGGGCCGGCTCCTGTTCGGCATGGATGCGACGGCGAGCCGCCAGCCGACCTGGGACCGGGCCTGCCATATCCAGGCGGAGATGTTCACCGCCGCAGCGGGCCTCGGCGGGCTCGACATCCAGCTCGCCTATTACCGGGGCTTCGGCGAATTCAAGGCCACGCCCTGGCTGTCGGACGGCGCCACCCTGCAACGGCTGATGGGCGTCGTCGCCTGCCTCGGCGGCAAGACCCAGATCGCCAAGCTGCTGCGCCACGCCCTCGTCGAGACCAAGGCGAAACGCATCAACGCCGTCGTCTTCATCGGCGATGCCATGGAAGAGGATGGCGACGCGCTCTGCCACCAGGCGGGCGAACTCGGCTTGCTGGGCGTGCCGCTCTTCATGTTCCACGAACGCGGCGAGCCGGTGGCGGCCGAGACCTTCCGGCAGATGGCGACGCTCTCCGGCGGCGCCTATTGCCCCTTCGACGCCCACAGCGCCGATGCCTTGCGCGACCTGCTGCGGGCGGTCGCCGTCTTCGCGACCGGCGGCCGCGCGGCGCTCGAGGATCATTCGCGGCGCGAACGCGGCGCCGCGCTCCTGCTCACGCGTCAACTGAATCGTTGAGCCGCGGGGGCCCGGGGACGATCGGAAATCGATGATCGCATATTTCTTTCTGGGCGTGGTCCTGCTGGCGATGCTGTTGCTGCTGATCAAATCGGCGGCCAGCGTCGACGCCGCCCTGCTGGCGCGGCTGTTCAAGGGTTTCGCGATCGCTTTCGTGGTGGCCGGCGTCGCCTATCTCGTCATCGCCGGCCGGGCCGGCATCATCGCCGTGGCACTCCCCATCGTCGTGCCGTTCCTGCTGCTCTGGCTGCGCCGGCGAGCCGCCACGGGCAGCGGGGGCGGATGGGAGGCGCGGCGCCCCAGCGGCAGCGGGCGCTCCGATGTCGAGACCGCCTTCTTCGCCATGAGCCTCGATCACGGCTCGGGTCGGCTCGATGGCTGGATCAAGAAGACGAGGTTCGCGGGTCGGCGCCTGAGCGAGCTGCTGCGCGACGAGCTCGTCGAGCTGCGGCGCGAGGTGGCCGGCGATCCCGATTCCGTCTCGGTCCTCGAGGCCTTCCTCGACCGCACCCAGGGGCCCGATTGGCGCGGCGCCGGGCAGGCCGGACCGGAAGGCGCCGCTGCGGGCGCCGGGACAGGGAGCGGCGGCGGCAGCGGAGCCATGACGCGCGAGGAGGCTTACGAGGTGCTGGGCCTCAAGCCGGGCGCCAAGGAGTCCGAGATCCGCGACGCGCATCATCGCCTGATGAAGAAGCTGCATCCCGACCAGGGCGGCTCCGACTATCTGGCGGCCCGGGTGAACCGCGCCCGCGACATCTTGCTCGGCACCTGACCCGGAGCTTCATATCCTTTTCACCTCCAGGCCCTTTTAATCTCACGGATTGTGAGAAATAGCGGCCCCGGGGACCCCTCCGGTTGCATCCCTGGATGCTGCATGGCACAAAGACCGGCGTTGCCGGGCTGCCGGTGATTCAGGAAAAACAATGTCAAAACAAAGAGTTCGTAAGGCCATTTTTCCCGTTGGCGGGCTCGGGGTCCGGTTTTTGCCGGCCACCAAGGCGATGCCCAAGGAGATGCTGCCGGTCGTCGACAAGCCGCTGATCCAGTATGCGGTGGAGGAGGCCAAGGCGGCCGGCATCGAGCAGTTCATCTTCGTCACCAGCCGTGGCAAGAGCGCGATCGAGGATCATTTCGATCTCTCCTTCGAGCTGCAGGCGACCCTGACCGAGCGGGCCAAAAAGAAGGAGCTGGCGCTCCTCGAGGAGATGCGGCTGCAGCCCGGCCAGGTGGCCTATGTGCGCCAGCAGGAGCCGCTGGGGCTGGGCCATGCCGTCTGGTGCGCCCGCCACATGATCCAGGACGAGCCGGTGGCCGTGCTCCTGGCCGACGATCTGGTGAAGGCGGCGACGCCCTGCCTCAAGCAGATGGTCGAGGCCCAGGCCGAGGTCGGCGGCAACATCATCGCCGTGATGGATGTGGCGCCGTCCCAGACCGACAAATACGGGGTGGTGAAGCCGGGTGCCACCAAGGGCCGGCTCGTGGAGGTGCAGGGGCTGGTCGAGAAGCCGGCGCCGTCGGCGGCGCCCTCGACGCTCGCGGTCATCGGCCGCTACATCCTGCAGCCCGAGCTGTTCGGGTTCCTGGCACGCCATGAGCGCGGCGCCGGCAACGAGATTCAGCTCACCGATGCCATGGCCAAGATGATCGGCAAGACGCCGTTCCACGGCTACCGGTTCGAGGGCACGCGATTCGATTGCGGCGACAAGGCCGGTTTCGTCGAGGCGACGCTGGCCTATGCGCTGGAGCATGAGACGGTCGGCAAGGCCACGCGCGAGATGCTGCGCCGGCTGGCCCAGAACTTGAGCTGATAATCCTCGTCGATTTCATCCGTATGCGCATGCGCGCCAGCGAAGGGGAATCTCTCGCATGAAGGTCGTCATGATCGGTGCCGGCTATGTCGGCCTGGTGTCCGGTGCCTGCTTCTCGGAGTTCGGCGTCGAGGTCGCCTGCGTCGACAAGGATGCGAACCGCATCCGCGAGCTGACCGAGGGCCGCATCCCCATCTACGAGCCGGGTCTCGAGGATCTGGTGCGCGACAACGGCAAGGCCGGCCGGCTGACCTTCTCGACCGACCTGGCCTCGGCCATGGTTGGCGCCGAGGCCGTCTTCATCGCGGTCGGCACGCCCTCGCGGCGCGGCGACGGTCATGCGGACATGAGCTACGTCTTCCAGGCGGCGCGCGAGATCGCGGCGTCGCTCGACGGCTATACCGTGATCGTCACCAAATCGACCGTGCCGGTCGGCACCGGACGGCGGGTGTCCGAGATCATCCGCGATATCCGCCCCGACGCCGAGTTCGACGTGGTGTCCAATCCGGAGTTCCTGCGCGAAGGCTCGGCGATCAACGATTTCATGCGGCCCGACCGGATCGTGATCGGCGCGGAGACGGAACGCGCGCGCGCCGTCATGCGCCGGCTCTACCGGCCGCTCTACCTGATCGAGACGCCGATGGTCTTCACCGGGCTCGAGACCTCGGAGCTGATCAAATACGCCGCCAACAGCTTCCTCGCGACCAAGATCACCTTCATCAACGAGATCGCCGATCTCTGCGAGAAGGTCGGCGCCGACGTGCATGACGTGGCGCGCGGCATCGGGCTCGACGGCCGCATCGGCCGCAAGTTCCTGCATCCCGGCCCCGGCTATGGCGGCTCCTGCTTCCCGAAGGACACCTTGGCCCTCGTGCGCACGGCGCAGGAGGCCGACGCGCCGTTGCGGATCATCGAGACGGTGGTCGCCTCGAATGACGCGCGAAAGGCCGCGATGGTGGGGCGCGTGCTCTCGGCCTGCGGCGGCAATGTCCGGGGCAAGGCCATCGCCGTGCTGGGCCTCACCTTCAAGCCCAACACCGACGATATGCGCGACAGCCCGAGCCTCATGATCCTGCCGCGGCTCCTGGAGCAGGGGGCCAAGGTCAGGGCCTTCGACCCCGAAGGCATGAACGAGGCGCGCAAGCTGATGCCCGAGGTGGAATATTGCGGCTCCGCCGAGGAGGCCATGGCCGGCGCCGATTGCCTGCTGCTGCTGACGGAATGGAACGAGTTCCGGGCGCTCGATCCCCGCCGCATCAAGGCGATCCTGGGCAAGCCCGTCGTGGTCGATCTGAGGAACGTCTATAATCCGGCCGAAATGCGCGGCGCGGGCCTGACCTACACCAGCATCGGGCGGCCCAACGGCCATCCCACGGAACCGGCATGAGCCGATCCCCGTTTTAACGCCGCTTCCTTCTTCGAGCTGTCCAGAGACCTGGCATGACCGATTCCCATCGCTTCGATCCGACCGTCCTGCGCGAATACGACATCCGCGGAATCGTCGGCAAGACGCTCTCCGCGGCCGATGCCCGTGCGGTCGGCCGCGCCTTCGGCACGACCCTCGTGGAGGCGGGTGCCGAGAATGTCTGCCTCGGCCAGGATGGAAGGCTGAGCTCGCCCGAGCTCGCCGATGCCCTGGCCGAAGGGCTCGAGGCTTGCGGGCTCGAGGTCTGGCGCGTCGGGATCGGGCCGACGCCGATGCTCTATTTCGCCACCACCGTGCTCCAGGCCGGGGGCGGCATCATGGTCACAGGCTCGCACAACCCGGCCGACTATAACGGCTTCAAGATGATGAAAGGCCGCGAGGCCTTCCACGGCACGCAGATCCGCGACCTGGGCAAGATCGCGGAGGCCGGCGCCTACCGCTCGCGCGGGGCCAAGGGCAGAAGCGTGGAGCGGCCGCTGCTCGACCGCTATGTCGAGCGGCTGACCAAGGATTTCCGCGGCGATCGCGAGCTCACCGTCTGCTGGGACGCCGGCAATGGCTCGGCGGCCGAGGCGATGCGCCGCCTGACGGCGGCGTTGCCGGGCCGGCATATCCTGCTCAACGAGCGGATCGACGGCACCTTCCCGGCCCATCATCCCGATCCGACGGTCCCCGACAACCTGAAGCAGCTCCAGGCCAAGGTGCTCGAGACCAAGGCCGATCTCGGCATCGCCTTCGACGGCGACGGCGACCGGATCGGCGTGGTCGACGAGAAGGCCCGCATCCTCTGGGGCGACCAGCTCATGGTGCTGCTGGCGCGCGACGTGCTGGCCGACCGGCCGGGCTCGACCATCATCGCCGACGTCAAGGCGAGCCAGGTTCTGTTCGACGAGATCGCCAAGGCGGGCGGCCAGCCGCTGATGTGGCGTACCGGCCATTCGCTGATCAAGTCGAAGATGGCGGAAACGGGCGCGCCGCTGGCGGGCGAGATGAGCGGCCATATCTTCTTCGCCGACCGCTATTACGGCTATGACGACGCGCTCTATGCGGCCGTGCGGCTGCTTGCGATCATGGCGCGAAGCAGCGAGAGCCTGGGCGCCCTGCGCGACCGCATGCCCGCCGTCGTCAACACGCCGGAGCTGCGCTTCCCGTCGAGCGAGGATCGCAAGTTCAAGATCGTCGAGGAGGTCAAGGCGCGGCTCATGCAGAACGGCGCCAAGGTGTCCGACATCGACGGCGTGCGCGTCAGCACGGCCGACGGCTGGTGGCTGCTGCGCGCCTCCAACACGCAGGACGTGCTGGTCGCGCGCTGCGAGGCCCGCGACGAGAAGGGCCTCGATCGCCTGAAGACCCAGCTGGTCGAGGCGCTCGGCCGAAGCGGTGTCGCCGCCCCCGACTTCAGCGGCAAGGCCAACGCCGGCCACTGAGGCGACGTTCCCGCCCGGCGCAAAGAGGCGCCGAGGCCGTTGGAATGGCGATCCCGCTGCCGGCAATTTTCGCCGATTTCGCGCCGAGCTGCACCGTTAGCCAGCCGGTAAGGGCTCACGGCGTCGAATGAGCGCGCCGATGCATAGGCCGTTAGGACGAGGGCCCGCGCATTCGGCGCTTCATTCAGGAGACCCGCCATGCCCCGGATCCGCTCGGTCATCGTCGGCCTGCTCGGTTTCGCGCTCTACCTCCTGCTGAACCTCGACATCCTCCAGCGCGGCCTGGTCGAGTTTGACAACACATGGCTTTGCGGCCTGGGCCTGGCGATCCTCTTGTCGGCCTGGGCGCTCGAGGGGCAGGGACCGGCGATCAGGCTGTTCTGGGTCCTGCTGGCGCCGGTGCTGGGCTCCATGGCGGGCTACGGGCTGCCGGTGCTGGCCGACTATCTCGCGACGGGCTATCTCAAGAGCGGCTCGCTGCAACAATGGACCCGCATGGCGGCGATCGAGCCCTATCTGCCGGCCCGTCTCTGGATGCTCTCGGCTCTCCTCCTGGTCCTCTCCCTCGTCAATCACCAGCTCCTGAACCTGCGCCGCCAGATGGCCGCGGAAGGACGGCGGCCGCGGGCGACGTGACGCGCTCGGGCGTCATCCCGGCCATGCCGGTCGTGGCCTGTCCCCGTGCGCGCCCATGGTGCGACAGGGCGCCGGCATGACGATGGGCGCCCGGATTGCTCCGGGCGACAAAGGCAGTCTCAGGTCTGGGAGAGAGGCGGCCTACGGCGCGTTCTGCGCGACCTGGGTGATCTTGACCACCAGGCAGGCGGTGCCGAGCTTGCGCAGGCCTTTGCAGGCGGTCTCCGCGTCGGCCTTGCTGAGCCCGATCAGGCGCGAGCGGTACATCGTGCCGCCCGACTGGGTCTTGGACTGGTCGACCAGGACGCGGGCATCGACCAGGCCGCGATATTCGCGCTGGGCGTTGGTCGCGGCCTGCTTCGCCGGGTCGTATTTGAGGAAGGCGCCGACCTGCACGCCCCAGCCGGCATCGACCGGAAGGGCCGCGGCCGAGCCTTCGCCGTCATCGCCGGTGTCGACATCGCCTTCGCCCGTCGGCGCCGCGGCGTCGGCGCTCGCGACCTGCGTCTCGGGCGCATTGGCGGCATCGACCATGGCGTCGGTGTCGGGCTGGTTGTCGAGCGCCGCGATCGCGGCACCCAGATCGGCCGGCTTCACACCCGGCACGACCGTGCTGCGGTTGCGGCCATTGTCGGCCAAGGCCATCTCGGCGAAGCCACCGTCGAGCAGCTTGGCCATCTGCTGGTCGCGCTGGGAAGGCGACTTGCCGCCCAGCACCACGCCGATCACCCGCTGGCCGTTGCGAACGGCCGAGGTCACGAGATTGAAACCGGAGGCGCGGATATAGCCGGTCTTGAGGCCGTCGGCGCCGTCATAGGCCACCATCAGCCGGTTATGCGTCTTGATGGTGCGGCCGTTCCAGACGAACTTCGTCTCGGCGAAATAGTGGTAATACTGCGGGAAATCGGTCATGAGAGCGCGGGCCAGCACCGCCAGGTCGCGGGCTGTCGTGTGCTGCTTGGTGTTGGGCAGGCCCGACGCATTCTCGAAATTCGTGTTGTTCATGCCGAGCGCGCGCGCCTTCGCGGTCATCAGGTCGGCAAAACGGTTCTCGGACCCGCCGATCGCCTCCGCGACCACGACGGCCGCGTCGTTCGCGGACTGGATGATGATGGCGAGGATCGCCTTCTCGACCTTGATGCTGCTGCCGGCCGTGAGGCCGAGCTTCGTGGCGGGCTGGGCCTCGGCATGGGCCGAAACCGGCATTCCGTCGTCGATCTTGATCTTGCCCTTCTCGAGCTGATCGAAGAGCAGATAGAGCGTCATCATCTTGGTGAGGGACGCCGGGTAGTTCTGGGCGTCGGCGTTGCGGGCGTGGAGCACCTCGCCGGAGGAGGCGTCGATCACGATGTCCGCATAGCCGGCCCAGGCCCGGTTTCCGGCCAGCCCCGAGGAGGCCAGGACGGCGACAAGGGCGGCCACGCCAACGAGGGCGGCCCGGAAAGCCTTGCGGACGGTCGAATCGAGCTTCATCCCCTGATTATCCCATCCCGAGGTTAACACCCCCTGACTCGAGGTGATTAACCTAAAAAAAACCAAGATTCTTGTCTAGCTAAACAGAAGGTCTTTAAGATTGCTTTAACGTCACCTTCTAGAGGCCGGTCATCTGCCCGCCAAGCCATTGACCCGACTCCAAGTTTCATCGACTCGGGAGTTTTCGGCGAGTCGCGCGCCCGCTGCGGCTGCCCGACGAGGGGTGCCGAAGCGGGGTTTCCGGGGTGTGGTGCTCGCCTTGACCCTGGCCGTGGGGCTGGGGGCCTGCGCCTATCACGGCAATTTCGACGACCCGGTCCAGCGTCGGGTTCAATGGTTCAGCTTTCTCGGCGGCGATGACATCAAGGCGACCTGCCAGCCGGGCGCCTCGGGCAGTACCGACCGCTATCGGTTCGTCTATAACGGCCGCTATGCGGAGCAGGTAAGGGCTTACGAGCTGGTGGGCGACGGCGGGGGCGGCGCCTATCTGACGGCGCGGGCCACCGGCAAATACGCCAATCTCGCGGAGGTGAATCTCGAGGATCCTCTGGGGCCGCTGCGCTGGAAGGAATCCCGCGCGACGCTCAACGGCGCCACTTTCAGCCTGTTCAAGCAGGCGCTGGCAGCCGACGGATTTCTCCAGCCGCCGAAAACCGAGGGGCAGCGGTTTTCCTCCAACAGTTTCTATTGGCTCGTAAGCGGCTGCCACGAAGGTCAGTTTCATTTCGGCGCCTGGAAATATCCGAGCGAGGATTTCCAGAAACTGCAGTTTCCCAAGCTGCTGCTGGTCCGCGACCAGACCGGCATGGCGTTCAACCCGCCCCGCGACGCGCCGACCGAAATCATGGGCCAGCCCAGCTCCAGCGAGGGCGCCAACGCTCCCTTCAACATTACGATCCGCGCCGATGGCGTGGGCGGGGGAACGCTGTTTTGAACCCGTTATCGGGGCGCTATGGCGGAGCCCCGGCCGGTGCCGGGCGGAACCCGACGCGACCAATGGTCGCTAAGACTTGGTTGAGGGAAACCGGCGCAGACTGGGGTGGTGCCGGCGGCAAAGCCCCTGTTGGTCCAAGTGGCTCTATGCACGGGGCTTTTAACCAAGGCCGTGAATTCCATATTATAGACGCGGAGGTCCCCGGACGGACCGAATCCCGGGGGCCGATTGCGAGGAGATGAGCGACAACGACAAGATAACCAAGGACGACCGCGAAACCGGCGTCGTCGTCAAGAGCAAGCCCAAGACCAAGAAGCCCTCGATGTACAAGGTGCTTTTGCTCAATGACGATTACACGCCGATGGAATTCGTCGTCCATGTGTTGGAGCGGTTCTTCAGCAAGAGCCGTGAAGATGCGACGCGCATCATGCTCCATGTGCATCGCCGCGGGGTCGGCGTATGCGGTGTCTATACATATGAAGTCGCGGAAACCAAGGTGAACCAGGTGATCGATTTCGCTCGCCGTCACGAACATCCGCTGCAATGCACTTTGGAGAAGGAGTAGGGCGCCCATGCTGTCGCCAAACCTCGAACAGACGCTGCATCGGGCGCTCGCCTATGCCAATGAACGCCGGCACGACTTCGCCACGCTCGAGCATCTGCTGCTGGCGCTGACGGAGGACCAGGACGCCATCGCCGTGATGCGCGCCTGCAATGTCGATGTCGAGCGGCTGCGTCGCGACCTGATCGACTATATCGACAACCAGCTCTCGAACCTGGTCGGCCCCGCGCCGCGCGAAGCCAAGCCCACGGCGGGATTCCAGCGCGTTCTGCAGCGCGCCGCCATCCATGTCCAGTCCTCGGGCCGCGAGGAGGTCACGGGCGCCAACATCCTGGTCGCCCTCTTCTCGGAGCGCGAGAGCCATGCCGTCTATTTCCTGCAGGAGCAGGAGATGTCGCGGCTGGACGCCGTCAACTACATCAGCCACGGCATCGCCAAGTCGCGCGGCAAGCAGGAGCAGCGCCGGGTCTCGGGCGCCGATGCCGACGCCCATGCCGAGAAGGTCGCCAAGACCGGCAGCGAGGCGCTCGACGCCTATTGCGTCGACCTCAATAAGAAGGCGCGCGCGGGCAAGATCGATCCGCTGATCGGGCGCGACGCCGAGATCGACCGCACCATCCAGATCCTCTGCCGGCGCACCAAGAACAACCCGCTCTATGTGGGCGATCCGGGCGTGGGCAAGACCGCCATCGCCGAGGGCCTGGCGCGGCGCATCGTGCGCGGCGAGGTGCCGGAGGTGCTCAAGAACGCGACGATCTTCGCGCTCGACATGGGCTCGCTGCTGGCGGGCACCCGCTATCGCGGCGATTTCGAGGAGCGGCTCAAGGCCGTCATCGCCGAGCTCGAGGCGACCGAGGGCTCGATCCTCTTCATCGACGAGATCCACACCGTGATCGGCGCCGGCGCCACCTCGGGCGGCGCCATGGACGCGTCGAACCTGCTGAAGCCGGCGCTCCAGAGCGGCTCGCTGCGCTGCATGGGCTCGACCACCTACAAGGAATACCGGAACTATTTCGAGAAGGACCGGGCGCTGGTCCGGCGCTTCCAGAAGATCGACGTCAACGAGCCGACGGTCGACGACACGGTGAAGATCCTCATGGGCCTCAAGCCCTATTACGAGAAGCATCACCGCGTCCGCTATACGGCCGAGGCGATCCGCACCGCCGTGGAGCTGGCCTCGCGCTACATCAACGACCGCAAGCTGCCCGACAAGGCGATCGACGTGATCGACGAGGTGGGCGCGGCGCAGATGCTGCTGACCGAGAACAAGCGCAAGAAGACCATCTCGGTGAAGGATGTCGAGGCCGTGATCGCGACCATGGCCCGCATCCCGCCCAAGAGCGTCTCGCGCGACGACAAGAGCACGTTGCAGAACCTGGAGCGCGACCTCAAGACGATGGTGTTCGGCCAGGATGCCGCCATCGGCGCCCTCTCGGCCGCGATCAAGCTCGCGCGGGCGGGCCTGCGCGAGCCGGAGAAGCCGATCGGCTCCTACCTGTTCTCAGGCCCCACCGGCGTCGGCAAGACCGAGGTGGCGCGCCAGCTCTCGCGCACGCTCGGCATCGAGCTCATCCGCTTCGACATGTCGGAATACATGGAGCGGCATACCGTCTCGCGCCTGATCGGCGCGCCGCCGGGCTATGTCGGGTTCGACCAGGGCGGCCTGCTGACGGACGCGATCGACCAGCATCCGCACGCGGTCCTGCTGCTGGACGAGATCGAGAAGGCGCACCCGGATCTCTTCAACCTGCTGCTGCAGGTGATGGATCACGGCAAGCTCACCGACCATAACGGCAAGTCGGTCGATTTCCGCAACGTGATCCTGATCATGACCACCAATGCCGGCGCCTCGGAGATGGCTAAGACCGCGATGGGCTTCGGCCGCGAGGTCCGCGTCGGCGAGGACACGGAAGCGATCAACCGGATGTTCACGCCGGAGTTCCGCAACCGCCTCGACGCCGTCATCACCTTCCAGAACCTCACGCCCGAGATCGTGGCGCGGGTGGTGGACAAGTTCGTGATGCAGCTCGAGGCCCAGCTCGCCGACCGCAACGTCACGATCGAGCTTTCGGACGCGGCGCGCGACTGGCTGGCCAAGAAGGGCTTCGATCCGCTCTACGGCGCGCGGCCGCTGGCCCGCGTCATCCAGGAGAACATCAAGAAGCCGCTCGCGGAGGAGCTGCTCTTCGGCAAGCTCGAGAAGGGCGGCACCGCCCGCGTCGACGTCGCCGACGGCAAGCTCGTCTTCACCCTCACCGAGGCCAAGCCCAACAAGGGCGATGGCGGCGGGGAAGGCGGCGGCACCCAGCCGGCCGAACCGAAAGAACCCGAGCTGGCGCGCTGACGCGCGGCTTCGACTGAAAAGCAAAGGCCTCGTTCCTTGTGGGACGAGGCCTTTTTGTTTCCCGGCAAGCGACGAGCTTAGCGGACCCCTCCCCCTACCCCCTCCCGCAAGAGGAGGGGGCGAGAAATTGGAAACATCCAGCCCCCTCCCCTTGCGGGAGCAACCATGATCGTGCGGGGATCATGGAGTGACGGCTTTATCCTGCCAGGGAGTAGCCCTGGCGAGGATAGCGTTGGCGATCTCAACTAGCTTCCTGGCGCAAGCGACGGTGGCGACCTTGTGGTGCTTGCCCTTTGCGATAAGGCGCTTGTAGAGGGCCAGGAGGATGGGGTTCCAGCGCTGAGAGGCAGAGAAGGCGGCCTGGTAGATGCTGCGTCGGAGCCGTTTTCTGCCGCCGGCGATATGGCGCTCACCGGTATGCTCGCCACTTTCATCGTCGAAGGGAGCGACACCAACCAGGGCGGCGGCCTCGGCACGGGTCATGCGGCCGAGCTCGGGCATGCGCAGGACGAAGCTGAGGGCGGTGAGCGGGCCCAGGCCGGGGATGCTCTCCAGCAGATCCAGCTTGAGAGCCAGGTCGGGGTGACGGCGGAGCTTGGCCAGCAGCCGGACGATTTCCCTGTCGCGGCGCCTGGACAGGCGGGTGATCTCAGTCTCGAGATAGCGTTTGTGCGCCGGCAGGCTGTAGCGATCGCGCCGGGTCTTCAGCCGGCTGATATCCTCGCCGATCTGCTCGATCAGGGTGAGATGCTCGGCCCACGGCGCCAAACGTTCATCGGGCGCCGGGCGGATGCTGTCGGGCTCCATGTCCGCCGTCGCCACCGCGATCAGGCGAGCATCGATCTTGTCGTTCTTGGCTCGCTTCTTCTTGAACCGCCGAAAGCCTTTCACCTGAGCCGGATCGAGCAGCACGACGCAAAACCCCACCCGGCGAAGATGCGCCGCCACCGCCGCCTCGTAATGGCCGCTCGCCTCCAACCCGACCCGCTCGACCCCATGCTCGCGCAGCCAGCTCTCGATCTGCTGGTATCCCGCCGGATCGTTGCTGGCCTGCAGCCGGTCCGGCCCAGCGGCCAACGCCACATCGAGCTTGCGCTTCGACACGTCGATACCCGCCGTTTCCGTGATAGACTTGCTCATCTTCGTCGACCCCACCTTGCGTTGATCCGAACCAGGGTGTTCTTGCAACCATCCGGGTCCGATGAAGGGTCGGCTGCGATCCCGCTCCCGCGCAGTCCAGAAGACTTCGAGGGTGTCGATCCGACAACCGACAGTCCGGGCCGGGGTGGCCACCCCGGCCCGGACCACGCTCCATGCTCTCACATCTCGCTCATACAAGGGGGTAGGGGGAGGGGTGACGCTTACTCGTTGCCGCCGCCTTCGCACCCGTCCTTCCGGAACGGGCTTTCCGCCGCCAGCATCGCGATCTCGTTGCGCACCGCCGGCGTCTCGCGCTTGAGGAAGCTGGAGACGGCGCTGCGCAGGCCGCGGTCGGCGATCCAATGCGCGCTCACGGTCTCGACCGGCAGATAGCCGCGCTGCACCTTGTGCTCGCCTTGCGCGCCGGCCTCCACCACCTGGAGGCCGCGGGCGATCGCGAACTCGATCGCCTGGTAGTAGCAGGCCTCGAAATGAAGGAACGGGATCTCGCCGGTGGCGCCCCAGTTGCGGCCATAGAGGCGCTCGCTGCCGATCAGGTTGAGCGCGCCGCCCACGACGCGGCCGTCCCTCTCGGCCAGCACCAGCAGGACGCGGTCGGCCATGCGTTCGCCGAGCAGGCTGAAGAAGCCTCGCGTCAGGTAGGGCATGCCCCATTTCCGGTCGCTGATCGCCTGATAGTGATGGAAGAACGCATCCCAGTGCTTTTCCAGGATGTCGCGTCCGGTGAGGGGCTTGAGGGCGATGCCGGCCGCGGCCACCTCGCGGCGCTCGCGCTTGATCGCCTTGCGCTTGCGCGAGGAGAGATCGCCCAGGAATGCGTCGAAGCTGCCATAGCCGCGGTTGCGCCAATGGAACTGATAGCCATGGCGCAGCAGGAAGCCGGCCTCGGCCAGCGCCGCCGCGTCCTCCTCGGGCAGGAAGGTCGCGTGCAGCGACGAGACCTTGAGCTGCTCGGCCGCCGCGACCAGCGTCGCGGCCAGCACGTCGCGATAGCGGCCGGCCTCATCGCCCGGGCGGAGCAGGAGGCGCGGGCCCGGCACCGGCGTGAAGGGCACCGAAAGCTGGAGCTTGGGATAGTACTGGCCTCCGGCGCGTTCATAGGCCTCGGCCCAGCCATGGTCGAACACATATTCGCCGTAGGAATGGGCCTTGAGATAGAGCGGCGCCGCGGCCATGAGCCGTCCCGCGCCGTCCTCGATCAGGAGATGGCGCGGAATCCAGCCGCTGTCGCCGCCGACCGAGCCGCTCTCCTCGAGGGCCGCCAGGAAGCCGTGCGTGACGAAGGGATTGGCCGTTCCGGCGCAGGCATCCCACTCGGCGGCCGGCACCTCGGCGATCCGGCCGATCAGCCGCGCCTCGATCCGTTCGCCATCATCTGCCATGGGGGTGGGGGCCGCCGAGGGAAATGGTCATTTGTGCTCGATAAGCATCGCTCGCCCAAAGGATGGTGCCTGCGGCTCGGTCCGGCAACCCCGAACCGGCCCGTGACCGCATGAAATCTCGCCGCATTTCCGCCATTCGGTGCGTGATAGGATGGCGCGTCCCATGACCGCAGCCCGATGGCGCCTTTCTGTCGGATTGGTGATGGCCCTGCTGCTCGCCTGCGCGCTGACAGCGGGACCGGCCTCTGCGGATTCGCGCCAGGATCAGCTCGATCAGGCCTGGTCTGCCTATGATTCAGGCGACGACGCCAAGGCGCGGGCGCTGTTCGAGGGGCTTGCGGGCGACGGCGATCCCGAGGCGCATTACGGCCTGGGCCTGATGGATTCCCAGGGCCGCGGCGCGCCCCGCGACGACGCATCCGCCGCCAGCCATTTTTCGAAGGCCGCCGATGCCGGCATCGCGGCGGCGCAGGACGCGCTGGGCTACATGTACGATTTCGGCCTCGGGCTGCCGCTCAACCGGGACGTGGCCGAATATTGGTACCGGCGCGCGGTCGATGGCGGCGATCTCAACGCCAAGAACAATCTCGCCTACACCTGGATCGATTCCGGCCGCAACGTCGACGAGGCGCTCGCCATGCTGAAGGACGTGCTGGCCTCGGCGCCGGAGGAAGCGGCCTATCTCGATTCCTACGGATGGGCGCTTTATCAGCTCGGGCGCTATCAGGAGGCGCTCCATTATCTCTGCGATGCCGCGGCGCGCGATCCGGGCCATCCGGAGGTGCAGGCCCACCTGGGCGACGCTTTCTGGAAGCTGGGTGAGTCCGACCAGGCGGTGCAACAATGGGCCCGTGCTTTCGAGCTGGCCGACAGGCCCGGCGAGCTCAGCGACAGCGGCGCCGATTTCCTCAACGGCTATGGCTTGCGGAACTGGAAGGCCGACATGACCGACCGCATGAACCAGGCCGGCGGTTCGCCCGCGACCGCTCACATGACGCAGCCGCCCGCCGTTTGCAGCGGCGCCCCGGTCTCCTAGAGCCCTGTCCGATCGAGATGGGGCGGACAGCGCTTGGGATTCGTTGGTCCGGTCGCATTTTCTCCGGCGAACCGCTGTCCACTTCGCCGGCAAAGGCTCCGGCCGCCGGACGCCCTACTTGATCGGCGCGCAGGCCACGCGATCGCCGGCGCCGCCGATCGGCTGGGACATGTAATCGTCGGGATTGGCGTGGATCACCACGGCCGAGCCGTCGGCGTCGAGCAGCGCGGGCCGGCCGCCGGCACCCTGCATCGAGACCAGCGTCGAATAGAGCTCGACCATGGCCGTCCCGTCCGCCCCGACATAGAGGTTCGGCAGATCGCCGTCGTCATTGGCTTCGGGGTTCATCAGCCCGTGCACGACGGGCGTCGCCGCATGGACATGGCTGCCGGCGCTCTTGAAGCCCGGCGCCTCGCAATCGGCCTTCTCGTGGAAATGCAGCCCATGCCAGCCCGGCATCAACCCCTCGACCGAAAGCCGGAGCAGGACGCCATGCGGGGCTTCGGTCACGGTGACCTTGCCGAGCGTGGTGCCATCGGCGCCGACCAGGTTGCCGGACCGGCTGACCGGGGTGGCCTCCGCGGCAGCGGCGGCAAGGCCGAGGACCAGGAGCGTCATCGGAATCGGAAGGATGCGGCGGAACAGCATGGACGACCTCTCGCAAGAGCCAGAGCGACGTTGCCGCCGGGCGACCCGCCCGTTATGCGGGCGGAAGCCCGGCGGCCCATGACCTGAAGATCGGGCCTGCCGGCCCCTCGCGGGAGACGCACCTCGCGTGACAATCGCGTGGCGGGCGATGCCCGCGAGACGCCGCCGGGCGATCGATCAGGCGACTTCGAAGATCGCGTCCACCTCGACCGCCACGTTGAGCGGCAGGGTGTTGACGCCGACCGCGGAGCGGGCATGCTTGCCGGCATCGCCGAACACCTCGACCATCAGGTCCGAGACGCCGTTGGCGACCTTGGGCTGGTCGTAGAAATCGTCGGCCGAGTTCACGAACACGCCAAGCCGCACCACGCGCTTGACCCGGTCGAGATCGCCGCCGAGCGCCGCCTTGAGCTGGGCGATGATGTTGAGCCCGCAGATCCGCGCCGCCTGCTGGCCCTGCTCGACGGCGAAGTCCTTGCCGAGCTTGCCGGTGAACTTGAACTCGCCGTTCCAGACCGTGACCTGGCCCGCGAGATAGGCGAAGCCGTTGGCGATCACGACCGGCACGTAATTGGCCACGGGGGCTGCCGCCTTGGGCAGCTCGATCTTCTTGTCGGCGAGAATCTTGTCGATGCGTCCGGCCATGGTCTGGGTCTCCCTGATGGGTCGCGTGAGGCGCAAAACAGGGGGCGGAGCATAGCGGCTGGCGGTGCCGCCTTCCAGACCGTCGCGCCCGGCGACCCCGGCCGTCGCATCTACGTCTTGTCGCCTCGGCGGGGAAGGAGTTTAGTTTGGCCGGCGCCGGCGGCGATGCCGCCGGGCGGCCGGACCTAGGGCGTCGGGGAGCGGGCATGGCAAAGGATGCGGATCGGGTGGCGCAGGAACTGATGCGTCAGCATCGGCAGCGCGAGAAATTCAGGACCTTGAGCCCGCAATGGCCGGTCGAGGATCTCGAGGACGCCTATGCGGTGCAGGCGCGCTTCGTCGCGCGGATGCGTGACGAAAGCGGGGCGGCGATCGCCGGCTACAAGATCGGGCTCACCACGAAGCGCATGCAGCATATGTGCGGCATCGACCATCCGATCCCCGGCGTCGTGCTGGCGGACCGCGTCCATCGCAGCGGGGTCCGGCTGGATCTCGCCGACCATGTCCATCTGGGATTCGAATTCGAGATCTGCACCCGGCTCGGCCGCGATCTGCCGCCGGGCGGCGCGCCCTATGACCGCGAAGCGGTGGCCGATGCGGTCGACGCGGTCTGCGCCGCGCTGGAGGTGGTCGACGATCGCGGCGCCGATTATGCCGGGCTCGATGTCCGTTCGCTCGTCGCCGACAACAGCTGGAATGCGGGCGTGGTGCTGGGCGAGTTCAAGACGAGCTGGCCCGAGCTGGCGCCGGTCGAGGGCGTCGTGCATCGCAACGGCGAGGAGATCGGCCGGGGCAGGGGCGCCGACGCGCTGGGGCATCCTTTCGAGCCGCTGACCTGGCTTGCCAATCATCTGGCGCGGTCGGGCGGCGGCCTCAAGGCCGGCGATTTCGTCATGACCGGCAGCCTCATCACCACGCGCTTCCCGGCCGGACCCGAGCGCTACGACTTCGACGTCTCGAGCCTCGGGCATGTCGATGTGACGGTCGGGTAAAGGGAAGGGGACCTCCATGGACTATCGGATCGACGGCCGCCGCGCGCTGGTGATGGGCGCCTCGCGCGGGCTGGGGCGCGCCATCGCGGAGGCCCTGCTGGCCGAAGGGGTCAAGACCGCGATCTGCGCGCGCGACACGGACCGCCTGCAGAAGACCGCGAAGGAGATCGGCGCGCTGCCGTTTCCCTGCGACCTGTCCCAGCCCGGTGCGGGCGCCAGGCTGGTGCAGGAGGTGACGGCCCGCCTGGGCGGGCTCGACATCCTGCTGGTCAATACCGGGGGGCCCGCGCCGGCGAGCTTTGAGACGATCGACGAGGCGCAGTGGCGAGCGGGCTTCGAGTCTCTCTGGCTCAGCGCCGTCTCGCCCATCCGCGCGGCCCTCCCCGGCATGCGGGCGCAGAAATGGGGGCGGATCCTGGTGGTGACCTCGGTCGCCGCGCGCGAACCCCTGCCGAACCTGATGATCTCGAACGCGCTGCGCGCCGGCCTGCACGGGCTGATCAATGCGCTGAGCCGCGAGATCGGGGCGGACGGCATCACCGTCAACGCGCTGATGCCCGGCTATACCTTGACGGAGCGGCTCAAGGAGGCGGGCTTCAAGGCCGAGGAGGTCGCCAAGACCGTTCCGCTGGGGCGCATCGGCAAGCCCGAGGAATTCGCGGCCCTCGCCTGCTTCCTCGCTTCGGAGCCCGCCGGCTATGTCACCGGGCAGGCGATCGCCTGCGACGGCGGGTTGCTGCGGTCGATCTGACGCGTCTCACCCGCCCTGCGAGGGCTCCGTCGCGCCCATCGGCTCGACCGTGACGTCGACCGTGATGCTGCCCGCCTTCTTGAAGGTCAGGGTCAAGGGGAAGGTCTCGCCGACGGCCAGCGGCTTCTTGAGGCCGAGCAGCATGATATGCAGGCCGTTGGGCGCCAGGGCTACGGTGCCGCCGGCCGGCAGATCGACATGCCCGACCAGCCACATCTGCATGACGTCGTTCTCGACCTTCATGTCGTGAACCTGGGCCATGTCCGCGGCCGGCGAGGCGACATCGGTCAGCTGGTCGGGCTCGGAGCCGGTGTTGGTGAGGCTGACGAAGGCGACGCCGTTGGGGGCCGCGGTCACCGTGGCGCGCGCCCAGGGATTGTCGATCTCGATCGGTCCCTGCTTGTAGTGATGGGCCTGACCGGCACTCGCCACGGCGATGAAAAGGGCGAGAAAGCCGCCCAGCATGTCTCTCACGATCATCGTTCGTCCATCCTCTATCGGTAAGCCCGCAAGGGCGCGATGGGCATCAGCCCTGCTGCAGCAGCGGCTTCAGTTTCGCTGCCATCTCGTCGGGCGTGTCGTCGTAGCGCAGCAGCGTTTCATAGCGACCGTCCGGACGCATGACATAGATCACCGTGCTGTGATTCATGGTGTAGGTGTCGCCCTGCGGTACTTTCTCGTAGAAGGCGCGATACTCCTTCGCTACAGCGGCGATCTCGTCCGGCGTGCCGGTCAGACCGGTGATCCGCTTGTCGAAGGCGTCGATATAGCTCTTCAGGATCTCGGGCGTATCGCGTTCGGGATCGATCGTGATGAAGAGCGGGTGCAGCTTGTCGCCTAGCGGACCCAGCGCCTTCAGCGTCAGCGAGATCCGGCTGAGGGTGGTGGGGCAGACATCCGGGCAGTAGGTGAAGCCGAAGAATACCAGCTTCCACTGCCCCGCATAGTCCGCGTCCGTGACTTTCTTCCCATCCTGGTCGGTCAGGCTGAAGGGCCCGCCGATATCGGCGGCCGTGGTCATGCCGGGCGTGCCCGTCTCGCGGGCGCGCCATTCGAGCAGCAGCACGGCGGTGCTTGCCACGAAGACCGCCGCGGCGATCACCAGACCGGCATAGAGAAAGCCGCGCTTCATCGGCAACAGGCTCCGGATGGGGGCAGCCCTCGGGGCGGGCGGCAGAAGCGCCAGCATATATCGGTGGGCCGGCGCCGGAAGGGGAGGAGCCTGCGGCAAGATCGCACGGGAATGCAAGGGCATGGGCGGCGATCCGAAGCCGCGAGATCAAGACCGCGGGCGCCTTCAAGGCCTGGTTGACAGAAATGTTGATATCAACATAATGGCGTCATGTCGAAGCGCGCCGAGGTTCCCTACGAGACTACGCTTCATGTTCGCGACAGCTGCCTCTGCCTCCATGTGCAGCGGGCGGCTCGGGCGCTGGCGCGCCGTTTCGACGACGCTTTGCGGCCGCTCGCGCTGACCCACGGCCAGTTCTCCCTGCTGATGTCGCTCAACCGCCCCGAACCGCCGAACATGAGCAGCGTGGCAGCGCTGCTGGCGATGGATCGCACCACGCTGACGGCAAATCTGAAGCCGCTCGAGCGCCGCGGCCTGGTGACGGTCTCGATCGACGAGGCCGACAAGCGCAACCGCCGCATGGCGCTGACCTCGGCCGGCCGCTCGCTCCTGGCCGCGGCCGTTCCGATCTGGAAACGGACTCACGCGGCAATCGATCGCCTTCTCGCCGGCGCCAGCCCTGACCGGTTGCGCACCGACCTTCGGGCTCTCGCCTGATCCTCCACCGAACGAGGACGTGACCCATGGCCTATGTCGATGGATTCCTGTTGCCTGTCCCTAAGAAGAAGCTGCCCGCCTATCTCCGCATGGCCCGCAAGGCCGGCAGGATCTGGCGCGAGCATGGGGCGCTCGAATATCGCGAATGCGTCGGCGACGATCTCGACGTGAAGATGGTGCTGCCCTTTCCGCGGCTCGCCAAGGCCAAGCGCGGCGAGGCCGTGGTCTTCTCCTGGGTGCTCTACAAGTCGCGCGCCGATCGCGATCGTGTCGTCGCGAAGGTGATGAAGGACCCGCGCCTCGCGAAGATGCCGAAGGAGATGCCGTTCGACATGAAGCGCATGGCCTATGGCGGCTTCAAGGTCCAGGTGACGGCCTAGCCGCCGGAAGCGGAAACCCTCGCGGCGCGGTTCGCCAGGCCCGCGCTGTGGATTTTCGGTGGCCGCAACGACGGGCGCGCATCCGCGGCCCGGTTGCCGGCAAACCGCTCTTGACGAAGGGAGAGCGTCTCTGTATTTAACCAGAAGGTTATTTAACTGGAAAGTACGATAACGGTGACGCCCGGCACGCCGCCGTCGTGACACCGGCCGCTGAGGCGGCTGCCTCACCGCCGATCATCCGCAACCCATCGAGAGAACCGCATCATGCCCGCACACAAGGTCGTCTCGGAAAAAGAATGGATCGCCGCGCGCAAAGTCCTTCTCGAGAAGGAGAAGACGCTCACCCGGATGAGCGACCAACTGAGCGCCGAACGGCGGGCGCTGCCCTGGGTCAAGGTCGAGAAGAGCTATGTCTTCGAGGGCGCGCGCGGCAAGCAGAGCCTCGCCGAGCTCTTCGGCGGGCGTAGCCAGCTTTTCGTCTACCACTTCATGTTCGGGCCCGACTGGGGGCAGGGCTGCCCCTCCTGCTCCTTCTTCGCCGACCATATCGACGGCCCCAATCTCCATCTGAAGCATCACGACGTTTCCGTGGTGGTCGTCTCCCGCGCACCCTGGTCCAAGATCGAGACCTTCAAGCGGCGCATGGGCTGGCACTTCAAGTGGGTCTCCTCCCACGGCAGCGATTTCAATTTCGACCACAACGTCTCCTTCACGCCGGAACAGGAGGCCAAGGGCAAGGTCACCTACAATTTCGAGGCCATGGACTACATGTTCGACGAGCTGCCGGGCCTCAGCGTCTTCTACAAGGACGGGAAGGGCGACATCTTCCGCACCTATTCGGCCTATGCCCGCGGCGGCGACATCCTGCTCGGCGCCAACAACTTTCTCGACATGACGCCCAAGGGCCGCAACGAGACCGAGGGCATGGATTGGGTGCGCCACCACGACCGCTACGACGCGCCGGAGGAGGACGGTTCCTGCTGCGCCGGCGAGAGCGATCCCATCAGCGAGATGCGCCGCGAGCTCGTCAAGGCGAGATGAGTCTCTGTCTTTCTTTTGGAATCAGATCCGGAGCTCTTCATGACCCAGCGATCCGTGACCCACGCCACCTTCACCATCGAGCGGCTGTACGACGCCTCGCCGGCACAGGTCTTCGCGGCCTGGTCCAGCGTCGAGGCCAAGAGCCGCTGGTTCGCGGCGGACGAAAAGGGCTGGAAGACCGGCGGGCTTACGCTCGATTTCCGCACGGGCGGGCGGGAAAGCGTCACCAGCACCTCGAAGGATGGCATCGCCCATGTCTACAACGCCCTCTATCACGACATCGTCGCCAACGAGCGCATCATCTTCAGCTACGACATGCATCTCGACCGCAACCGGATCTCGGTCTCGCTGGCGACGGTGATGCTCGAGCCGCGGGCCAAGGGCACGAAGCTGACCTTCACCGAGCAGGGCGCGTTCCTCGATGGCCATGACGATGCGGGCCGACGAGAACGGGGCACGGAGGGTCTGCTCGACAGCCTGGGCAGGAGGCTGCAGCAGGGCATCCGGAAAACATGACGAATGGGTGACGTCTTCCTTCTGCCGGCCATGATCGGACGATAATTGTCACGCCTGCTGACTTGTTTGCCGCGAGGAGGGGCTCATCCTCAGGACAGGGCGCCGGGCTCTTCCCGGACGACATCGCGACACCCACCGAGCTTTGCATTCGACAAGAACAATAGGGACGGGCGGCTTCTTCGCCGCCGAGCCGTGCCTTCCGGACATCAACCCGATTCACATCTCCAACCCTGATGAGGAGTGGCTATGCTGGTTCAGCCTTATCTGTTCTTCGACGGGCGCTGCGAAGAGGCGCTCGAGTTCTACAAGCGCGCGATCGGCGCCGATGTAACGATGCTGATGCGCTACAAGGAAAGCCCGGAACCGCCGCCGCCGGACTGCGCGCCGACCTCGGGCGAGAAGATCATGCATTCCAGCTTCCGCGTCGGCGAGACCATCATCATGGCCTCGGACGGCTATGCGCAGGGAAATCCCAAGTTCGAGGGCTTCTCCCTGTCGATCACCGTGCCGAACGAGGCCGAGGCGGACCGGAAGTTCAACGCGCTCGCCGATGGCGGGAAGGTCAACCTGCCCTTGACCAAGACCTTCTTCTCGCCCCGCTTCGGCATGGTGGCCGACAAGTTCGGCGTGAACTGGATGGTCATCGTTCAGCACTGAAGGCAGGCCGGCGCCTGGCCTCGCCGGGTTGCCGGGTCTCGACCGGCGCGGCGGATCGGCAATGATCCGCCGCTGCCGCTTGGGGCGATCGACGCTCGCGAACTCGAACCCGATGGAGTCATACCGATGCGCTTCATGATCATCCGCAAGGCCGACAAGAAGACCGAGGCCCGCGCCATGCCGAGCACCGAGCTTCTGGCCGCGATGGGTCAATATATGGAGGAGATGGGCAGGGCCGGCATCCTGCTCGGCGGCGAAGGGCTGCAGCCCAGCGCCCAGGGCGTGCGCGTGACCTTCGCCAGCGGCAAGCCGCGCGTCGTCGACGGGCCGTTTGCGGAAACCGGGGAATTGATCGCCGGTTACTGCCTGATCGAGGTGAAATCGAAGGCGGAAGCGATCGCGTGGGTCAAGCGCTGGCCGGTGCTCGACGGCGACGGGAATGTCGAGCTGGAGATCCGTCCGCTCTTCGAGGCAGAGGATTTCGGCGCCGAATTCACGCCCGAGCTCCGGGAGGCCGAGGACCGCCTGCGCGCCGAGATCGACGCCAGGCGCTGAGAAGCCGGAACGGCGGCTACCAGAGGCCCGGAATCAGGCGGTAGCGCAGCTTCTTCTGATAGTCGCGGTAGCCCGGCAGGTTTTCCGCCAGGAACTTCTCTTCCTCGATCAGCCGCCAGACGAGCAGGGGGATGGCGGCACCGGCGAAGAGCAGGCCCCACCAGGAACCCAGCGCGATCGGGGTGCCCAGCATGACCAGGAGCCCGCCAGCATACATGGGATGCCGGACGAAGCCGTAGGGCCCCGTCGACACGACCGTCTGCTCCGGGGCCAGCTCCACCGTGGAGGCGGCGAAGCTGTTCGCCTTGAAGACGAAGAAGATGACGATCCAGCCCAGCAGGATCAGGACATCGCCCGCCAGCGCGACGAGAGGCGCCATCTGCGACCAGCCGAAGCGGTGATCGAAGGCGGGCAGGGTGACGACGCCGATGAAGGCGATCGAGGCCAGCAGCATGATGAGCTTCTGCGCCGGCTGCTTCTCGGCGGTCGGCCCGCCGCGCATCCGTCGCGCGAGGAGCGCCGGATTCCTAGCCGCGAGATAGAGGGTAAGGGCCAGGGTCGAGGCGGTATAGACCGCCAGGAAGACCCAGGCCTGCCAGTAGCCGAAGCCGCCCGCGGGAATGAACAGCAGCCCCGCCATGATGAGCGGAAGCGCCAGGAGCCGGCCGATGTCTTTCGCGTTCAGGATGGCCTCCCGCCAGCGCGCCTCCTAAGACGCATGTCCGCCGGCGCCGTCGATGGCATCGAGGACCAGCGCCTGCAGCCGGGCGAGATGGCCTTCCTGCAGCGGCGACAGCACGCCTTCGTGGTAGACGCCGGCCTCGAAGTTGCGCTGCACCGTCTCGCAGATCCCCATGTCCTCGCGCGTGATCTGCCGGTTCCAGGCGATCGAATCCGCTTTTTCCTCGGGCGAGAGGCTGGCGAACCAGGACCAGTTGGTGAGCTTCATGCGCGTGGGCGAGATCGGCTCGATGCGCTCGGCTTTGAAGCTGCGGGCGCCGGCGACGCCCTGGAAGCCGGGAAAACGATAGAACCAGATGCCCTGGTTGCCGCGCAGCGTCGTGTCGCCGCCGGCATAGGTCACATGGAAGACGACGAGACGGCCCTCGTCATAAGCCTCGATCTGCGTGTTGGCGCGATCGACGGCGGCATTGAGGCGCCGGTGAACGGTCGGCAGGTGATAGCCCTCGACCGTGTTCTCGCAATAGGCCTTCCAGTTGCAGTCGCCCTCGGCCGAGAAGCCGCCATCGAGCGCGAGATCGGCGGGCTTCGGGAATTCGTCGCAAAGCGCCGGCAGGGAGCCGAGCCACGCCGCGAGGCCCGGCGCCTCGTCGTCGAGGCAGACGAAGACGAGTTCGTTCCAGATCTCGACCCGGACCGGGAAGAGGCCGTGCGCGGCGAGGTCGAGCGCATCCTCCGGGCCGAAGTTCGGCGCCTTCCGCAGCGCGCCCGTCAGGTCGTAGGTCCAGGCATGGTAGGGACAGACGATGCGGGCGCAGGCCCCTGTCCCGTCGGCTAGCAGCTTCGCGGCGCGATGGCGGCAGACATTGTGGAAGCCGCGCAGGATGCCGTCATCGCCGCGGATCACGAACAGGGGCCAGCCGTTGACGGTATCCGCGCGCCAGCTTCGCGGCTCGCGCAGGCCGGCCTCCGGCCCGAACAGCGCCCAGTTGCGCGCGAAGATCCGCTGCCGGTCGCGCTGATAGGCGGCCGGATCGATGTACCAGGAGACCGGCAGCAGGGTCCTGGTCATGGGGCTTCCTTCGCGCCGCGGTCCTCGGCCTCGATCCGCGCCCAGAGATCGCGCACCATGGTCTTGAGCGTCTGCGCCTCCTGCCAGCGGTCCGACAGCTCGTAGCCGTCCGGCCCCGTGATCGCATATTCCCGCGGCCCAAGCTCGCACAGGAAGGTCAGGCTGTCATCGGGGCCGGCGCGCCGGCGCCAGCTCCGCATGCCGTATTCCCACCAGGTCAGGAACAGCTCGACCCAGTGCCGGTGCTGGGGGAAACCGATCTGGATCTGGATCTGCTCGCGGCTGCCGATCCGCCCCTGCAGGCCCCAGGCATGGTCGAGGATGCGATGGATCAGGGCATGGTTCTCGTCGGAGACCGGGTACCAGAACTCGCGCCCGACCAGGAAATGCGACAGATCGGCCTCGAGCCTGAGATCGGGAAAGCGGTCGAGCAGGTGCAGCGTGAAGATGAGGTCGGTCGTCATCTCGTTGCGGTGCGTCTCGATATTGAGCGCGATGCCGGCCTCGGCCGCGAGCGCGCGCCAGCCCTCGATATAGGGCACGCAGGCATCGAGCGTGTAAGGGCGCACGACCGGCAGCAGATTGATATGCGTGCCGCCCAGCTCGCGGGCGGTCTCGAGGACCGGCGCCAAGGCCTCGACCGTGGAGACGAAGGCTTCGATCTGCCAGGCGAGGCCGTGCTGGCGCAGCAATCCGGTGGCCCGGCGCGCGAACGCGGGATCGCCGAAATCGACGCTGGCGCCGTCGAAGCCGGCTTCCGCGATCATCCGGATCTTTTCCTCGAGCGGCCATTCCATCCCGTCAGGCTGGCGGCGCTCCATGGCCCAGAGCGACTGGAAGACGAGCAGCTTCTGCATGAACGGCCCCCCGGCGCCGATGGCTATTCCGCCGACGATGCCTGCAGCCGGGCCTCTGCCGCGCGGCGCTGGGCGGCCAAGTGGCAGGGATCCCACTCCGTGTCGCCGCTGAAGCGTTCCACCAGCGCATCGATCAGGATGCGGACTTTGCCGGGAACCTGGGCGCCGGGCGGCCGCAGCAGATACATGCCGGCTTCCGGCATCGGGAAATCCGTCAGCAGCGGCTCGAGGCGGCCGCCGCGCACCGCCTCCGCGATGATGAAGGTCGGCAGGACGGCGATGCCGAGGCCCGCGATCGCCCAGGCCATGAGCGCTTCGCCGCTGTCGGCATGGAGCCGGCCCGCGGGCCGCACCGCCGTCCAGCGCTTGCCCACGCGGAACGACCATTCGGCCGTCGCCGTGCCGGTATAGATCAGGCATTCATGCCGCGTGAGGTCCTCCGGGACCTGCGGCCGGCCTTTCTCGGCCAGGTAATCCGGGCTCGCCACCACCGCGCCGTAGATCGGCGCGATGCGCCGCGCCACCAGACTCGAATCCTTCAGCGTGCCGAGCCGCACGGCGGCGTCGAAGCGCTCGCCGATCAGGTCGACGAACCGGTCGCTATAGTCGGCGGCGATCTCCAGCCGCGGATGGTGCTTCGCCAGCTCGCCCAGCAGGGGCGCGATATGGCGGACGCCGAAGGAGAGGGGAGCCGCCAGCCGCAGCCGGCCGACCACCCCGCTGCCCTGGCGGGCCACGGCCTCCTCCGCTTCCTCGAGATCGGCCAGGATCCGCTCGCTGCGCAGCTTGAACTCCAGCCCCGCCTCGGTGGGACTGACGCCCCGGGTGGTCCGGCTGAGGAGCGGGGCGCCCAGATTGGCCTCGAGCCGGGCGATGCGCCGGCTGACGATCGATTTCGACACCCCCAGCCGCCTGGCCGCCCGGCCGAAACCGCCGGTTTCCACCACCGCCACGAAGCCCCGGAGATCCTCCAGCTCGGCCATGATCGCTGTTCCATTTTATGCAACAGATTGGTGCTGATTTTGGCCATATTGGACCGGATTTGGAACCACTAAATCTGGGGGCATCGACATCAGGCTTCACCCTGGAGGGGTTCGTTCCATGTCCACCGTTCTCGTTCTCAACAGCAGCGCGCTCGGCGGCGCGTCGGTTTCCAAGCAACTGGCCGAGAAGGCCGTCGCCCAGCTCCGCGCCCAGGATCCGCATCTGCGGGTCGTGCCCGCGATCTCGGCGAGACGCCGGTCCCGCATCTGACCACCGACGGCGCCACCGCCATTCGCGGGGGCGAACCCGCCAACGCGGCCCAGAAGGCCACGCAGGCGCTCTCCGACGAACTCATCGCCGAGCTCAAGGCCGCCGACACGATCATCATCGGCGCGCCGATGTACAATTTCGGCATCGCCTCGACGCTCAAGGCCTGGTTCGACCATGTGCTGCGCGCGGGCGTCACCTTCCGCTACACCGAGACGGGCCCCGTGGGCCTCGTCACCGGCAAGCGCGCGATCGTGATCGAGACCCGCGGCGGCCTCTACAGCGAAGGCCCGGCGCAGCCCTTCGATTCCCAGGAGCCGCATCTGCGCACGCTCCTGGGCTTCATCGGCATCACCGACGTCACCTTCGTGCGCGCCGAGAAGCTGGCCTTCGGGCCCGAGCTGCGCGAGCAGGCGATCGGCAACGCACAGGCCGTGCTGGAGCGGCATATCGAGGAACGTCGCCGCGCGGCCTGAAGGACGGACGGTTCGGTTCAAGAGGGGCGGCCCGCCACCGCGGGCCGCCTTTTTTGCGTGCCCGGTATGGGTTCCCGCCATCCCGCCCGAACCGGCAATGGCGTCCAATCATTCGCGAAGAGATGCAGCCGCCGGCACGAGCCTGTCGTGGCAGTCGGTTTGGCAAGGCTACCCGTAAAAATATATTATAGTTTTATAATACACTCATTAAGTGAACAGGTCGCTCGAATGAGAAGGCATTGCGATTTTTAACCTAAACGCTTAGGTTATGGGAGGTTGGGCGATGGCGAAGGTGCTTCGCGAGCAGGGATTTCGAGCGGTCGTCTACCCTAACGATCACCGGCCCGCGCATGTTCACGTGATCGAGGCCGAAAGCGAAGCCGTATTCGACTTGCATTGCCCTGGAGGGCCGCCGGCGTTGCGGGAGAATTACGGCTTCTCGCGTCAGGATCTTCGGAAGATCGAAACGATCCTGTCCCGCCAGATAACGGATATCTGCGAACGATGGAGAGCGATTCATGGCGCGGCATGACGAATTCGATCGCACGGATACCCGCGCTGCAGAACGCCGGAAGTCGACCCCCGGGGCTGTTTCCGCGGCTTTTGACAAGAAGCAGGGCAAGATCGTCGTCGAGCTGAGCACGGGGCTGACGATTGCGTTTCGGCCTGGCGATGCCCAGGGCTTGGAACAAGCGACCCCAACCGATCTTGGGGAGATTGAGATCAGCCCCTCAGGCTTCGGCCTTCATTTTCCTCGCATCGATGCCGACCTCTATATCCCGGCACTGCTCGAGGGATTCTTCGGCTCTCGCCGCTGGATGGCGGCGCGGCTGGGCGCGCGGGGAGGCAAGGCGAAGACGGAAGCAAAGGCCGAGGCATCCCGCGCCAATGGCTTGCTCGGCGGTCGCCCGCGGAAACGCAATCGCGAACTCACCTGAAGAGCATCCTCCCCGAAACGGGAGCGGCCCGCCCTCGTGAGGGGCGGGCCGTTCGCACCGGAGGCGCCGAGCCAGGACAGGCGCTCTCGGATTGGTGGCGGCCCTGCCTTTCGTCGGGGTCGAAAATCCCGGGCGCGCGCCGCCGTCACGCGCCCGGAAGTTTGACAGGGAGACTCGAGATAAACCTCAACTCTTGGTCACGTCATGTGCCATTCCAGCCGCCGCTCAGGAGCAGCCGCTGGTCGATCCGCAAGTGGTGCACTTCATGCAGGTCCCGTTGCGGACGAGAGTGAAATTGCCGCACTCACCGCAGGCGTCCCCCTCATAGCCCTTGAGCTTCGCCTCGCGAATCCTCTCGAGCTTGTCGTCGACCGCCTGCATGACTGCGACCCCGACGGCAACCGCTTCGGCGGCGCCATTGCCGGCGAGCCCTTCCACGGCGGCGACCGCCGCCGTGCCATTCCCCAGTTGCGCCGAGACGGCGGCATGGCCGTTGCCGATGGCCGCCGTCATCATCAGATCCTCGCCATTGGCCACGCGCTGCAACCCGCTGTTCTTGAGCACGACCAGGTTGGTCGAGCGCACGAAGCCGGTGCTGACGAGCCTCTTGGCCTCGACCGTCGCGGGCTTGGCCGTGGCCGGCACATTGCCGTCGCCCGAGCCGTTGCCGACGCTGTCGGGCAGGAGGTCGCCCGGCTGCGCATGGGCCAGGTCGGTGCGGCCCAGATAGGAGATGGCGAGCTCGCGGAACACGTAGTCGAGGATCGAGGTCGCCATCTTGATGGCGTCGTTGCCCTCGACGATGCCGTTCGGCTCGAAGCGCGTGAAGGTGAAGGCCTCCACAAACTCCTCCAGCGGCACGCCATACTGCAGGCCGATCGAGATCGCGATCGCGAAATTGTTCATCAGGCTGCGGAAGGCGGCGCCTTCCTTGTGCATGTCGATGAAGATCTCGCCGACCGTGCCGTCCTCGTACTCGCCGGTGTGGAGATAGACCTTGTGCCCGCCGACGATGGCCTTCTGGGTATAGGATTTGCGGCGGTTGGGCAGGCGCTTGCGGTCGTGGCGGACCACCCGCTCGACGATCCGTTCCACGATGCGCTCGGCGATGACGGGAGCCCGCGCCGCGGCCGGCTGCTCCATCACCTCCTCGAGCTCGTCCTCGTCCTCGAAGATCTGCGATTGCAGCGGCTGCGACAGCTTGGAACCGTCGCGATAGAGCGCATTCGCCTTGATGCCGAGGCGCCAGGACAGCATGTAGGCGTCCTTGCAATCCTCGACCGTCGCGGCGTTCGGCATGTTGATGGTCTTGGAGATGGCGCCGGAGATGAAGGACTGCGCCGCCGCCATCATGTGGATATGGCTGTCGACCGAGAGGAAGCGCTTGCCGATGCGACCGCAGGGGTTGGCGCAGTCGAAGATCGGCAGATGCTCGGCCTTCAGATGCGGTGCGCCCTCGAGGGTCATGGCGCCGCAGCAGTAGGTGTTGGCCTGCTCGACCTGCGCCTTGGTGAAGCCCAGCTCCGCCAGCATGTCGAAGCCGACCTCGTTGAGCTGCTCGGTGGTGAAGCCCAGCCCGGCCGTGCAGAACTCCTCGCCCAGCACCCACTTGTTGAAGGCGAAGCGGATGTCGAAGGCGGTGGCAAGCGCCGCTTCCAGCGCCTGGAGGGCGCCCGCGGTGAAGCCCTTGGCCTTGAGCACCATGTGGTTGACGGCCGGCGCCTGCTCCAGCGTGCCGTGCCCGACGGCATAGCGGATGATGTCCTCGATCCGCCCTTCATCGTAGCCCAGCGCCTTGAGGGCCTGGGGCACCATGCGGTTGATGATCTTGAAATAGCCGCCGCCGGCAAGCTTCTTGAACTTCACCAGCGCGAAATCGGGTTCGATGCCGGTGGTGTCGCAATCCATCACCAGGCCGATCGTGCCGGTGGGCGCGATCACCGTCGCCTGCGCGTTGCGATAGCCATGCTCCTCGCCCAGCGCCAGGGCCTGGTCCCAGACCTTCTTGGCATGGGCCGTCAGTTCCTTGTCCGGGCAATTCGCATGGTCGAGCGGAACGGGGAGGACGGTCAGGCCCTCATAGCCTTTGGTCTCGCCATAGGCCGCGCGGCGGTGGTTGCGGATCACGCGCAGCATCGCCTCGCGGTTCTTGTCGTAGCCCGGGAAGGTGCCGAGCTCGCCCGCCATCTCGGCCGAGGTGGCGTAGGAGACGCCGGTCATGACCGCGGTCAGCGCGCCGCAGAGCGCGCGGCCCTTGTCGCTGTCATAGGGCAGGCCCATGGCCATCAGGAGGCCGCCGATATTGGCATAGCCCAGGCCCAGCGTGCGGAACTCGTAGGAAAGCTGGGCGATCTCGCGCGAGGGGAACTGCGCCATCAGCACCGAGATCTCAAGCGTCAGCGTCCAGAGCCGGGTCGCGTGCTCATAGGCCTCGATGTCGAAGCGGCCGTCCTCCTGGCGGAAGGTCATCAGGTTCAGGGACGCCAGGTTGCAGGCCGTGTCGTCCAGGAACATGTATTCCGAGCAGGGATTGGACGCGTTGATGCGCCCGCTCTCGGGGCAGGTATGCCACTCGTTGATGGTGGTGTCGTATTGCACGCCCGGATCGGCGCAGGCCCAGGCGGCGTAGGAGATCTTCTCCCACAGCTCGCGCGCCTTCATGGTCTTGGCGGGCTTGCCGTCGGTGCGGCGGATCAGCTTCCACTCGCCGTCCTTCTGCACCGCCTCGATGAACCGGTTGGTGACGCGCACCGAGTTGTTCGAATTCTGCCCCGAGACCGTGAGATAGGCGTCCGAATCCCAGTCGGTGTCGTAGGTGCGGAACTCGATCGACTTGTAGCCCTGCTGGGCGAACTGGATCACGCGCTGGATGTAGTTCTCCGGCAGCATGACCTTGCGCGCCGCCTTGATCGCCGTGCGCAGCGCCTTGTTCTGCTTCGGATCGAAGCGGCCTTCGCTCTTGTCCGCATGGCAGGCGGCGATGATGGCGTTGAGATGCGGCTGGGCCAGGCGCGAGCCCGCGACCAGCGCCGCCACCTTCTGCTCCTCGACCACCTTCCAGTTGATGTAGTCCTCGATGTCCGGGTGATCGAGATCGACCGTGACCATCTTGGCCGCGCGCCGCGTCGTGCCGCCCGACTTGATGGCGCCCGCCGCGCGGTCGCCGATCTTGAGGAAGCTCATCAGGCCCGACGACTTGCCGCCGCCCGAGAGCTTCTCGCCCTCGCCGCGCAGCCGGGAGAAGTTCGAGCCGGTGCCCGAGCCGTATTTGAAGAGCCGCGCCTCGCGCACCCACAGATCCATGATGCCGCCCTCGTTCACGAGGTCGTCGGACACCGACTGGATGAAGCAGGCATGGGGCTGGGGATGCTCGTAGGCCGAGGCCGAGGCCACCAGCTTGCCGGTCTCGAAATCGACGTAATAGTGGCCCTGCGAGGGCCCGTCGATGCCATAGGCCCAGTGCAGGCCCGTGTTGAACCATTGCGGGCTGTTGGGCGCCCCCATCTGGCGCGCCAGCATGAAGCGCATCTCGTCGTAATAGGCCTGGGCGTCGTCCTCGCCGTCGAAATAGCCGCCCTTCCAGCCCCAATAGGCCCAGGTGCCGGCCAGCCGGTCGAAGACCTGGGTCGCCGAGGTCTCGCCGACCGTGCGCTGTCCCGGCTCGAGCTCGGCCAGCGCCGCCTCGTCGGGCACATGGCGCCAGAGGAAGGAGGGAACGGTGTTCTCCTCGACCGCCTTCAGCCGCGCCGGTACGCCCGCCTTGCGGAAATATTTCTGCGCCAGCACATCGCACGCGACCTGAGACCAATCCGCCGGCACATCGATATCGCGGAGCTGGAACACCAGCGATCCGTCCGGATTGCGGATCTCGCTCGTGGTCTTGCGGAACTCGATCTCGGCATAGGGCAAAGCCCCGGCCTGCGTGAAACGACGGCTAATGCGCATTACTTACCCCCGTAGAGGGCCGAAATTTGCGGACTCCCTCTCCCTCTTGAGCTTTCGCCCGAAAAACGCTCTCTAGGGATTTGATCCGCCGCCAGATATTGGGGCCCAACCGCACCGGCGCCCCAACATATTGAGCGCGGAGTCATGCGATTGCAACCACATTCTGTGGTGAATTTTTAGGCAGCACACTAGATGTAGTGCGATGCAATAGGCCTAGTAGGCCCCAGATGGCAGTTTTCCGCGCCCTATGGTTAAGGAAGGGTGAATGTCTGCTGCGGCGCACAAAATGCCCTCCAAAAGGAGGAGGGGACCGGCAGCGTCGAGGACTCCGGAAACGCTTGTTCCAGACTCACGGCCCCCTGTGACCGGGTGCCGAGCAGACTCCATCGTTCCTCTAAAGCACGCGGCGAAAGCCCGGCAGGCGCCGCAAGCCCTGGCTGGCAAGGAGCGAGAGCCCCAGCGCCAGGACCCCGACCAGGAGCCATTTGGCCAGTCCCGGCAGGTCGGTCCCGCGCAGCGCATATTGCAGCCCGACCGCGATCGGCAGGTGCAAGAGATAGATGCCGTAGCTGTTGCGGGCGAGGCGCTGGTGCCAGCGACCGCCGGCGGGCTGGCGGTCGCGTAGCCCGATCACGAATCCCAGCGCCAGGATCGCCAGGAGCGCGGTTTCCCCAATGGCGTAGAGCCAGGCATGGAGGCCGGCGCCGCCGGCGATGAAGAGCGGCAGCCCTGCCCATTCGAGGGCGACCACCGCCAGGAAGGCCGCAAGGCCGATGCCGAGCAGGGGCTTGGCCAGGCGCGACGGCAGGGCCTCGGCCCAGCCGCGCCGTGCGGCGATGGTGCCGAAGAGGAAGCAGAGCGCCTCGCGTGGCATGTCGGCGAGATGCACCTGCCAGACTCCGACGATCGCGCGCCAGTGATAGAGCGGGTGCTGCATGCGGACCAGGAAGTCCAGGTGGCCGATGCCGACGATGACGATCGCGACATTGAGAAGGTCGGGCAGCGGGCTCGGGGCCGGCGCGGCCTCGGGCTTGCCCCGGCGCCGGCGCCGGCGCCGCCATAAACCGGCGGCACCGACATAGATCGCGCTATAGGCGAGGAGCGATTCCAGGAACCAGAGATGGCCCAGCTGATGGTCGGGCCAGCCCGGGCCCGTCCAGCCGGTGGGATGGTGGCCGCCGATGCCGAAATAGATGCGCCAGAGATAGGTCCCGATATCGATCGGGCCGTAGCCCCGGAAATTGACGTAGTAGCCATACATCAGCACCGGGAAGACGAGCAGCAGCCCGATCGGCAGGGGAATGCCCAGCCGGATCAGCCGCTCCTCGAGATAGCCGCGCGGGCCATGGCGCGCGAGCGCGCCCGGCAGCAGGTAGCCGGCCACCAGGAAGAACAGACCCAGCGCCAGCGGGCGCAGCAGCGAAAAGGGGGCCTCGAGGAAATCCGCCCGGCTCGCATCGGCGACATACCACCAATTGCCGCCGCTATAGGCGAGGCTCGCATGGAAGAAGACGATCAGGACCCCGGCGAGGATGCGCAGATCGTCGAGCCAGCCGAGGCGGACGGAGCCGGCGTCAGTGCTGGTGAAAGTCCCGGCGAGGGACTCTTTCACCCCGACTTCTTCACCTCCCCCATTGAGGGGGCTAGGCACAGACACGTCTTTTCTGCCTCTGCTGCGAGCCGTTGTCCTTATCGCCATCTCCGCGGAGGCGGGGATCCAACGTCAAGCTCGCGCGCTGGATCACGATGAATCTCCGCTTTGCGCGGGGATGACGAACGAGTGAACGCGCTCACTTTGGGAGATTTCAGGCGCCTTGCGGGATCCACCATTCCTCGCCGCGCGGGGTCGAGACATATTCCGGCCAGCGGTAATGGATCGGGGCGGGGAAGTTGCGCGGCAGGAGCGGGGGCACCCATTGCGAGCCGCCGATGCCGCCGCCGGTGCGCTCGCGGAACTCGGCCTGGGCCGCGGCCAGAGCCTGCGGATCGCTCAGGAGATCGACCAGCGTGCCGGCGATGGCGCGCGCCGCGCTGAAGATCGTGGGGTCGATCGTCGCCGGATAGCCGCCCATCGCGTTCCAGACCCAGTTCGGATACTGGTAGCCCGGCTTCGGCGAGGACAGCATCGCGCGCCCGACATAGAGGCGCGCGGTCGGACAGTGCCACGTATAGTCGGTGTAGTCGTCCGAGGTGTAGTTCTTCTGCCAGGGCGGCAGGATCGCGCGCATGCGCGCCTCGTCCTCCAGCGGGTCGATCAGCGCCGACATGGCGGGATGCATCGGCTCGGCCATCGGCGCCAGGCCCAGATTGCGCTGGATCTCGCGCGCGAACTTCTTGGCCTCCTCGCCCCATTGCGGCGGCGCCGCCAGCATCAGGTTGGCATAGGTGAGCGTTGTGATTGCATGGTTGGGCAGGCCGGGCCGGGTCTTGGTCACCCATTCCTTGCGCACGGTGCAGTGGGTGATCGACGCCACGTGATCCGCATTGTTGTCGAGGATGGCGTAGATCCGCTCCTGCATCGCCAGCGTCGGGCAGCGGCTCGCATACTGGATCTGGCTGAAATTGGGCGCGAGATTGTCGGCCGTCGCCTGGCCGGCCGCGAGGATCGCCTCGTTGATGGTCCAGGTGCCGGCATGCGGCAGCATCGCCTCCTTGGTCATCTTGCTCGTCATATACATGAGGCAGACGGCATCGATGGCGCCGGGGGCCCGCGCCATGGTGTGGGCCGAGGCGCCCTCGCTCAGGCCCATCCCGCCCCATGCTTCCGGATGCGGGCACTCGAAGGTGTACATCCGGCTCCAATAGGAGCCGCAATGCGTATCCCAGTTAACCGTGTTGGCGTGCGAGGTGGTGAAGGCCGGGTGGAAGCTCACCGCGGCGTCCAGATGGTCGTAGTAGCCATGGGCGGCATGGACCGGCTTCGAGCCGCAGACCTTCTCGGCCGGCTCGCCGAAGAAGACCAGCGTGCCCGGCAGATTGTGCTTTTGCATCGCGGCCTTGGCGGCGAGCAGCCCGCCCAGCGCGCCGAGGCCCAGCGCCGAATGCGGATCGGTATGGCCGGCCGCGTATTTATGGACGCCGTCGCGCGGCTTCTCGTAGGGGACCGGGTCCTGGCTGTTGGCCGGGACGGCGTCATACTCGGCATAGGTCGCGATCACGGGCTTGCCCTTGCCGAAGGTGGCGCGGAACGCCGTCGGCATGGTGGCGGTGCCTTCCTCGACGTCGAAGCCCTGCTCGCGCAGGAGCTTCACGTACCAGGCGGCCGAGCGGTATTCGCGCCAGGCCGTCTCGTGGAAGTTCCAGACCTCGGTATGGCGTTTGGAGAGCCAGCCTTCATGGGCCTTCACCCAGTCGAAGGCGGTCTCCTTCGCCATCGTCATGGCGGCCGGCGTCCAGGACCGTGCCGCGGCCTGGCTCGGACGATCGTCGGGCATGGTGGATCTCCTTGGAGGGTCTGGCGCGCCGTCAGGCGGCGGTTTCGGCTTGCGACTGCGCCTTGAGGCGGCGCGCGCGCAGCCACATCTGCGAGCCGATCACCAGGATGGTGATGAAGATCAGGGTGGTGGCGCAAGCGGCAATGGTGGGATCGGCCTGGTCGCGGATGCCGTCCCACATGCGCCGCGGCAGGGTGAAGATGTTGAGCTTGGTGATGAAGAGCGTGACCACGATCTCGTCCCAGGACGAGATGAAGGCGAAGACGGCCCCCGCCAGCACGCCGGGCGCGATGCAGGGCAGGATCACCATCCGCAGGGTCTGCTTCATGTCGGCGCCGAGGTTGCGCGCGGCCTGCTCGAGCCGGAGGTCGAAATTGGCGAGCGAGGTCGAGACGGTGATCACGACATAGGGCACCGAGAGCACCGTGTGCGCCAGGATGATGCCCGGATAGCTGTCGAGCAGCCGGAGATCGACGAAGATCCGGTAGAAGGCGAGGGCGGAGACGATCGAGGGCACGATGATGGGGAGCAGCACGAAGCCCCGCACCAGCTCCGACCAGCGGCTGGCGATGCGCCAGAGCCCGATCGCGCAGAGCGTGCCGAGCGTCGTCGAGATCAGGGTGGAGACGACGGCGACGACCAGGCTCTGCCAGATGCTGGAGGTCCAGTTCGGGTTCGTCACCAGGTTCTCGTAGTTGCGCAGCGTGACCGCGTCCTTGGGCAGGGTCAGGAACCGCTCGGGCGTGAGCGAGATCGGCGCCGAGACGAAGATCGGCAGCACCAGGAACATCAGCACCAGCCAGGTGGCGGCCAGCACGACCCCGAACCGCCAGCCATAGCGTTCGCTCATGACCGGGCCTCCCTCACTTGGCCCCGAACATGCTGCGCAGATCGACCACGCGCGACATGACGGCGAAGACGAGGAACACCAGGATCAGCAGCACCATGGCCAGCATGGCGCCGATGCCCCAGCGCACGGTCTGCAGGATCTGGACGCTGACATATTCGGCGATCATCAGGGTCTTGCCGCCGCCCAGGATCGAGGGCGTCACGAAAAAGCCCAGCGTCAGGATGAAGACCAGCAGGCCGGCGCCCGCGATGCCGGGCAGGCTCAAGGGCAGATAGACGCGCCAGAAGGATTCGAACGGGCCCGCTCCCAGGCCCCGCGCGGCGCTGACGAGGCGCGGGTCGATGCCGCGGAGGTTGGCGTAGAGCGGCAGCACGGCATAGGGGACCATGTAATGGACCATGCCGATCAGCACGCCCAGCTCGTTGCGCACCAGATGGACCGGCTCGGTGGTGAGGCCCCAATCCATCAGCGCGCGGTTGATGATGCCGTTGTCATGCAGCAGCACGACCCAGGAGAAGGCGCGCGCCAGCACCGAGACCCAGAACGGCACCAGCACGAACATCAGGATCCAGATGCGGTGGCGCTCGGTCACATGCGCCATGGCATAGGCGATGAGATAGCCCAGCAGCAGGCTGATGGCGGTGGTGATGAAGCAGATGCGGAAGGTATTGCCGAGCATCCTGAGGATGCCGCGGTTGGTGACCAGGCGCTCGTAGTTCTGAAACCCGACCTCCGGATCCGAGAAGCTGATCCAGAGCACCTGGCCGATCGGGTAGAGGTAGAGGACGACCAGGAACAGGACGAGCGGCAGCACCAGCACCCAATAGGGGTTGATCCGCGAAGGCTGCGGGCCTCGCGGAACGCCAGTCTCCAGGGCGATCGTCCCTGCGCTGCTGCTCATGATGATCGCCGCGGCCGGCCGAAGCCGGCCGCGGCGTATCGACCGATCAGGCCGAGATCATGTCGAGGAAGGCGTTGAGCACGTCGTCGTAATGCGCCGAGAAATACTCGGAATCGAGCGGAATCTGCTTTTTCAGATTCTCCGGCGTGCCCGGCGTGATGGCCCGTTCCTCCGCCGACATGATGTCGTAGGACTTGGGATTGGCCGGACCCTGGCCGAAGCAGCGCATGGCTTCGACCTGCAGCTCCGGCGTCTGGAGATGGGCGAGCCAGCGGTTGCCCCACTCGTTGCCCGCCGGGTTGCCGCGCGGGATCACCCAGCCGGCCGGGCAGGCATTGCCCTGGTCGAAGGTCCAGTCGACCCGTCCCTTGGTGTCCTGCTTGATGAGCTGGCTGCGGGTCTGCCAGAGGCTGCCCATGACGACCTCGCCGTCGAGGAACATCTGCTGGCTCGCCGCGCCCGAATCCCAGAACACGATATGGTCCTTGATCTTCTCGATCTTGGCCAGCGCCCGGTCCACATCGAGCGGGTAGATCTTCTCCGGCGGCACGCCGTCGGCGAGGAGGGCCGCTTCGAGCGCGCCGTTCATGTATTTGAACAAGGTGCGCTTGCCGGGGATCTTGTCGACATCGAAGAAGTCGGCCCAGGTCGGCGCTTTCTTGCCGAGCTTCTCGGTGTCCCAGGTCATGGTGTAGCTGTACCAGTAGCCCAGCACGCCGTAATCGTGGGTGTAGGGCGCCATGTAGCCGTTGCGGTCGACGATCGAGTAGTCGACGGGCTCAGCCTCATGGGCACGGCCCAGCCGCAGCACCGAGAAGAAGTCGCTGTCGCAGCAGTCCCAGGTGACGTTCTTGGCGTCGACCTGCGCCTTGATGCTGCCCTCGAGCGGGCCCGAGCCGTCGACGACGACCGGAATGCCGGTCTTCGCGGTGAAGGCCTTGCCATAGATGTCGCCGGTGCAGCGGACGGCATCGCCGCCCCAGTTCGCATGCACGATCTGTTTCGGCTTGCCGGCGGCGAGCAGGTCGCCGGACGACAAGGCCACGGCGCCGGCACCCGCGAAGGCGCTGGCGGCGAGGAAGCTGCGGCGGCTGATCCGGCCGGCCTTGAGATTGGCGAGCGCGATCTCGACGCAGTCCTGGCTGAATCTCTTTGCGGTCATGATACCTCCCTAAGCATGTCGGATTATGGTTCTATGCCTCATCGGATGAGGACGCCGCCCGACTGCGGACCGTCCCGGAATCCTAACATCCGCGAGCTTGGCACGCCAAGAGCGGCGGCCTTCGGGCCGCTCTCGACGAAAGGAAACAGGAACCCATGGCGATGACCCGCACCCATAGCTGGCCGGAGGGCCACTGGGACTGGCCGATCCATGTCTCGCACAAGCATGGGATCCGCTGCGGCGAGATGCTGTTCGTCGGCGGCCAGGTCGATCTCGACAGCCGGGGCAACGTGCTCCATGCCGGCGACCTCGCCACCCAGACGGCGGCGGTGATGGGCCATATCGACAAGGTGCTGCGCGGGCTGGGAGCCGATCTGGGCGACGTGGTGAAGCTGATCGCCTTCTACCAGAACGACGGTAGCCGGGACGAGCAGCGCTTCCTGGCCGATGTCGCACGACAATTGCCGGCCCAGGGGCCCGGCCCGGCCATCATGCTGGTGCCGCTGCCGGCGCTGGCCTATCCCGGCATGTTGGTCGAGATCGAGGCGGTCGCCATGCGCGGCACCGACGGACGCCGCCTGGAGCGGCAGGGGGTGGCCCTGCGCGGGGCGGCCCCCTTGCCGGCGCCGCTCTCCCATGGCGTGCGCTGCGGCGAGATGATCTTCGTGGGCGGGCTCAGCGCCACCGACGCGAACGGGGCGGTGATGGCCGCGGGCGACATCGTACGCCAGAGCCAGATCGTCATGGACCGCATCGGCGAGGTGCTGCACGGGTTCGGCGCGGCCCATGACGATGCGGTCAAGATCAACACCTACTATACCGGTGCGGGCCAGTTTGCCGATTGGGAGGGGGCGGCCCGGGTCCGGGCCCGCTATTTCGCCGAGCCCGGTCCGGCGGCCACCGGCATTCCGCTGCCGCGCCATGCGCGGGCCGGCCTGATGGCGCGCACCGAGATCACGGCGATGCTGGGCAAGGACGGGCGCCGTCTGCCCCGCAGCCATGTCTGGCCGGAGGGCCATTGGGACTGGCCGATCCATCTGCCCTACAAGCATGGGATCCGCTGCGGCCCGATGATCTATCTGGGCGGGCAGGTGGCGCTTACCCCCAAGGGCCAGGTGATCGAGCCCGGCGACCTGGTGGCCCAGACCCGGATCGCGATGGAGAACATCCGGCGCGTGCTGGCGGGTTTCGGCGCCGGCTTCGACGATGTGGTGAAGGTCACGGCCTTCTATGAGGGCGGCGCCTCGGGCGAGCAGTTGCACAAGAACCTCAGCGTGCGCTCCGCCTGCTTCACCGAGCCCGGTCCCGCCACCACCGGCATCCCGCTGCCCTTCCTCGCCTATGAGCAGATGGTGATCGAGATCGAGATCGTCGCGATGGTGGGGTGACGCCGCGCTCAATCGTCCGCCACCACGACGGCGGCGTCGGCGTCCCAGCCGAGCCAGACCTGCATCTCGTTGCGCGGCTCGAGCTTTATGCGCCAGGCGGGGCAGCGCACGGCGAGCTGACCGAGGCTCTGGGTCGCGACCGTGAAGTGGAAATCGCTGCCGAAATAATTCCAGCTCGTGACCCGGCCCTGGATCCGGTTGGTGGCGGCGATCGAGGCGTCGGCGGCCACCGCGATCTTTTCCGGCCGCATGGCGAGCAGCACCTCGCTGCCGGCCGCGGGGACGGGCGAGGCCTTCTGGCGGAAGCTCTCGCCGCCGGTGCCGTAGCTGAAGCCGCCCTCGGCCGGCCCGTTCACGCGGCCCTTGATGAAGTTGCTTTCGCCGAGGAAGCCCGCCACGAAGCGGGTCGCCGGCCGCTCGTAGAGATCGGCCGGGCGCCCGATCTGCACGAACCGCCCGTCGCGCACGATGGCGATGCGATCGGACATGGAGAGCGCCTCTTCCTGGTCGTGCGTCACATAGACGAAGGTGGTGCGGATGCGCTCATGGAGCTGCTTGAGCTCGATCTGGACCTCGGTCCTGAGCTTGCGGTCGAGGGCGCCCAGGGGCTCGTCGAGCAGCAGGATTTCTGGCGTGAAGACGAGGGCGCGCGCCAGCGCCACGCGCTGCTGCTGGCCGCCCGAAAGCTGGCGCGGCATGCGGTCGGCGAGGGATGTGAGCTGCACCAGTTCGAGCGCGCGGCCGACCTCGCGCTTGATGTCCTCGGCGGGGCGGCGGCGCACCTTGAGCGGAAAGGCGACATTGTCGAAGACCGAGAGATGGGGGAACAGGGCATAGCCCTGGAACACCATCCCGAAATTGCGCTTCTCGGGCGGCAGATGGGTGATCGCCTTGCCGTCGAGCAGGATCTCGCCGGCCGAAGGCGCGGTGAAGCCTGCGATCATCATCAGCATCGTGGTCTTGCCCGAGCCCGAGGGCCCGAGCAGGGTCAGGAACTCGCCGCGCGCGACGTCGAGATCGACGCTGTCAACGGCGCGCACGATGCCGTAATGCTTCGAGACCCCGCGGAAGGCGAGCCCATGCCCGGCCGGCGCCGTGGCGGTCGATCGAGCCAACGTCGGATTGGTTGCAGTCGCTGTTCCCGGCACCGCTGCCAGCGTCCCCCTGTTGTAAAGCCGCCCGTTCCGGGCCTCTGCGGGCCCGTTCGAGGGGACAGCCTTGGCGTCCGCCGCCCTTGTCGGGCGGTCAGACCGGATCGCGGCGCAGCGCCTGGGCCATGCAATGCACGCCGCCACCGCCCATGGTGAACATGGTCATGTCCGGATCATAAACGGTAAATCCGGCGGCGCGCAGCGTCTTATTGAGCTCCTTCGACTGCAGGGTCGAGATGATCTTGCTGTCGCCGAGCGACATCACGTTGCAGCCGAGCCCCATGGTGTCGCGGTAGTTCACCGGGATCATCTCGATCTTCTTGGCCTTGAGCCAGTCGAGCACCCAGTCCTCGGTGGTGTCGGGGCAGACCGCCGCCAGCTTCGGCGCCAGCATGCAGACCATCAGGTCGATATGGACGTAGTGCTCGGCGATGGGGGCGAGCTTCACTTCCCAGCCCTTCTCCTCCATCCAGCCCTTGACCTGCTGCGCCGCCGGCTCCTGGGTGCGCTCGCCGCAGAAGCCGATCAGCACCGTGTTGGGCTCGATCACGTCGAAATCGCCGCCCTCGAAGGCGGAGGCCGTGATCATCTTGAAGATCGGGATGCCCTTCGACTGGTAGAAATTGATGACCGGGGCGTATTCGCCGCGCCGCCACCATTGATGCATCTGGGTCACGACCGCGCCGTAGGGCGTCATGAAGCTCGAATCGCGCGCATAGACCTGGTAGGGCAGGGCCTCGTCGGGCTCGAGGAAATGGACCTTGGTGCCGCCTTCCTCATAGGCCTGCACCATCTCGCGGTGCTGGCGCATGGCGAGCTGCCGGTCGAACTTGGCGCCGGAGCGCAGGGTGGCCTTCGAGATCGAGCTGGTCGGCAGCCATTTGAAGTTCACCGGCTCGCAGAGCAGCACGTCGCGCAGACGGCCATACTCCGAATTCACGCCCCAACCGCCGCCGTTGCCCTTGCCGTTTCCCGTCGTCATGGCGTCCTCCCGATGGAATTGAAGCCTGTGCTTTGATCCCGATCCTATGGCTTGAAAAACTCTCTCGCAATGGACAAAGATTGGCCTTTCATTGTGAGAAAATATAACGAAGAGGGAAGCCATGCCGCGCCGCCTGCCGCCGCTCAACCCGCTGCGCGCTTTCGAGGCCGCCGCGCGCCATGGCGGCATGACCCGGGCCGCCGCCGAGCTCAACGTCACCCACGGCGCGGTCAGCCACCAGGTCCGCGCACTCGAGGAGGCGCTCAGCGTCGAGCTGTTCGAGCGCCGCGGCCGCCATCTGGCGCTGACCCTGGCCGGCCAGCAGCTTCTGCCCTCGGTGCAGCAGGCGCTCGATCTCATCGCCGACGCCTCGGCCCGGCTGTCGAGGCCCGATCTCGACGGGCGCCTCGCCATCAAGCTGCCGATCGCCTTCGCCGCCAAGTGGCTGCTGCCGCGCCTCGCGCGCTTCCGCGATGCCTATCCGCAGATCGAGCTCGGGCTGCTGCCTTTCCGGCCGGTGCCCGCGAGCGCGGCGAGGAGGCCGATCTCACCATCGATTACGGGCGCGGGCCCTGGAAGCGGAAATGGACCGGCTCATCGCCAGCATCGATCTCTTTCCGATCTGCAGCCCGCGCCTGATCCAATGCCGGGGCGCCGCTGCGCGAGCCGGCGGACCTGGCCAGGCACACGCTGATCCACGACGATGACGGCACGGCCTGGTCCAACTGGCTCCTGGTCGGCGGCGTCGAAGGGGTCGACGGCAGTGCCGGCCTGCGCATGGGCACGGCACTGCTCAGCATCGAGGCGGCGGTGCAGGGGCTGGGCGTGGCGCTGGGCGACAAGGCGATCGCGACCGAGGAACTGGCCAGCGGCTCGCTGGTACGGCTCTTCGGCCTCGGCGTGCCGGCGACCTCCTATTATTACCTGGTCTGCGATCCGGACCAGCTGCAGGTGCCGCGCGTGCGCGCCTTCATCGACTGGCTGCTCGACGAGGCGGGCCAGAGCTTCGCGCGTTAGGCCGATTCGAGAGAGGGGCGTCAGGCGCCGCGACGGCGACGGCTGCCGAGCGAGAAGGCCATAAGGCGAGGTGGTCGCGACCACCCCGCCATATTGGACGGGCGTGAGCCGTTCGCCGAGCACGATGACCGCGAAGGCGATCGTCACCACCGGCTCATATTCATCATCATCGCGACTGCATGCCGGTGATCCGCCGCAGGCCAGGAACCACAGCAGTAGCCGTGATGTAGCAGGAGACGGCGCCGCGGCGGCGAGCCCGCCAGCGCGCTGCCGGGCAGGCCCCAGCTTCCCGTGAACGGCCCAGCAGCAGCACCAGCGCAGCAGCCACAGATTGGTGAAGAAGCTCATCGTCAGCGGCGGATCCTGCGCGAGCGCACGCCACCGAAGACGCTGGTCGCGGCGACGGAGAGGGAGGCCGCCAGTGCCCAGGCGATGCGCGCCAGTCGAGCACATCGAAGGTGGGCCGATCGCGAAGGCGAGGCCGACGAAAGCGACGAGGATGGCGGCGCCTTTGCCGAGCGACAGCCGTTCGCGGCCGGAGAGGGCGCTCATCAATCCCGCCAGCAGCGGGTTCGTATAGAGGATCAGCACCGCCAGCGAGACCGGGATGAAGGCGACCGAGCTCAGGTAACCGACCGACTGCCATAGGCGGTGATCGAGAGCCAAAGCGTGTTGATCAGCCCATGGCGCGAGAGTCGCAGCCGCTGACGCCGGATCACCAGCAGGATCAGCGCCACCAGCACGAAGGCGGCCGTGCGCAGCGTGACGATGGTGAGCGGCGTGGCGCCGCTGTCATAGGAGATGCGCGAGAAGGGCGTGATGAAGGCGAAGCCGTGGCGCAGCCGACGATGAAGGCGAAACCCATGGCTTCATGCCGATGCGACTCCGGTACGGCCTGGGCGGTCGGGCCGCTGCGATCGGTCGAGGAGGCGGGGGCGGTCTCGGGACTCCGGAGGATGCGCGGGAACTTCCGGGCGGCACCGGCAAGCCGTTGATCTATCGGGCCGGATTGGCGCTGTCCAGCCCGCCGAGCGGCTGGACGGGCCGCCGGACGGATGCCATAGTGGCCGCCCAAAGAAGGGGGGGCGCCTGACCGGCGGCCCCTGTTTTGATATCTGATGCCGCCTTCCCGCCGCGCCGATAGGGAGCGCATGACCGACCGATGGCTGGGTACGCGTCTTTACACGTTGCTTTGGGGTGTGCCGGTCGGCACCGACCGCTACGGGCAATCGCTACTTCCGCGGCAAGCGCCCGCTGCATGGCCGCGAGCGGCGCTGGGTGATCTATAACGGCGAGCCGGAGGCCTCGGAAGTGCCGGCCGAATGGCATGGCTGGCTGCATGGCAGCCCGGTGCCGCCGCCGACGGGCCAGGAGACGCATCGTCCCTGGCAAAAGGAACATGAGCCCAACCTGACCGGCACGGTCGAAGCCTATCGCCCGCCGGGCCATGTGCTCGAAGGCGGTCAGCGCGCCAGGCCAGCGGCGACTACGAGCCGTGGGTTCCGAACTGATCGCCGGTGCCGCGGCTCACGCATCGGCCGCCAGGGTCGCCCAATCCGTTCGGACGCCCGAGGGACGTGGCATGAAGCGCAATGCAATCGAGACGATGATGGGAGCGGTGGTGCTGCTGGTGGCAGCCACCCTTCCTCGCCTTCGCCTATAGCAGCAGCAATGTCAGCCAGGTCGAGGCTACGGTGCTGGCCAAGTTCAACCGCGTGGACGGCATCTCGCCCGGCAGCGAGGTCCGCCTGAGCGGAATCAAGGTGGGTTCCGTGCTTTCACCCATCTCGATCCCAAGACCTATCTCGCCGAGGTGCGGATGAGCATCCTCAACGATGTGCAGCTGCCGACCGACAGCTCGGCGCGCATCCTCTCCGACGGCCTGCTCGGCAATCCCTACATGGCGCTCGAGCCCGGTGCCGACGACACCATGATTCCGCCGGGCGGCGAGATCAGGAAGACCCAGGACCCGCTCAACCTGGTCGATCTGATCGGGCGCTTCATCTTCAGCTCGACCGGTTCGGGCGGCTCGTCCTCCTCTTCCTCGGGCTCGCAGAACCAGCAGTAGGGCCGCCATGCCGGCCGAAAAGAACCCGCCGCCGGCACCCTCCCAGCATTGGGATCCCGATCGCTACCAGCGCAACGCGGGCTTCGTCCCGGTGCTGGGGGCGCCCGTGCTGGAGCTTCTGGCGCCCCGGCCCGGCGAGCGCATCCTCGATCTCGGTTGCGGCGACGGCGTGCTGACCGAACGGCTGGTGGCGGCCGGCGCCCGGGTGGTCGGAATCGATTCGAGCCCGGAGCAGATCGCCGCGGCCCGCGCCCGCGGCCTCGATGCCCGGGTCATGAGCGGCGAGGCCATGAGCTTCGAAGGCGGCTTCGACGCCGTCTTTTCCAACGCGGCGCTCCATTGGATGAAGCGCGCCGATGCGGTGATCGACGGCGTCTGGCGCGCGCTCGAGCCGGGCGGCCGCTTCGTGGCCGAGATGGGCGGCGGCGACAATGTCGCGGCCATCCTGGGCGCGCTGGTGGCGGCGCTCGACCGGCGCGGTCACGACGGACGGGCGGCGGCCCCCTGGTTCTTTCCCACGCCCGAGGATTACCGCGCCCGGCTCGAACGGCACGGCTTCAGGGTCTGCAGCATCGCCCTGATCGAGCGGCCGACGCCGTTGCCGGGTGCCATGGCGGGCTGGCTCGAGACCTTCGCCGAAAGCTTCACCCGCCGCCTGCCGGCGGCGGAACGGTCGGCCTATATCGCCGAGGTCGAGGCGGCGCTCGCGCCGCGGCTGCGCAATGCCGAGGGGCAGTGGCATGCCGATTACGTCCGGCTCCGCTTCGCCGCTGAAAAGCCATGATTCATCAAGGATTAATGCCCGCCCCCGACTCTTCTCTGGCGGCGTCGGGCTTGCTATGGTGGCGTCCGGCGCCCACTTGAGATGGCGGGCGCGAGGCAGGCATGAACCAACCCGTGAAACGCGGCGATCGAAACCCTTCATTCCCGGTCTGGCGTCAGCCGGACGGGAAGGTGCTGTCCTGCACCGAGAAGATCAAAGTGCTGAACGAGAATCTCTCGGAGATCCGCCAGCTCGCCCAGGACGCGCTCGAAGACGCGATCCTGATGGGCTGCGACGAGGCGCAGATCCGCAAGGTGCTCGAGGATCTCGTCCTGTCGCTCGACAACCCCTACCGCAAGAACAAGTGAAGCCCGGCCCCTTCCGCGATTGGAGCGCCGCTCTTCGCCGCGGCCTCGCTCCGTTGTCGATCCTGGCCGCCGGGATGCCGGCGCTGCTTGCCGCCGCGCCGGCGGGAGCCGATCCGTTCCCGGTCGCGGTGCTGCGCACGCTCGACAAGGTCACGGCGCGCGTGGCCACGATCGAGGTGCCCGTGGGCAGCGCCACCGAGCTGGGGTCGCTCGAGGTGACGGTGCGCGCCTGCGACAAGCGTCCTCCGGAAGAGACGCCGGAGAGCGCCGCCTTCCTCGAGATCGTCGAGACCAAGACGGGCGAGCCCTCCAAGACGGTGTTCTCGGGCTGGATGTTCGCCTCGAGCCCGGCGCTGTCGGCGCTCGAGCATCCGATCTACGACATCTGGGTGGTGGATTGCGTGAAGCCCGCCACGAGCGAGTCCGGCACGACGCCGTAGAAACGCGTCGGCACCGGGATGGCGGCGGCGAGCTGGCGCTGATACTCGGCCCGGCTGATCTCGATGGCGCCGAACTGCTTCAGATGCTCGGTCACGAACTGCGTATCGAGCAGCCGATAGCCGCCGATCTTGAGCCGCAGCACCAGATGGACCAGCGCCACCTTGCTGGCGTCGCGCGCGCGGCTGAACATGCTCTCGCCGAAGAAGGCCCCGCCCAGCGACACGCCGTAGAGGCCGCCGACCATCCTGTCCTGGTCCCAGCATTCCACGCTGTGCGCATAGCCGAGGTCGAAGAGCTGGCGCATCAGCCGCAGGATGTCCTGGTTGATCCAGGTCTCGTTGCGGCCGGGGGCCGCCTCGGCGCAAGCCATCACGGTCTCGGCGAAGGCGGTGTCGCAGCGCACCTGGTAGCGGTTGGAGCGCACGGTGCGGGCGAGGCGGTGGGGCAGGTGGAAGCGGTCGAGCGGCAGCACGCCGCGGCGCTTCGGGTCGATCCAGTGCAGCTCCGGATCCTCGCGGCCCTCGGCCATCGGGAAGACCCCGCAGGCATAGGCCCGCAGGAGCATATCGGCAGTGATGCGTTCCCGGCCGCTCACCTCGCCCTCATGGTCTCTGAAGCGTCACTCCTTCGGCGCCACGAACTTCTCGAGCCAGCGGATATCGTAGTCGCCGTTGATGAAGTCGCTCGCTCCCACCAGCCGGCGATGGAGGGGGATGCTGGTATCGACGCCGCCGATCACGAACTCCTCGAGCGCGCGCCTCAGTCGCATCAGGCATTCGTTGCGGCTCGATCCATGCACGATCAGCTTCGCGATCAGGCTGTCGTAGTTGGGCGGCACGCGGTAGCCGCTGTAAAGCGCGGAATCCACCCGCACGCCCAAGCCTCCCGGCGCGTGATAGTCGGTGATGCGGCCCGGCGACGGCGCGAAGGTGTCGGGGTTCTCGGCGTTCACGCGGCATTCGATCGCGTGGCCGGTGAAGGTGATGTCCTCCTGGCGGAAGCTCAGGGGCGCGCCGGTCGCGACCCGGATCTGCTCGCGCACCAGGTCGATGCCGGTGATCATCTCGGAGACCGGATGCTCGACCTGCAGGCGCGTGTTCATCTCGATGAAGTAGAACTCGCCGTCCTGGAACAGGAACTCGATCGTGCCGGCGCTGCGATAGCCGAGACGGCGCATCGCCGAGGTGGCGATATCGCCGACCTTCTGGCGCTGGGCGGCATTGAGGGCGGGCGAGGGCGCCTCCTCGAGCACCTTCTGGTGACGGCGCTGCAGCGAGCAGTCGCGTTCGCCCAGATGCACGACGTTGCCATGCGCGTCGGCCAGGATCTGGATCTCGATATGGCGCGGATGGGAGAGGTATTTCTCCATATAGACCGCGTCATTGCCGAAATTGGCCTTGGCCTCGGCGCGCGCGAGGCTGAGCGCCTGGCTCATCTCGGCGCGCGCATTGGCGACCTTCATGCCCTTGCCGCCGCCGCCCGCCGCGGCCTTGATCAGCACGGGGTAGCCGATGCCGTCGGCGAGAGTCATGGCGTCGGCATCGTTGGTGATGGCGCCGTCGGAGCCGGGCACCACGGGGATGTTGAGCGAGCGCGCCGCGTCCTTGGCGGCGACCTTGTCGCCCATCAGGCTGATATGCTCGGGCGCCGGGCCGATGAAGGTGAAGCCGTGCTCCTCGACCATGCCGGCGAACTGCGCGTTCTCCGACAGGAAGCCGATGCCGGGATGGATGGCGTCGGCGCCCGTGATGGTCGCGGCCGACAGGATCGCGGGGATGTTGAGATAGCTCTGGCGCGAGGGCGGCGGACCGATGCAGACCGCCTCGTCGGCGAGGCGCACATGCATGGCGTCCGAATCCGCCGTCGAATGCACCGCGACCGTGCGGATGCCCATCTCGCGGCAGGCACGATGGATGCGAAGCGCGATCTCGCCGCGGTTCGCGATCAGGACTTTCTCGAACATGCCCGTCCCATGACCGGTTGCCGCGTGCCGCCGCCGTTCAATCGATCACCATCAGCACTTCGCCATATTCCACCGGCCGGCCGTCGGCGATCGCGATCTCGCGGACCGTGCCGCCCGCCGGCGCGGGAATCGGATTCATCACCTTCATCGCCTCGATGATGAGGAGCGTCTGGCCCTTGCTGACACGGTCGCCGACCTTGACGAACGGGCTGGCGCCCGGCTCGGGCGACAGATAGACGGTGCCGACCATGGGCGAGGTCACGGCGCCGGCCGGCGGTCCGTCCGTGGCCGTCTTCGCCGGTGCCGTCGCCGCGGGCGCGGCGGCCGCGGGCGCCGGTGCGGCGGCGACGGCAGCCGCGGCGGCCAGGGTCTGCTTGTTCACGCGGATCCGCTGTGGCCCGTTCTCGTACTCGATCTCGGTGAGGCCCGTCTGCTCCAGCAGTTCCGCCAGCTTGCGGATCAGCGCCTCGTCCACATCGAACTTCGCCATTACGCCTCTTCCTGGGTCTTGAGCAGGGTCGCCACCGCGTCCAGCGCCAGCAGATAGCCTTGCGCGCCCAGACCGCAGATGACACCGGTGGCCGCGAGGCTCACATAGGAATGATGACGGAACCGATCGCGGCGATGGATATTCGAAAGATGGACCTCGATGACGGGCAGCCCGGCCGCCGTCAGGGCGTCGAGCAGCGCCACCGAGGTATGGGTATAGGCGGCCGGATTGATGACGATCGCGGCATGACTCAGCCGCGCCGCCTGGATCCAGTCGACCAGCTCGCCCTCGTGATTCGACTGCTTGAAATCGGCCGCCAGCCCGAGCTCCTTCGCCCGTTTCCGGCAGCTTTTCTCGATGTCGGCCAGCTTGGCCCGGCCATAGATCGCGGGCTCGCGCTCACCGAGGAGGTTGAGATTGGGCCCGTTCAGGATCAGGACGGTCGGGGTTTTGGCCAAGGGGCTGGATTTCCGCGAATCTGGCAGTTGAATGGGTCCTTATAGCATGGGACCGGGGTGGCGCAACTTGGCGGGCCCGGGCGGAAAAAGGCCGCCGAGAGGCGCCGCAGCGCGGCCGGCGGGGGCGGTCTCAGCCGCCCATCGACATGCCGCCATTCACGCGGATCACCTGGCCGGTGATATAGGCGGCGTCGTCCGAAGCGAGGAAGGCCATCGCCGCCGCGATCTCCTCCGGCTTGCCGTAGCGGCGCATCGGCACGAGGGTGAGCGCCGCCTCGAGCCCGGCGGCGTCGATCTCGCCCAGCATCTCGGTCGCGATATAGCCCGGCGAGACGGCGTTGACCGTGACGCCGTGGCGGGCGACCTCGGCCGCGATCGGGCGCATCATCGCGGTGATGCCGCCCTTGGAGGCGGTGCAGACGGAATATTTGTTGCCGCCGAAATCGGCGATCTCGGTGATGCAGGAGCCGGTCGCGATCAGTCGGCCATGCTTGCGCTCGATCATGTGCGGCAGCACCGCTCGCGACACGTTGAAGAAGCCATGGAGGTTGCTTTCGATCGCGCGGGTCCAGTCCTCGTCGGTGCTGTCGACGAAGGCGCGGTCGATCACGATGCCGGCATTCGAGACCAGGATATCGACCTTGCCGAAAGCCTTGGCGGTTTCGGCGATGAGCTTTTCCGCCTCCGCGCGCTTGGCGACGTCGGCCTGGACCACGATCGCCTCGCCGCCCGCCTTCCGGATCTCGTCGGCGACGGCCTGGGCCTTGTCCACGGTCGAGACGCAATTGACGCAGACCTTGGCGCCGTCGGCGGCGAAGCGCAGCGCGATCGCCTTGCCGATCCCCCGCGAGCTGCCGGTGACGATGGCCGAACGGCCCTCGAGCTTTTTCATGCTGTCCTCCCTGATGCGCCGGCCGCCGTTTGCCGGAGCCGGTCGTTCTCGAAGGGAGGCTAGGGGCAAGCGCGCCGGCGTGCAACCGGGGCAGGGAGCGCGCGGCGCGGGACGGACGGTACCGTCTCGCGGCCGTCTCTTCTAGAAGCGGTAGCCGATGCCGACGCCGGCGATGATCGGGTTGATGTCGACATCGTCCTTGCGCGTCACGCCGCCGCTCTTGATGCGCGCGTCCATGCTCATGTCGATATATTTCACGTCGACATTGACGAACCAGTGATCGTCGATGCCGATATCCATGCCGGCCTGCACCGCCCAGCCGAGCGAGTTGTCGAGCGAGACCTTGGTCGGCCCGCCGAGCGCCGATTCCAGCGACTGGCTCGCGTCCTCGCCGTAGGTGATGGTGTAGTTGATGCCGGCGCCGATATAAGGGTTGAAGCGGGATTTCGGCAGGAAGTGCCACTGCACCAGGAGCGTCGGCGGCAGCAGCCAGGTGTCGGCCACCTTGCCGAGACCGGCGATGCTGCCCCGGCCTTTGACGTCATGTTCCGTGGTGGCGAGGATCAGCTCGAAGCCGATGTTCTCGGTCGCCATGTAGGTGAAGTCGAGCTCGGGCACGACCGCGGGCTGCGCCTGCAGCTTGCCCGTCGTGAGGTCGGGCGTGATCCCGTCGCTCTCGCTGGTCGGGACGACGCCGATGGCGCGTGCGCGCACGAGCCAGTCGCCGGCCTCCGCCGCCATCGCGGGCGTGGCGAGCGCCGTCGCGACGGCCAGGCAGGCGCCGAGGACCGTTAGCCTTTTGATACCGCTTGGCATGATATTCCCCATCCGAAAGGTCATCCGCGCCCGCGAACTTGCCGGCGCCTTTTCATCCTCGGGTGGCGGGGGGCTTTCGCGATTTGACCTGAATCAAAAGGGCCCGCGACGCGGTGACGCGCGGGCCCGGAAGGCGGAAACGGAAGGCGGAAACGGATCGGTGGGCGCGCGGCTCAGCCTTGCTGGCGCGCCTGCTCGATGAGCTGCTTCATCTGGTCGACCGAGATGGCGCCGCCGACGAAGTGGGCGCCGAAGAAGAAGGCCGGCGTGCCGTCGATGTTGAGTGTCTGGGCCAGGTTATGCACCTGCTGGAGCTGCTCCATGACGGCCGGATCGTCCATGTCCGTCTTGAGCCGCTCGATGTCGAGGCCGACGGATTGCGCCGTGGCCATGATCTCTTCGTCGGTCAGCTCGCCCTTCTGCGCGATCAGGGCCTCGTGCATCTCGCGATACTTGCCTTGCCGTTGCGCGGCCAGCGCCGCGCGCGACGCCACCAGCGATTCCGGCCCCAGGATCGGGAACTCCTTGTAGACGATCCTCAGATCGGGATCGCCCGCCAGCAGGCTGGCGATGTCGGGTGCCACGCGCTTGCAGTAGGGGCAGCGATAGTCGAAGAACTCGACGATGGTGACGCTGGCATTCGCCGGCCCCACGCTGGGGCTGTTCGGGTCGGCATAGATCGCGTCCTTGTTGGCGGCTACCGCCGCCATCCGGGCGCTGTCGCTGGCGGCCTGGCGCTGCTGGTCGAGCGCCTGGAGCGCGCCGACGACGAGCTGAGGCTCGGCCGTCAGCGTGTCGCGGACGATCTGGCGAAGGGCCGCCTCGTCGGGCAGCGCGCCGCCGTGGAGCCCCAGCCCCAGCACGACCGCCAGGGCGGCGGCGGCACCGATCGCGGCAGACAGAATGGCCAAGCCAACCAGACGCATCGACGGCGAACTCCAAAGCGGTGAAACGGGAAGCAAGGGGGAAGGCGGCGGATTATCGGCGGTGCGCCGATCTCAAGGCAACCCCGAAGCGTTCCGGAGACGATCACGGTCCTGCGAGAACGGGATCGTTCCCTGGGGCCGGCCCTGGCGGTCAGTCATCGTCCTGCCCGATCTGGAACAGGATATCCTCGGCCCGAAGCGCGCCCGGGGATCCCGGGGACAGGCCGTCCTGCGCGCGGCGCGCATATTCCTTGGCCTTCTTGTTGTCGCCCTGCAGCATCGCGATCTCGGCCTGGGCCAGCGCCACCATCGGCAGCTGGTCGTTGCGTCCGTAGGCGACCGTCAGGAACCGCCAGCCCTGGATATTGCGGGGCTCGAGACCGGTCGCGACCTCGAGATGCTGGATGGCCTCGGCATTGTCGTCCTTCTGATTCATCTCGATCAGGCTCTGCGCCAGGCCGATCCGGAGCAGGGGCGAATCCGGCCTGAGCTTGACCGCCAGCCGATAGGCGGCGATCGAATCGGCGGTGCGGCCGTTCTCGAACAGCATCTGGCCCTTGAGCTCCTTGAGGAAGGCGTTGTCGGGCTCTTCCTGGATGAGGAGATCGATCGCCGGCACGGCCTTGGTCATGTCGGCGGCACGATACCAGGCGATGGCGCGCGCATAGCGCGCGGCGAAGCTGTTGTCGCTGTCCGGATAGGCCTTCAGCACCTGCTCGAGTGGCGTGGTGAACCCCAGGATCTTGGCGCGGATGCGGCGCTGCTCCTCCTCGAGCTGCGGGTTGAGCGGCGCGTTGGTGTAAGGCGACGTCGCCATGTATTGCTGGATGTGGGCCATGCGCTGCTGCGTCAGCGGATGGGTCTGCAGGAACGGATTGGGGTTACCCAGCCCCGTCAGCACCGAATCCTTCTGCAGGATGTCGAACATCTCGTACATGCCGCGCGCCGACTGGCCGGTGGCATCGAGGAATCCGAGGCCGGCCGCATCGGCCGACGCTTCCTGGGTGCGCGTGAACTGCAGCATCTGGGTCGCCGCCAGCGCGGGGCCGGTGGCGACGCCGGCGCCGGCCACACCCGGCTGGCCGGACGCGATGCCGGCACCGATGCCGAGCACCATGGCGACGATGGCCTCGATCGTGGCGGCCCGCTGCACGTCCTTCGTTCGCACCAGATGGCCGCCGGCGATATGGCCGGTCTCGTGCGCGATCACCCCGATCACCTGGTTGGCGGTCTGGGCCCGCATCAGGAGGCCGGTATGGAGAAAAAGATTCATGCCGCCCGCGACGAACGCGTTGATGCGCGGGTCATTGACGATATAGATATGGACGGATGCAGGGTCGATGCCGGCCGCCTGGAAGATGGGCGCGGTATAATCATGCAGATAGGATTCGATCTCGGCGTCGCGGATCAGGCCTGGACCCGCGGCTGCCGCCACGGCCGGCGCGAATGCGAGCCAGGCCGCCGCCAGTATCGCTAACGATCTCGGGAACCGCATGATGCGCATGACCTTATCTGACGGAGCGGCAAATGGGAACCTCCGGGCCGTGCGGCAACGGGTCCTGAAAAGTGCCGGAAATGTGGCGATTGCGGCCATCGCGGCCCTTTCGCTCGCGGCCTGCGAGCCGGACAAGCCGCTGGGGACGATCGGCAATGTCACCGGCTTTGCGGGGGCCGCGGTCGCCGACGAGCCGCGCGCGGCGGTGGTGGCCCGTGACGTGCTTTCGGCCGGCGGCAGTGCCGCCGATGCCGCGGTTGCGCTCTATTTCGCCCTGTCCGTAACCATGCCGTCGACGGCGGCGATTGGCGGGGGCGGGATCTGCATCGTGCACGATGCCGGGAAGAAGACCACGGAGGTTCTCGATTTCCTGCCGCGGGCCGCACCCGACGGCCGCGTGGCGGTGCCGCTCGCCGTGCGCGGCATGGCGGCGCTGCAGGCGCGTTATGGAAAGCTGCGCTGGGAGCAGTTGCTGGGGCCGGCGGAGCAGATGGCGCGCCTCGGCACGCCCACCAGCCGGGCGCTGGCGCGCGAGCTGGTGACGGCGGCGGATCGGCTGAGCCAGGACCCCGAGATGGCGCGCATCTTCCTGCGCGCGGACGGGACGCCGCTGCAGGAAGGCGATCCTTTGCGCCAGGAGCAGCTGGGCGCCGTGCTGACGCAGCTGCGCATCAAGGGAGCCGGCGAGTTCTATACGGGCCCGCTCGCTCACATAATCGCCGACGCGGCGCAATCGCTGGGTGCGCCCCTGACCGTCGAGACGCTGCGCAACGCGAAGCCGGAGTTCAAGCCCGCGCTGGAGATCCCGTTCGGCAATCAGACGATTTACCTGGCGCCGCCCCCGGCGGCGGGCGGTGTCGTCTTCGGGCAGCTGGTCGAAATGATGACCGACGTGCATGACTTCGCCGACACGCCCGAGAGCGAACGGCCGCATCTGGTCGCCGAGGCGACCGAGCGCGCCTTCATCGACCGGGCGAGCTGGATGCAGCCGGACGGCAGCACCGAGGCCGACGCCGCCAGCCTCGTCAGCGAGGACCACGCGGAGAAGCTGATGCAGGGCTACGACAAGGCCCATGCGACACCGGCCGCGTCGCTGGGCGCGTTCACGCCCGTTCCGGAGAATCCCTGGGCTGCGGGCTTCGTCACGGCCGATGCCGACGGCAACGCGGTCGCCTGCAACGTGACGATGAACAATCTCTTCGGCGCGGGACGCATGGCGCCCGGCACCGGCATTCTCCTGGCACCGGCGCCCAACGACCGCGGTGCCGGTTATCGGGCGCTGGGGCCCGTCCTGATGGCCAACAAGGCGAATGGCGGGTTCCTGTTTGCCGGCGCCGCTTCGGGGGGCGAGACGGCGCCGAGCGCCCTGGCGCAGGTCTTCGTCCGCGCGGCCGATGCCCAGCAGTCGCTCGCCGACGCGGTCGCCGCGCCGCGTTTCCACCACAACGGCGCGCCGGACGTCGTCTATACCGAATCGCTGGATCGGGGCAGCGGTCCCGCCGCCCTGACCCAGCGCGGCCATGAGACGAAGGAGATCGACATCATCGGGCGCGTCAACGCGATCTGGTGCCCGAAATCGATGCAGTCGGATTCGTCGAGCTGCAGCGCCGTTGCCGATCCGCGCGCCTATGGCCTGGCGGTGGTCCAGACCGGAAAGTGACGAGGGCGGACCATGGCCTACAAGGTTGCGCATCGCGGAAAGGTGCCGCCCTTCATCGCCATGGAAGTGCTGCGCCATGCCAACGAGCGCGCCGCGGCGGGGCATGACGTCCTCCATCTCGAGATCGGGCAGCCGGGCTCGGGCGCGCCGCGCACGGTAATCGAGGCCGCGCACCGGGCTCTCGACCAGGAGACCCTGGGCTATACCGAGGCGCTGGGCCTGCCGGTCTTGCGCCAGCGCATCGCGCGGCATTATGCCGAGGCCTACCGTGCCGCCCTCGATTGGAAACGCGTCGTCATCACCACCGGGTCGTCGGGCGGCTTCCTGCTGGCCTTCCTCTCGGCCTTCGATGCGGGCGACCGCATCGCGCTGGCCAGCCCCGGCTATCCGGCCTATCGCAACATCCTGACCGCCCTCGGGCTCGAGCCGGTCGAGCTCGAGGTGGGGCCCGAGCATCGCTTCCAGCCGACGCCGGAACTGCTGTCGCGGCTGAAGCACCCGCCGGACGGGCTGATCGTGGCGAGCCCCTCCAATCCCTGCGGCACCATGCTCGACCGCGCGCATTTCGAGGCGCTGTTGCGCTATTGCCGCGCCCACGGCATCCGCGTGGTGTCCGACGAGATCTATCACGGCATCACCTACGGCACGGCCGCCACCTCGGCGACCGAGCTCGAGCCCGAGGCCATCGTCATCAACAGCTTCTCGAAATATTACGCCATGACCGGCTGGCGCCTGGGCTGGATGGTGGTGCCGGCGAGCCTGCTGCGCTCGGTCGAGAGCCTGGCGCAGAATCTCTTCGTCTCGCCCCAGGCCCTGCCGCAGCATGCGGCGCGCGTGGCGTTCGACGCCAAGCCCGAGCTCGATGCCAAGGTGGCGCATTATGCGGAGAACCGCGCGCTCCTGCTGCGCGAGCTGCCCAAGGCGGGCTTCGACCGGCTGGCGCCCGCCGACGGCGCCTTCTACCTCTTCGCCGATATCGGCCATCTGACCAACGACAGCACCAGCTTCTGCGAGCAGATGCTGGATCAGACCGGCGTGGCCGCCACGCCCGGCGTCGATTTCGATCCGGCGCGCGGCCACCGCTTCCTGCGCTTCTCCTTCGCCGGCAGCAGCGAGCACATCGCCGCGGCCGCCCGCCGGCTCGTCGCCTGGCGGCGATAACGGGGGCGGTGCCGGAGCCCGATGCGCGTCCTCGTCCTCGGTGCTTACGGATTGATCGGAACCTACGTATCGCTCCGCCTGGTGGCGGACGGGCACGAGGTGGCGGGACTGGGACGGCGTACGGCCCAGGCGGCCCGGCGGCTGCCGGGGCTTCGTTGGATCGCGGGCGATCTCCGCGCCATGACCCGGGTGGAAAGCTGGGTCGAGCCGCTGCGCGGTATCGATGCGGTGATCAATTGTGCCGGCGTTCTCCAGGACGGGCCGAACGACAAGGTCGCCGCTGTCCAGACCGACGCCGCCCTGGCCTTGTTTCGGGCCTGCGAGGAGAGCGGTGTTCGGCGTGTCGTCCATTTCTCGGCACCGCCTTCGGGCTCGGGAACGCCGTTCGAAACGACAAAACGACAAGCCGATCGGGCCTTGGCGGACTCGAGCCTGGATTGGCTGATCTTGCGGCCGGCATTGGTGCTGGCACCCCAGGCTTATGGCGGCACGGCCTTGCTGCGTGGCCTGGCCGCTTTGCCTTTCTGGCGACCCCGCATCGCGGGTGCCGGGCTGCTTCACGTCGTCAGCGTCTTCGACCTCGCCGAGACGGTCTCTCGCGCGATCGCCACGCCGGCCCTGACCCGGCGGGCCTATGACCTCGCCCATCCCGCGTCAATCTCGCTCGACGATCTCACGCGTGCCTTTCGCGGCTGGTTGGGCCTGGCGCCCGTCGCCAGCGGGCGGCTGCCGGGATGGCTCACGGCGGCGGTCGGCCGGCTTGCCGATCTTGCCGGATGGCTCGGCTGGCGCAGCCCGGCGCGAACGACGGCACTCGGCGAATTGCGGCAGGGCATCGCCGTGAAGCCGGAGCCTTGGATAGCGGATATCCTGTCTCACCCGGTTTCGCTGGAGCAGTTCCTCATCGCCCATCCCGCCACCGTGCAGGAACGACGGTTTGCGGCCGGCTATTTCCTGAAGCCGCTGGGCTTGGTGGCGCTGGCTTTCTTCTGGGTGGCGACGGGCGTTCTCGGGCTCACGGCCGCTCGCGGCGAGGCGGTCGAGGCGCTGTTGCGGGGTGGGCTGCCGGACGGATTGGCGCCGGCGGCGGTCGTGGCCGGCAGCGTCATCGATATCGCGCTTGGCTGCGCCCTGCTGGTCGCGCGCACGGCGCGGCCGGCCCTGATCGGCATGATCCTGGTGAGCGCGATCTATCTGGTCGTCGCGACGGTCCTGATGCCGGGGCTCTGGCTCGATCCTTTCGGCGCGCTGCTCAAGATCGTCCCCTCGATCGTCGCCGCCCTGGCCATGCTGGCCTTGCTGCCTGACCGATGATGGAGCCCCTGATCATCCTGAAGCTCCTGCATGTCGTGGGGGCGGCGGTCATCCTGGGGACGGGGGCGGGGATCGCCTTCTTCATGGTGATGGCCGACCGGAGCGGCGATACGCGAACCGTCGCGCATGTCGCCGGCACCGTCGTGGTTGCGGATTTCGTCTTCACGGCGTCCGCCGTGCTGCTGCAGCCCGTGACCGGCCTTCTGCTGGCGAGAGAGAGCGGCTATCCGCTCGACCAGGGCTGGATCCTGGTGTCGGTCGCGCTTTATCTGCTGGTCGGCGCCTGCTGGCTGCCCGTCGTTTGGATCCAGATCCGGCTGCGCCGCATCGCGCGGAAAGCCGCCGCCGAAGGGACGCCGCTCCCGCCGCGCTATCGCCGGCTCTACAGGCTCTGGTTCTGCCTGGGTTTCCCGGCCTTCGCCGGCGTCGTCGCCATCATCTGGCTCATGTTGGCGAAACCGGATTTTGCCGGCTCCCTCTAAACCAACGCCGCAAATGAAATCCCCGATCCGGCCGATGGGCCGGATCGGGGATGTTTCAACCTCCCGGGATGTCGCCGGAAGCGCTCAGGAGCCGCGGCGCCACCAGCCGCGCTTGGCAGGCTGCGGCTCGGCTTTCGGCTCCGGCCGCGCGACGCTCGCCGTCGTCTCGACGCGGGGAGCGGGGGCCGGCTCTTCAGACCTTCCCACGACAGGGGGCGATTCCGCCGCCGCGGCCGGGATGGGTGCCGGTTCCTCGTGGCGGTTGCGGGCGCCCGTATCGTCACCGCGGCTTTCAGACCGGCTTTCGGGCGCGGCCTCGTCGAGGTCGGCCTCGTCGCTCTCCGCCGCCTCGGTCTCGGCATCCGCCTCGTCGTCCGCGTCTTCGGGCTCGAACTCGCCTTCGGCCTCGTCGGCCTCGTCGCCCGGCTCGTTATAGGGCCAGTCGCGATCGAAATCGGCCGGGGTCACCAGCGGCCGGGGGCCGCGCGGACGGTCCTGCTCATGCTCCGGCTCCTGGCCGGGCTGCGGTGCTCCCGCTTCGAGTGCGCCCGCTTCCTGCTGGCGGCGGCGCGAACGGCGGCGCCCGCCGCGGCGGCCCCGCCGGCGCCGGCGCCGGCTTTCGCCCGCCCCCGGCTGCTGCGATTCCGGCTGGCCCGCACGGTCCTCGGCGCCCGCAGCGCCTTCGGGCGCTTCCAGGGCCGAGGCATCGTCGGCCCCTGCATCCTGAGACGGCTCTTCCTCGAACGGCCGTTCCGATGCCTGCATCGGTGCGGGCCCTTCGCGGCGCGGTTCCGTCTCGCGGCGATGATCCTCGCCGTCGCGGCCCCGTCCGCCGCGCCGGCGACGCCGCCGCCGCCGCCGCCCGCCGCGTTCATTGTCGCCGTCCTGCTCGAACCGCTCGCCGCGATCTTCACGCGGACCGCGCGGCTCTGCGACGGCGTCCTCGGCCTCCTCGGGCTCGACGCCTTCCTCGGCCTCGATTTCCTCCTCGGGCTCGACCTCGTCCTCCGGTTCCTCGATCGCGGCGGGTGCGGGCAGGGGGGCCGCCGGCACCGGCAGCTCCTCGCCCGGCGCCAGCGCGCGCAGCCGCTCGAGCCGATATTCGGGCGGGATCAGGTGATCGTCGCCCGCGAGATAGACGCGGAAGCCGTAGCGCATCTCGACCTCGGCCAGCGCCCGGCGCTTCTGGTTGAGGATGAAGAGCGCGACCGCCGTCGGCACCGTGACGGTGATGCCGGGGCTGCGATGGCGCGTGCCTTCCTCCTCGATCCCGCGCAGCACATGGAGCGCCGTCGATTCGGTGGAGCGCACGCGGCCCATGCCGCGGCAATAGCGGCAGATCTCGGTCGAGGCCTCGACCAGGCTCGGCCGCAGGCGCTGGCGCGAGAGCTCGAGGAGCCCGAAGGGGCTGATGCGCCCGATCTGGATGCGCGCCCGGTCGGTGCGCATCGCCTCCTTGAGGCGCCGCTCGACCTGCCCGTTGTGGCGCTGCTCCTCCATATCGATGAAGTCGATCACGATGAGGCCGGCCAGGTCGCGCAAGCGGAGCTGGCGCGCGATCTCCTCGGCCGCTTCCAGGTTGGTGCGCAGCGCCGTGTCCTCGATGTTGCGCTCGCGCGTGGCGCGGCCCGAGTTCACGTCGATCGCCACCAGCGCCTCGGTCTGGTTGATGACGATGTAGCCGCCCGAGCGAAGCTGGACCACCGGGTTGTGCAGCGCGTCGAGCTGGGTCTCGACCTGGAAGCGCTGGAGCAGCGGCATGCCGGTGTCGCGGTAATGGATGACGCGCCGCGCATGGCTCGGCGTCAGCATCTTCATGAAGGCCTTGGCGGCCTTGTAGCCTTCCTCGCCCTCGACCTGGATGTCCTCGATGTCGCGCGTATAGAGATCGCGGATCGAGCGCTTGATCAGGTTGGCTTCCTCGTAGATCAGCGCCGGCGCGGTCGAGCGCAGCGTCAGGTCGCGGATCTCGCCCCAGAGCCGCAGCAGATATTCATAGTCGCGCTTGATCTCGGTGCGGTTGCGCTCGCTGCCGGCGGTGCGCACGATCACGGCCATCCCCTTGGGGATCTCCAGATCGCCGATCACCGACTTGAGGCGCTTGCGGTCGTTGGCGCTGGTGATCTTGCGCGAGACGCCGCCGCCGCGCGCGGTGTTGGGCATCAACACGCAATAGCGGCCGGCGAGCGAGAGATAGGTCGTGAGCGCCGCGCCCTTGTTGCCGCGCTCCTCCTTGGTCACCTGCACCAGCATGATCTGGCGGCGCTTGACGACCTCCTGGATCTTGTAGCGGCGCAGCAGGCGGGGCCGGCGCGGCTGGTCCTCTTCCTCGGCCTCGTCGCCGCCCACCACATCGACCGGGGCGGCCGCGACGGGCGCGCGTTCCTCGATCCCGCCACCCACCGGCGCTGCCGGCAGTTCGTCGGGCCGGGTCTCGGCAGTGGCCGCGCTGGAATCGCCGCCATCCGCCGCCATGCCCTCGGCCGCGTCGCGGTCGCCGATCTCGTCGTCGGCCCCGCTCTCGGTTTCATAGACCGGGCCTTCGAGTCGGGCTTCCGGATCGCCGCTCTGGCGCAGCGCCATCGCCTCGCCGTCCTCGGCGCGATCCTCGTCGTCGACCCGGTCCTCGCGGGCCGATTCCTCGGTCTCGTTGTCGAAGTCGGGGCCGGCACGCTCGCCGATATCCTCGCCTTCCTCCGAGGCCTCGCCCTCGCCGGAGAATTCCGGCATGGCGTAGGAGGCCGAGGACTCCGGCGGGACCGGGGCGTCTTCGCTCTCGGCCTCGCGTTCCGCCTCGCTCTCGGTGGAATCGATCAGGTCGGCATCGTCGGCCACCGGCTCGGATTCGACGCGCTCGGCCCCCTCGGTCTTGGCATGGACCGAATCCTCGGCCTCGTCGTCATCCTCCTCGGCGCGCTCGTTCGCGGCCGCTTCGGCCTCGAGCTCGGCCTGCAGCGCCTCCCGGTCGGCGATCGGAATCCGGTAATAGTCCGGATGGATCTCGTTGAAGGCCAGGAAGCCGTGGCGGTTGCCGCCGTAATCGACGAAAGCCGCCTGCAGCGAAGGTTCGACCCGGACGACCTTGGCGAGATAGATGTTGCCCTTCAGGGGCTTCTTGCTGGCGATCTCGGCGTCGAATTCTTCAAGGCGTTTCCCGGAAACCACCACGACCCGCGTTTCTTCCGGGTGGGTGGCATCGATCAGCATATGCTTGGTCATTAGACATGAACTCCATGGCGCGTCCGGCACGGCCGGCGCAAGGCGCGGGCGGCGGCGCGACGTCTAGTCGGTGGATAGGGCAGGTGCGAGTCATGGCAACCTGTTGCGAGCAAGCGCCCGCGCTTCCCAATGGGAGAAAGCGCCAGCGCGTTACCGGAACCCTTGGGGCGAGCCACCCGCTATCGAGGGCGGCTGCTGGTCAAGAGCGCGGAAGCGACCGTCGGACCCGCCCGGCTCGCGGTTTGAAACGCGAACCTTTCGCCGGTAGGCGTCCGCCCGCGCGCCTGTTGGAAGCGCGCCCGCGGTCTGCCGTTCCCGGCGGTCCCGGCCGCGGCCATCGAGGCCGGACACGAGGACCCTGGGGCGAACCCTGGGACGGGTTTCACCATAACGACGGGAGTGTTTTTCCACAACGAAGATTACCGGCCCGGCTAAGAACGGCCGGCAATCTCGGAATTCAGGGTAATATCCCTATAGCCAGCTCGGGGTTGTAGCGTCGCGACTCGGCCGCGTATATGTTGTGGCCAAGAACCGATATACCTCTAGACTCAGTGTGCCTATGCAGGGTGGCTATCGTCCTGTCCTGGTTTTCATCGTGTTGGCGGCGCTGGCCCTGCTGGGCGGCCTGTCGGCGCCGGCGCTGGCCGCTGTCGATGTGCTGGGCATCCGCCTGGGCGTCCATCCCGACAAGACCCGGGTGGTACTGGACCTCTCCGGCGGCGCCACCTACCGGACCCTGCTGCTGGCCGACCCCTACCGGCTGGTGGTCGATCTTGAGGGTATCGAATGGCAGTTCGGGCCCGAGGGCCCGCCCCTCGGCAAGGGACTGGTCTCGGGCCTGCGCTATGGTACCTATTCGGGCGGTACCCAGCGCCTGGTGCTGGACCTGTCGGGCCCGGTCGCCCTGCAGCAGAGCGCCCTCATCCCCGGGTCGGGCACGGTCGCCGCTCGGCTCGTTCTCGACCTCGTGCCGACCGGCGCCGGCCAGTTCCAGGCGGGGGCTACGGGCGGGGCGGGGCCGACGCTGACCGCCTTGCCCGACCTCACCGGCGGCACCGGGTCGGACCCCGCCGCCGGGACGCAGCTCGCGGCAGCCGTCGACCCGGGCGACGACCCGCCGACCCCGGGCCTCAAGCCCGATGCCGATGACGCAGCCGACCCGGCAAGCGCCGTCGCCGATCCCTCGCCGCTGCCGGCGGCCGGCGGCGCCAGCACCGTGGCTCTCCTGGGGTTTCCGCCGCCGGTCAAGCCGGCGTCGCCCGGCCTTTCGCAGCGCCCGCTGGTGGTGCTGGATCCCGGCCATGGCGGGGTCGATCCCGGCACGGTCGGCAGCTCGGGCTATTTCGAGAAGAGTCTGACGCTCGCCATGGCGCTCGAGATCAAGCGGCAGATCGAGGCGGATGGGCGCTTCCGTGTTCAGCTCACCCGCGACACCGACATCTTCATCCCCTTGCGCGACCGCATCGCCATCTCGCGGGCCGCCCATGCCGACATCTTCATCTCGCTCCATGCGGATTCGAACTTCAACGCCGCCCATCGCGGCGCCACCGTCTATACCTTGTCGGAGACCGCCTCCGACGCGGAGGCCGAGGCGCTCGCGACCAAGGAGAACAAGGCCGACCTGATCGCCGGCGTCGATCTCACCAACGAGAACCAGATGGTGACCTCGATCCTGATCGACCTGGCCCAGCGCGAGACCAAGAACCAGTCGGTCCGGCTGGCGGACTACATGGTCCAGGAGCTGGCGAGCGGCACGCTGCTGAACCGCAATACCCACCGCTTCGCGGGTTTCGCGGTGCTGAAGGCGCCGGACGTGCCGTCGGTCCTGCTGGAGCTCGGCTATCTCTCCAACAAGCAGGACGAGAAGCTGCTGCAGACCAAGGCCTATCGGCGCAAGATGGCGACCGCGATCCTCAAGGCGATCGCCGACTATTTCCAATGGCAGCGGACGTTAACGCAGGGTTGACGTTCTTAACCGGCCGTCAACGGCTTGCGCCACATATCCGCCAGGATCTTGAGCGTCAAATGAAGTCTCGACCGCAGGACACCGGCAGGGCAGAGTGGAGTGCCCCGCGCCGGTGCGGCCGCGGCGCCTTCCAGGAACGGTTCGACGGGACGTGAAGCGAGTCATTCTCGGTCTTCTGGGTTTGCTGCTTGGCTTGGGTATCGCGGGCTTGGCGGGCCTCTATCTCGTGTTCCAGCATTATGCGGCCACGCTGCCCGAGGTCTCGGAGCTCGCGGTCTATGACCCGCCGGTGGTGACCCGCGTCCATGCCGGCGACGGCCGCCTGCTGGCCGAGTTCGCGACCGAGAACCGCGTCTATGTTCCGATCAGCGCCATCCCGAAGGTGGTCTCGAACGCCTTCATCTCGGCCGAGGACAAGACCTTCTACGAGCATCCGGGCATCGACCTGCCCGGCATCATCCATGCCGCCTTCACGAACCTGCGCCATATGGGGACCGATCGCCGCCCGATCGGCGCCTCGACCATCACGCAGCAGGTGGCGAAGAACTTCCTTCTGACCAACGAGGTCTCGATCGAGCGCAAGATCAAGGAGATGATCCTCGCGCTGCGCATCGAGAAGGCCTACAGCAAGGACCATATCCTCGAGCTCTATCTGAACGAGATCTATCTGGGATTCAGCTCTTACGGCGTGGCGGCGGCGGCGCTCAACTATTTCGACAAGCCGCTCGACGAGCTGACCGTCGCCGAGGCCGCCTTCCTGGCCTCGCTGCCCAAGGCGCCCAGCAAATACAATCCCGTCACCCGGACGCAGGATGCGCTCGACCGGCGCAACTGGGTCATAAGCCGCATGCTCGAGGATGGGCGGATCACGGCCGAGGAAGCGGCCGCCGCCACCGCCGAGCCCCTGACCATCCGCCGGCGCGGCGAGGCCGAGACGGTCTCGGCCGACTATTTCGCCGAGGAGGTCCGCCGCGAGCTGATTCAGCGTTTCGGCGACAAGAGCCTCTATGAGGGCGGGCTCTCGGTGCGCACGACGCTCGATCCGGTGCTGCAGGGCTATGCCGACACCACCCTGCGCGACGGCATGCAGCGGTTCGACCGGAAATATGGCTATCGCGGCCCGGTGACCACGATCGAGCTGGGCGAGGATTGGGCCAAGACCCTGGCCGCCCTGCCGCCGCCCAAGGGCTTGCGCAGCTGGCAGCTCGCGGTCGTGCTCGAGGAAGACGCCGCTGTCGCCAAGATCGGCTTCGGCGACGGCAAGACTGGCCAGATCCCGCTGGCCGAGCTCAAATGGGCGCGCAAGGATCTCGACGACAATCATGTCGGTCCCGCCATCGCCAAGCCCGAGGATGCGATCAAGCCGGGCGACGTGGTGATGGTCGAGCCGGTGACGCAGGATGCGGACGGCAAGGCCTATCCCGAGGGCAGCTACGGCCTGCGCCAGATCCCCGCCATCGGCGCCGCCATGGTGGCGATGGATCCGCATACGGGCCGCGTGCTCGCCATGGTCGGCGGGTGGAGCTACGAGATCAGCGAGTTCGACCGCGCCACCCAGGCGCTGCGTCAGCCCGGCTCCTCCTTCAAGCCCTTCGTCTATATGTCGGCGCTCGAGGCGGGCTACACGCCCTCGACCCTGATCCTCGACGCGCCCATCGTCATCGACCAGGGCCCCGGCCTGCCGCTCTGGAAGCCCGAGAACTACGAGGACACCTTCCTCGGTCCCACCACGATGCGCGTCGGGCTCGAGAAGTCGCGCAACCTGATGACCGTGCGCCTGGCGCAGGCGGTCGGCATGGACAAGGTGAAGGCGCTGGTCGACCGCTTCGGCGTGGTCGACAACATGCAGCCGCTGCTTTCCATGTCGCTGGGCGCCGGCGAGACCACGCCGCTGCGCATGGCGACCGCCTATTCGATGATCGTCAATGGCGGCAAGCGCGTGATCCCGCGCTTCATCGACCGGGTCCAGGACCGCACCGGCAAGACGATCTTCAACAGCGACACGCGGCCCTGCCCGAATTGCCAGGGTCCCTGGCAGGAGGGGCTGACGCCGCCCGAGATTCCGGACGATCGCGAGCAGGTCGTGGATCCGCAGACCGCCTACCAGATGGTGCATATGATGGAAGGCGTGGTGCAGCGCGGCACCGGCCATGTCATCGCCTCGGTCGGCAAGCCGCTCGCCGGCAAGACCGGCACCACCAACGAGAGCCGCGACGCCTGGTTCGTCGGATTCTCGCCCGACCTCACGGTCGCGGTCTATTTCGGCTACGACCAGCCGAAATCGCTGGGCGCCAAGGAGACCGGCGGCGTGGTGGCCGCGCCCGTGTTCCGCGACTTCATGCAGGACGCGCTCAAGGACAAGCCCGGCACGCCCTTCCGCATCCCGCCCGGGATCCGGCTGGTGCGCGTCGATGTGACGACCGGCCAGCGCGCGACCTCGGCCAGCACGAAGGTGATCTACGAAGCCTTCAAGCCCGGCACCGAGCCCAGCGACACGCCGGCAGGCGTGATCGAGGGCATCGGCGTCGCCTCCGCTCCCGACGGCGGCCAGTCCAGCACCCCCGGCGTGATCGGCGTGCCGAACTCCGGCAGCGGCCAGTCCACGAGCCCCAGCGGGCTCTATTGATTTTTCTATCCTCTCCCCACCCTGTGGGGAGAGGGAGGGGCCCCTTGCAAAGCAAGGGGAGGGTGAGGGGCGCGGTGCCCGCCCTTCGAGAGCACCCTCACCCAGCTCCGGCTAGGTCTCCGCTTCGCTCCGACCAAGCCTGCGCATCCCTCGCCCTCACTTCGTGAGGGCGAGGAAAGCAACTGAACCCCACCTATTGACGGGCGGGCCGCCTCGGTGCAAGAGAGGCCCTCATTTTTGAACCTTGGACTGAAGGCGGAACCAGAGCATGCGCGCTGAGCTGGAAGCGGCCGTCGAGGAGATCCGTTCCTCGCTGGCATTGCTGAGGAGGCATCTTTGACTGGGATCACGCGCTGAAAAGGCTCGAGGATCTCAACGCCAAATCCGAGGATCCCAATCTCTGGAACGATTCCCAGGCCGCGCAGAAGCTGATGCGCGAGCGCAATCACTTGGCCCAGTCGGTCGAGGATTGCCGCGCGCTCGAGCGCGATCTCGACGACGCGCTGACGCTGATCGAGCTGGGCGAGAGCGAGAAGGACCCGGCCAGCGTTGCCGAGGGCGAGGCGGCCCTCAAGACGCTGCAGAAGCGCGCCCACCAGGTCGAGCTCGAGGCGCTGCTCTCGGGCGAGGCCGACGCCAACGATTGCTATCTCGAAGTCAATTCGGGTGCCGGCGGCACCGAGGCCCAGGATTGGACCCAGATGCTGGCGCGCATGTATACGCGCTGGGCCGAGCAGCATGGCTACAAGGTCGAGTGGCTCGAGGAAAGCCCCGGCGAAGAGGCCGGGCTCAAGTCGGCGACGATCCGCGTCAAGGGCCGCAACGCCTATGGCTGGCTCAAGACCGAGAGCGGGGTGCATCGCCTGGTGCGCATCTCGCCCTATGACAGCGCGGCGCGCCGCCATACCAGCTTCGCCTCGGTCTGGGTCTATCCGGTGGTCGACGACAACATCAATGTCGAGATCAAGGATTCGGACCTGCAGGTCGACACCATGCGATCGGGCGGCGCCGGCGGCCAGCATGTGAACAAGACCGAGAGCGCCATCCGCATCACCCACATCCCGACCGGCATCGTGGTCAAGTGCCAGGAGGACCGCTCGCAGCACCGCAACCGCGCCACCGCCATGTCGATGCTGAAGGCGCGGCTCTACGAGCTCGAGCTGCAGAAGCGCGAGGCGGCCGCGGCGGCCGACGAGGCCGGCAAGTCCGACATCGGCTGGGGCCACCAGATCCGCTCCTACGTGCTGCAGCCCTATCAGATGGTGAAGGACCTGCGCACCGAGGTGCAGACATCGGACACGCAGGGCGTGCTCGACGGCGATCTCGACAGCTTCATGGCGGCGTCGCTGGCGGCGCGGGTCGGCAGCAAGCGGGCCGGCGTGAATTAAAACCTTTCCAAATCATGACCGGAGGGCCCAGGGCGTTTACGAAGGATCGCTCGCCAGGCCCACGGGTTCCCTGCGATAATCCGGCGTCATTCCCCGAGAACTCGAGGCGGTCGCCATGGGCGAAGGGAAGCCGGTCGTTCTCTATGCCGTCGATTACAGCGTCTATGGGCGCATGGCGGAGCTGACGCTGATCGAGAAGGGCGTCGCCTATCGCGTCGAGACGGTCGACATCTTCAAGGGCGCGCCGCCCGAGTACCTGAAGCTGCATCCCTTCGCCAAGATCCCGGCGCTGGTCCATGGCGATTTCAAGCTCTACGAGACCGCCGCCATCACCCGCTATGTCGACGAGGCCTTCCCCGGCCCGGCCTTGCAGCCCAAGGATCCCGAAGGCCGCGCCCGCCTGGTGCAGATCGTCAACATCGTGGATCACTACGGCTACCGGCCCCTGATCTGGGACATCATGGTCGAGAGGCTGGTGGCGCCCACCGAGGGCCGCGCGCCGGACGAGGCCAAGATCGCGGCGACCATTCCCTGGGCGCAGACGTTCCTGCGCGCGCTGTCGGATCTGATGGTCGGACCTTACCTGCAAGGCGAAGCCGTGACGCTCGCCGATCTCCATCTCGCCGCGATCATCGCCTATTTCCGCCTGGCGCCCGAGGGGCGGCTGCTCCTGGCCCAGGCGCCGAAACTCGCCGACTGGTGGACGCTGATGGCCGAGCGTCCGAGCCTGCAGCACACGCGCTATCCGCTGGAGAAGCAGGCGGCCTAGGGCCGTTCGGCCAGCCCCGCATATTCCGCCGGCACCAGGCCGGCCGCGATGCGGGCCGCGTCGTTGAAGGGCGGCTTCAGGCTGCCCTTGAAATGGCGGCGTACCAGCTCGTGCCAGGCTTGCGCCGAATCGAGGCCGCGCCGCTCGCACTCGAAGAGGAACCAGCGCCGGCCGATGGCGACATGGCCGATCTCCTCCTCATAGATGACCGTCAGCACCGCGGCACTCGCCTCGTCGCCGGCGCGTTTCAGATCCGCGATCATCTTGGGCGTCACATCGAGGCCGCGCGCCTCCAGCACCAGCGGCACGATGGCGAGCCGCGCCAGGAGATCGCCCGCCGTCTCCTCGGCCGCCTGCCACAGCCCGTCATGGGCCGGCAGGTCGCCATAGGCCGATCCCAGCGCCGCCAGCCGGTCCGCGAGCAGGCCGTAATGCTTCGCTTCCTCGTCGGCGACGGAGACCCAGTCGTCATGGAAGGCACGCGGCATTACCGCATCCGGGAAGCGCGCGAGGATATCGCAGGCGAGATCGATCGCGTTGAGCTCGATATGCGCCAGCGCATGCAGCAGCGCCACGCGATGCGCGAGGCTGCCGGTGGCGCGGCGCTTGGGCATGTCGCCGGGCCGGCGCAGCTCGGGCCGCTCGGGCCGCGCCGGCCGGTCGGGCGGTATCGTCCGGCCGAGGGGCAGCGCGCCCTGGCGCCAGGTGGCGGCCATGGCCCGCGCGGCGGCGGCCTTGGCGGCCGGGTCCGGCGTGGCGAGGGTGGCGACGGCGAGGGCGGCGAGGGAAGGGGACAGCGGAGTCTGAGCAGCAGAAGTGATCCCCTCCCCCCTTGCGGGGGAGGGCAAGGGAGGGGGCTGCGCCGGCGTTTGCAGCTTGTGTTGATTGCTTATGGTCATCTTGTCGAAGAGCGAGCTTGCCCCCTCCCTGACCCTCCCCCTCGAGGGGGGAGGGGACGACATCTCCCTGTCTTTTCCGCCCTACGCCTTCAGCTCCTTCAGCGCCGCCTGCACCTCCTCCGCATGGCCCGGGACCTTCACCTTACGCCAGATCTTGCGGATCACCCCCTTGGGGTCGATCAGGAAGGTGGAGCGCTCGATGCCCATATATTTGCGGCCATACATGCTCTTCTCGACCCAAACGCCATAGGCCTCGGTGACCTTGCCGTCCTCGTCCGATCCCAGCGTGAAGTCGAGGTCGTACTTCTTCTTGAACTTGTCGTGGCTCGCCACGCTGTCGCGCGAGACGCCGATCACCTCGGCGGCGGTCTTGCCGAACCGGGGCGGGTTGTCGCGGAAGGCGCAGGCTTCGGCGGTGCAGCCCGAGGTGTCGTCCTTCGGATAGAAATAGAGCACCACCGGCTTGCCCTTGAGCTTCGCCAGCGAGACCTTGCCGCCGCCGTCGGTCGGCATCGTGAAGTCGGGAGCCTTGTCGCCTTCCTGAAGTTCGGCCGCCTTGCGCGCCATTGCCGGTTCCTTTCCCTGTCATCGGACCCTGAGGCCAAGCGGGTCCGCCCGGGTGATGTGTTCCGGCGGCGCGGCAAAGTCAACGGGGCTGGGAAAGGCTCGAAGGAAGGCGGCCGGGCCGGGCGACGGCCGTCACTCGCTCGCGGGCTCGCCCGCCGACGCGTCGGGCGGCGAATCCGTGCCCTGGGTCAGCGCCTTCAGCGCGCGGCCCCGACGCACCTCGGCCTGCTTCTTCAAGGCCTCCGGCGAGAAACGCAGCTGCATGAAGTGGCGCGCGACATACTCGTCCTCGGCCAGCATCTTGTCGACATCGAGGTCGGCATAGGCGAGCACGCCCATCTTCTCGAAGGCCGCCTGGATCTTCGGGCCCCAGAGGCCGATATACTTGATCGTCGGCACCACGCGCCGGAACAGCACGGCGCGGAACTCGCGCATGAGCTGCGACTGGTCGGCGATCTCCACGCACTGCTTCTTGGGCAGGCCGACATGGTCCCAGACGTCGCTCGGCACCAGCCGCTCGCGCATCAGCCAGCAGGCATCGACCAGGAACTCCTCGCGCTCGGCACGCTCCGCCTCGGTGATCTGCGGATAGAAATCCTTGAGGGCGAGCCGCCCGAAGGCGACATGGCGCGCCTCGTCCTGCATCACATAGGCGTTGATGGCGACGGAGAGCTTGTTATAGGCCTGATTGCGGATGCGCTGGAAGGCGGCGAGCGCCAGCCCTTCGATCAGCACCTGCATGCCGAGATAGGTGAAGTCCCAGCGCGAATCGTGGAACACATTCTCGAGCAGCGATTTGAGCGGCATGGTGATGGGATAGGCCATGCCGAACTTCTCGCGCAGCAGCCGCGCATAGACCTCGACATGGCGCGCCTCGTCGAAGACCTGCGTCGCCGCATAGAGCTTGGAATCGAGCGTGGGAACGAGCTGCACGATCTTGGAGGCGCAGATCAGGGCGCCTTGCTCGCCATGCAGGAACTGCGAGATCTGCCAGGACTGGAGATGCCAGCGCAGCTCGACCTTCTTCTTCGCGTCGAGCTTGTCCCAGATGGGCGAGCCGAAGATCGGCACCGTATGGTCGCCGATCATCATCGGGTTCTCGGGATGGAGATCCTGGCGCCAGTCGATGCGCTCGGTGGCGTTCCACTGCTGGCGCTTGCCCTTCTCATAGAGCCCGAGCAGCTCGCCGCGGCCCTTGTCATAGGCCCAGTCGAGCGCGGTCTCGACCTCGCCCGGGACCTTCCAGTCCAGGCTGCCGATATCGCCCACATAGTGGAAGGGCGGTGGCTTGGGGGTCTCGTTGCTCACGGGCGTCGCACTCTCCTCGAGGGATTGCCGGACTGGGTTCCGCCCTCCCGTCCCGCCGGTCAAACTAGGGGCTGACCGGTTAACGTTTCAATGCCGGGAAGCCCCGCCTCCCCAAGCCTTTAGGAATAAACACGGGGGAGAGGCCCGGGGGCCAGGATCGCCCGCAGCCCCCAGGGAAGCAAGGATCGATCTGTCGCGGGGCAGCGCCAAATCACGCGCGGCCCAACAGCCTTTCATGGACGAGGGCGGCCGCCTCGGCACGCTCGGCCATCTGCGATTTGAGGCTGGCGAAATCGGGCAGGTGCGCGGCGGCGGCGAGCGCGCGTTTGATGCCCTCGGGCAGAGCGGCCTCGTCGAACTCCTGCCCGATGGTGAGGCGCAGGAAGCCCTGGAGCCGGCGCCAGAGGGTGAGGGCTTCGCCGAGCGCCGCTGCATCGGCCGCCGCCAGAAGCCCCGCCTTCGCCAGGGCCGCGATGGCGGCGGCCGTATTGGCGCTGATCACGTCCGGATGCTCGGCGGCGTGGCGAAGCTCGAGATACTGCGCCAGGAACTCGATATCGATCAGCCCGCCGCGGCGATATTTGACGTCCCATTCGCGGTCGGTGCGGTGCTGCTGGGCGATGCGCCGGCGCATATCGACGATATCGGCCTTGAGCTTCTCCGGGTCGCGCGGCCGCGACAGCAGCCCGCGCAGGCCCGCCTCGATCTCCGCGACGAAGCTGGGCTCGCCCAGGATCACGCGGGCCCGCGTGAGCGCCATATGCTCCCAGGTCCAGGCGTCGAGGCTCTGGTAGCGCAGGAAGCTCGCGAGGCTGGAGGCGATCGGGCCGGCATTGCCCGAGGGCCGGAGCCGCATATCGACCTCGAACAGCTTGCCTTCGGCGGTCGGCGCGTTGAGCGCGCCGATATGGCGCTGCGCCAGGCGCGCGAAATAGTGGATCGGCGCGAGCGGCTTCGGCCCGTCGGAAAGGGGCGGGTTGGCTTCCTGATCGGCCGGCAGATCGTAGAGGAAGATCAGGTCGAGGTCGGAGGTGACGGAGAGCTCGCGCCCGCCCAGCTTGCCGAGCGCCACGGTCGCAAGGCCGCGGCCGGGCATCTTGCCATGCTGGTGCTCGAACTCGGCCTCGACATGCGGCGTCAATCCGGCGATCGCCACCTCGGCGATGTCGCTCAGGGTCCGGCCGGCCGCTTCGTCGTCGAGCCGGTGATGCAGGATCAGGAGGCCCGCCTGGAACTGCCGGTCCTTCGCCCAGCGCCGGGCGATGTCCAGGCGGTCCTGGAGGTCGTTGCCCTGCTCCAGCGCATGGGCGAACTCGATGGCGAGATCGGTCTGGGGCGGCAGCGGCTTGAAGAAATCGCGGCTGAGCACCGCGTCGAGCAGGGCCGGCCGCGCGCCCAGCCGCTCCGCCAGGAGCGGCGCCCCGCCCATGACCTCGGCGATGAGCTGCAGCAGCTCCGGATGGGCATGGAGCAGCGAGAAGAGCTGCACGCCGGCGGGCAGGCCCGAGAGGAAGGCATCGAAGCGGGTGAAGGCCGCGTCGGGCTGCGGCGTGTGGGCGAGCGCCGTCAGCAGCGCCGGCATCAGTTCGGTCAGGAGCTCGCGGGCGCGGGTGCTGCGCGTGGCGCGGTAGCGGCCGGTATGCCAGGCGCGGATGACGGTGGCGATCGAAGCGCCGTCGGCGAAGCCCATCTCGCTCAGCGTGCGCACCGTGTCGGGATCGTTCTTGGCGCCGGTGAAGACCAGGTTGCCGGGACCCGAGAGGGAGGGCGCCTCCTCGAACAGCTCGGCGTAGTGGTCCTCGACCAGCCCCAGCTGCTCGAGGAGGCGCGCCTTGAAATCGTCGAGCGAAGCCTCGCCGCAGAAGGCCGCCAGGGCCTCGAGCTCGGGGCCTTCGCCCGGCAGCGTCTGGGTCTGGCGGTCGTCGACCATCTGCAGGCGATGCTCGACCATGCGCAGATAGCGATAGGCGCCGATCAGGTCTTCCGCGGCCTCGGGTGCCACGCGACCGGCCGCGGTGAGCGCGCGGATCGCGGGGCAGGTGGCCGCGGCGCGCAGCTCGGGATTGCGCCCGCCCCAGATGAGCTGCTGGGTCTGGGCGAAGAACTCGACCTCGCGGATGCCGCCGCGGCCGAGCTTGATGTTGTGCCCGGCCACCGCGATGTCGCGGAACCCCTTGACCGCATGGATCTGGCGCTTGATCGAATGGATGTCCTGGATCGCGGCGAAGTCGAGATGCTTGCGCCAGATGAAAGGCTTCAGCGCCTTGAGGAAGAGCCGCCCCGCCTCGAGATCGCCCGCGACCGCGCGGGCCTTGATCATGGCCGCGCGTTCCCAGTTCTGGCCCATGCCCTCGTAGTAGGTCTCGGCCGCGATGACGGAGAGCGCCAGCGGGGTCGAGCCGGGATCGGGCCTGAGCCTCAGGTCGGTGCGAAACACATAGCCGATCTCGGTGCGCTCCTGGAGCATGCGCACCAGGTCGCGGGCGATCCGCACGAAGCAGTCCTGCACCGAGCGCCGGCCGCGATAATCGATGCGATCGCGGTCGAACAGCACAATCAGGTCGATGTCGCTCGAATAGTTGAGCTCGTTGGCGCCGAGCTTGCCCATGCCCAGGATCACCAGCCCGGAACCGCGCTCCGGCAGCGCGGGATCGGGCAGGACCAGCTCGCCCTGGAGGGCCGCCCGGCGCAGCAGATGGCGCGCCGCGAGGTTGATCGCCATGTCGGCGAAGCGGCTCAAGGTCATGGTCACGATCTCGAGCGGCCAGTTGCCGGTCATGTCCGCCAGCGCGACCAGCAGGGCGACCCGCCGCCGGGCCAGACGCAGGGCCTGCATGCAGCGGCCGGTGTCCTCCTCGGCGCCGGCCTCGCGCTCGAGGTCGGCCAGGACCATGTCGATCATCAGGCCCGGGCCCTTCACGAGAATGCCACGAACGATGCCGGGCTCGGCCAGCGCCAGGTCGCTGAGGAACGGGCTATGGACGAACAGCGCGCCTAGGAGAGCGCGGCCTGCCGGATCGGCGGCCAGCTCGACCGCGAAGCCCTTGAGCTCGGGGCTGCTGAGCCCGCGCGCTCTCTCCAGCCAGCGCTCGACACCCTGTTCCGCGCGATGCTTGTCATGAACGCGGGGCAAGGCCGCGAGATCGAAGGAGGTGTCAGAAAGAGGCATGGCGCCGGACGATGCTTTCCCGCAGACTGCGGGAATCGAGCCCCCCGGGTCAAGCGTACGCCATCAAATCGTATCGTGGTTCGTCATTCCGCGCGAATTCTCCTGGAAATAGTGGCCGCGGTGGTCGCCGGCATCGTGCTGGTCGTGGCGATCGGCGCGTGGCGCCTGTCGCAGCCGGAGCCCTTGCGCCTCTCCTTCCTGACGCCTTATGTCGAACAGGCGCTGACCTTGCCTGAGCGTTCGATCAAGGTCGCGATCGATGACACGCTCATTACCTGGGCGGGCTGGGGGCGGACGGTCGATCTGCGCGTCCGCGGCGTTCATATCCGCACCAATGGCGGGCGCGAGCTGGCCGCCTTGCCGGAGCTGTCCCTGACGCTCAGCGTCCAGGCGCTGCTGCATGGCATCATCGCCCCGACCTCGATCGAGGTGCTGAACCCGCAGGTCACGCTGCTGCGCGACCATAACGGCCGCTTCCGTTTCGGCCGGGCGCTGGCCCTCACGAGCGACGATACCTCGGACAACGCGGAGCCGGCGCCGAACGGCGGGACGCCGCTGATCCCCGAGGCGCTGGCCGAGTTCATGACGGCCCCGGATTATGGCAAGCCCTCGGGCTATCTGCGGCGCATCAGCATCGTCGACGCCAAGATGGTGCTGGTCGATCGTCGCACCGGCTTGGTCTGGCACGCGCCCGCGGCCGATTTCAGCTTCGAGCGCCATCCCGGCGGGCTGTCCGGCCATCTGCAGCTTCAGGTGCGGGAGCTGGGCCGGCCGGCCCAGTTCACCGGCGACCTGACCTATGATGCGGGCTCGCAGCAGCTCTCGATCCAGGCCAGCTTCTCGGGCGTGGATGCCGCCAGCCTCGGCCTGCTGCGCTCCGAGCTGATGGTGCTCCAGGGCGCGGATCTGACGCTCGATGGCCGGGTCGGAACCCAGCTCAATCTCGACGGGCAGCTCGAGCGCGTCGATTTCGACATGAGCGGCGGACCGGGCAGCCTGACTTTGCCCGACGAGCTCGAGGATCCGATGCCGATCCGCAAGCTCGCCGTCACGGGCAAGCTCGACGCCGGGCTCGACCGGCTGGTGATCGATCACGCGCAGCTCGATCTCGGCGACACGCCGACCGACGGCGAGGCGGTGAAGCCGGGCCCGAGCCTCTCGCTCCAGGGCCAGATCTCGGGGCTCACCACCTATGGCGAGCCGCGCACCGGCGCCCTCCATCTCGCGGCCGACATCAAGGGCAAGGACATCCTGGTCGACGAGCTGGCGCGCTATTGGCCGCAGACCATGGCCTTCAAGCCGCGCAAATGGATCCTCGCCAATCTCGGCGCCGGCCGGATCGACGATCTGAGCGCGACCTTGCGGCTGCGGCTGCCGGGCGGCGATCTCGGTGCCCTGGCGCTCGACAAGGTCGCCGGCACCATGACCGGCAAGGGCTTCACCATCCACTATCTCAAGCCGATGCCGCCCATCACCGACGCGGCCGCGACCGGCAGCTTCGACGCGGACAGCTTCTCCGCCAGCTTCACCGCCGGCCATGTCGGCGGCATCGAGATCCAGTCGGGCCGCATCGACATCACGGATTTCGCCAAGCCCGTGCAGACGATCAAGGTCGACGGCACGGTGCAGGCCTCCATGACGGATGCCCTGAGCCTGCTCGATCATCCGCGGCTGGGCTACATGAAACGGCTCGGGATCGATCCCAAGGCCTCGGCGGGCCAGACCAACACCCATCTGAGCGTGACCTTTCCGGCCGACAAGGACCTGGTCTTCGAGCAGGTCGATCTTTCCGCCGAAAGCAGCCTGGTCGGCGCCGGCATCAAGCATGTGATGTTCGGCAAGGATCTCGATGACGCCAATCTGGAGCTGACGCTCACGCGCAAGGCCATGGCGATCGAGGGCACCGGCCGCTTCGCCGGCGTCGCCAGCGCCATCGCCTGGAAGCAGAATTTCGTCGCCGCCGATTTCGACACCAGGATCGCCTTGCAGGGCACGGTCGACGAGGATCAGCGCAAGGCGCTGGGCGTCGATCTCTCGCCCATCGTGACCGGGCCCGCGGCGTTCGACGTCACCTACACGATCTTCGACGATCATTCGGGCGAGGTGGCGGCCAAGTTCGACCTCGGCCCGACCACGCTCTCGATCGGATCCATGGCCTGGACCAAGCCGGCGGGGACCGCGGGCCAGGCCGAGGCGACCGTCTCCCTGCCGGTCGGCCAGCCGCCGGTGATCAAGAGCTTTTCGGTGAATGCCCTCGACCTGGTCGCGAGCGGCCATGGCAGCCTGACCGACTCCTTCGGCGTGGGCCAGATGGCGCTCGACCGCCTGTCGCTCGGCAAGACCAACCTGACGGGTGTCAAGCTGGCCTATGTCGGCGGGCGGCCCGAGGTCACGGTCGCGGGCGGCGTGCTCGATGTCGAGCCGCTGCTGACGAGCAAGATCACGCTGAAGCCCGAGGAGATGGACAAGCCGCAGCAGCCCACGGCGAGCCGCCCCTTCCTGATCCGCGCCGACAAGCTGGACGTGGTGACGCTGGCGCCCGGCCGGCAGGTGGAGAACGTCCATGTGCTGCTCGACAGCGAGGGCGAATATTGGCACCAGATCGAGATCGACGGCATCCTGCCGGGCGGCACGCCGCTCACCATGACCTATCTGCCCGTCGAAGGCGGGCGGCATCATCTCTCGATCAAGTCGAACGATGCCGGGGCGGCCTTGCGCGTGCTCGACATCTTCGACGATGTGCAGGGCGGCCGGCTCGACGTGTTCGGCGACGCGACGGATTCCGAGCCGAACCGTCCGCTGACCGGCAAGGCGGAGATCCAGGATTTCCGCCTGATCAACCAGTCGGGCCTGGTGCGCCTTATCTCGCTCACGGGCTTCATCGACGCGATGACGGGCGAGGGCTTCCAGTTCGACCGCTTCACGACCGAGTTCACCAAGACCCGCGGCCGCGTCGACATCCCGCTCGCCCGTGCCCACGGGCCGTCGCTGGGCGCCACCGCGACCGGCAATTTCGACGTCGACCAGAACACGATCGACTTGAAGGGCACCATCGTGCCCGCCTATGCGATCAACAGCATCCTCGGTAACATTCCGCTGATCGGCGACCTGATCCAGGGCGGCGAGGGCAAGGGCCTCTTCGCCGCGACCTACACGGCGACGGGCAAGCTCTCCGAGCCGACCTTCACGGTCAACCCGCTGGCGGCATTGGCGCCGGGATTCCTGCGCGGGCTCTTCGACATCTTCGACAGCAACGGCCAGCCGACCCCGCCCACCGCCATGCCCCTGCCGCTGGGGCAGCAGAACCGGTAGGAACAGCCGATCAGGCGGGCCGCACCAGCGCGTGTCGCTTCTTGCCGGCGGAGAGCTTGATATAGCCGTCGCCGGTGAGGTCCTTCAGCGTGATGCGCTGGTTCTCGTCGGCGATGGTGCCGTCATTGAGCCTCGCCCCGCTGCCCTTGATCAGGCGCCGCGCCTCGCCGTTGGAGCTGGCGAGCCCGGCGCGCCGGAAGAGATCGTAGGCGGCGACGCCGCTCTCGAGCTCGGCGCGCGGCAGGTCGATCACCGGGAGCTCGTCGCCGATACCGCCTTGCTCGAAGGTGCGCCGCGCCGTCTCGGCCGCGGCCTCGGCCGCGGCACGGCCATGGGCCAGCGCCGTCGTCTCGGTCGCGAGCACGATCTTCGCCTGGTTGATCTCCGCCCCTTGCAGCGCCTCGAGCTTCGCGATCTCGCCCAACGGCAGGTCGGTGAAGAGCTTGAGGAAGCGCCCGACATCGGCGTCGTCGGTGTTGCGCCAATATTGCCAGTAGTCATAGGCGGGCAGGCGGTCCTCGTTGAGCCAGACGGCGCCGGACGCGGTCTTGCCCATCTTGGCGCCGGAGGCCGTGGTGATGAGCGGCGTGGTCAGGCCGAACAGCTCGCGGTCGTCGGCGCGCCGCCCCAGCTCCACGCCGTTGACGATGTTGCCCCACTGGTCGGAGCCGCCCATCTGCAGGCGGCAGCCATGGCGGCGCGACAGCTCCAGGAAATCGTAGGCCTGGAGCACCATGTAGTTGAACTCGATGAAGGAGAGCGGCTGCTCGCGCTCGAGCCGGAGCTTCACGGAATCGAAGGCGAGCATGCGGTTGACCGAGAAGAAGCGGCCATAGTCGCGCAGGAACGACATGTAGTTGAGCGTGTCGAGCCAGTCGGCATTGTCGACCATGACGGCATCGGTCGGGCCGCCGCCAAACTGCATGAACTTGTCGAAGCAGCGCTGGATGCTGGCCTTGTTGGCGGCGATCTCCGCCTCGCTCAGCATCGGGCGCGCCTCGGTTCGGAAGGAGGGGTCGCCGACCTTGGTGGTGCCGCCGCCCATCAGCACGATCGGCTTGTGGCCGGTGCGCTGCAGGAGCCGCAGCAGCATGATGCTGACCAGGCTGCCGATATGGAGGCTCGAGGCGGTCAGGTCGAAGCCGATATAGGCGGTGATCCGGCCCTTCGCCGCCAGCGCATCCAGCGCGTCCAGATCCGTGCATTGATGCATGTATCCGCGCGCGATCGCGTCCCGCAGGAATTCGGATTTGGGCTCGGCCATGATCGGGTCCGTGGCAAGAAGCAGCCCTGGCCGACCATGAGCGGCGCCGGGGCTTGTCAGAGTGGGGCGCCCATGTAACACAGATCGGCCGGGGCCGACAAATCGGCGACAAGTTCCCGGGGCCCCAAGCGATCCTTAACCAGACCCGGTCCAGTCTCTCCGTCCATGCCCACAGACACCAGCGTCCTGGCCCTCGGCTTGATGAGCGGCACTTCCTGCGACGGCGTCGGCGCCGCCTTGATCGAGACCGACGGGCAGCGCCAGGTGCGCCCGCTGGGAGCCCTGACCAATCCCTATCCGGACGATTTCCGCCTCCGGCTGCGCCGCTCCCTGGGCGATCCCATGGCCGGCCAGGCGATCGCGACCGAGCTCACCGACCGCCATGCCGAGGCGGTGCAGGCCCTGCTGCGCAAGATCGGCCTGGCGCCCGACCGGGTTCGCGTCGCGGGATTCCACGGCCAGACCATCCTGCATGCGCCGGAGCGCCATTACACGCTCCAGGTCGGCGATGGCGGGCGGCTGGCGCAGGAGACGGGCATCGACGTCGTCTCGGATTTCCGCAGCCGGGACGTCGCCGAGGGCGGCGAGGGGGCGCCCCTGGCGCCGCTGTTCCACTGGGCGCTGGCGGCGCCGCTGCCGCGGCCTCTGGGCGTGCTCAATCTGGGCGGCGTGGGCAACGCCACCTGGGTCGGCGAGGATCTCAAAGGCGAGCCCAATCTTCTGGCTTTCGATACCGGGCCCGGCAACGGCCTGCTCGACGATTGGGCCTTCAAGACCACGGGCCAGCATTTCGACAAGAACGGCGCGCTCGCGAGCGCCGGCAAGGTCGACCGCAGCGTGCTGGCCACGCTCATGACCAATCCCTATTTCGGCCGGCCCGCGCCGAAGTCGCTCGACCGCGAGCATTTCAACGCGAACGCGCGCGCGGCCCTGGCGCCGCTCTCGCCCGCCGACGGGGCCGCGACGCTGGTGGCCTTCACCGTCGAGGCGGTGGCGCGCGGGCAGGCGCTGTTCCCGTCGCCGGTCAAGCGCTGGATCGTCACCGGTGGCGGCCGCCACAACCCGGTCGTGATGGAAGCGTTGCGCGCGCGGCTGGGGCTGCCGGTCGATGCGGTGGAATCCGTCGGCTGGGACGGGGATCATCTGGAGGCCCAGGCCTTCGCCTATCTCGCCGTGCGCTCGCTCAAGGGGCTGCCCCTGAGCCTGCCCTCCACCACCGGCGTGCCGCGCCCGATGCCGGGCGGAAAGCTCGATCGTCACCCATGAAAAAGGCCCGCGCGGGCGGCGCGGGCCTTGATCGCTTCGAACCCGAGGCTGTGAGCGCTCAGCGTGCCGCGGCGCGGGTCTTCGCCTTCGGCTTGGCGGTCGGGTAGAGCGCCTCGAGATAATCGTCGACGCGCTCGGCCACCTGGTCGAGATGGTCCTGGAAGAAGTGCGTGGCGCCCTTGATCAGCTTGTAGTCGATCTGGATGTCGCGCTGGTTCGAGAGCTTCTGCACCAGCTTCGCCACCGATTCATGCGGCACCAGCTCGTCCTTCTCGCCATGGATCATCAGGCCCGAGGAGGGGCAGGGGGCGAGGAAACCGAAATCGTAGATGTTGGCGGGCGGCGCCACCGAGATGAAGCCGGTGATCTCCGGGCGTCGCATCAGGAGCTGCATGCCGATCCAGGCGCCGAAGGAATAGCCCGCGATCCAGCAGGCCTTGGCGTTCGGGTTGACCGACTGCAGCCAGTCGAGCGCCGAGGCGGCATCGCTGAGCTCGCCTTCGCCGCGGTCGAAGGAGCCCTGCGAACGGCCCACGCCGCGGAAATTGAACCGGAGCACCGCGAAGCCGCGCTGCGCGAACACCTGATAGAGGGTATAGACCACCTTGTTGTTCATCGTTCCGCCATGCTGCGGATGGGGATGCAGCATGAGGGCGATGGGCGCATCGCTGCCTTTGCCAGGCTGGTAGCGCCCTTCGAGGCGCCCCTCCGGACCGTTCATGATCACTTCAGGCATGTGACAACTTTCTACGCTCGTACCGCCCTCGGCGGTACGGCTGTGAGCGATCTCTAAAACCTATGATACCACTCGGCTATGCTAGGCAAGCGCTTCAGCCCGCCTACTTTCTATACTTGACCGAGCTACTTGGTCATCCTATATCCATCAACGCAGAATGCTGCGGCGCCGAAGGGATCTGCACCGGCTGACCGGCCGTGATCATACCATGACGCCGCGCGCGACTTTCAAGAATAAAGGGAAAATGTCGATGTTCCAATCAGTTAAGGACGAACTCGACAGTATCATCGCGCGCGATCCCGCGGCCCGTAGCCGGATTGAGGTCGCCCTGACCTACCCCGGCTTCCATGCCGTCATGTTCCATCGAATGTCACATGCCGTCTGGATCCGGGGATGGCGTTTCCTCGGCCGCTTCCTGTCACAAATGGGTCGCCTTTTCACCGGAATCGAGATCCATCCCGGTGCGACCGTTGGCCGCCGACTCTTCATCGACCATGGCATGGGCACGGTGGTGGGCGAGACCGCGGAAATCGGCGACGACGTCACCATGTATCACGGCGTGACGCTGGGCGGCGTCTCGCCCTCGATCAATTCGGCGGCGCAGGTCAACCACAAGCGCCACCCGACGATCCGCAACGGCGCGATCATCGGCTCGGGCGCCCAGGTGCTGGGTCCGATCACGGTGGGCGAGCGGGCGCGTGTCGGCGCCAACGCCGTGGTGGTGAAGGATGTGCCGCCCAACGTCGCCGTGGTGGGAATCCCCGCCAAGCCCGTGACCCGCGAGGTCAGCCCCGACTTCATGGCCTATGGCACGCCCACCCACGATCACCCCGATCCGGCGGCGCGCGCGATCGAGGCCCTGATGGAGCAGGTGACCGCGCTCAAGACCCGGGTGGAGGAATTGGAGAAGCGGGAGGAGCAGCGCGACGTCGTGGCCACGCTGCCGCTCGCTGGTGTCGAACGTAGTCCCGCGACCGAAGGCGGCGCCGAGATCCAGCCGCTGCGCCGTCGCGTGGAAAGCTAGAGAAGGAGAGAGATCGTGAAGCTCAGCACGAAAGGCCGTTATGCCGTCATGGCGCTGGTCGATCTGGCAAGTCATAGCCAGGGCCGTCCCGTCGCGTTGGCCGACATCGCGGAGCGACAGGAGATCTCGCTCTCCTATCTCGAGCAGCTCTTCGCCAAGCTGCGGCGCGGCGGGCTGGTCAAGAGCGTCCGTGGACCGGGCGGCGGTTATCTGCTCGCCCGCAGCTCGGCCGAGACCCGCATCTCCGACGCGATCCTGGCGGTGGACGAGCCGATCCGGGCGACGCGCTGTACCCCAGGCTCGCCGACCGGCTGCCGCACCAACAAGAGCCGCTGCCTCACCCACGATCTGTGGGAGGAGCTGGGCAACCAGATCCATCTCTATCTGAGCTCGGTGTCGCTGGAGGATGTCTGCAATCGCCGGGTGCTCGGCACCAGTCACGTGATCCATCACGAGCAGGCGGCCGCTTCGGCGAACGGTCCGGCGGCAAACGGCCCGGCAGGCAGCAACGGCTCCGAGCCGCCGGTCGGATCGGTGCCGCCGACGCCTCATCCCGCCGCGGCGCAGTAGCGCCGGGAAACCCAGGCGAAGCCCTGCCATGACCCGCCAGATCTACATGGACTACAACGCGACCGCGCCGATGCGCCCCCGGGCCATCGAGGCGGTGGCGGCGGGCTTGGCGCAGGCGGGCAATCCTTCCTCGGTGCATCGCTTCGGCCGCCTGGCGCGCCGGGCGGTCGAGGCGGCGCGCGAGACGCTGGCCGGCGCCGTCGGCGCCAGGCCGGCCGAGATCCTGTTCGTGAGCGGCGGCAGCGAAGCGAACAATCTGGCGCTCAAGGGCGCCGGCCGCGCCCGCGTCCTGGCCTCGGCCGTCGAGCATGATTCGGTGCTGGCGGCAGCGGCCGTCGAGCGCATCCCGGTCGATCGCGAGGGCATCGTCGACCTCACGGCGCTCGAGCGGATGCTGAACATGGATTCAAGACCGGCACTGGTGTCGGTGATGCTGGCCAATAACGAGACCGGAGCCATTCAGCCGGTCGCCGAGGTCGCCCGCATCGCCCATGCGCGGGGTGCGCTGGTGCATTGCGATGCGGTGCAGGCGTTCGGGCGGATCGTGCTCGATCTCCCTGCGCTCGACGTGGATTTCGCCAGCCTCTCGGCCCATAAGCTCGGCGGCCCGACGGGCATCGGCGCGCTCTACATGCGCGACGGCCTGGCGCTCACGGCGCAGATCGCCGGCGGCGGCCAGGAGCGCGGCCAGCGCGCCGGAACGCCCAATCTGCCGGGCATCGTCGGCTTCGGGGTTGTGGCGCAGCAGGCGAATGCCGACATCGAGGACATGAGACGGATTCGGGAATTGCGCGATCGGCTCGAGAGCGGCGTCCGGCGGTTGCAGCCCTCGGTGCGGATCTTCGCCGAGAACGCCGAGCGGCTTCCCAACACGAGCTGCTTCGCGGTCGCGGGTCTCGATTCCGAGACCCAGGTGATCGCGCTCGACCTCGCCGGCATCGCGGTCAGTGCCGGTGCCGCCTGTTCCTCGGGGCGGGTCCAGGCCTCGCATGTGCTGCGCGCCATGGGCGCCGATCCGGTGCTGGCCGGCAGCGCCATCCGGGTCAGCCTGGGCTGGCAGAGCGAGGAGCGGGACATCGACGAGTTTCTGACGGCCTGGCGCGCGCTCCTGGCCCGTCATGCCGGAGCCGCCCAGACCGAGACGGCCGCCTGAACCGAACATAAAGACCGGATAGGGATTGCGATGAGCCTCGAACTGAAGACCAACTTGCCGGAGCTGAACGGAGAGGGCGCGGCGCCTCGCGGCAGCAACGCGCCGCAGCTGCCGATCTATCTGGACTATCAGGCGACGACGCCCTGCGATCCGCGGGTGGTTCAGGCGATGCTGCCCTACTTCACGGAGAAGTTCGGCAATCCGCATTCGCGCAACCACAGCCATGGCTGGGAAGCCGAAGAAGCGGTCGAGACCGCGCGCCGGCAGGTGGCCTCGATCATCGGCGCCGACGAGCGCGAGGTGATCTTCACCTCCGGCGCCACCGAGTCCAACAATCTGGCGATCAAGGGCGTGATGCGCTTCCACAAGGACAAGCGCAACCACATGATCACCACGGTGACCGAGCATAAGTGCGTGCTCGACAGCGCGCGGCATATGGAGATGGAAGGCGTCGAGGTCACCTATCTGCCGGTGCAGCAGAACGGCCTGGTCGACCTGGAGGCGCTCAAGGCGGCGATCACGCCGAAGACCGCGCTGGTCTCGATCATGGCGGTCAACAACGAGATCGGCGTGATCCAGCCCTTGGCCGAGATCGGCAAGATCTGCCGCGAGCGCGGCGTCTATTTCCATACCGACGCGGCGCAGGCGGTGGGCAAGATCCCGCTCGATGTCAACGCCATGAACATCGACCTGCTCAGCATCTCGGGCCACAAGATCTACGGGCCCAAGGGCATCGGCGCGCTCTATGTCCGCCGCAAGCCGCGCGTGCGCCTCGAGGCGCTGATCCATGGCGGCGGTCAGGAGCGCGGTTTCCGTTCCGGCACGCTGCCGACGCCGCTCTGCGTCGGGCTGGGCGAGGCTTGCGCCATCGCCGAGCGCGAGATGGGCGCCGAGGCCGAGCGGCTGCGCTTCCTGCGCGACAAGCTCCTCAAGGGCATCACCAAGGCGCTGCCTGAGGTCTATGTGAACGGCGACCTGGAGCAGCGCATCCCCGGCAACATCAATCTCTCCTTCGCCTATGTCGAGGGCGAGGGGCTGATGATGGGCATCAAGAATCTGTCGGTCTCCTCGGGCTCGGCCTGCACCTCGGCCTCGCTCGAGCCCTCCTATGTGCTGCGCGCGCTGGGCGTGGAGGAGGAACTGGCCCATACCTCGATCCGGTTCGGGCTGGGCCGCTTCACGACCGAGGCGGAAGTCGACTATGCCGTCGAGCATGTGGTGGGTGCGGTGAAGCGCTTGCGCGAGCTGAGCCCGCTCTGGGAGATGGCGCAGGAAGGCATCGACATCAAATCGATCGAATGGACCGGCCACTGACGGGTCCCGCCGTCAATAAGCTGTTCCGGACCGGAATGAGGAGTGAAGAGAGATGAGCTATAGCGAGAAGTTGCTCGAGCATTACGAGAACCCGCGCAATGTCGGGACGCTCGACAAATCCGATCAGAGCGTCGGCACGGGCCTGGTGGGCGCGCCCGCCTGCGGCGACGTCATGAAGCTGCAGATCAAGGTCGGCAAGGACGGCATCATCGAGGATGCGAAGTTCAAGACCTTCGGCTGCGGCTCGGCGATCGCCTCCTCCTCGCTCGCGACCGAGTGGATCAAGGGCAAGAGCATCGACGAGGCCGAGACCATCAAGAACACCGACATCGCGCAGCATCTGTCGCTGCCGCCGGTGAAGATCCATTGCTCGGTCCTCGCCGAGGACGCGATCAAGGCGGCGATCAAGGACTATCGCGAGAAGAACGGCGCGATGGCACCGGAGGCCGCGAAGGCGGCGGCGCCCCAGGTGGCGCAGGCAAAATGAACGAGCAGAGTCCGATCGAGCGGCCGGCGACCGAGGCGGTCGCGGCGCCGGCACCGGCGCCCCGCAGCGAGCGCCGCGCGGCCCGGCCTCGGCCCAAGGCCATGACGCTGACGGAGCGCGCCGCCGGGCGCGTGCGCGAGCTCCTGGAGGCGCGTGGCAAGCCCTCGGCCGGAATCCGCATCGGCATCCGCACCAAGGGCTGCTCGGGCCTCTCCTACACGCTCGAATATGCCGACGAGAAGGGCCCGATGGACGAGGTGGTCGAGGAGCATGGCGTCACGCTGCTCATCGATCCGAAGGCGACGATGTTCATCCTCGGCACCGAGATGGATTACGTGGAGGAGAAGCTGCAGTCCGGCTTCGTCTTCAAGAATCCGAACGAGAAAGGCCGGTGCGGCTGCGGCGAATCGTTCCACGTTTGACGGGCCGCTGAGGCCCTACAACGAGGGCGCGGGGGCCGGCAGCGGCGTCCGCGCCCGTTTGATGACAGAGGATGGCGCAAGACCCGATCATGGCCGACAAGACGACAGCCCCCGAAAGCGGCGGCGCGGCGACCGGCCCGCTGGCCGCCTGCTGGTCCTGCAAGGGGCCGGTGGCTGCGGCCGCGTTGTTCTGCCATGTCTGCGGCGCGGTCCAGCCGCCGCGCGAGGTCGACGCTTATACGCGTCTCGGCTTCGAGCCGCGCTTCGATATCGATCCGGCCGAGCTCGACAAGCGCTATCTGGGTTTCCAGCGCAACCTCCATCCCGACCGCTTCGCCCGTAAGAGCCCGCGCGAGAAGGCCATCGCCGAGAGCCAGGCGATGAGCCTCAACGAGGCCTATGAGACGCTGAAGGACGCGGTCCGGCGCGCGCAGGCGCTGCTCGCCCGCGCCGGCATCGCCTCGCCGGTGGGCGAGAGCCGTACCATCGAGGATCGCGAGCTGCTGATGGAGGCGATGGAGGTGCGCGAGGCGCTGGAGGAAGCGGCGGATCTCGACGCCCTGCAACGCCTGGCGTCGCGCGCGCAGCAGGAGGAGGCGGGCTGCCTGAAGGCGCTGACGGCGGCCTTCGCCGAGCGCGACTGGGACGAGGCGGCGCGCCAGACCACGCGACTCAAATATTGGCGGAAGTTCGCCGAGGAGCTGCGCGGCAAGCGCGCGGTCCTGGCGGGAGCGTCGTCCTGATGCTGCTGCAGATCCACGAGCCCGGTCAGACGCCCGCACCTCACGAGCAGGATCGAGGGCTTGCCGTCGGGATCGATCTCGGCACCACCAATTCCGTGGTCGCGGTCGCGATCGCCGACCGGGCGCAGGTGCTGCGCGACCAGGAGGGCAGCGGCCTGCTGCCTTCGGTCGTGGCCTATGGCGCGGACGGCTCGGTGCTGGTGGGAGAGCCCGCGATCGACAAGCTCGCGGAGGATCCGCAGGGCGTGGTGAGCTCGATCAAGCGGCTGATGGGCCGCTCGGCCGGCGACCTCAAGCAGCTCGGCGGCACGCTCCCCTACGACATCGACGAGACCACCGGCATCGGCATGGTGCGGCTCAAGATCCGCGGCCGGCGCCTGACGCCGGTCGAGATCTCGGCCGACATCCTGCGTGCGATCAAGGCGCGCGCCGAGGCGCGCCTGGGGCAGGCGGTCGATCAGGCGGTCGTCACCGTGCCCGCCTATTTCGACGATGCGGCGCGCAACGCCACCAAGGACGCGGCGCGTCTCGCCGGGCTCGAGGTGCTGCGCCTGGTCAACGAACCGACGGCGGCGGCCCTGGCCTATGGCCTCGATCACGAAGCCGAGGGCGTCTATGCGGTCTACGACCTCGGCGGCGGCACCTTCGACATCTCGCTGCTGCGCCTCGAGAAGGGCGTGTTCCAGGTGCTGGCCACCGGCGGCGACGCGGCCTTGGGCGGCGACGATTTCGACCATCTGATCGCCGAGCGTTTCCTCGCCGAGCGCCAGGAAGCCGGCGTCGCCTCCGCGCTCGACAGCGCCGAGGCCAAGACCCTTCTGCTGGCGGCGCGCCGGGTGAAAGAGGCGCTGACCGAAGAAGAGCAGGGAAGCTGGGACATCTTGCTCGCCGGCCGCTCGACGCGCCATGCGCTGAGCCGCGCCGGGCTCGAGACGCTGATCGCCCCCCTGGTGAAGCGCACGATCCATCTGGTGCGGGGCGTGTTGGAGGATGCCGGGGTGGAGGCCTCCGCCGTGAAGGGCGTGGTGCTGGTGGGCGGTTCGACCCGCGTGCCGGCGGTGCGCCGCGCCGTGGCCGAACTGTTCGGCCGCGAGCCCTTGGCCGATATCGATCCCGACGAGGTGGTGGCGCTCGGTGCCGCCCTGCAGGCCCAGGCGCTGACCCAGGGTGGCGGCGCGCTGCTGCTCGATGTGACGCCGCTGTCGCTCGGCATCGAGACCATGGGCGGCATCGTCGAGAAGGTGATCCCGCGCAACACGCCCATTCCGGTGGCGATGGCGCAGGATTTCACCACCTACCAGGACGGCCAGACCGGGATGCTGGTCCATGTGCTCCAGGGCGAGCGCGAGACGGTCGATCAGTGCCGGTCGCTCGGTCGCTTCGAGCTCAAGGGCATTCCGCCGATGACGGCGGGCGCCGCCCGCATCCGCGTCACCTACGCGGTCGATGCCGACGGGCTGCTGACCGTGTCGGCCGAGGAAAAGACCACCGGCGTCAAGGCGCAGATCGAGGTCAAGCCCTCCTACGGGCTCAGCGAGGAGGACATGGCGCGCATGCTGCGCGACAGCCTCGAGAATGCGCGCGAGGATATGGAGCGCCGGCTGCTGATCGAGGCCCGGGTCGAGGCCGAGCGCGTGCTGCTGGCCCTGGGCGCGGCCCTCTCGGCCGATGGCGCGCTGGCGACGAAGGAGGAGCGCCAGGCGCTCGAGGCCGTCGGCCTGCGACTGAAAGCCGCGATCGCGGGCGAGGACCGGGATTTGATTAACGGCCTGGTGGAAGAGCTGGAACGGGTGGGCAAGCCCTTCGCCCAGCGCCGGATCGACCGCGCCATCAACAGCGCGCTGGCCGGGCACAGGCTTGACGAGATCGAGGCGGATGTGGCACCGGAGCGCGTCCCGCCGGCCTGAGGTTGGGGCGCCTGCCGAGACGGCCCCTGTGTGCCGGGTGCGAGAAGGGCCCCGGCGTGACGAGTTTGGCGACGGAGACGGATTCAATGCCCAAGATGACCTTCATCAAGCCGGACGGCGAGCGCGTGGAAGTCGACGCCCCGATCGGCCTGTCGGTGCTGGAGATCGCGCACCGCAACAATATCGATCTCGAGGGGGCCTGCGAGGGCTCGCTCGCCTGCTCGACCTGCCATGTCATCGTCGATCCCGAATGGTTCGACGTGCTGAACGAGCCGAGCGAGGACGAGGAGGACATGCTCGATCTCGCCTTCGGCCTGACCCACACCTCGCGGCTGGGCTGCCAGATCCGCATGACCGAGGAGCTCGACGGCCTGACCGTGTCGCTGCCGGCCGGCACGCGCAACATGATGGTCGGCAAGAGCTGACGGACGGGTTCGCGGGAGGCTCCATCATGGCGTTGCGCTGGACCGACGTGCAGGAAATCGCCGCGCAGCTCGAGGAGGCGCATCCCGAGGCCGACGTGGTTAACCTGCGATTTACCGATCTGTGGAAATGGGTACAGGAGCTCGAGGAGTTCACGGACGACCCCAAGCGGTCGAACGAGAAGATCCTTGAAGCGATCCAGGCGGCCTGGCTCGAGGAACGCCGGTAACCCGAGCTGACCGGGCCGAGCCGCCCCCGGAGTCCCTGACATGTCCGCCCCCGCCGCCCCCACGGCCGGCCAACCAACGCCCGCCCATCCGACGCCCCCGATATCGAAGGGGCGTCTGGAGGCGCTGCTGGCTTCGCCGCTCGCGACCTTGGTCGCGCGGCCCTGGCTCGACTGGCTGATCCTGCGCCTGGTGACGCGGCTCTACATGCCGCTTTCCCGTGCCTGGGCCGCGGCGCTCGATTCCGACGGCAGCGTCGAGCGCTTCCGCATGGAGATCGGCTGCGATCTTCCGGAACGCGCGGTCCCGACGCGGGCGCTCGCGAAGGTCGCGGCGCTGAAGGCCGATTTCAAGGCCGCCGACGCGGCCTGGCTCGAGGCCTTCTTCGGCAAGAACGAACCGGGGCAGGCGGCGCTTCTCGAGGCCGAGGGCCGCTGGCGCCGGTCGAGCCACCGGCTCATGAATGCGCGCTGGAAATTCCTGTCGCTGGCGCTGCGCCACAAGCTGCCGGCCGCGCGTTACCACATCCCCGCCATCGACGAGGTCGAAGCGGCCTATGGGCCGTTGCGCGCCGACCTGGACAAGGCCTTCGCCTTGCCGGCGCCCCTGCCGAAGATCGAGCGCTCACACGCGATCGAACGCGAATGGGGCCGGGAATACTGGCTGCGCTTCGCCTCGCCCGGGCCGGACCGGGATCAGGCCTGGGCGCATGTGTTCGAGCCGCGGGCGGCCGAGCATGCGCCCTCGGTCATTCACGGCCACGGCCTCTCGGTCGAGATCGAAGCCTATGAGGATATGGTCGACGATCTGCTTCAGCTCGTCGCCCGCGGCATCCGCGTCATCCGCCTGGAGGCGCCCTGGCATGTGCGCCGGCGCCAGCAAGGCTGGTACGGCGGCGAGCGGTTCATCGCGACGCAGCCGCTGGGCGCGCTGGAGCTCCTGACCACGGCGGCCCGCGAGATGGGAATCGTTGCGGGCTGGTGCCGGCAGCAGAGCGCGCGCCGCGTCGCTTTCGGCGGCGCCAGCATGGGGGCGCTGACCGCGCAACTGGCGGCGGCCCGGGCCCGGGCCTGGCCGGAACGCCACCGCCCCGACGTGCTGTTCCTGATCACTACCAGCGACAGCGTGGCGGCGCTCGCGGTCGAGAGCAGCATCTCGCACGGCGTCGGGTTGCCCCAGGCCCTGCATCACGGCGGCTGGGGCGATGCCAATCTCGGCGCTTTCGCCGCCTTCACCGATCCGGGTCTCGTGGCGCCGTTGCCGCCTTCGAACATCATCATGGCGCTGGGCCGGGCGGACGATGTGACCCCCTGCCGGCGCGGCGCCTCGCTCGCCGAGCATTGGAACCTGCCGGGGCGCAACCTCTTCCTCTATGACCGTGGGCATTTCACCGTGCCCATCGGCATGTTCCGCGATCGGGAGCCTCTGGAGCGCCTGGTGGAACGGTTGCAGCGCAAAACAACCGTCGGTTTGCGCGAGATTCAGCTCAAGCTCGCGACCGCACCGCAGCAATCCACAAAAACCCCCTGATTTTTCGAGACCCGATGTCATCCCGGCTGCCGGAGAGGCGGACCTCGCGGCGGGAATCGGTTATGCTTCCGTCTAACAAGGAGCGCCCGATCCCCCGCGTGGGATCAGGGCTACGCCACCCGGAGGGGGACCTGTCAGGCATGCCCGCTGTCGCGCACAGCCAGGCGCCGGTCTTCGTCGTCGCGGACGATCATCCGATGGTCCGCGACGCACTCGCTTTGGCACTGCGAGCAGCGTTTCCCGGAACGCAGATCGAATTTGCAGGCTCGTTGAACGAGACGCTGGCGGCGCTCGAGCGCCGTCCTCATGCCGATCTGGTGATCCTCGATCTCGACATGCCGGGCATGGCCGGCATGACGGGGCTGGCGCAGCTCCGCTCTTCCCATCCGGCGGTGCCAGTTGCGATCGTCTCGGCGGCGAAGAGCCCCGCCCTGATGCGCCAGACGATCGAGATGGGGGCCTCGGGCTTCATCCCCAAATTCACGCCCTCGCAGGAGATCACCGACGCCATCCGCGAGATCCTGGCGGGCGTCGTCTGGCTGCCGGAAGCGGCGCGCGACCATCAGCTGGCGCCGAGCGAGGCCGATCTCGCGCTGCGTGCGGCCCAGCTCACGCCGCAGCAGCACCGCGTGCTGGCGCTCATGGCCGAGGGCAAGCCCAACAAGGTGATCGCCTTCGAGATGCAGATCACCGAGCCCACGGTCAAGTCGCACGTGACCGAGATCCTGCGCCGGCTGGGCGTGCAATCGCGGACCCAGGCCGTGATCGTCGCGCAGAAGCTGGGCATCGAGCCCTCGAGCCCGACGCCGGCGGGGGGCTGAGCTCCCGGCGCACGGGGCCGCCGAATGCTGCGCCGCCCCGCCTATCGGGCCGCAATCACGCCCGCCGTGACAATCAGCGCCGCCCCGCCGAGCAGCCCCCATGTCGGCGTCGCGAGCCCGCCCGCAATCAGGAACAATGCGCTCACGAGCGGTGTCGCATAGGCCAGCGTGGCGAGCAGCAGGCGATTGCCCTTTCGCACGCCGTGATCCCAGGCGAGATTGCCGAGCCCCAGCGGCACGACCCCCACCAGCGCGGTACCCATCAGCGCTTGAGGGGTCGGCGTGACCCAGCCCTCGAGCAGGAGATGGATCGCGAACGCGATGGCGGCCGACAGCGCGAGCCCCCACGACAATGCGTCGGGCGCGTTCTCGCCTTGCCACAGGCGGAAGACGACGAAAAGCGCCCAGGCCAGCCCGCCGCCTGCGGCAAGCCCGGCACCCATCCAGGAGAGATCGCCGCCCCCGCCCCCGATAACCAGCGCGGCGCCGGCCAGTCCGATCGCCACGCCGCCGATATGGTGCCTGCGAAGCGCCGCGAGCCCCAGGGCGGCGGCGAGCAGCACGACGATCACCGGCCAGAGATACAGGATGAGATTGGCCTCCGCCGCCGGGATGTGGCGGAGCGCCATGATGAAGAGCACGTCCGACAAAAGAAGGCCAACCGCGACCATGACGGCGGCGAGCCCCCTCGACGCTCGCAGACCGGCACCGTCCTTTCGGCCGGCGGCAACCGCCGCCGCGCCGGAGCCTGGCAGGGCAAAGAGCAAAAGCGCCCCGGTCGCGAAGATGATCGCGAGATACTGGAACAACGGCATCGAAGCGGTGGTCAGCGCCGCCAGCAACGGCCATGTCGCCCAGAGCGGCACCGCCAATGCGCCGACCAGCGTCCAGAGAAGTTTCGATCCCGATGGAGGCCAAGGGATGGTGTCCGGCAGCCTCAAGCGGGCGACAAGGGTCGCCATGGCGGCATCTCCCCAGCGCAGAGAGCGATACTGATAGGGGATACTGGACGACCGCGCTTGCGAAGGAAAGAGCCGAGGCCTGCTTCCTCTCCCGCTCCCGTCCTGGGGAAGGGGAGAGGAAAAGAAACAAGAGCCTCACCCCTTCACGCAGAGCACCTGCTTCAGAGTATGGACCACCTCGATCAGGTCGGCCTGGGCCGCCATGACGGCGTCGATATCCTTGTAGGCCCGGGGCGTCTCGTCGATCACGCCCTCGTCCTTGCGGCATTCGACGCCGTCCGTCGCCAGCCGATGATCCTCCAGCGTGAAGCTCCGCTTGGCCTCGGTCCGGGACATGACGCGGCCGGCCCCGTGCGAACAGGAGCAGAAGCTCTCGGGATTGCCCTTGCCGCGCACGATGAAGCTGCGCGCGCCCATCGAGCCCGGGATGATGCCGAGATCGCCCTCGCGCGCCCGCACGGCCCCCTTGCGGGTGACCCAGATGCTGGCGCCGAAATGCGTCTCCTTCTCGACATAGTTATGGTGGCAGTTCACCGCCTCCGCCGTCAGCTCGAGGTCCGGGAAGAATTCCTGCAGCAGCCGGGCGATCGCCTCGAGCATGGCGTCGCGATTGGCGCGGGCATAGTCCTGGGCCCAGCCCACCGCCTCGACATAATCGTTGAAGAGGGCGGTATGCTCGGTGAGGAACGCCAGGTCCCGGTCGGGCAGATGGATGCTCTGCTTCTCCATCTCCCGCTTGGCGAGCGCGATGAAATGCGTGCCGATCCGGTTCCCGATGTTGCGCGAGCCCGAATGCAGCATGATCCAGAGCATGCCTTCCTCGTCGAGGCACAGCTCCTCGAAGTGATTGCCGGCGCCGAGCGTGCCGATCTGCTCCGCGGGCGAGCTCTTCACCTGGAGGGCCGGGTGCTTCTCCTGGATCCGCTCGAAGCGCGTCTTGAGCTTGCCGTACCAGCGCCGCTCCGCATGGCGCGGGACGGTGCGATGCGAGGCGGCGCCGACCGGGATCAGCTCCTCCATCCGCAAGCGGATCGCCTTCAGCTCGTCGGGCAGCCGGCCGGCCTCGATGTTGGTGCGCACCGCGGCCATGCCGCAGCCGATATCGACGCCGACGGCGGCCGGGACGATGGCGCCTTGCGTCGGCAGCACGGTGCCGACGGTGGCGCCCTTGCCGAGATGGACGTCGGGCATCACCGCGACATGCCGGTAGATGAAGGGCAGGCCCGCGATGTTGTGAATCTGCTCGCGCGCGTGGGGCTCGACGGGGACGCCTTCGGTCCACATCCTGATCTGCCCGCCCTGCCGGCCGCGTTCGGTGATCATGGTCCTCGTTCCGCAGGGATCGCCTGCGAAATCCTCATTCTCCTGCGATGTCGGATCCGGCCCGCGTGAGGATCGCCACATCCGGGCGGCCGGGGCGCGCGTTATAGCAGGGTCTGCAAAGAAGGAAAGAGAATAGAGTCCCTCATGCCGTCACGCTGCCCGCGTCGGGCTGTAGCGCGCGACCAGGGCGCGGAGCTGCGCCGGCTTCACTGGCTTCAGCAGCACGTCGAGCCCGAGATTGCGGGCGCGGGAGAGGTTGGCGGCATCGCGATCGGCGGTGACGAGGGCGGCCGGCAGGCGCGGGCCCCAGGCGCCGCGCAGCCGGCCGATCTCGGCGAAGCCGTCGGGGCGATCGTCGCCCAGATGCAGGTCGATCAGCACCAGATCGGGCACGCGGCCATTGACCGTGGCCAGCGCCTGATCGGCGTCGCCGACCGCCACGACATCGCAACCCCAGCTTCCGAGCAGGGCCGACATCGCCTCGCGCACCGGCGCTTCGTCGTCGATGCAGACCACCATCGCCGCACGGCCGGTCGCCGGTCGCGCCGGCACCAGCGGGGGCGTGCGCTCCGCCCGTGCGGCCGGCGACTGCGCGGCTTGCGGCACCTCGATCGAGAAGGCGGCGCCATGGCCCGGCATCGAGACCAGCCGCAGCGGGTGGCCCAGCATGCGGGCGATGCGATCGACGATGGCGAGGCCCAGGCCCAGGCCGCGCTCGCCTTGCGCTTCGCCGCGATCGAGCCGGATGAATTCCTTGAAGACCTCCTGCTGGCTCGCCTTGGGGATGCCGGGCCCGTTGTCGATCACCATGATGCGCAGCGCCCGGCCCGCGCGACGGCAGCCGATCAGCACGCGCGCCGGCCGGCCCGGCACATGGCCGTAGCGGATCGCGTTGGCGAGGAAATTCTGCAGCACGCGGCGCAACAGGGCGGGATCGGTCTCGACCACGGCGTCGCAGGCGACGAGCCGCAGCTCGACGCGGCCTTGGGCCGCCACCGGCGCGAAGGATTCCACCAGCGACTGCAGCAGCGGGCCGACGGGCACCGGCTTGCGCTCGGGGCGCACCGCGCCGGAGTCGAGCTTCGAGATGTCGAGCAGGGCGTCCAGAAGGTCGTCGACCGCACCGAGGCCGAGCTCGACCTTGGCCACCAGGTCGTCGCCGGGATGGCGCTCGGCCAGCGCCGCCAGGAACAGCCTTGTCGCATGGAGCGGCTGCAGCAGATCGTGGCTCGCGGCGGCGATGAAGCGGGTCTTGTCGACATTCGCCTCCTCGGCGCGCGCCCGCGCCGTCTCGAGCTCGGTGGTGCGTTCCGCGACCCGGCGCTCGAGCGATTCGTTGGCGAGACGCATGGCTGCTTCCGCGCGCCGGCGATCGGTGGTGTCGACATAGAGCAGGAAGAACCCCAGCACCTCGCCGCGCTCGTCGCGGTGCGGGATATAGGTGCCGTGAGCGATCTCGATCTTGGCGTCGTTCGCCGGGAACTCGATCTCGAAGCTCTGCGGCCGGCCGGCCAGGGCGGCGTCGATGCGCGGCTTGAGGCGCGCATAGCGGGCGGGATCCAGGATCTCGGCCACGCGACGGCGGCCCTCGGAATCCTGGGCCGAGAGCTTCATGACGGCCTGGTAAGGCCGGTTGGCGAAGCGGTAGCGCTCCTCGCGGTCCACATAGGCGATCAGCACCGGCACGTTGTCGGTGATGATGCGGATCCGCCGCTCGCTGTCGCGCAAGGCCTCGGCGGCGCCGACGCGATCCGTCACGTCGTTGGCGGTGACGACGATGCCCCGGTCGGAAAGTGGATCGACGCGAAGCTCGGTCACGGCGCCGCTGGCCAGACGGAGTTCCTGGAAGGCGGCACCCGCCTGGCGCGCCAGCACGCCCAGGGCCGGCACCGCATGGGCGAGGTCGAACTGCGTGACGCCGATGCGCAGGCGGTCCGGATCGAGGCCGGTCAGGGCCGCGAAACGCTCGTTCCAGACCTCGAGCCGGCCTTCGGCATCGAACACAGCGATGCCGAGGCCCATATGGTCGAGCGTACGGCGCAGCAGGTCGGCGTTGTAGCGGATGGCCTTGGTCGCCTCATCGAGCATCTCGCGGAAGGTGCCGGGCAGCCAGAGGCCTCGCCGCCGCGCCGCCGACACCACCACGCGCGCCGAGGCCGAGCCGATCGTTCCCGACAGCAGGCGCTCGGTGAAATCGAGGGCCGCGGCGCCGGAAAGCTTCTGCCCGGCGAAGGCTTGGTCCGCGCGCGCCGCGCCGATGAAGCGCGCCGCCAGCTCGCGCAGATGGTCGAGCTGAGCGGCCGCGGCCTCCTCGATGGCGTCGCGGCGCTCGATCTCGACGTCGGAGACGAAGGCGGCGGCCTGGGCGAGATCGCGGGCCGCCGGCTTGGCCCAGAGCGAGCCGATCACGGTCAGGCCCAGATTGATCAGGAACCCGACCACGAAGCCGCGCGTCAGCGGATCGAGCCAGGCGAGCGGCCCGATCGGCGGGATGGCCGTGGCCGCGTCGGGCTCGATGGTCGGCCAGAGCACGGCCCAGAACCAGACGACGAAGCCCGCCGCCATGCCGCCGATGACGCCGTAACGATGGGTGCGTCGCCAATAGAGGCCGAGGACCAGGCCCGGCGCGAAGTTCGAGACGGCGCAGAACGAGACCATGCCGATCGTCGCCAGCGGCAGGATGCCGGTGATGATGCGGTAATAGGCGAAGGCGGCGAGCAGGATGGCGACCACGGCGATCCGGCGCACCAGCAGCGCCAGCTGGCCGATCGTGCCCTCCGTCGGCTGGTGGCGGCGCAGCAGCAGCGGCATCACCAGCTCGTTGCCGATCATGCCGGAGAGCGCCATGCAGGCGATGGCGACCATGCTGGTGGCGGCCGAGAGCCCGCCGATGAAGACCAGCGACACCAGCCAGTCGGCGCCGGCGCGCAGCGGCAGCAGCAGCACGAAAAGGTCGGGATCGATCGAGGGGCCCAGGAGCAGCAGGCCGGCCAGCGCGATCGGGATCACGAAGATGTTGATCAGCAGCATGTAGAGCGGGAACAGCAGGCGCGCGGTCGGCAGGCTGCGAGGATGATGATGCTCGACCACCGCAACATGGAACTGGCGCGGCAGGCAGAGGAAGGCGATGGCCGAGAGGGCGGTCAGCGCGACCCAGCTCGCCGTCGGCGCGAAGCTGGTGGGATCGGAGGGCAGGGCGGCGGCATCGAACCGCGCCATGAGATCGTGGGGGCCGTCATAGAGCTGCCAGACCACGAAGATGCCGGCCGCCAGCAACGCGCAGAGCTTGACCAGCGATTCGAAGGCGATCGCCATCATCATGCCGCGATGCTGCTCGCTCGCCTGCACATGGCGCACGCCGAACAGGATGGTGAAGGCCGCCATCAGCAGCGAGACGATGAGCGCCGTGTCCTGCCAGAGCGGCGTGGCGGCCTTGGCGGCCGCGGCCCCGGATTCTCCGGCCAAGGCGGCAAAGGTGAAGGAGACCGCCTGGAGCTGCAGCGCGATATAGGGCATGGCGCCCATCACCGCGATCACCGTGGCCAGCACGGCGACGGCGCGGCTGCGGCCGTAACGGGCGCCCAGGAAATCGGCGATCGAGGTCACGTTCTGGCGCTTGGCGACGCGCACGATCTTGGCCATCAGCGGCTGGGCGAACAGGATCATCAGGGCCGGGCCGACATAGATGAGCGCGAAGTCGAGGCCGCTGTTCACCGCCCGGCCGACCGCCCCGTAGAAGGTCCAGGAGGTGCAGTAGATCGCCAGCGACAGCGCGTAGACGATGGGGGCCAGCCGGCTCGACGCCCAGGACCGCGCATGCCGCTCGCCAATATGGGCGATGACGAAGAGCAGGCCGAGATAGGCCAGCGACAGGCCGAGAATGGGCGTTCCGTGCGACATCGTCATGGGAGGCTAGGCCTCGATCCCGGGTCCGGAAAGGCGAACCGGTTCCGACCAAAGTATAGGGTCAATTTCAGAGCCTGGGACGCTAACAGGAAAGCGGGAAAAAGGGGTGGGTCTGGGAGACTCCAGGTGGCTGATAAGCCTGGAATCTCCGCGAAGAACAACTTCATAACGCCATTGGGGAGAAACCATGAGCGCTCAACAAGGCACGGCCGGCAAGGTCGGTGCGCAGGGTGGCATAACGGACAAGCGGCTGGTGGTCTTCGCCTCGTCGCTCGGCACCGTTTTCGAGTGGTACGACTTCTATCTCTACGGCTCGCTGGCGGCGATCATCGCCAAGCAGTTCTTCTCCGGCGTCAATCCCACGGCGGCCTTCATCTTCGCGCTGCTGGCCTTCGCCGCCGGCTTTGCGGTGCGCCCCTTCGGCGCGCTGGTGTTCGGCCGGCTGGGCGACTTGGTCGGGCGCAAATACACCTTCCTGATCACGATCGTGATCATGGGCCTTTCGACCTTCATCGTCGGCCTGCTGCCGAGCTATGCCTCGATCGGCATCCTGGCGCCGGTTGTCCTCATCGCCCTGCGCCTGCTTCAAGGCCTGGCGCTCGGCGGCGAATATGGCGGTGCCGCCACCTACGTGGCCGAGCACGCGGCGCCGAACCGGCGCGGCTACATGACGAGCTGGATCCAGACCACGGCGACGCTGGGCCTGTTCCTCTCGCTGCTCGTCATTCTCGGCGTGCGCACCTGGATGGGCGAGGAAGCCTTCGCCGCCTGGGGCTGGCGCATCCCGTTCCTGGTCTCGATCGTCCTGCTCGGGGTCTCGGTCTGGATCCGGCTCCGGCTCAACGAGACCCCACTGTTCCAGCAGATGAAAGCCGAGGGCAAGGGCTCGAAGGCCCCGCTGACCGAAGCCTTCGCGCGCTGGTCGAACCTCAAGATCGTGATCCTGGCCTTGCTCGGCCTCACCGCCGGCCAGGCTGTGGTCTGGTACTGCGGCCAGTTCTACGCGCTGTTCTTCCTGACCCAGACACTCAAGGTGGACGCGGCCACGGCCAACATCCTGATCGCGTTGGCGCTCTTGATCGGCACGCCCGGCTTCATCTTCTTCGGCTGGCTCTCCGACAAGATCGGCCGGAAATACATCATCCTCGGCGGCTGCCTCCTGGCCGTGATCACCTATTTCCCGGTGTTCCACGGCCTCACCCACTTCGCCAACCCGGCTCTCTATGCCGCGCAGGCAAGCGCCCCGGTCACGGTGGTCGCCAACCCGGACGAGTGTTCGTTCCAGTTCAATCCGGTCGGCACCGCGAAGTTCCTGAGCTCCTGCGACATCGCCAAGGGCTTCCTGGCCCGCAACTCGGTCAACTATGAGAACGAAGCGGCGGCGGCCGGTGCGGTGGCGCAGATCAAGATCGGCGATACCGTGATCGAGAGCTTCGACGCGCATGGGCTCGCGGGCGACGATCTCAAGGCCAAGACCGATGCCTTCAACACGGCCGTCGGCGACGCCATCAAGGCGGCGGGCTATCCGGCCAAGGCCGACCCGGCGCAGATCAACTACGTCGTGGTTGTCCTGCTGCTGATCTATCTCGTGATCCTGGTCACCATGGTCTACGGGCCGATCGCGGCCATGCTGGTCGAGCTGTTCCCGACCCGCATCCGCTACACCTCGATGTCGCTGCCCTATCACATCGGCAATGGCTGGTTCGGCGGCTTCCTGCCGCCGGTGGCCTTCGCCATGGTGGCGGCCAAGGGCGACATCTATTACGGCCTCTGGTACCCGATCGTGGTGGCGGCGATGACCTTCGTCATCGGCCTGATCTTCATCCGCGAGACCAAGGATCACCGGATCGACGTGCTCTAGCCGCCGATCCGCAACGGAGCCAACGACGGTACCCCCGTCGTCTGGGGCCCTCTCCTCCGGGAGAGGGCCCCTTTTTTGCGTCGGGTGACGATCCGCGATGAGGCGCTCGAATCCCCTTCCCCGGAACGGGGGAGGGCCGGGGTGGGGGCTCGGTACCGGAGGCCGTGCAGCCCCCTTCCCAACCATCCCCCGTTCCGGGGGAAGGGGCAGAACGGGCCGCCCCACCGAAAAGGCTGCGGCCATCGGCTCCTGACAAGCCGGGCCGGTCCCCCTATATTCCCGGCCATGCCGAACGGACCCGCCCTCGACGGCCTGACCGCCCCGCTGCGCCTGGAAGGCGTGGCGCCGGGCGCGCGCGTGGTCGCGGCCATGTCGGGTGGCGTGGACAGTTCCGTGGCGGCCGCGCTCCTCGCCCAGGCGGGCTACGAGGTGGTGGGCATCACGCTCCAGCTCTACGACCATGGTGCCGCGGTCGGCCGCAAGGGCGCCTGCTGCGCGGGCCAGGATATCTATGACGCCAAGCGCGTCGCCGACCGGCTCGGCATCGATCACTATGTGCTCGATTACGAATCCCGATTCCGTTCGGCCGTGATCGAGGAGTTCGCCGACAGCTATCTCGCCGGCGAGACGCCGATCCCCTGCGTGCGCTGCAACGAGCGGGTCAAGTTCGGCGATCTCCTGGGCACGGCGCGCGAGCTGGGGGCCGCGGCGCTCGCGACCGGCCATTATGTGCGCCGTCTCGAGGGATCGGACGGCCCCGAGCTTCATCGCGCGGTCGATCCGGCCCGCGACCAGAGCTATTTCCTCTTCGCCACCACGGGCGCGCAGCTCGACTATCTGCGCTTCCCCCTGGGCGGCCTCGAGAAGCCCCAGACCCGCGCGATCGCCGAGCGCCTCGGCCTCGGCGTCGCGGCCAAGCCGGACAGCCAGGACATCTGCTTCGTGCCCTCGGGCCGCTATGCCGAGGTGGTGGAGAAGCTGCGTCCCGGAGCGGCCGAGCCCGGCGACATCGTGCATGTCGATGGCCGCCTGCTGGGCCGTCATGGCGGGCTGCTCAATTACACCGTGGGCCAGCGCCGCGGCATCGGCATTTCCGAGAGCCAGGTCGATGGCGAGCCGCTCTATGTCGTGCGGCTCGAGCCGGCACGCCGCCGGCTCGTGGTCGGCCCCAAGGCGGCGTTGGGGATCACTGCGGTCCGGCTGGGTGCGGTCAACTGGCTGGGATCGATCCCGGCTGGCGGCGAAGGCGAGGCGGTCGAGGTCAAGCTGCGCTCCATGAGCGCACCCGTCCCGGCGCGGCTGTGGCTCGACGGGCAGGGCGGCGCCCGGGTCGATCTCGACCAGCCGCAGTTGGGTGTGGCGCCAGGCCAGGCTTGCGTGTTCTATCGCGGGAGCCGGGTGCTGGGCGGCGGATGGATCCGGCGTAACGAACCCCAGGCGGAGGCGGCGGCATGAGCGAGATCGAGGACCTGACCCGCACCTTGAACGAGAAGGTGAAGCTCCTGCAGCCTCTGGGCTACAGGCTCAAGATCGAGCTCGACGAGGGCGGGCTCGTGCTCTGGGACGGCACCGGCAGCGCGCCCGTGATCAGCAACGAGGACGGTGCCGCCGACACCACGCTCAGGATGACAGCCGCCAACGCCAAGGCGCTGATGGAAGGCCGGCTCGATCCCACGCTCGCCTACATGACCGGCAAGCTCAAGGTCGAGGGCAAGCTCGGCGTCGCCATGAAGCTGGCGGCGATGCTGGGGGATTGAAAGGCGCCTGGCGGCTGCCAGGCGGGATCGCGGCGAACGGATGCCGATCCCGCGGCGGCAAGATGCCTAGGAGTGGTGATCGGACGAGGTCGGATCGTCGGCGTCGCCACCCAACCCGAGACCCATACCGACTCCCATGCCCATCCCGCCGGCGGCCATCCCCATGCCGCCGCCTTTGTTGCCGCTTCCTTGCCGGGCTTCTCCCTGTCCGCCGCGCTCGCCTTTGCTGCGGCCGCTCGAGCTTGACGGCCGCGCGGGGCCTTGCCTCGGAAGGGCAAGGTCGGACGGTGTCGGGGCGAGATCGAGCGCCTTCCGGATGAAATCGCGCAGCGAGACGACGAGGTCATGGGTGTGGACCGGGCGCCCGGCCACCAGTTCGCGCGCGGCGCGCTCGGCCAGCCGGACCTGTTCCTCGGTTCCCAGCAGGATGATGTCCGACAGGGCCGCCTCGACGGCATCGCGGATGCGCCGCCGTCGCTCCGATTTCGGAACGCCCTCGATGGCGGGGTCCGGGGCCGTCAGGGACTCGCCCTCGGCAGCGGGCTCGCCCAGCCGGCGCAAGTCGCGCCGATGGGTGGGATCGACCATCAGGTCGCCGGTGAAGGAACCGCCCAGGGTCTTGTAGGCCGCGATCAGCGTGCGCAGGCGCTCGTTGATCTGCCGGTTCACGCGCTCGCGGCGCTGCTGGACCGTGACCATCACCAGCAGGCGGATGCCGACGCCGATGAGCGTGAACAGCGCCAGGCCGAGCAGGGTGATGAGCACGCTCTGCCATGAACTGAAATCAATGTTGCGCAAGCGGCGCCTCCTCGGCTGTGCCCTCCAACCTGATGATCCATGATCGGCGGGAGCCGGCGCAAACGACAAATCGCGGCCGGTGCCCATGGCGAACGGCCTGGGCGGCCCTATCATCATGGGGCGGACCCTGGTCCGTCGTAAGGGGAACTCAAATGACGACCCGGCGGATGGCGAAACGGTTGCGCCCCTTTGGCGTCCTGGTCGCGGCCGTCTTCACGATCGCAGCCTCCTGCACGCCAGGATCCGAAGGGCAGACGGATAACGGGCTGCCGGCGGCCCAGACGCCGGTTTACCTGTCCGTTGCGGTGCCCCACCTCGATGATTCGGGAAACAAGGGCTGGACGGGGGTCGGCACCTGGCCCGGGAAGCCCGATACCTATGTGGTGCTGCCGCTTACGCTGGCACCCCTGGTGCGGATCTATTTCTCCGCGCCTTATCCTTCCAAGTTCCACATGACGGCGACGATCGGCATCGCGGAACCGGATACCACCGCCGGGTTCGGGGCCGTGCACGACCAGACGGTAGACCTCCCCGAATATGTCGGCGACCAGCAGGACCCCACGGCCGGCTATTTCCAGCTTCTCGATGTCGACCCGCAAGCGAACCCGCCGCGCTGGCACTACCAGATCAGGCTTCCGGACTCCGTCCTGGCGGCGAACTCGATCGCCATCGCCATTTCCGATCTGTCGGAAAATCCCGCTTACACGGGGCCGCAGCAGGAGAGCGGCCCGCTTGCCTTCACGCTCGATGACGGCGGCACGGATGTCAGGGTCGTCGTCGATATCCGGCTGGATACCGGCGAGGGCATGGTGACGAGCGACCCGCCCGGCATCGACTGCCGTCCCACCTGCAAATTCCGGTTCAGGGGCTGGACGACGGTCACGCTGAAGGTGAAGAGGCGGGAGGATTACACCTTCAGCGGCTGGTCCGGGGCCTGCAGTGGCAGCACGACCGGCAGCTGCACGCTGACGCTGGACGGAACCGGGAAATGGGTGACCGCGACCTTCGGGAGCTTCCTGGGGCCGGAATGCAGCGTGCACGATCCCTACTGCACGGAAGGCACGCAGCCCTTCCCGCAGCCCAACCCCTGACCCCGACGGGGCGGGCCTGCCTCGGCGATCCCGCCGGATTCCGACGAAAATACATATCTCTAGGGGCGACGTCCGCGCTGGTTGACAGGGGTTCGGCCTTCGCCATATACCCTTGCGTCCCGCGGCCGGCCCCCCAGAGGCCGGCCGATCTTGTTCCGGGGCCTTTGATCCGAGTACCGGTTGGGCGGCGTAGCTCAGTCGGTAGAGCAGGGGAATCATAATCCCTGTGTCGGGGGTTCGAATCCCTCCGCCGCCACCAGTACCCCGGATCTTCTCTGGATCTCCTTCCCGACAGTTTCGCATCTGCATGATCGGCGCCCGGCCGGATCGGCGCAGGGCGTCGCTCGCCCCGTCTTCATCGCTCGTCGGGTCGAAACGGCGACGGCGTCGACGTCTGTCGTTGGATCAAAACAGAAAACAATAGGTTTCCATAGTTTCTATTTAAGGCAGCCTCGTTCCCGTTTTACATGGCGGGACTTGGCGGCCTTTCGCACCGGCGTCATATCATTCGACGAGCATCGACCTGCTCGCCCGCCACCACGCCGGAACCCTGCGAGCGCTGCCGAACCGAGACGTCCGAAACCTTGCTCATGTCTCATCGACACAGGAGGAACTCATGGCCAATCCCAAGCTCGAAGTGCTGACCCCCAAGAACTCGCAGCTGATCTTCATCGATCAACAGCCACAGATGGCGTTCGGCGTGCAGTCGATCGACCGCCAGGTGCTGAAGAACAACACCGTGGCGCTGGCCAAGGCGGCCAAGATCTTCGGTATCCCGACGACGATCACCACCGTCGAGACCCAGGGCTTCTCCGGCTACACCTATCCGGAGCTGCTCGACGTGTTCCCAGACAAGAAGCTCCTGGAACGCACCTCGATGAACTCCTGGGACGACCAGAAAGTGCGCGACGCGCTCGCCGCCAACGGCCGCAAGAAGGTGGTCGTCTCCGGGCTCTGGACCGAGGTCTGCAACTGCACCTTCGCGCTCTCCTGCCTGCATGACACCGACTACGAGATCTACATGGTCTCCGACGCCTCCGGCGGCACCTCGAAGGAAGCCCACGACATGGCGATGCTGCGCATGATCCAGGCCGGCGTCGTGCCCGTCACCTGGCAGCAGGTCCTGCTCGAATGGCAGCGCGACTGGGCGCGCAAGGAGAGCTACGACGCCGTCATGGCCGTGGTCCGCGAGCATTCGGGCGCCTATGGCATGGGCGTCGACTACGCCTACACCATGGTCCACAAGGCGCCGCAGCGGACTCATGCCCCGCATGAGGCGCTGGCGCCGGTGACGGCGCGCTGATCGCAAGGCGGCGATCCTACATCCGCCTTCGGCTCGACCGTCCGGCCGGGAACGACACCGATCCCGGCCGGCGGGGTTTGCCGGGGCCTGCTGCTCTTTCTCATCGAACGGGGAGGCGATGCCATGAAGATGTATCTGCTGTCGCTCGCTGCCGGTCTGCTGGTCGGAATCGTCTACAGCCTGTTGAATGTCCGCTCGCCCGCGCCGCCGCTGGTGGCGCTCGTCGGCCTGCTCGGAATCCTGGTCGGCGAGCAGATCATCCCCGTCGGCAAGCAGATGATCGCCGGCACGGCGTTCGCCGCGGCCGTGGATGTCTCCAAATGCACCCCCCACATTTTCGGGCAGTTGCCGGGCCGCCATGCCAAGTCGGTCGCCGACGCCAAGACCGACCCTGCCGAGCCTCCGGAGGCGCAGTCGTGAAGCGGCTTGCCGTGGGCGAGGGCCCGATGCCACGGCCTTCGTGGAGCGCCCCGCGATGCGTGATCTGAACGCCGCCGGATCGCAGAGCGGCACGCCCGAGCTCATTGCCCGGCTGCTCGACAATCCCGCGATGCTGCTCTTCGCGCGGATCTGCCTTGTCTCGCCTTTCCTGGCGGGCGGGCTGATGAAGCTCGTCGATTGGCCGGGCGGCGTGGCGGAGATGGCGCAGACCGGCCTGGAGCCGGCCTGGCTCTTCAATCTCGCCGTGGTGCTGGTCGAGCTGGGCGGTTCCGTGCTGGTGATCCTCGGCTGGAAGACCTGGCTCGGCGCGGGCGTGCTCGCTGTCTTCACCCTGTTCGCCACTCTGCTGGCGCACCGGTTCTGGGAGCTCGAGGGACAGGCGCGGGTGATGGCGCTCAACACCTTCCTCGAGCATGCCGCCATCGCCGCCGCCTTCATTTTCGTCGTGGTTGTCGGACTGCGTCCCCGCCGGCAGGGGCGGTGACGCCAAGATCGGGCATGGCCCGGATTTAAAGAAGGAGCTGACGATGCGTCTGCGATCCAGCGACCTCGCTGCAATCTTCGCCATCGGCCTGATGGCCGCGGGCCTGTTGTCCGCTGTGGCGCCGACGGCGGCAAGCGCCGCCAGCGCGACGCCCGCGGTCGCCGTCGGTCCACAATACGACACGACCCATGTCTATGTGGCGCCCGAGGACTTCGACCGGTTCGTCGCAAGCCTGGTCGCGACCTTCGGCGGCACGACCACGCCGCAGGGTGTCTTCACCGTCACGCCGACGCCGAGCCAGACCATGTCGCAACTCGTGCTGACGCCGGTGGGAAGCCTCTCGGTCTTCGGCTTCAAGACGCCGATCCCGTATCCCTTCGGCGCCGAGCGTACCGGCTATCTGGTGACCGATCTCGACAAGGGCGTCGAAGCCGCCCGCAAGACCGGCGCCGACGTGCTGGTGACACCCTTCGACGATCCCATCGGCCGCGATGCCGTGATCCAGTGGCCGGGCGGCATCAATATGCAGCTCTATTGGCACACCAAGCCGCCTTCCTACGCGGTGCTGGCGACCGTGCCGGAGAACCGGGTCTATCTCTCCAAGGACCGGGCGGCGCCGTTCCTGCGCAGCTTCCTCGCCTTCTCGCATGGCAAGGTCGTCTCCGACGACCCGCATGCGCCGGGTGTCGAGATCGGCCGCCCCGCCGACAGCTACCGCCGCATCCGGATCGAATCGAGCTTCGGCAAGATGACGGTGCTCGTGACCGACGGCCATCTGCCCTATCCCTATGGCCGCGAGATGACCGGCTATGAGGTGGCGAATCTCGACGAGACGCTCGCCAAGGCCAAGGCGGCCGGCGTGGCCGTGCTGGTGGAACCCTATAAGGCCGCCCATCGTGTCGCGGCGGTCGTGCAGTTCCCGGGCGGCTATATCGCCGAGATCCACGCGCCGGCCGGTTCCTGAGCCGGCCTTCGGCCAGACATGTCAGCCCGACAGGGTATCCTGGTCACCGCCCTTTGGCTGGGGGTGACGCTCATGCCCGCGGCAGCGTCCGAGGTATCGGCGGTGGATGCCGTCACGGCGCCGCCGGCACCGCCACCGGAGGATCTGGGAACGCCATCGAGCGCCGTGCCGCATGAACGGCCCGCGATCAAAAGCAACCGGTGGCAGGAGAACTGGTCGGCTCTCTCCGATCCGGCGCTCAGGACCGAGCCGCTCGACGGCTTCAAATATATCCCGATCTCGCCCACCGACCCGCACAGCTATCTCTCCTTCGGCCTCACGCTGCGGGAGCGCTTCGAATCCAACCATGCGCCCGCCTTCGGTGTCGGCGAGAGCTCGGGCGACTCTTACCTCCTGCAGCGGCTGCAGTTCCATCTCGATGCGCATTTCGACGAGAACTGGCGCGCCTTCGTCCAGTTCGAGGATGCGCGCGCCTTCGACAAGGACACGATCACGCCCGCCGATCAGAACGCGCTCGATCTTCGCCTCGCCTTCCTCGAATACACACGGCCCTTCGACGCGGATCTGCTGAAGGCGCGCATCGGCCGGCAGGACTTCGCCTTCGACCTGCAGCGCTTCGTCTCGTCGCGCGACGGGCCCAACCTGCGCCAGTCCTTCGACGCGATCTGGGCGGACTGGGAGACCCCGCAATGGCGCTTCATCGGCTTCGTCAGCCAGCCGGTGCAGTATCGCGACGGCGAGCCGTTCGACGACACCTCGAACGAGCATTTCCGCTTCCACACCCTGCGCGTCGAGCGCCATGTGCTCGGTACCAACGAGCTTTCGTCCTACTACTCGTACTACGAGCGCGACGACGCCCGGTTCCTCGACGCGTCAGGCGACGAGCACCGCCATATCCTCGATGTCCGGTTCGCCGGCGCCGACGGCGGATTCGATTGGGATCTCGAGGCGATGGGGCAGGTCGGCAGCGTGGGCTCCGACGACATCCTCGCCTGGGGCATGGGTGCCCGCGCCGGCTATACCTTTTCCGATGTGATCTGGCAGCCGAGGCTGGGCTTCCAGGTCGATGCCGCTTCGGGCGATCACACCCCCGGCGACGGTACGCTCGGGACCTTCAACCCGCTCTTCCCGAACGGGTATTATTTCAGCCTGGCGGGCTTCACGGGCTACTCGAACCTGATCCATCTGAAGCCCTCGATCACGGTCAAGCCGATCGACAATCTGACCGTGACGGGAGCCGTGGGCCTGCAATGGCGCGAGACCACCTCGGATGCGGTCTATGTGCAGCCGGCCAATGCCGTGAATGGCACGGCGGGCGAGGGCGGCGCCTGGACCGGCTATTACAGCCAGCTCCGCGCCGACTATGCCTTCAACGCCAACCTCACCGGCGCCGTCGAGCTCGTCCATTACGTGGTCGGCGACGCGGTGCGCAATGCCGGCGGCCATGACAGCGATTATGTCGGCGTCGAGCTCAAGTTCAGCTGGTAGGGGCCGGTGCCGGAGGCAGGGCGCTCGATCAGCGGGTCCGCTGCACCCACCAGTGATGCATGCCGCGCTGATGGGTGGCGACCTTCTTGGGCTTGGTCGCGCCGAAATCCTCGATCGCCAGGCAGCGATCGACCGGGCGGCCTTCCGGGGCCAGGGGAAAAATGCCGCCGAAAAAGGCCTGGATGCCGCCGCCGACCGTGACCTCGTCCTCACAGAAGACGGGCCGCCGTTCCTCGGCCGCCAGGCGATAGAAGCCGGCGAGCTCCTCCCTGGCCTTGACGGTGCATTCTTCGATCTCGTCGAGGAAGCGGCCCGTGAGATCGCCGCGGAACAGGCTGGCCTTGGTGCCGACGAGCCGGTAATAGACGCGGAAGGGCTCCCGGAGAATCTCGACCACGAAGAGGCAGGGCAGCATCCGTTTCATCTCGGCGGGATCGATGTCGCTCCAGCCCGGGATATCCTTGCCGCCGCGCTTCGACCGCCAATAGGCGTCGAGCTCGTGGACAATGCCGGCCCTGACCTCGGCCAGCGGAATGTCATACCTGCACAGCACCGTGAAACCCGCTTTACCTCGCCTTGCGTCGGCCCAACCTTATCGCGCCTCCCTCAACCGAAAGTTACCACGACTCGGGAGGCCGGCCAGCCCGCAGGCAGACAACGTTGGGCGACAAGCCCGGCACAACGCAAGCGCTTAAAAGTAGGGTCTCCGCTCGCCTCTGTCCGGGATCAGCCCCGCACCTCGACGACCGGTGCGCCGGTCTGCGCGTGGCCGACGATGCGCGTGCGCGGGTAGCCCGCGGCGGCGATGCGGTCCGCGATGGCCTGGGCCCGATCGGCGGCGCAAGCCACGAGCAATCCGCCGGAGGTTTGCGGGTCGGCCAGCAGGTGGCGACGCCATTCGGGGAAACCGGCCGGCAGCGTGACGCCGTCGCTGTAGCTGGCCCAGTTCCGCAGCGACGCACCCGTGACGAAGCCGCGCCGGGCGAGGCTTTCGGCCTCGGACAGCAGCGGCAGGTCGGGCGCGTTGACGACAAGGGTGAGCTTCGAGCCGCGCGCCATCTCGAGCGCATGGCCGAGCAGGCCGAAACCGGTCACGTCCGTGATCGCATGGACGGCCGCGTCCTTGGCCAGATCCGTGCCGATGCGATTGAGGAGCGTCGTCGAGGCGATCATTTCCGCATAAGCCGGCGGCGAGAGCTCCCCTTTCTTGAAGGCCGCCGAATAGATGCCGACGCCGAGCGCCTTGGTCAGGATCAGCGCGTCACCGGGCCTGGCGGTCGAGTTGCGGCGGATATCCTGCGGGCGGCCAATGCCGATCACGGCCAATCCATAGATCGGCTCGGGCGCGTCGATCGAGTGCCCGCCCGCGACGGGGATTCCGGCCGAAGCGCAGGCCTCCGCGCCGCCCTTGAGAATTTCTCGTACCATCTCGGTCGTGATCTTGCCGACCGGCATGCCCAGGATGGCCAGCGCCATGATCGGCCGACCGCCCATCGCGTAGATGTCGGAGATGGCGTTGGTCGCGGCGATCCGGCCGAAATCGCGCGGATCGTCGACCACCGGCATGAAGAAGTCCGTGGTCGCGATCACGCAGGTGTCGCTGTCGATCTGCCACACGGCGGCATCGTCGCCGGTCTCGGTCCCGACCAGCAGCTCCCGATAAGGCTGGGCGGCGGGCAGCTCGGCCAGGAGCTGCTGCAGCACGGAGGGCGCCAGCTTGCAGCCGCACCCGCCGCCATGGGCGAGGCTGGTCAAGCGAAGCTGAGGATCGATCATCGGGACATTCATGGTCTTTCCCTGATTTGGGCGGCGGGCGTCAAGCTGTCAGCTCCGACGCGGTAATGCTGTATTTGAAATTGTCCGCGTCGAGGCAATCGAGGCGGGCGGCGGCGGTCTCGGCCTGGGGGTACATCAGGAAGCCCAACCTCGGTCCCCGGGCGCCCGGCAGCGCGACGTCATGGGCCATGTTGTAGGCCAGCCAATTGCCCTCCCAGGCGCCGAACAGGGTCGCATGCGCGGCGACCACCTTGGCATCGTCCATGGCGAGGTTCCCGGGCGGTTCCTCCAGAACGACCTTGCGGACGTCGGCCGGATCGACCGCGACCCAGCCATAATCCGTGAGATAGACCTCCGCCCGGCAATGCTGCGCCTTGGTCACGGTCTCGGATTTGGCGCCGAGGCTCTGGTAGCCGAACCGGGAGCGCGCGACGCGGATGCCGTAGATGTCGCGCGCCGGCAGGCCCGAGGCGCGGGCCAGGCCGACGAACAAGGCGTTGAGGTCGGCACATTTGCCGCCGAGATTACCGGTCTGGAGCATCGAGGCGATGTCGCCGATGCCGCAGCCGCGGACCTTGGGATCGCGGAAGGTATTCGCCACGATCCATTCATAGATCGCGCGCGCCTTCTCGACCTCGCTGCCGGCGCCGGCCGTGATCTTGTCGGCCGTTTCCTTCACGATGCCGTCGGTCGGGATGAGTGCGGTGGACGAGAGATAGAGCGTGCGCTCGGCGTCGGCAAGCGGCGGGACGCCGCCCGGTTGTGCGAAATCGACCGCGCGGTCGCGGGTCGTGACCCGGCTCGTGACCTCGACCATCGGCGCCGGTTCGCCCTCCGCCCATTCGAGATGCAGCATCTGCGCGCCATATTTCGGATCGTGCTCAATCCTGGCCGAGGCCGCATTCGTCTGCCATGCGCTGCTGTCCGACCGGAACCAGCCGGCTTCGTTGACGGACGGCAACGGCACCCAGGCTTGCGTCTTGCCGGCCGTGCCCGCGATCTCCAGCCGGGTGACGATCTGGAACTTGCGCCAGGCTCCCGGCATCGGCGCGAAGAGGCTTTCGGCGAAGGCGAGCCGGGGCAGGGCGGCGACAGCCGGCAGCACGGCGCCGAGCTTCAGAAATTCACGCCGATCGAGCGACATGGATGTCTCCTCTGCGAGCACGGGGGATGAAGAGAAGGGAACGGCGCGAGCGCAACCGCCGCGCCGGCCGGGCGAGGCGCCGGACCTGACGGCAGCGGAATTCTCGAACGGGGGGAATATCTTGGAGAGGAGCCGGAGGCGAGGCCGGTCGCGCAAACCACCTCTCCTCGCCCGCATTGCGGGCGAAAGAGTGCCTTCGGCGATCTGTGCCCCGTAACTCGGGAGCCGGTTGCATCGGCACGCCAAGCATTATGGAACCGGGCCGCGAACTGTCAATCGTGGCGCTGTTCCGACTTAGGTGGGATGTCGTCACGAACTTGTGACGATCCGTAACCGATATGAAACCGCGGTGCCGATGGCTCGGCACCGCAGCAACCTGCCGGATTCGCGGGCTTTATGCTTGACATGGCGCGGCCCTGGCCTACGCTTTTTGCGAGACGAAATCCCGCCGATCGGGTGGTCGCGATCGCGGAGGGAGTCGAGAGAGGCGTCATGGGTGGGCAACGGGAGGTTGTAACCATGAATGAAATGTCCCTCAACGGAGAGCTGTCGAGACGCCAGTTCATCAAGCGCACTGGCGCGGGCATCGCGGGAACGACGCTGGGCGCGCTGGGATTCGGCGGCGTGGAGGCCGCCTACGCGGCGGCGATCCGGGAGTTCAAGCTCGCGAACACGACGGAGACGCGCAACACCTGTCCCTACTGCTCGGTGGCCTGCGGCGTCATCATGTATTCGAAGGGCGATCTGAAGAAAGGCGAGACCGCCGAGATCGTCCATATCGAAGGCGACCCGGACCATCCGACCAATCGCGGGACGCTGTGCCCGAAGGGTGCGGCCCTGCTCGACTTCGTCCATGCCGAGACGCGGCTGAAATATCCGATGGTTCGCAAGCCGGGTTCGGACAAGTTCGAGCGCATCGCCTGGGACGACGCCTTCGATCGAATAGCCCGGTTGATGAAGGACGATCGGGACAAGAACTTCATCGCCAGGAACAATGACGGGGTCATCGTCAACCGGTGGCTCACCACCGGGTTCCTGGCGGCGTCGGCGACCACCAACGAAACGGCGTTCCACACCTACAAGGTGGTGCGAAGCGCCGGGATGCTGGCGTTCGACAACCAGGCGAGGGTTTGACACGGCCCCACGGTGTCCAGTTTGGGCCCGACATTTGGCCGTGGTGCGATGACCAACGCATGGACCGACATCAAGAACACCGATCTCGTCGTGATCATGGGCGGCAACGCCGCCGAGGCCCACCCTTGCGGGTTCAAATGGGTCGTTGAGGCGAAGGCCAACCGCGGCGCCAAGCTGATCGTCGTCGATCCGCGCTTCACGCGTTCGGCCTCGGTTGCCGATTTCTATGCGCCGATCCGGCAGGGAAGCGACATCGCGTTCCTGCTGGGCGTCATCAACTACTGCATCCAGAACGACAAGGTGCAGTGGGACTATGTCAAGGCCTTCACCAACGCGACCTATGTGGTGAGGGACGGCTTCGCCTATCAGGACGGCCTGTTCTCGGGCTATGACGAGGCCAAGCGCTCTTACGACAAATCCACCTGGGAGTACGAGTTCGACGCCGACGGCTTCGCCGTCGTCGACGACACCCTCCAGAACCCGCGCTGCGTCTGGAACCTGCTGAAAAGCCACGCCGCGGTCTATACGCCCGAGATGGTGGAACGCATCTGCGGTACGCCGAAGGAGAAGTTCCTGAAGGTGGCCGAGATGGTGGCCGAGACCTCGGCCACCAACAAGACCATGACCTCGATGTATGCGCTCGGCTGGACCCAGCATTCCAAGGGCTCCCAGAACATCCGCGCCATGGCCATGCTCCAGCTCATCCTCGGCAATATCGGCGTGCGCGGCGGCGGGATGAATGCCCTGCGCGGTCACTCCAACATCCAGGGGCTGACCGATGTCGGGCTGATGTCGAACCTGATCCCGGGCTACCTCACCTTGCCGACCGACAAGGAAGTCGATTTCACCACCTACATGTCGACGCGCGGCTTCAAGCCGTTGCGGCCGAACCAGACCAGCTACTGGCAGAACTACAAGAAGTTCTTCGTCAGCTTCCTGAAATCCATGTGGGGGGATGCCGCCACCGCCGAGAACGATTTCGCCTACGACTATCTGCCCAAGATGGACGTGCCCAGCTACGACGTGCTGCGCGCCTTCGAGCTGATGAACCAGGGCAAGATGAACGGCTATTTCTGCCAGGGCTTCAATCCGCTGCTGGCCTTCCCGAACCGACAGAAGGTGACGGAAGCGCTGTCCAAGCTGAAGTTCCTGGTCACCATGGACCCGCTCGAGACCGAGACCTCGCGGTTCTGGGAAAACCACGGCGAGCATAACGATGTCGATACCGCTTCGATCCAGACCGAGGTCTTCCAGCTGCCTTCGACCTGCTTTGCCGAGGACGAGGGCTCGCTGACGAACTCGGGCCGCTGGCTGCAATGGCATTGGCCGGGCGGCACGCCGCCGGGCGAGGCCAGGACCGATGTCTGGATCATGACGCAGATCTATCTGCGCCTGAAGGATCTCTATGCCAAGGAAGGCGGCGCCTTCCCGGATCCGATCCTCAATCTGCAATGGCCCTACAAGAATCCGGAAGACCCGGCCTCCGAGGAGATCGCGCGGGAGATCAACGGCTCCGCCCTGGCGGACGTGCCCGACCCGAACGACCCGACCAAGCTCCTGCTCGAGAAGGGCAAGCAGGTCGTGAGCTTCGCCGCGCTGCGCGACGACGGCACCACGGCCTGCGGCTGCTGGATCTATTCCGGCTGCTTCAACGAGGCGGGCAACAACATGGCGCGCCGGGACAATACCGATCCCGACGACACCGGCCTGTTCCCGAAATGGACGTTCTCCTGGCCGGTCAATCGCCGCATCCTCTACAACCGGGCCTCCGCCGATCTCAACGGCAAGGCCTGGGATCCGAGCCGCAAGATCATCGAGTGGAATGGCGAGAAATGGTCGGGCTATGACGTGCCCGACATCGCGCCCACGGCGAAGCCCGATGTGGTCGGTCCCTTCATCATGAACCAGGAGGGCATCGCCCGGCTGTTCGTGCGGGGCACCATGGTCGACGGTCCCTTCCCGGCCCATTACGAGCCGTTCGAATCGCCGATCGAGAATCCGGTGGCGCCGAAGATTCGCGGCAATCCGGCGGCCCGCGTGTTCAAGGACGACATGGAGCAGTTCGGCGACGCGAAGAAGTTCCCCTATGCGGCGACTTCCTACCGCCTCACCGAGCATTTCCACTATTGGACCAAGCACAACCGCGTCAACGCGATGCTGCAGCCGGAGTTCTTCGTCGAGATCTCCGAGCAGCTCGCGCAGGAGAAGGGCATCCAGCCCGGCGGATGGGTCCGTGTCTGGTCGAACCGGGGCTCGGTGAAGGCCAAGGCGGTCGTCACCAAGCGCATCCGCACGCTGATCTGCGACGGCAAGCCCGTGCATGTCATCGGCATCCCGCTCCATTGGGGCTTCACGGGTGTGGCGAGAAAGGGCTTCGGGCCGAATTCGCTGTCGCCGTTCGTGGGCGATGCCAACATCCAGACGCCGGAATACAAGGCGTTCCTGGTCGATATCGAGCCCATTGCCGGGCCGGTGGCATAGGAGGGAGCGATGGCGTTCGAATACGAGCTACCGCCGCCGCCGACCCACGACATCCATTCGGACCTGGGCGAGGGCGACTGGATCCGGCGGTCGGCCTCCAGCGTACCGGCGCCGGCGCGCCAGCTGACGCCGGTGGCGAAGCTGATCGACGTCTCCAAATGCATCGGCTGCAAGGCCTGCCAGGCGGCCTGCGTGGAGTGGAACGATCTGCATCAGGAGGTCGGCTACAACGAGGGCGTCTACGACAATCCGTCGGATCTGACGCCGGACATGTTCACCCTGATGCGGTTCACCGAATGGGAGAACCCGGAGACCCAGAACCTGGAATGGCTGATCCGCAAGGACGGCTGCATGCATTGCGCCGACCCAGGCTGCCTCAAGGCCTGTCCGGCGCCCGGTGCCATCGTCCAGTATTCCAACGGCATCGTCGACTTCGTCCACGAGAACTGCATCGGCTGCGGCTACTGCGTGAAGGGTTGCCCCTTCAACATCCCGCGCATCTCCAAGGTCACCAACAAGGCCTATAAATGCACGCTCTGTTCCGACCGCGTCGCGGTCGGGCAGGGGCCGGCCTGCGCCAAGGCCTGTCCGACCCATGCCATCGTCTTCGGCACCAAGGAGGAGATGACGAAGCATGCGGAAGGCCGCATCGAGGACCTGAAGTCGCGCGGCTACGCCAATGCCGGCCTCTATGATCCGCCCGGCGTCGGCGGCACGCATGTCATGTATGTGCTGCATCACGCCGACCGGCCCGAGATCTATGCCGGGCTGCCGAAGGATCCGCATATCAGCGTGCTGGTCGAGCTGTGGAAGGGGGCGAGCAAATATGCCGGCCTCGCGGTCATCGGCGGCATGGCGCTGTTCGGGCTGGTTCATCACCTGGTGACGGGTGCCAACAAGGTCACGCCCGAGGACGAGCGGGATGCCGAGCGGCTGGCCGGGAGCGCCGAGCCATGACGAAAGCGGAAAGAGCGACCGGAACCGAGCCGGGCGACGATGTCCATCCGGGTTCTCCGGTGACGGTCGATCGCTACACGGTGGCCGCGCGGATCAATCACTGGATCACCGCGATCAGCCTGGTGCTGCTGGCGCTGTCGGGATTGGCGCTGTTCCATCCCAGCCTGTTCTTCCTGACGGCCCTGTTCGGGGGCGGGGAAGCGACCCGCGCCATTCATCCCTGGATCGGCGTGGTGCTGTTCTTCAGCTTCCTGGGGCTGTTCCTGCGCTTCTGGAAGCTCAATCTCTGGAAGCGCGACGATTCCACCTGGCTGGGGCGGCTGCGCGACGTGCTGACCGGCCACGAGGAGAGGCTGCCGGAAGTCGGCAAATACAATGCCGGCCAGAAGGTCGTCTTCTGGGCGATGTCGATCCTGATCGTGATCCTGATTCTCAGCGGGATCGTCACCTGGGAGCGCTATTTCGCGGATTATTTCTCCGTGACCCAGGAACGCATCGCCGTGCTGGCCCATGCGGCCGCCGCCGTCGTCATCATCAGCGTCTGGATCGTCCATGTCTATGCGGCCATCTGGATCCGCGGCACGATCGGCGCCATGACGCGCGGCCAGGTCACCGGCGGCTGGGCCTGGCGGCACCATCGCAAATGGCTGAGGCAGCTCGTCAGCGGGAAGTCGAAAGCGCCAACCACCGGCAAGACCGCCGCCGAATAGCGGATATCGACAGCCTGCGTGTCACGTGGCCCGTGAGGTTCGTGAGGTAGAGTGATGGCAGAAGCCGGCGCACCGCGCCACGATCCCATTCCCATCGGCGATATGGCGAAGCCGCCCTTCGCCCGGCTCCCCGAGCCCGGCAGGATGTTCGCGCGGCGCGCCGAGCGTTTCCGGTTTCTCGCCCGCGATCCCGATCTGAAGCCCTATCTCCTGTTCCTTGCCGATATCTGCGGGGCGCAGCATGGCATCCAGGACGGACTTCCGGCCGCGCCGCTGCCGGCAGCCGAGGCGATCGCGCGGGCGCGCAGCCATGGCATGCCGCCGCTCGATCGCAGCCGGTTCGCTTCGGAACCCGTTTTCGACGCGACCTTGGCCCGCTTCCTCGCGGCCGCCGCGACCGTCGCGATGCCCGAGCCCGCGGCGGCGGCCCTGCAGGAGCTCCGGCATGCGGAACCCGCGGGCCAGGCCCTCATGATGCGCGCCGTGCTCGATGACGCCGTTCCCGTCGAGGCCATGGCAGCTCACCTGTTCGTGGCGGCGGCGCTGCAGGTTCATTTCGCGCGGACGGCGGCGCGGCTCGATGCGGCGGGCCTCGTGCCGGTCGGGGACGGCGCCTGCCCCGTCTGCGGTGGCCCGCCGGTCTCGTCCCTGGTGGTGGGTTGGCAGGGCGCTCATGGCACGCGCTTCTGCGCCTGCGTGCTCTGCGGCACGCTGTGGAACTATGTCCGGGTCAAATGCACGCTCTGCGGCTCGACCAAGGGCATCTCCTACCGCGAGGTCGAGGGCGGCGCCGGCATCGTCAAGGCCGAGACCTGCGATATCTGCCGCGGCTACGTCAAGATCCTGCATCAGCACAAGGACCCAGCCCTCGATCCCGTGGCCGACGATGTCGCCTCGCTCGGCCTCGATCTGCTCCTGCGCGAGACCGGCCTGCGGCGCGGCGCCGCGAATCCGTTCCTGCTGGGCTATTGAGGGGCCACGCGATGACGGGCGCCGCCGACGCTCTCCGCCGCCTTCCCTCCGTGGACGAGGTGCTGAAGAAGGACGCGGCCCTGGTCGCCATGGAGCGGTTCGGGCGCGCCGCCGCGGTCGAGGCCGCGCGGCAGGCGCTCGACGAGACGCGGGCGGCGGTCCGCGCGGGGAAGGGCAACGGCGTCGGGGCCGAGGCCATCGCCGCCGCCGTGCTCGCCCGTCTCGATCGCGACGCGCAATCGAAGGTGAGGGCGGTTTTCAACCTGACCGGAACCGTGCTCCACACCAATCTCGGCCGCGCGGTCCTGGCCGAGACCGCCATCGAGGCCGCGGTCACCGCCATGCGCCAGGCCATCGCGCTCGAGTTCGATCTGGAGACGGGCAGGCGCGGCGAGCGCGACGCCTTGATCCGCGGGCTCCTCTGCCGCCTGACCGGCGCCGAGGATGCGACCGTCGTCAACAACAATGCGGCGGCCGTGCTGATCGTGCTGAACACGCTGGCGAAGGGACGCGAGGCTGTCGTCTCGCGCGGCGAGCTGATCGAGATCGGCGGCGCCTTCCGCATGCCGGACATCATGGCGCGGGCTGGCGCCAAGCTGGTCGAGGTCGGCACCACGAACCGGACCCATCGCAAGGACTATGCCGAAGCCCTCACGGGCAAGACCGGGCTGATCCTCAAGGTTCATCCCTCCAACTACCGCATCGCCGGCTTCGTCGCCGAGGTGTCGGCCCACGACCTCGCCTCGCTGGCGCGGGAGCGCGGGGTGCCGCTCGTCAACGACCTGGGCTCTGGCACCCTGGTCGATCTCGCCCGCTACGGCCTTGCCCATGAGCCGACGGTGGCCGAGGCGATCGCCGAGGGCGCCGATCTCGTGACCTTTTCCGGCGACAAGCTGCTGGGCGGCCCGCAGGCCGGGTTCATCGTCGGGCGCAAGGACCTGATCCAGAAGATCAACCGCAACCCGATGAAGCGGGCGCTCCGGGTCGACAAGATCCGGCTGGCCGCGATCGAGGCGACCTTGCGCCTCTATGGCGATCCGGACCGTGTCGCCGAGCGGCTGCCGACGCTGCGCCTGCTGGCACGGCCCCAGGTGCAGATCGAGGCCCTGGCGCAGCGTTTGGCCCCGGCCATTGCCGCAGCCGTGGCCCCCGAATTCGCCGTGGAGCCGGTCGAGTGCAAGAGCCAGATCGGATCCGGCGCGCTGCCGCTCGAGGCCATCCCGAGCGCGGGCCTGGCGATCCGTCCGCGCGCGGCGCGCGGCGGCGGCAGCCGGCTGACGGTCCTCGCGGCCGCGCTGCGCCGTCTGCCGATTCCGGTCGTCGGGCGTATCGAGGATGACGCGCTTCTTCTTGATCTGCGCTGCCTCGAGGATGAGGCGGGCTTTCTGGCCAATCTCGCCAGCCTCGAGGGAGGCGCCGATGCGCCGGCCTAGCTCCCCTGCGCATCGCGCGAAGCCGGTCCCATGATCGTCGGCACCGCGGGACATATCGATCACGGCAAGACCTCGCTGGTGCGGGCGCTGACGGGCGTCGATACCGACCGTCTCAAGGAAGAGAAGGCGCGCGGCATCTCGATCGATCTCGGCTTCGCCTATCTGCCGGCGGCCGACGGCAGCGTGCTCGGCTTCGTCGATGTCCCGGGCCATGAGCGCTTCGTCCACACCATGCTGGCGGGCGCCAGCGGCATCGATTTCGTCCTGTTCGTGATCGCCGCCGACGACGGGGTCATGCCGCAGACGCGCGAGCATCTGGCCATCGTCGATCTGCTCGGGGTTACGCGCGGCATCGTCGCCCTGACCAAGGCCGACCTCGCATCGCCGGATCGGCGCGCGCAGGTCGCTGCCGGTATTGCGGAGACCCTATCCTCGACGAATCTGGCCGGCAGCCCGATCATCCCGGTCTCGACCGTGACCGGCGAAGGGATCGAAGCTTTGCGCGAGGCGCTGCTGACGGCGTCATCGGCGGCCGGACGACGCGGCGCCGCAGGCCGCTTCCGGCTCGCGGTCGACCGCTCCTTCACGCTCGCCGGCACCGGCACGGTTGTGACCGGCACCGCCTTGTCGGGCCGGGTGGTGGTCGGCGATCGCGTCCTGGTGAGCCCGGCGGGGCTGCCGGCGCGCGTGCGTTCCATTCACGCGCAAAACCGTCCCGTCGAGCAAGGCGAGGCGGGTGATCGCTGCGCCCTCAACCTGGCTGGCGAGGGGATCAGCAAGGACGCCATCCGGCGCGGCGACATGATCCTCGATCCGTCGCTCCATGCGCCCAGCGACCGAATCGACGCGATCCTGCGGCTGCTGCCGAGCGAGGCCAAGGCGGTCGGCCAATGGAGCCCGGTACGGCTGCATCATGCGGCGGCCGAGGTGGGTGCGCATGTCGTGCTGCTCGAGGAGGAGCCCCTCGTTCCGGGTGGGGAGAAGAAGGTCCAGCTCGTGCTCGAGAAGCCGATCGCGGCGGCCGTGGGCGATCGCTTCGTGCTGCGCGATCCCTCGGCCCGAAGGACCATCGGCGGCGGGCGGTTCCTCGATCTGCGGGCACCCGCCCGCAAACGGCGCACGTCGGCGCGCCTGGCGCAGCTCGAGGCGATGGCGATCGAGGATCCCATGCAGGCGTTGGCCGCCCTGCTCGAGCGCGAGCCGCGCCATGTCGATCTCTCGGCCTTCGCCCGCGATCGCGCGCTGGCCGAGGCGGAGATGCAGAGCCTGGTCGACGCGCTGGGCATCGTCAAGCTCGCAGCCAAGGATCGCGTGATCGGCCTGAGCGCCGCGACCTGGGAGCAATTGAAGCGGGCGCTGCTCGCCCTCCTGGAAAATTTCCACCAGGTCAATCCGGACCTTCCCGGCATCGGCCTCGAGCGGCTGCGCCTCCAGCTCGAGCCGCGCCTGCCGGCGCCGGCGTTCGCGGCCGGGCTCGTGAGCCTGGCGCGGGCGGGCGAGCTGGCGCTCGATGGCGCCTGGGTCCGGCTGCCTGGCCATCAGGTGCGATTGACGCCGGAGGAGGAGCAGCTCTGGGCGGGCGTGGCGCCGCTGCTTGCGGGCGAGGCGCGGTTCCGCCCGCCGCGCGTGCGCGACATCGGCACGCTGCTCGCCGTCCCCGAGGAGGACGTCCGCCGGCTGGCGAAGCTGATGGCGCGCATGGGCAAGGTCTCCGAGGTCGCGCATGACCATTTCTTCCTGCGCGACACGGTGGCGGAGATGGTGAGGATCGCGGTTGCCATTGCCGCCGCCTCGGAGAAGGGCGAGTTCACGGCGGCGCAGTTCCGCGACCAGGTCAATAACGGCCGCAAGGTCGCCATCCAGATCCTCGAGTTCTTCGATCGGCACGGCGTTACCTTGCGGCGCGGCGACCTCCGCCGCATGAACAAGCATCAGCTCGATCTGTTCCGGCCGTCGGCGGAGACGCCGGCGCCGGCGACAGCGACATCGGATCAAGGAAGAGAAGCGTCCCCGGTGGGGCGTCCGGACTTCAAATCCGGGTGGGGCCGCGAGCCGGCTCTAGGTGGGTTCGACTCCCATTCTCTTCCGCCAGTTTCCCGGGAGGCGCGATGACGGCGACGGCAGCCGCGACAGTGCCCTTCCTCGACCTGTTCGAGGCAGCCGCCGGCGAAACGGAGGCCGCCGAGAGCCGTTATCGGCGGGAAGCGGCGCAGCGCATCCAGCAGCTGGAGCAGGAGCGCGCCTTCGCCTTCCGGCGCCTCAACCTGATGCGGGCGATTGCCGAGGCGGTTGCCGGTGCAGAAGGCGAGGAGATCGCCGTGGCCAGCGCTTTGGTGGTGCTGCGGAGCAAGCTCGGCTGGAGCGCCGATAGCGAAGCCCGGACCGAACTGCTGTCGCGCTTCACGCCGGTCGCGCAGGCGGTCTTTCACGCCCTCACCGCGGCGCCGGATGCGAAGGCGCTCTCGGTGCCGGAGGCGCTCGCCGCGTTCGAGGCTTGGTATGCCGGCAACCGGCCCACGCCATTCTGGGTCCTGTTCGAGCACTATATCCCGGAGACGCCCCAGGTCGATTTCTGACGAAACCGCGGGGGCGGCCTCAGGCCGCGCGGCGATGCTTCGACAGCAAGGCGAGCGCGCTCACCATCGCGAGCACGACCAACGCCGCGGCGAAGATGGCGGCGAGCGTGCCGCCGGTGCCGAAGCGATGGATGAGCACCGCGCCGAGCGAGGGCGCCGCCGCCTGAAGCAGCAAGCTCGGCAGGGCCAGCTTGCCCATGAGGGCCGCATATCCCCCGGCGCCGAAGAGCGCCAGCGGCACGGTGCCGCGCGCGATCGATTCCAGGCCGATGCCGGCGCCATAGGCAACCAGCGCCACGGCGATCAAGGGTAGGCCGGCCCAGAGCACGCCCATGCCCAGCACGACCAGGGCGGCCGAGACCACCATCGTCCAGATCGGATGATGGAAGCGGGCGATCGCCATCTCGATGGCGCGGGCACCCACCTGGGACGGTCCGACCATCGCGCCGAAGGCGACGGCGCTCGCCAGCGTCAGGCCGCGCGACTGCAGGATGGTCAGCATATGGACCGACATCGTCGCCGAGATCATGGCGGCCACCGCGATGACGCCGCCCAGGAGCAGCAGGGTGATCCGGTCGCGGGCGCCGATCCGGCCTGCCGGCAAGGCGGCGGCGTGAGCCGGCGCGCCATTCGCTGCTGGCGGGGTTTGGCGCGGCAGGAGGAAGAGGTAGATCGGCACCAGGACCAGAAGATGGATCGCCGCATAGACCCAGCAGGCGCCGCGCCAGCCGAGGTCCGAGACCAGCCAGGCGGAGAGCGGCCAGCAGGTCGTGCTGGCGAATCCGCCGAAGAGCGTGAGGCTCGTGATGGCGCTGCGGGCGCCCTGCCCGTAGATCCGCCCCAGCGTGGCGAAGGCGGCGTCGTAGAGGCCGGCACCCATGCCGAGCCCCATCACCAGCCACCCTGCCAGAAACATGATCGGATGGACCGCGACCGCGAGGCTGATCGAGCCCGCAGCCAGCAGCAGCGCGCTCAGCGCCAGCACCGGCCTTCCGCCACGCCGCTCGATCGCCCGGCCGACCCAGGGCGAGACCAGCGCCGCCATCAGCAGCCCCAGCGAAAGGCCGCCCACGATCCAGCTCAGCAGCCAGCCCGTGTCTTCCGCGATCGGCTGGGCCAGCACGGCCAGGAGATAGTAGGAGGAGCCCCAGGCCAGGATCTGCGTCACGCCCAGCGCCGAGACGACGACGCGGCGGTCGGGTAGACCGGAGGTGGGCTCGCTCGCTGCGGGTGCCGCAGACAGCGTCATGCGGCGACGCCGCAACCGCAGCCGGTCCTGGCCTCGTCCTTGGCAACGACGGCGGGCGCGCAGCAGGCCTCGACCGGAACGGTCTTGACCGGCGCCGAGCCGCCGCAGCATCCGGATGACGTCACCGCACTCTCCTCCTGGGGACTGCCGCAGCAGTGGCCGCTCTCGACGCCATTGTCTTCGCAGATGCCCGTTTCCGGCAAGACGAGCTGCACATCGTCGGCGGCTGCCCTGTCGCCGGCGAGGGCCGCGGCGACCGAGCGCGCCTGCTCATAGCCCGTCAGCAGCAGGAAGGTCGGGGCACGGCCATAGCTCTTCACACCCACGGTGTAGAAGCCGGGCTCGGGATGGCTGAGCTCGCGATGGCCGTGCGGCGGGACCGTGCCGCAGGAATGGAGGTTGGGATCGATCAGCGGGCCCAGCGCCTTCGCACCCTCGAGCCAGGGATCGAGCTCGAGCCGCAGCTCGCGCGTCATGGCGAGGTCGGGGCGCTGGCCGGTCGCGACCACGATCCGGTCGACGGGGCCGAGGCTTCTCGATCCCTGCGCCGTGTCTCCATCGAGCCACAGACCCTGACCGTCTTCGCGCACGCGGATCGCGACGAAGCCCGCGGTCAGCGCGATGGCGCCGCGCTCGACGGCTTCCTTGAGCTGCCAGCCCAGCGCACCGCGGGCCGGGATCTGATCGGCATCGCCCCCGCCATAGACGCGCGCGAGGTTCGTGCCGCGCACCGCCCAATGCGCCCGCGTGTCGGGCGCATCCTGGCGTAGGCGGATCAGGTCGAGCAGCACATTAGCGGCCGAATAGCCCGCACCGATGACCAGCGTGCGCCGCCCGGCATAGAGCGCGCGGTCCTGTCCCAGCAGGTCCGGCATGCCGTAGGCGATGCGGTCCGCATGCTCGGCCTCGCCCTCGGCCGGCAGGCCCGACGCGCCGATGGGGTTGGGCTGGTTCCAGGTGCCCGACGCATCGATCACGGCGCGCGCCAGATCCTGCCGGCGCGAGCCGTCCCGGCGCCGGATCGTGATCTCGAAGGGACGGTCCTCGCGCCCGCGGCTCGTCACCTTGTCGAGACCCTGGCGGGCGATGGCCAGCACGCGGGCGCCGGTCTCGATGGCGGGCGCCAGCTCCGGCGTGCGGGCGAGGGGAACGAGGTAGAGATCGCAGAGCTCGTCGCCGGTCGGCAGCGCCTCGGCGGGCGGCGCCTGCCAGCCATGGCGCGCGAGGATCCGCCGCGCGGCGGCATCGATATTGTGCCGCCAGGGCGTGAAGATGCGCACATGGCCCCAATCGCGAAGATTGGCGCCGACCGTTGTGCCGGCCTCGTAGACCCGGACCGGGAGGCCGCGCTCGATCAGATGGGCGGCGGCCGCGAGCCCGATCGGCCCGGCGCCGATCACGGCGATCGGCAGTGTCTTTATGTCGGCGGCCATGATTTACTCCTTCGCTAGTTCCAGAACCATGGAATAAGTGGTCAAAAACAAGCCGCCCGTCAGGCGGCGGCGCTGCCGCTCGCGGCGGGAGCGTCGGCGCAGCATTCGTCGGCGAGAAATCCCAGAAGATCGCCCATGGCCTCGTAGTTGGCGCGGCAGATCAGGGTCGTCGCCTGGCGCTCCTGCGTGACGAGTCCGGTCAGGATCAGCCGGTGGAGATGATGCGAGAGCGTCGAGGCGGCGATTCCGAGCTTCTCCTGCAGCCGGCCGACGGGAAGGCCGCCGTCGCCCGCCCGCACCAGCGTGCGATAGACCTTGAGCCGCGTCGGGTTTCCGAGCGCCTCGAGCTGCTTTGCCGCTTTTTCGAGTTTCATGGAAATAAGATGACCGCCGGCGGAGCAGGGGTCAAGCGCTATTTCGACGAGAATCGAAATAAAGATTCAGCGCTCGAGGCCGGGTGCCAGTTCCGGCTTCCCCGCGCGCCGCTCGTACCAGGGACGGCTGGCATTGACGATGCGCACGACCGACAGCATCACCGGCACCTCGATCAGCACCCCGACCACGGTGGCCAGTGCCGCACCCGAATTGAAGCCGAACAGGCTGATGGCGGCGGCGACGGCGAGCTCGAAGAAATTGCTGGCGCCGATCAACGCCGAGGGGCCGGCGACGCAATGCTGCTCGCCGGCGAGCCGATTGAGCAGATAGGCGATGCCGGCATTGGCATAGACCTGGATCAGGATCGGGACCGCCAGCAACGCGATCACCAGGGGCTGGGCCAGGATCTGCTCGCCCTGGAAGCCGAACAGCAGAACCAGCGTCGCGAGCAGCGCGCAGAGCGACAGGGGCTGGAGCCGTCGCAGAACGGCGGGCAGTGCGTCGGCACCTTTGTGTATCAGATGGCGGCGAAGAATCTGGGCCGCCGCCACGGGGACCACGATGTAGAGCAGGACCGAGAGCACGAGCGTGTTCCAGGGCACCGTGATGGCGGAGAGCCCCAGCAGCAGCCCCACGATCGGCGCGAAGGCGACGATCATGATGCTGTCGTTGAGCGCCACCTGGGTCAGCGTGAAATGCGGCTCGCCCCGGGTCAGGTTCGACCAGACGAAGACCATGGCGGTGCAGGGTGCGGCCGCCAGGATGATCAATCCCGCGATGTAGGAATCGATCTGGTCGGCCGGCAGGTAGCCGCGGGACAGATGGCCGATGAAGAGCCAGGCGAGAGCCGCCATGGTGAAGGGCTTGACGGCCCAGTTGACGAAGAGTGTGACGCCGATACCGCGCCAATGCGCCGCGACGCCGCCGAGCGCCGCGAAATCGATGCGCATCAGCATGGGCACGATCATCAGCCAGATCAGGACCGCGACCGGAAGATTGACCTTGGCGAGCTCGAGCGCGCCGATCGCCTGGAAGAATCCGGGCATGAGATGGCCGAGCACGATGCCGGCCAGGATGCAGAGGGCGACCCAGAGCGTCAGATAGCGTTCGAAGAGCGACATGTACGGGAGCGATCCGTTGGCAACCGAAGCGGAAGGAGGGAAGCGGCGCGAGCCCGCCGGCTCAGGCGGATTCCGGCAGCTTGCGGCCGATCTCGTCGATCCGCTTCTGCAGGCTGAGCTTGTCGAGCGATTTCAGCGGCAGGTTGGCAAAGATGCCGATCCGGTTGTTCAGCAGGCGGTAGGTCTCGGCGAAGGCGAGGTGCTGCTCGGCGGGACTGCCCTCGACCGCGGCCGGATCGGGCAAACCCCAATGGGCGGTCATCGGCTGGCCCGGCCAGACCGGGCAGACCTCGCCGGCCGCGTCGTCGCAGACCGTGAAGACGAAATCGAGCGGCGGCGCGCCCCAGCCCGCGAACTCGTCCCAGCTCTTGGAACGCAGGTTCTTCGTCGGATAGCCCAGCTTGGCCAGCAGCTCGAGGGCGAGGGGATGAACCGCGCCTTTGGGATGGCTCCCCGCGCTGAAGGCCTGGAAGCGGCCGGCGCCGAGGCGGTTGAGGATGGATTCGGCGAGGATGCTGCGCGCCGAATTGCCGGTGCAGAGAAAGAGGACGTTGAAGATCCGTTCAGGCACAGGAAGCCTCCGGGGGACAGCCGCAAAATTGGAGCAGGGGTTCGAGAAGGGGCGCGCAGATCTCCGGCCTTCCGCCGCAGCAGTCGCGGGTGAGGAACCGGACCAGGCTTTGGAACCCGTCGAGGTCCGCGCGGTAGATCACCGTCCGGCCCTGGCGTTCCGCTCGGGCGAGGCCTGCCCGCACCAGGATCGCGAGATGCGAGGACATGGTGTTGTGCCGGGCGCCGCAAGCGGCCGCGATCCCGCCCGCCGGAATGCCGTCGGGGTGAGCCCGGACCAGCGCCCGGAACACGTTCATGCGCGTGCCTTGCGCCAGGGCGCTCAGGGCCTCGATCGCTTTCGATTCGTCTATATTCGTCGACATATCGACAAATTGGCTTAATCGAGTTGCCAAGGCAAGCGGCTTTTGGGAGAACCGCCGTTGAGGTCGAAAAACCTCAGCCCGCGAAATAGTTGGATAGACGCCGCGACGCCTTGGCCTGCCAGCCGTCGCCGGTATCGAGGAATCCATCCCAGCGGGGGTCGTCCTTGCTGCCCGGCTTGACCTTCTTCTTCTTTGCGTCCGCCGTCAGCTCGGCCTCGCTCGCCCGGAACCGGTAATGGTCATAGACGTCGAGCACGTGGGCCGCGTAGGCGAGCGCCAGGGGCTGGTGCCCGCTGACGATCACCAGGTTCTCATCGTTCGAATAGGACGCCTTGTAGCCCTGGTTATGGCTGCCGAAAGCGACGACGCAGTTCTGGGGATCCAGCGGATCGATCACCAGGATCTTGTCGTGAATGATGGCGCGGCCGACCGTGAGCGTCTCATCGAACTCGAAATCGCCGAGCGGGCGGCCGATCTCCTTGTCGGTGAGTGCTGTGGCGCGGATCACCGAAACGCCCTTCTGCCTGAAGACATGCGGCGACCAGGCGGGCAGCTTCTTGCCGGATTCGGTGGTGCTGGCGGGAACGAAGCCCCACATCGCCTGGGTATCCGAGATCACGCCGATGACATCGAGCGACGTGTCCTTCAAACCAAGCTGAACGGCTTCGGAGACGATCGAATTGAGTCCGCCCCGGGAGGGCATGAAGACGAGGAAGAAGATCGCGCGCCGCGCCTTGCGCATCAGGGAGAACAGCCGGTCCATATCCGGCGGCGGCGGCGATGGGGTCTTCGCCGATTTCGCCGGCGGCTGCGATTTGCCGGGCATGTTGGGCGAGAACCAGGATTCCATGACGGTACCGCCTTGCAGCGTGACCGTGACCGGCGTGCGATCGGCGGTCTTGAGCGGGTCGCCCTGATCGGCGCCCTTGGCCTTGGCGCTGAGAGGCTTGGGCAGCTTCTGCTTGTCGTCATGGAGGCGCCGCCAATAGGCGAGGAACGCCGCCGCGATCCCGTCGTCGTCGATCCGGATGCAGTTGTTGCTCTGGCCGGCGATGCCGGACCAGGTCCAGTTGGTGGAACCGGTCAGCACGGAGCGGGCCTTGCCGGCATCGTCGACATAAACGACGAACTTGTTGTGCCCGATATGGCCCGATCCGTTGAACATGCGGTCCTGCATCTTGAACCTGGTGCCGGTCTTGCGCGCGAGCGCGCGCAAGAGCTTGCGGGCCGGGGCATTGCGCGTGTCGTAGAGGGTCGGATTCTTGCCCGTCTTGACGCTCTGGTCCGGGCCGCTCCCGGCATCCGACAGGATGAGATCGAGGCGCTCGGCATTGGCCTTGAGGAGGTTGACCAGCTCCTCGTCCTCCAGCTCGTAGAGGGCGGCATGAAACCGCCCCTTGAGCTGCGCGAAGAAATCCCGCATCAGCGGGATCACGTCGCCGGCCAGATAGTTGCGCAGCCAGTCGTTGGGCGCGCGCAGATGGCCTTCGAGCTCGCCGGGCACGATCTTGCCGTCCTCCTTGAGGACGCGAAGCAGGAATTGAGTCGAGAGAATGCCGTTCGTGAAGGTGGAGGTGAAAGGCGGCCGCACGCGGGTGACGTCGATGATGTTGCTGAGCTTCGGTGCGGTCAGGTAACCCAGCGGGATCGGCGTCCCCTCATAGCGGTTGGGCACGGTCTTGTGGGTCTCGGGATCGAAATGGCTCTCGGGAATGACGATCACCGGATCGAGTCCGGGCTTCATCTTGCCCACGGCACGGACCGAGTAGCGCACCCGCGCCTGGTCGGGGCGGCGCTGGGCCTTGTCGCGCTTCTTGCGCAGCGTCAGGTCCCGCCAGGTGAATTTCTGCACCGGCCAGACCGTGGTGTTCTGGGGCTGCCAGTCGGGATTGCGCTGCCCCTTGAAGGCGACATAAGAGGCGAGCGGCCGCTCCTCGACGACCTTGTCGGCGGCATCGAGATATTGGCGCAGGATGTGAAAGCCGAGGCAGCCGGGAATCGACCCGCCATCGATGCTCCAGGCAAGGAAGGCGATTTCGTTGTTCGCGAAGGCGCGGACATTCGTGATCGCGGCCATGACGGTTCCCCCCATGCAAGGCGTCACCGGCAGGCGAGGCTGCTCGATTTCCGGTCCGGAGAATTCTGACGATCGCCGCTGCCTGCCGTGATGCCGTCAATCTGGAACAAGGTCTGGCTCCGGACGCGAATTCATTATCGCGCCGTTTCGTGAAAACCAGAAGACATGAGGGGTCGCGCGGCGGAGAGGTTGTGCAACGGGAGGTAGAGGCGGTCATTGGGCCGCCAATCAATCTGGCCGATCGCGGAAGCTGGACATGAGGTCTGAAGGCCCGGAAGGGCTGGATCGGCCGGTGAGACGAGGTTCAGAAACGCTCTGTGAACGTCTCGCTGTCTGAAAATCCATGAAGACGTTCGGATCATTGCAGGGAAATCAGACGGCACGGGCTACTGGCCTTGATGTTCGGATGCGAACTTCTCTGGACTGTTTACGAAAATAGGTAAAGAGTCTGACCTGTCCCGCCGACTGCGGCGGGACGCCGGTGCGCAAAGGCGCATCGGATGGCGGCCGCCGGTGCGAAAGGCCCGATCGCGCGACGGCGAGGTTTTGAGGGTTGAACCGCTGAGATTCGTCGCGGTCGGCTGCGGCTTTCCGGGCTTCGCGTCCAGAATCGAGCGAACGCCCCGTCGGGGAAGATGTGCGCATCGCCGAAGCGGTGAGTCTCGCTCGAGGGCCGTGATGCCATGAGCCGGGCGCTGAACGACATCGATGCGGCCATCGCCCGCCTGCCCGGCGGCGACAGCGAGAAGTCGCGATTGCGGGAACGGGCACGCCGCTATCACCGCGCCTGCGGCTGCGCGCTGGGCGGTGCGTTTCTGAGCGCGGCTCTTCCTGTGTCCGCGGCCTGTCTTCTCCTGGCCGAGCCCTTTCGCTGGAGCCTGATCCCGATCTGTCTCGCCGGTATATTCGGCGCAGGCGTCCTGGGCAAGGCCGTCGGCGTCGGCTGGGCAAAGGCGAGGCTCGCATGGCTGCGTCGCTCGCTCGCGAGACGAACCGCGATCTGAAGGGGGATCGTCATGTCGACCTGCACGAAATGGGTGACCCAGGCGGTCATCACCTGCAAGAACTGGTCGTCGAAGACCTCGTATGAATGCACGCAATGGGCCGACGAAGGCTCGAACCAGTGCTCGCAATGGGCCGACGAGGGTTCCGACCAATGCACCTCCTGGGAGGAGTGCCACTGGTACACGCCCTGGAACTGCATCGCCGGCTTCTTCTGCCGCGCCTGGTACTGGGTCGCGAAGTGGGTCTGCAAGGCCTGGTATTGGGTCGCCAAGTGGGTCTGCAAGGCTTTCGCCTGGGTGGTCGAGAAGGTCTGCGTGCTGTTCGGCTGGATCTTCCAGCTGGTCTGCGTCGCCTGGGACACGCTGCGCTGCGCGCTGCTGAATTTCTGGCACTGGCTCGAATCTCTGTTCGGCCGCGGCGGGGACCGGAAGCCACCCGCGGTCGATCATGTATTCGTGCTCATGCTCGAGAACCGCTCCTTCGATCACATGCTGGGCTTCAGCAACCTCACGGGCGTGGACATTCAGGGCAATCCCGTTACCGCCGACGGCGTCGCCCTCAACGTCAACACCAATCCCGATCCCACCACCAGCACCGACGTGTCGGTCGCTTTCCCCGCCGATTTCCAGCTCTCCGGGATCGACAAGGGGCCCGGCCACGAATTCGAGAATGTCGTGACGCAGCTCTGCGGCGGCGGCGTGACCTATACGGCCGGCGCGGCCTATCCGCCCATCACCAACCTGGGCTTCATCGCCGACTATGTCGATGACGGGGCCTCCCAGCCCACCCGCATCATGAATTGCTTCACCCGCGACCAGCTTCCGATCATGAACAAGCTGGCCGAGGAGTTCGCGGTCTGCGACCGCTGGTTCTCCTCGCTGCCCGGGCCGACCTTTCCCAACCGCTTCTTCGCCATGGCCGCGACCTCGGGCGGGCTCGACGGCAGCCCGAGCGATCTCGAGACCGTGATCGCCACCGGCTTCGAGGGCTACCGCTTCGAGAACGGCAACATCTTCGACCAGCTCGACCAGTATTGCCTGCCCTGGCGGATCTATCGCGGCGACGATTTCCCGGCGGCCTTCCTCCTGAGCGGGATGAACCTGAACGAGCTGCAGGGCCGGCTGACCGGCATCGACGATTTCGAGAGCGAGCTGAACGATGCCGGGTTCGACAAGAAGTTCGTCTGGATCGAGCCGCGCTACGGCGCCGACGAATTCGACATCACCGGCCCCGGCGACTTCACCTGCGGCAACTCGATGCATCCGCTGGACGACGTCACGCGCGGCGAGAAGCTGATCAAGCGGGTCTATGAGGCGATCCGCAACTCGCCGCATTGGGAGAAGAGCCTGCTGATCGTCACCTTCGACGAGCATGGCGGCTTCTACGACCATGTCACGCCCACGGCCGCGGTGCCGCCCGGCGACACCTTCACGCAAGACTATATCCAGCATCAGTTCCGCTTCGACGTCTATGGCGTGCGGGTGCCGACGCTGGTGATCTCGCCTTTGATCCCCAAGGGCGTGATCGACAAGACCGAGTACGACCACAGCTCGATCCTGGCGACGGTCGAGCGGCTGTTCGGCATGGGCAACCTCACCGAGCGCGACAAGGCCGCGAAGGACCTGCGGCCGCTCCTGTCGCTGGCGACGGCCCGCACCGACGCGCCCGCGACCTTGCCGCCGGTCGCGGTCAATCCGAACCCGCTCGACTGCGAAGACGACGATGACGAGACCGGCGTGATCCTGCGGACGAAGCTGGCGGAGATGAAGCGCGCGCAGGCCGGGGGCATCTATCGCGACCGGAAGGTGCGGGAGAGCCCCGTCGACCACTCCCAGATCGGGTTCCTGCAGATCGCCCTGCTGCGGGTGCTGCAGGACGCCGAATATCCCGACCGGCAGCAATGGATCGAGGATTACCGGAAGATCCGCAACAAGCTGGACGCCGCCATCTTCATGAAGGAAGCCAAGCTCAAGCTCCGCTACGGCGCCGACGTGAAGAAGGAGGCGCGGCTGGAGCGGGAGCGGCAGAAGCCCGCCCTGCGGCAGGGCCGTCGCATGTGACGAGGCAGAAATGAGGGGGAGGTTAGGGTGGGGGGTGATCGTAGAACGTGGTGCTTCAATAAATTTGCATCGCCCATCCTCGCCGCCATCGAGTTTGTGGCGACCCCCCACCCCAGCCTCCCCCTCAAGGGGGGAGGTGAAGAAAGCAAAGCGATGGCCCTGCCTATTTCGCCGCCTGGATCGCCTGCCAGACCCGCTCCGGCGTGGCCGGCATGTCGATATCGATGACGCCCAAGGGGGCCAGCGCATCGAGCACGGCGCTCACCAGCGCCGCGGGACCGGCGATGGCGCCCGCCTCGCCGCAGCCTTTGACGCCCAGCGGGTTGTAGTGGCAGGGCGTGACGATCGATTCGATCCGCATCGAGGGCAGGTCGGAGGCGCGGGGCAGGGCGTAGTCCATCAGCGAGCCTGAGAGCAGTTGCCCGGTTTCGTTGTCGAAGGCGCAGAGCTCCATCATGCCCTGGCCGACGCCCTGCGCCAGGCCGCCATGGATCTGGCCCTCGACGATCATCGGGTTCATCTGGTTGCCGAAATCGTCGACCGCCGCCAGCGCCTTGATCTCGATCCTGCCGGTCTCGGGATCGACCTCGACCTCGCAGAGATGGCAGCCATAGGGGAAGGTGAAGTTGGGCGGGTCGAAATAGGTCGTCATCTCGAGGCCGGGCTCGAGCTTGTCGAGCGGATAGTCGACCGGATTGTAGGCGGCGCGCACCACGTCCCTGAAGCTCCGGCTGAGATCGGTGCCGGCGACGCGGAAGACGCCCTGCTCGAAGGTGACGTCGGTGGGATTGGCCTCCATCAGATGGGCCGCGATCTGGCGCGCCTTCTCCACCACCTTGTCTAGCGAGATCTTCAAGGCCGAACCGCCCACGGCGATCGAGCGCGAGCCATAGGTGCCGATGCCGTAGGGCACGCGGTCGGTGTCGCCATGGACGATCTCGATCTTGTCGAAATCGACGCCCAGCGCGTCGGCCACGATCTGGGCATAGACCGTCTCATGGCCTTGCCCATGGGTATGGCTGCCGGTGAGCACGGTCACGGTGCCCGTGGGGTTCACGCGCACCGTGCCGACCTCGTACTGCCCCGCCTGGCAGCCCTGCTCGTTGAGCAGCTTGGAAGGACCCATGCCGCAGGATTCCATGTAGTAGGCGAAGCCCAGCCCGCGATAACGGCCGCGCGCGAGCGCCTCGGCGCGACGCGCGGGGAAGCCCTTGAAATCGGCGGTCTCGACCGCTTGGTCCATCAGCCGGTCGAACTCGGCCACGTCGTAGGTCCAGAGCAGCGGCGTCTTGTAGGGGAAGGCTTCGGGCGGGATGAAGTTGCGCCGGCGGATCTCGACCCGGTCGATCCCCATCTCGCGTGCGGCCGCATCCATGGCGCGCTCCAGCACATAGGTGCATTCGGGCCGTCCAGCGCCGCGATAGGCGTCGACCGGCTGGGTGTTGGTGAAGGCCGCACGCGTCCGGCACTGCACCGCGCGCACCTTGTAGGGGCCGGGGAAGGGGTAGGCATAGAAGAAGGAAGGGATCGCCGGCGCGAAGGTCGAGAGATAGGCGCCCATATTGGCGATGGTGTCCACTTTCAGGCCCTGCATCACGCCTTCGGCATCGAGCGCCAGCGAGACGGTCGTCACATGGTCGCGCGCATGGGTGTCGCTGAGATAGGCCTCGCTGCGGTCGGAGATCCATTTCACCGGCCGCCTCAGCTTATGCGAGGCGAACACTACCAGCACCTCCTCGGCATAATGGTAGATCTTCATGCCGAAGCCGCCGCCGACATCGGGCGCCACCACGCGGATCTTCTCCTCCGAGATGCCGAGCGTGGCGGCCGCGAGCAGCACGCGGATGATGTGCGGGTTCTGGTTCGAGGTGTAGAGCGTGTAGCGGTCGGTCGAGGGGTCGTAATGGCCGATCGTGCCGCGCGTCTCCATCGGCGAGGCATGGATGCGGTTGTTGACGAGCTTCAGGGTCGTGACGTGGGCGGCGGTCGCGAAAGCCCGGCTGACGGCCGCCGGATCGCCGATCTCCCAGTCGTAGCAGAGATTGCTCGGCGCCTCGGGCCAGAGCTGCGGCGCCCCGGGCTCGACCGAGCGCTCCAGGTCGACGATATGCGGCAGGGGCTCGTACTCGACCTCGATCCGCTCCATCGCGTCGAGCGCCTGGGCGCGGGTCTCGGCCACCACGAAGGCCAAGGGATCGCCGACATGGCGCGCGCGGTCGGTCGCCAGCACCGGATGGGGCGGCTTCGCCATGGGCGCGCCGGTGGTCCGCGGCACGATCCAGCCGACCGGCAGGCCGCCGACCTTGGCGGCATCGAGATCGGCGCCGGTCACGATCGCGAGCACGCCCGGCAGGGCCCTGGCCGCCGCGATGTCCAGCTTCAGGATGCGCGCATGGGCGTGGGGCGAGCGCAGCACCACGCCATGGACCATGGCGGGGAGCTGGATGTCGTCGACATAGCGGCCCTCGCCGGTGACGAAGCGCCGGTCCTCCTTGCGCTTGATGCGCTGGCCGACGAGCGGGGCGGTGGCGACGGGCTTGTTCACGGGTGGCGCTGGCTCCTCAGGAGGACGACGGCATGGATCGGCCCCGCTGGCGCGTCTCGCGGGGGCTGCGGCCGAAGCGGGCCTTGTAGTGGCGGCTGAACTGGGCCTGGTCGCCGAAGCCCCAGAAATGCGCGATCTCGGCGATGGTCTGGCGCTGCCGCGGGTCGCGCAGCGCCTCGTCACAGCGGATGAGCCGCTGCTCGCGCACCCACTGGCCCAGCGTCGCACCCTTCTCCTGGAAGAGCTGGTGCAGATAGCGCACCGACAGTCCGCAAGCCTCTGCCACGTCCTGGGGTGCGAGACGGGAGAAGGCCAGGTTCTGGCGCAGGTAATGCTCGATCCGCTGGAGATGCGCCTGCTTCACCGAGGCCTGACGGCTCTCGAGGATATGCGCGTCATTGTCGAAGGTGAGGGCGAGGAGGTCGACGAGCTGGCGTCCCAGCACCGCGCGGCCCGCGGGCAGGATCGCCTCGACCGTCTCCGGCACGAGCCGCAGCATGTCGACGAAAAGGCGGCCAGCGCCCTGGGCGCAGTCGAAACGCAGCGAGGCGAAGCGGTCGGGGACGGAGAGGCGCTGGCGCATCAACGAGGCGGGCACCCTTAAGACCCAGAGCGCGTTGGCGTCGGGATCGCTGAACTCGTAGGGCAGGTGGCTGCGCTCGACCACGAAGGCGCCGGGCCGGCACTCCACCTCCATCCCGTCCTGCATGAAGCGGATATCGGCCCGCTCCGGCACGGTGATGAGGAAATGCTCCTCGGGATCCTGGCGCAGATGGCGGGCGTTGCGCGCATAAGTGATGCCGTCCGTCACCAGCCGCGACAGGGAGACCTCGCCCAGCTCCCAGAGCTCGATGCTGCCCTCGAACCGCTCGGCATCGCGGTAGCTGAGGTCGAGCGGGAAATAGGCCTGCGCCACCGCCTGTTCCCAGAAGCGGCCGCGTTCGGCGGGCGCGATCCCGGCGGTTCGATATTGGACGGACAAGGGCGCCTCCCGAGGCTGGGGTTCTTCCGACCCGGCCGCAATGGCCCGGGGTCGTCCCGCCCGGACCAATGACGCTCCAGGCTAGGCCAGACCCGAGTTTAGGGCTTGATGCCGAGTGCGCCCAGATTTGACGGAAACTGCGCCGGAGCGCCGGTTCAGCCCGGGGCGGCGGCCTCGTACTCCCGCCGCAGCAGCCCCCGGTCGACCTTGCCGCCCGCGTTATAAGGCAGGGTCTCGCGCTGGAAGACCCGGTCGGGGCAGCGATAGCTCGCCAGGTGGCGCTTGCAATGGGCGATGAGGACGGCCGGGTCGACCGCGCCTTCCTGCATCACCACCACGGCGGCGATGATCTCGCCCCAGACGGGGTCGGGCAGGCCGATCACGACGGCGTCCTTCAGGCCCGGGAAATCCAGCAGCACCCGCTCGATCTCGGCCGGATAGACGTTCTCGCCGCCGCGGATGATCATCTGCTTCTTGCGGCCGGCGAGATAGATGTAGCCGTCCTTGTCGCGATAGCCGAGATCGCCGCTGAAGAGCCAGCCGTCCTTGAGGGTCCTGGCGGTCTCTTCCGGCATCTGCCAATAGCCGACCATGCCGGTGCCGCCGCGGCTGGCGATCTCGCCGATCTCGCCGTCCGGAGCCTCGCGACCCTCGGCATCGCAGATCCGGAGCTCGACCCCGATCGGCGGCCGGCCGATGGAATCGAGATGCTTGGCGCCGTCGCGGAAGGCCTGGCGGTGATCCTCGATCGAGAGAATCGATTGCGGCAGGTCCTCGGTCTGGCCGAAGGACTGCACCATGTCGCCCTTGTAGACCGACATGACGTCGCGCAGCAGGCGCGGGTTCATCGGCGCGCCGGCATAGACGATGAGGCGCACATCGCCGAAATAGGCGGCGCCGAAATCCGGTGCCGCCGCCATCATGGCGAGCATGGTCGGCACCAGCGAGAGGAAGGTGACGCGATGCGTGCGCACCGCCGCCATGGTCGTGTCGAGTTTGAACTGCGGCAGGATCAGCACGCCGGCACCGCGCACCAGGCAGGTCATGGTGATGACCAGCGCCGAGATATGGAACAGCGGCGTGGTCACATGCACGATGTCGTCGGAGCGGATGCCGAACTCGATGATGAACTTGTAGGCCCGGATGCAGCAGGCGCGCTGGTCGAGCACGGCGCCCTTGGGCCTTCCGGTCGTGCCGCTGGTGTAGCAGATGACGAAGGGCGAATGGCCGTCGACGCCGAGGAGGTCGGCGGGGCTGCAAGGATGGTCTGCGCGACCCTGCCGGCAGAAATCCTCGAGCTTCTGCCAGCCGAGGGCCAGCTCGGGCGCCAGCTCCCGCGCCTCCGCTTCATAGCGCGATCCCACCAGCAGCAGCCGCGCGCCCGAATTCTGGATCTGGTAGCGCAGCTCAGGCACGCGCTGGCGGTAGTTCAGCGGCACCGCGATCGCGCCGATGGCGGCGATGGCGTAGAGGATCTCGAAGAAATCGATGCTGTCGACATCGAGCAGCGCCACGCGGTCGCCTCGGGCGATGCCCGATGCCGTCAGGTGCCGCGCCAGTGACGCCACCTCGCCCGCGAAGCCCGCGAAGGTCACGCTGCGCTCGGGCCCGATCAGGCAAGGCTTCGATCCGAAGCGACCCGCCGCCGCGCGGACGAGATGCGCGAGGCTGTCCATGTCGGGAGGGAGCGTCGAGGCCGGGATGTTCGTGGGGGTGTTCATGACGGCAGGCAGCTCGCGCGCACCACCCCTCCCCCTACTCCCTCCCGCAAGGGGAGGGGGCTTGATGTGTTGCCGTCGCCGCGCTTCCCGAAGCAGGAGGGGACGAGATGTTTGTCGTTCCAGCCCCCTCCCCTTGCGGGAGGGGGTAGGGGGAGGGGCTGCGCGATTTGAGTCATAGCGGGCCGCGGCACATTCATTCGAAGCGCGACTGCGCCCAGCGGATCGCTGAGGCGAAGCCGTCGCGCTTGACCCGCTGCTCGAGCTCCCCCTTGAAGGGATCGGGCAGGCAGCAGAGCTCGACGAAGGCATCCTCGCCCATGGCGATGGCGCTGCTGAAACCCATGATCTCGTAGCTGCGGTTGACCATCATCTTGTTCTGCGCCCAGATCCCGGCGGGGAAGCCCTGCAGCTTGCGCGACCAGGCCCGCACGCGCTCGCCGAGCCGGCCGGGCTCGCACAGCTCGTTGACGAGCCCGATCCGCTCGGCGCGTTCGGCTGTCATCAGCTCGCCCGTCAGCAGCACTTCCTTGGCGTGGCGGATGCCCATGACCCAGGGGCTGATGAGGAAGGGCGCGCTGGCGGCGATCCGCGCCTCGGGCTCGCCGAAGCTCGCGCCGCGATCGGCCAGCACGAAATCGCAGGCCATGGCGAGCTCGAAGGCGCCGCCCAGGCAATAGCCCTCGACCGCGGCGATGACAGGCTTGGTCGAATGCCAGACCTTCCAGCAGGCGGCATTGCCGCGCCCGATATGACGGCGGATCTCGGCCGGCCCGCCGCCCTCCAGCTCCGCCAGCGCGGCCGGCAGGTCGTAGCCCGAGGAAAAATGGCCACTGGTGCTGCCGAGCGCGATGCAGCGCACCCCCTCGGCCACCGCCGCTTCGTCGAGGGCCCGGCCCAGCTCCGCCCATTGATGCTCGTCGAAGGCATTCATCTTCCGGGCGCGGTCGAAGCGGATCCAGCGCAAGCCGTCCTCGTCTTCGATCCTGAGCGTGGCGAAATCTGTGGACATGACCCGACCCCCCCAAAGCCCTTTGCATTGCCGAAGAAGCGCCCGCGATGTTGACGGAGCCCTCGCCCCGGCCGCAAGAGGGCTCGAGGGCACCGGCAGAGGCCGGTCGTCAGTCGCTGCTGTCGCTGGCGGCCTGGCGTTGTACGACATGAACGGCGCCGGCCGGCACCGCGCCGTCCCCCGGGGCATCGCTCTCGGTCGTCGGCATGGCGATCTCGACCGACGGCAGCGGCGGCTTCGCACCCGGCAGCGGGTCGAAGGCAGGGCGCGGCTGATCGAGGGCGTCCAGCGCATAGCGCTTGCCTTCGAACAGGTCACGCTCCAGGAGCTCGACCGAGGCGAGCCAGCCGGCGGCGTCGGCGCATTCGGCGCTGTCGTCGCCCGTGCGGCAGACCTGCGCCACCTCGCGGCCGCTATAGATGAGGGTCGCTTCCGGCAGCGGCCGGTAGAGACGGTCGCCCGGCGTGCGCGACAGGTCGAAGAGCGTGGTCTGGCTGCTGCCGATGAGGTCCATCACCAGGCGCGGCAGCTCGAACATCGGCACCGAGCCCACCCGCAAGGGGCCGCGCTTGCCGTCGATCACGATCAGCGGCGTCGCGTCGGAAACGCCATACTGCGCCGGCGTGAAGGCGCCGAAGCGCTCGGCGAGCAGTCCCGATTCCACATAGCCGCCGAACTTGGCGCCGAGCGTGGGCAGGTGGTCGCCGAAGGCGATCACGATGGCGTCCGGGTCGGTCGCGGTGATGCGCTCGATCTCGTCATAGAGCTCGCGCGACTTGTGGCGGATCACGCTGCCATAGCGCTGCACCAGGTCGTTGTCGGAGCTGGCCGTGAGCACGGCGGGGCGCTGCTCGCTCAGATCGTACGCCCAATGGCCGTAATAGGTCATGACGTAGCTGAGCGTGGGTCGCCCGTCCTGCTCCCGGTCAAGCCGCGCCGCCACCTGGCGGTAGAGCGACCGGTCCGACAGGAACGGCCCGTTCAGGTCGTCGAGATCGAAATCCTTCACCGACCAGAAGCGCTCGAAGCCCGCATGGCGATAGGCGTTCTGCCGGTTCCAGAACCCGGGTCCGTTGGGATGGGAGGCGACGGTGCGATAGCCGAGCTGGCCCAGGACCCGCGGCAGGCAGGGCAGGTCATTGTCGAAGCCGCTCTCGAACTTCACCGTGAAATCGTGGACCGGAAATCCGCAGAGGAACTCGAACTCGGCGTTGGCGGTCTGGCCGCCGAAGGCGGGGCTGAGGGCCGTCGACCGGCCGGCCCGTTGCCACAAAGCTTCGAAGCGGGGATCGAGCGGCGGCTCGCTATAGCCTGCCTTCGTCAGGGCCGAGGGATCCCAGAAGCTCTCGAGCACCATCACGTAGATGTTGCGAGGCTGGGGCGGCACCGCGAGGCTGGCGAGCCAGGGCCGCGCCAGGGTTTGCGAGGCGGCGCTCAACGCCTCGCCGCGGCCGGGGCTCGGACGGCGATTGGCGAGCGTGCGCGCGATCTCCTGCAGGCTGTGCAGCGCGGCGCCGCGCCAGACATAGTTCTCGCGCTGGTCCCAGGTGGTGTTGCCGAAGCGCGCATCCATCGCCGTGACGATAGGAGCGGGCATCGATGTCGGGATGGCCGCGACGAGGCCGAGACCGGCGAGCCCCAGCTTGGCGGACCAGCCCCGCCAGGTGAGATTGACCAGCAGCAGCCCGCCGAGGAGGAGCAGCGGCAAGCCGAGGCCCGCCCAGCCGAGCGGCCCCAGCACCTCGATCAGCGCGGGAAACGAGTCGATATCGTCCGGCATGAGGGGCCGGCCCAGCATCGCGATCTTGGCGGGGTTGCCGATCCAAAGCGCCGCGACCAGGAGCGCCTGGACCAGCAGGAAGATCCAAACCCGCCGCGAGGCCAGGAACAGCAGCCAGGAAACGGCGAGCAGCAGGCCGCCGTCCCACACCGTGCGGCTGCGCACGATCCGAACCTGGAAGACGCTCTGCGCGACGAGGTCGGCCAGGCAATAGAGGAGCAGGGTGGAGAGAAGGGGCACGGCCCAGCGCCAACGTGCGAGGCGGGGGCCGAGGCCGGCGATCGAAGCGGGCAATGACATCCGGCGACGGGGGCGTGCGGTGATCTGTCTTTAAACTGCAACCTAACTGCAGCGACAAATTCATAAATCACCGCTGATTGGCGCGCCAGTCACCTCGACGAAGTATTTTTCGGGCCCGTCTGTAACGATCCGACTGTTAAATATTTCAATTGGTTGTGAAGCGGCTTGGAACCGGGCCGGTAATTCCCAAGGTAAGCGACAGGACGTTAATCAAGCTCCCTTAACGTAGGGCCTGCGGCGGGCGGGCCGATTTTCGTTGTCAGGGGAACTTGCCAACATCCGGTTGGTGCGATTCGGGACTGCAAAAACCGATCATGACCGAGATTGCCCAAAACCACCGTCCTCTCAAGGTGGACGTCATGGTGACGCTCGAGCGCGACGAACTTGCCGGCGGCCATGTCAAATGCTGGGAACGGTTCGCCGAAGCGGCGGTCGCCCTTCCCGAAGAGCTCGATCTCACCCTGCATTTCCTGGCCGAGCGCGACGGGGTCGAAAGGCTCGCCGGGAACGTCCGCTTCCGCAACCATGCCGCTGCGCTCGGCACGCGCGATCTGCGCTTCATCAGGCATGGCGGCGGCCATACCGATCTCGCGCGCTTTCACCGCGGGCTGATGCATTCGCTCGCCGGCTCCGACGTGGTGCATGCGACCGAGTTCTTCAGCTTCGGGCGCACCGCCATCGCCTATGCCGAGCGCAGCGGCTGCGGACTGGTCGCCTCGATCCATACCGATGTGCCGCGTTTCACGCGCGTCTATGCGGCCGAGGTCATCCGGCGCCTCGCCGGCAAGTGGGGCGCCTGCTTCCTCAACGAGTATCTGCGCCTGCCCGAACGGATCTCGCGTTTCATCGACGCCGGCATCGATCGCTGCCTCGCGCGCTGCGACCGGGTGCTGGTCTCCAAGCGCGAGGATCGCGACCGGCTGGTCCCGGTGCTCTCGCCCGCGCGCATCAGCATGCTGCGCCGGGGCATCGACCGCGACGGGTTCTCGCCGGTTCACCGCGATCGCGCGCGCTTGGCGCATGCCTTCGGCATCCCGCCGGAGCGCCCGGTCCTGCTCTTCGTCGGTCGCATCGATTCGACCAAGAGCGCCTTGGTGATGGCCGAAGCGGCCCACCGCCTGCTGGGCGAGGGCGTCGACCTGCAGGTGGTGGCCGTGGGCGAGGGCGAGGATCGCGGACCGATCGGGGAGCTCCTGGGCGACCGGGCGACGTTGCCCGGCGCGTTGCCGCAGAAGGAGCTGGCCTGGCTCTATGCGAGCGCCGATCTCTTCGTGTTTCCCTCCATGACCGAGGTCTCGCCCAACGTGGTGTTGGAGGCCAAGGCCAGCGGATTGCCGGTGGTGGTCGCGGCCCAGCATGGGGGCGGCCAGTTCGTGGCCCGGCCCGGCTTCGACGGCGTCGTGCTCGACAGCCAGGATCCGTCGCTCTGGGCCGAGGCGATCACGCCCCTGTTGCGGTCCCCCGAAGCCCGTTTCGCCATGAGCGGCCATGCGCGACGCTGGGCCGAGACGGCCTGGCCCGGCTGGCGCGACGTGCTGATCGAGGATCTGATCCCGGCTTGGCGCAAGGCCGCTGCGAAAGCGGCGTGAGGCTCCGCGCAGGCTCAGTCCTGTCGCATCTTCTCTTCTCCGCGTCCGTGCTTCCCACTTTCTTCCTGATCTCTTCTCCCTTGAGGGAGGGAAAGTGAAGCGGAGCGTTCAGCGCCTCAAATCCGCCCGAGCGCATGTGCGGCGTCGGCTGGCGCCGGGTCGCCTTGAGGCTTATGGCGCGAAGAATCTTACAGTTGAAAATTTTACAGTAACTGTTAGATTATGGCTATGCCAGGAGCCGGAACCTACACCGCTGAGACACTTGCCTTTCGCGCCGGCGTGCCGTTGCGAACTGTCAGGTTTTATGTGCAGGAGAAGCTCATCGATCCGCCGCTCGCACGAGGTCGAGGGGCCAATTTCACCGAACATCATCTTGTTCAGCTGCAGCAGGCCCGCACGCTGCAGAATGCTGGCTTCACGCTCGATGCTATCCGTGAACGTCGCGGCGAACTCAGCGTCGGGCTGCACGCCATGGCGGCATTCGACACCGCGCATCGAGGGTGGCTCGGCCGCGAACGGACAGGTCGGGCGCAGGAGGACGATGCCCTCGACGAAGCCGAATGCATTCGCATTCCTATGACCAAGGGCGTGGAATTGATGGTGTCGCGAGACCAGCCGCTGCCGAGCCCGCGTCAACTGGTCGAGATCGCATTGCATATCCGCAAGGCTTTCGGCGGCTGATGAAGGGGAACGGCTGTGTTCAACGAAGCGGAGCTCATCGTCCTTCGCCGGGCTTATGCTCGACAAATAGCCTTCCTGGGCGACGCGAATAACGCCGCTTTGGAGCGCGCTTATGCCGAGGTGCCGCGGGAAGCCTATCTCGGTCCGGGACCCTGGCCCATTTTTCGTTGGACGGGCTATACCCAGACGCCCGATGCCGATCCCGCTTGGTTGTATTCCGATATCCTCGTGGGGCTCGTGCCGGAAAGGGGTCTCAACAATGGTCAGCCCTCGGCTCATGCCGGATGGATCGCGGCAGCGGCGCCTTTGCCGGGAGAGCATGTGGTCCATATCGGAGCGGGAGCCGGGTACTATTCGGCGATCATGGCGCATATGGTTGGATCTGCCGGTACGCTAACGGCCATCGAATATGATCCGGCCCTGGCGGCATGTGCTGCCGCGAACCTCGCTCATTTGCCCAACGTTCTGACCCTACATGGCGACGGCTCGGTGGTTCCAATTGCGCCAGCGGACGTGATCTACGTGAACGCGGGTGCCTCCCGACCGGCGGATACCTGGCTCGACGGCTTGAAGCAGGGCGGGCGCCTCATCCTGCCACTCACGACCAAATTCAACTTCGGCGAAGGGGCACCGGATTTCTCGCGTCCGTCCGGCGCTGTTTTCCGTATCACGCGACGGGGCAGCAATTTCGACGCCGACTTTATCGGCGACGTTGCGGTATTCCCCTGCGAGGGCGCGCGCGACGAAGCTTCAGAGCAAGCGCTTGCGGCGGCTTTTGGAAAGGGCGGCTATCGCGACGTCAAGCGGCTGCTCCGAACAGATGACGTTCCCGAAGAAGAATGCTGGGTGAGGGCACCCGGCTGGAGTTTGACGTACCGCTAGGCTTCAATCCTGTCCGCGCGCTTAGACGCGACCCCAAAACTGTCGCCGTGTTACCGCTCAGCTCCAGTTAAGCTTCCGCAGTCAGTGCCTCAGCATCCGACCGAGCGCGCCGCGCTCGACCAGCAGCCAGGCGCCCAGTCCCGCGAGGCCGACGGCCAGCTCGCGCGCCCGCTTCAGCAGCGCCATCGCCAGGGCGGGATGCGGGCCGATGCCGAGCCAGCCGCAGACCAGGATGAGGGCGCCTTCCTGCACGCCCAGCCCTGCCGGCAGCAGGAAGGCCGCGGTGCGTGCCGCATTGATCAGCCCCTCGATCGCGATCGCGTCGAGGAGACCGACCGGCTGACCCATCAGCCGCATGATCAGCCAGACCTCGCCGGCGCGGGCGATCCAGGCGCCGAGATGCCAGAGCAGGGCCGCGAGGCAGGAGGGCCAGCGGCGATAGATGCCGGCGATCTCGGTCTGCAGCTTCTCGCCGATCAGATGCGGCGGACCCAGGAACCGCGCCAGCCCCATGCGGTTGGCGAGCGCCGCCCCGCCCTTGAGCACGCGGCCGCGCTGCGCCGCCAGCAGGAGCAGGAAGGGCAGCAGCGTCACGGCCAGCGCCGCCAGCACCTTGCCCAGGCCCACCTCCGGCAGGGACGCGATCCGTCCGAGGCCGGGGAGCGCGAACAGCGATTGCGCCGCGAGCGCCACCGTCATGTCGATGATGACGCTGGCCGCGGCCACGATCCCGGAAAGCGGCCCGTCGGCCGGCCGGCGCAGGTGATGGGCGAGGCGGGTGCGCACCACGTCGCCGCCGATCTGCGCCACCGGCAGCATCGAGTTGACGGCTTCGCCGATCCAGCGCGCGAGCCAGAGCCCCATCAGGCCGGGCCGCTCGGGCGGCGGGATCAGCAGGCGCCAGGCGACGGCTGCGGCCAGCAGCGGGACCGCTCGCCACAAGACCAGGACCAGGAAGCCGGCACCGGCCAGGCTCGCGGCATCGAGGACCGCGCCGAAATCGTGGCTGGCGAAAATGAAGACGATCAGGCCGAGCCCGACCGCGGTGCCAATGAGCGCGCGCAGGGAAACGGGGTGATGGCGCGGTGGCGGACCGTCATCCGACATAGCCATGCTCGCGGAACCAGGCGATCGCATCGGCGATCGCCTCGCGGGCAGGGCGCGGCCGGTAGCCCAGCTCCTCGATCGCGCGGTCGCTGGTGAAGAACATCGTCTTGCGCGCGAGCTTCACCGCCTCGCGCGTGGTGAAAGGCTCGCGGCCGGTGAGGCGCGCGCCGATTTCGGCGAGGCCCGCGATCGGGATCACCAGGCCGTGCGGCAGCTTGATGCGCGGCGGCCGGCGGTGGGTCATGGCGGCGACGAGCCCCAGGATCTCGGCCAGGCTCATATTCTCGGATCCGAGGATATAGTTGCGGCCGATGCGACCCCGCTCGAAGGCCAGGATATGGCCCTCGGCGACATCGTCGACATGCACGACATTGAGGCCGGTATCGACATAGGCCGGCATGCGCCCGCTGGCGGCGTCGACCACCATCTTGCCCGTCGGCGTCGGCTTGATGTCGCGCGGGCCGATGGGTGTGGAAGGGTGGGTGATGACCGCGGGCAGGCCCTGGCGCTCGATCATCTCGCGCACGACGATCTCGGCCGCGTGTTTCGACTGCTTGTAGGCGCCGATCATGTCGCCGGCGCCGCCGGCGTCTTCCTCGCCGGCGGGAGTGCCTCCCGGCCGGGGCAGCAGCGTGGCGACGCTGCTGGTATAGACGATGCGCGTCACGCCCGCTTCGCCCGCCGCCTGCATCAGCCGGCGCGTGCCCTCGACATTGCTCTCGAACATGCGCGCCCGGTCGGGAACCCAGAGCCGGTAATCGGCCGCGACATGGAACAGCGCCTCGCAGCCCTTCACGGCGGCCGCCAGCGAGGCCGGATCGGTCAGGTCGCCGGCCGCGATCTCCACATCGAGCTCTTCCAGGTTGCGCCGGTCGGCCGTGGGACGCACCAGCACGCGCACCCGCTCGCCGCGCGCGATGAGCTTGCGCGCCAGCGCCGAGCCGACAAATCCCGTGGCACCCGTGATCAGCGTGGTCATGGCGGTGAGAGCTTGGTTCCTCTTTCCCTTCCCTCGAGGGGGAGGGGAAGAAAACGATACGGCCGATTCGTTCCGCGCCCCACTATCGCGTTCCCGGGCGCGCGAGGCCAGACGCTCGATGGCGCGGAGAAATGTTACGGTTTGGCAGCCAGATCGTCGATGATCGGGCAGTCGGGGCGATGGTCGCCGTGGCAATGGCGTGCGAGATGGTCGAGTGTGCGCCGCATCGATTCGAGCTCCGCGATCCGGCCGTCCAGTTCCTCGATATGGCGCAGCGCCAGCGCCTTGACCTCCGCACTCGCCCGCTGCCGGTCGCGCCAGAGCTGCAGCAGCTTCGCGGTCTGCTCGAGCGAGAAGCCCAGATGACGGGCGCGCCGCACGAAGCTCAGCGTATGGACGTCGCTGTCGGTATAGTGCCGGTAGCCCGCCTCCGAACGCGCGGACGGGCGCACCAGCCCGATCGCGTCGTAATGCCGGATCATCTTGGCCGACACGCCGCTGAGCTTGGCGGCTTCGCCGATCGTCTTCATGGGCGTTGCTCCTCGGATGCGGGCCGCCAGCGGCCGAGCATCAGCGCGTTGGCGACGACGCTGACGCTGGAGAGCGCCATCGCCGCGCCGGCCGCGACCGGGCTCAGCAGGCCCAGGGCCGCCAGCGGAATGCCCAGCAGATTGTAGATGAAGGCCCAGAACAGGTTCTGGCGGATCTTGGCATAGGTCCGCCGCGACAGCGCGATGGCCGAAGCCGCGAGACGGGGATCGCCGCGCATCAGCGTGACGCCCGCCGCATTCAGCGCGATGTCGCTGCCGCTCGCCATGGCGAGGCCGATATCGGCCGCCGCCAGCGCCGGCGCGTCGTTGATGCCGTCGCCCACCATGGCGACCACGCGCGATCCGCCCTTGAGGCGGGCGAGGGCCGCGACCTTGTCGGCCGGCAGCAGGCCGGCCTCGACACGGTCGATGCCCAGCGTTGCGGCGACCGCCTCGGCCGCCGCCGCGCCGTCGCCGGTCAGCATAACGGTCTCGATTCCCGCGCGCTTCAAGGCGGCGACGGCGTCCCGCGCCTGCGGCCGCACGGGGTCCGCGAAGGCGAGCGCGCCCAGGAGCGCCGCCGGCCTGCCATCGGCCGCTGTTTGCGCCAGGAAGGCGGTGCTGCGCCCCGGGCCTGCGACGGAAGCCAGGGCTTTCTCGAACGTTGCCTCGGCGATGCCGCTCTCCCGCATCAGGCGCGGGCTGCCGAGAAGGAGGGCGGTGCCTTCGATCGTTCCGGCGATACCGCGGCCGGGCAGGGCCTTGAGATCGGTTGCCGGTGCCGCCGCGATCCGGCGCCGCTCGGCGGCGGCGATCACCGCATGCGCCAGCGGGTGCTGGCTCGATGCCTGCAGCCCCGCGGCCAGTCGCAGCAAGGAGGTCTCGTCGATCCCGAACGCGGCCAGCCCCACCAGCTCCGGGCGGCCCTCGGTCAGGGTGCCGGTCTTGTCGAAGGCCACGGTCGTCACCGCATGGGCCCGCTCCAGCGCCTCGCCGTCGCGGATGAGGATGCCATGCCGGGCACCGGCGCCCGAGCCCACCACCACGGCGGTCGGCGTCGCGAGGCCCAGCGCGCAGGGGCAGGCGATCACCAGAACCGTGACCGCATTGACGATGCCCGCGACCATGTCGCCGGCCCCCCACCACCAGCCCAGGAACGTGGCGAGCCCCAGGGCAAGCACGATCGGGACGAACACCGCGCTGATGCGGTCGACCAGCCGCTCGATCGGCGCCTTGCCGGCCTCGGCGGATTCGACCAGCCGGATGATGCGGGCCAGCAGCGTCTCCGCGCCGACGCGGCGGGTCTCGATCAACAGCACGCCCTCGCCATTGATGGCGCCGGTCGCGACCTCGTCGCCTTCATGGCGCGCAACCGGCAGACTCTCGCCCGTCAGCAGGGACTGGTCGAGGCTGCTGGCGCCCTCGATGACGACGCCGTCGACGGGAACCCGTTCGCCGGGGCGGACCTGGACGCGATCGCCCAGGTGGATCGCGGTGGCCGGCAGCTCGATGAAGGCGCCGTCGCGCCAGACGCGGGCGGTCTCGGGACGCAGCGCCGTGAGCGCGCGGATGGCGGCCAGCGTGCGCCGCTTGGCCCGGCCCTCGAGCCATTTGCCGAGCCGGACCAGCGTCACCACCAGGGCCGAAGCTTCGAAATAGAGATGCGGCATGGCGCCGGCCGGCGCCGTCGCCATCAGATAGAGGCTCAGCCCGAAGGCGGCGCTGGTGCCGATCGACACCAGCAGATCCATGTTGCCGGTACCGGCCCTGAGGGCGCGCCAGGCCGCGCCATAGAAGCGGGCACCCAGCCCGAACTGGATCGGCGCCGCCAGCAGCAGCTGCAGCCAGGCCGGCAGCATCGCATGCTGCCCCGCCAGCTGCAGGGCCATCTGGGCAATGAAGGGCAGGCAGGCGAGGCCGGCCAGCGCCAGCTTCACGCGCTCCGCGCGGTCATTGGGCGGCTCGGCGGCCGGCGGATGGGCGATATCGATGAGACGGGCCTCGTACCCGGCCTCGCCGACCGCCTCGATCAGGGCCGCGGCCTGCGGCTTCCGGCCGGGCTGGAACCGGACGCGGGCATGCTCGCTGGCGAGGTTGACCTCGGCCTGGGCGACGCCCGGCACCGTCTTGAGGGCTCGCTCCACCCGGCCGGCGCAGGTGGCGCAGCTCATGCCGCCGATCTCGAGCGCCAGCTCCCCGCCCTCGGCGCCGCCTTCGCAAGGCCTTGGTGTCGCCACGATTTTTCCATTTTCATCAATTAATTGGAGAGGATCGGCCGCGATGATGGCGGAGGCTGGGGCGGTCACGTCGGTCCTGGGGCTGAGAGGGGCATGGGCGTCCATAGACCGCAAGATGAGGGTTCCCATGATGGGAAGGTCAAGGCCGCGCCGCCCGCATGGCGGGTTTGCTGAACCAATGGATTGACCCATTGGTTCATTCGGCAGAGAGATGAAGTGGGGTCAAGAGGAGTACCAAATGCGATTCCGAGTTTCCGGCATGAGTTGTGAAGGCTGCGCCGATGCGGTGACGCGCGCCATCCACAAGGCAGCACCGGATGCCAAGGTCGATATCGATCTCGCCTCGGGCGAGATCGAGGTCGATGGTCGTGTCGCCGAATGCGCCGTCGCCGCGGCGATCCAGAAGGCCGGCTACACGAACGAAGGGCGGCTCGACTGAGGCAGGGCTTTACGCAGACGGCCATGCCGACTGCGATAGTACGATGAAGCCTGCGCCTTAGCGCCGCTCCCCCCGCTTAAGCGGGGCCTGTCTTTCCAGGGGCATCGCTGGATCGAGTTGCCCCCCGCTTGCGCGGGGGTGACGCTCTTTCGCCGGCAGCAGCCGGTTCGACAGACGAACAGCGCCGAATCCTTTCCCCGATTCACGATCGATCAACCGGGGGCTCGCAGAGTGGCGGGCCGCCCCGAATCGTTGCCGCTCCCGCACCCGCTTCCTAAACTCGGGCGCCGGTCGGGGAGCAGCCAGCGCTCCTGGCGGGCGCTCCGGCCCTCCGGGTCCCCTGCAACCGATCGAGACCTCCGCTTATGACGCCGTCCCACCTGAAGACATCGACCGCGCCCGCGGGCCGGACCGCCGCATCCCCGGCACCCGCGAACGCTGCCCCCGCGAATGCCGCGTTCGTCTATGCCGGCGGGAACTACAGCACGCAGCAGCACAAGCTGATGGGCCGCATGTCGGCGAGCGAAAGCTTCCTCAACGGTTTCGCGCGCCACAGCGGCGTCGACCACTTCTATTGCTATGCGATGCGCCAGCAGGATATCGACGACTTCACGCAGCGCGTGCAGACGGCCGCCGGCGCCAAACGGCCCGTGACCCATATCCCGCCGCTGGATCTCTCGGGTGTGGCCGAGCCCGGCTGCCTTTACCGGCCGGGCCCCAATATCGGCTATTTCGCCTGGCAGCGGCGCGCGGGCGACCAGCGCCGCTTCAGCGTCTGCGGCGTCACCCACACCACGGCCGAGCATGTGGTGATGGACGGCATCGCCGAAGCGGTGACGGGCCCGACCCAGGCCTGGGACGCGCTGGTCTGCACCTCGAGTCAGGTGCGGGCCATGGTCGAGCGGCTCACGGATCAATGGAGCCACTATCTGAGCCGTCGTTTCGGCGGCAAGACCGAACGTCCGGCCTTCCGGCTGCCGCTCATCCCGCTGGGTGTCGATTGCGAGACCTTCGACCCGACGGCGGCGCGCGAGCGCGAGGGCCAGGCGCTGCGCAAGCGGCTCGGCATCGCGCCGGACGATGTCGTCGTCCTCTTCGTCGGGCGCCTGACCCATGTCGAGAAGGCCAACCCGCTGCCGATGTTCCTGGCGCTCGAGGCGGCGGCGAAACACACGAAGAAGAAGCTGCATCTGCTGCAGGCCGGCTGGTACGCCTCGCCCGAGATCGAAAAGATCTTCGTCGAATCCGCCCGTCGGCTGATGCCGTCGGTGCGCTACCATCATGTCGACGCGCGCGAGCCGGAATTCCGCTGGAGCGCCTGGCATGCCGGCGACATCTTCACGTCGCTTTCGGACAACATCCAGGAAACCTTCGGCCTGACGCCGATCGAGGCCCAGGCGGCCGGGCTCCCGGTCGTGGTCAGCGACTGGGACGGCTATCGCGACACGGTGATCGACGGCGAGGTCGGGTTCGCCGCGCCGACCTTCATGCCGCCGCCGGGCACGGGCACCGATCTCGGCTGGCGCTACGCGACGGCGGTCGACAGCTATGGCCGCTATTGCATGACCACCGCGCAGTCCATCTCGGTCGATGTCGAGTTCTGCGCGAAAGCCTATCTCAAGCTGATCGAGGACCCGGCTCTGCGCCGGCGCATGGGCGAGGCCGGCCAGGCCCATGCCCGCTCGAAGTTCGATTGGCGCGTGGTGATCGCGGCCTACCAGGCCCTCTGGACGGAACTGGCCGAGCTGCGCCGCAGCGCGCCGGAGGCGGTGCCTTCCGAGGCCGACCGGCCGGTCCATCCCTTGCGCGACGATCCCTTCAGCCTGTTCTCCACCTATCCGACGGGCTATGTCGACGGCGACACCGTGGCGACGGCGGCGCCCGGCGGCAGCCGGCAGCGCCTCGCCGAACTGCGCGCGATCCCGCTCGCCAACCTGATGCCGAGCCTGCTGCTGCCGGAGGCGGAAATGGCGAAGCTCCTGGAGCATGTCGCCCGCGCGCCGGCACCGGTCGGGCAATTGCTGACGGTGGCGCCCGAGGCCCGGCAGAATCAGGTCCGGCGCAGCCTGGGCTGGCTCGCCAAGATCGGGCTCATCCGCTTCACCAAGCCGCCGGCGTAGGCCGATCGCGGCGCCGAAGATCGCGAGGCACCGGCATGATCGGCAGTAGCTCCTTCCTGTTCTTCCTGGCCGCGGCGCTGGTGATCGCGCTGACGCCAGGACCCGGCATTCTCTATGTCGCGGCGCGGACCCTGGCGGGCGGGCGCGGCGAAGGCTATGCCTCCGTGCTCGGCACCGGGCTCGGCGGCTTCGTCCATGTGACGGCGGGTGCCGTCGGCGTGTCGGCCCTGGTGCTGGCGAGCGCGGAGGCCTTCACGCTGCTGAAGTTCCTGGGCGCGCTCTATCTGATCTATCTGGGGATCAAGACCTGGCGCGGCGCCCGCGCGGGGCCCGAGCTCGGGCTCGTTGCCGCCACCGGTGCGGCCCGCGCCTTTCGCGAAGGCGTGCTGGTCGAGGCGCTCAACCCCAAGACCGCCGCCTTCTTCCTGGCCTTCATTCCGCAGTTCGTCGATCCGCATGCCGGTGGCGTGGCGCTGCAGTTCGTGCTGCTGGGGGTGATCTCCGTCGCTCTGAACACGGCCGTCGATGCGGTCGTGGTCCATGGCGCGACCTCGCTCAGGGCGCGGCTGCTGCGCCGTCCCGACCTGATCCGCCGCCTGCGCCAGACGGCGGGCGGCATCATGTGCGTTCTGGGAATCTCGCTGGCGCTGACGCGCCGGCCGGCCTGACGCGCGAGCCGTCGCTCAGGGCTGGCCCGGCTTCCAATCGGCGACGAGCTTGCGCGCGCGGGCGAGCTCCTCGTCGCTCATCTGCTCCTTCATCGTGTCGAGCGCGGTCAGGACCCGGTTGCGGTCCGGTCCCTGGGGCAGGCGGTCGGCGGCGAGCGTCAGCCATTTGACCGACTCGACCTTGTCCTGGGGCACGCCCTGGCCGAGATTGTACATCACCCCCAGGCCCAGCAGGGCGTCGGCATTCCCCACGGCCGCGGCCTTCTTGTACCATTTGATCGCTTCCGCATAGTTGGCGGCACCGACCAGGCCATATTGATAGATGCCCGCGACCTGGACCTGGGCCAGGGGGTTGCCGGCCTCGGCCTCGGGCTTGAGCTCGGAGAGCGCGCGGAAATAGTCGCCCTTGTTGTAGAAGGCCATGCCCTCGTCGAAGCCAGCATGAGCGGGCGATGCCGCTGCCAGCGCGCCGGCGCAGGCCAGGGCCAGCGCGAGCTTGGGCAGATGCCGGGCGGCGCGGCCGATCACGGCGTCTCCTCGGCCGCGACGATCTCAAGATAGCGGCCATAGCGCGTGTTCTTGAGCTCGCCCGCGAGCTTCAGCAGCTGGCGCCGGTCGATGAAGCCCTTGCGATAGGCGATTTCCTCGATGCAGGCGATCTTCAGCCCCTGCCGCTGCTCCATGACGCGCACGAAGCTCGCCGCCTCGAGCAGCGAATCGTGCGTGCCGGTGTCGAGCCAGGCGAAGCCGCGGCCCATCTTCTCGACCGCGAGCCGGCCGGCCGTCAGATAGGCGCCGTTCACGTCGGTGATCTCGAGCTCGCCGCGTGCCGAGGGGCGGATGCGCCGCGCGATCTCGACCACCGCCGGATCGTAGAAATAGAGGCCGGTGACCGCCCAGTTGGAGCGCGGCTGCTTCGGCTTCTCGACGATCGCGACGGGCCGGCCGCTGGCGTCGAACTCGACCACGCCATAGCGCTCCGGATCGTCGACCCAATAGGCGAAGACCGTGGCGCCTTCCTCGCGCGCATTGGCGCTCTCCAGGAGCTCGGTCAGCCCGTGGCCGAAGAAGAGGTTGTCGCCCAGCACCAGGGCGCTCGGGCTCTCGCCCACGAAATCGGCGCCGATGAGGAAGGCCTGGGCCAGCCCTTCGGGGCGCGGCTGCTCGGCATAGCCGATCTCGAGGCCCCATCGCGACCCGTTGCCGAAGAGGGCGCGGAAGCCCGGAAGGTCGCGCGGCGTGCTGATGATCAGGATCTCGCGGATGCCGGCCAGCATCAGCGTCGCCAGCGGATAATAGACCATCGGCTTGTCGTAGATCGGCAGCAGCTGCTTGCTGATGGCGTGGGTCACGGGATAGAGCCGGGTCCCGCTGCCGCCGGCCAGGATGATGCCCTTTCGCGTCATGAACGATCCTTGGTTGCGCCCGCCGCCACGATCTCCGCCATGCATTCCTCCAGCGCCTCGTGCCAATCCCGCGGCAGGATACCGTAAACCCGCCCGATGCGTCCGCAATCCAGCACGGAATTGGCGGGACGGCGCGCCGGCATCGGATAGGCGCTCGAGGGAATCGGCGTCACCCGCGGCACCGTCCGGCCGCGCCGGGCGAGCCAGGCGAAGATCGCCTCGGCCTGGCCGAAACGCGTGGTCGAGCCGGCATTGCAGAAATGGAAGGTGCCGTAGCCGTCGGCCTTGCCCGCGATCAGCGCGGCCGCGACCGCGACCAGGGCTTGGGCGACGTCGGTGGCGGCGGTCGGGGAACCGTGCTGGTCGTCGATGATGCGCAGCTCCGGCCGCTCGGCCCCCAGCCGCATCATGGTCCGCACGAAGCTGCCTTCGCCGAAGGGGCTGTAGACCCAGGCGGTGCGCAGGATCACATGGCGGTCGATTCGCTCCCGCACCGCGCGTTCGCCCGCTTCCTTGCTGGCGCCGTAGACCGAGATCGGATTGACCGGGTCTTCCTCGTCGTAGGGCGTGGGTTTCGTGCCGTCGAACACATAGTCGGTCGAGATGTGGAGCAGGGCCGCGCCGCGCGCGGCGGCCCCCTCGGCCAGCGCCGCGGCACCGTCCCGGTTGAGGCGGAAGGCGAGGTCGGATTCCGACTCGGCCTTGTCGACGGCGGTATAGGCGGCCGCGTTGATGACGATATCGGCGCCGCTCTCGGCGACAAGGCGCGCCGTCCGGGCCGGGTCCATGAGATCGAGGCTCTCGCGGCCGCGGCACTCCAGCGTGAAGCCGCCGGGCAGTGCCGCCCGTGCCAGCTCACGCGCAATCTGGCCCGAGCGTCCGGCGACGAGGATATGGTGCGCCATCGGGAGCCGTGTCCGCTTCAGGAGGCAGACGTCATTGTCGCGTCCGCGGCCATCAGCCCGGCGGCGTCGCGCCGGCGGGCTGGTCCGCGTCCGCGGCCAGACCCAGCCTTTCGCCCCGATAGACGCCCGAGCGGATCCGTTCCCACCAGCGGCGATTGTCGAGATACCAGCGCACGGTCTTCTCGAGCCCGCTGTCGAAGCTTTCCCGCGCGCGCCAGCCGAGCTCCTGCTTCATTTTGGTGGCGTCGATGGCGTAGCGCATGTCGTGGCCCGGGCGGTCCGACACGAACTCGATGAGCTCCTCGTGGCGCCGGCCCGGCACCAGCCGGTCGAGGATGCCGCAGAGCTTGCGCACCACGTCGATGTTCTTCCACTCGGCGTCGCCGCCCACATTGTATTTCTCGCCGACCCGGCCGCGCGTGACCACGAGCCAGAGCGCCCGGGCATGGTCCTCGACATAGAGCCAGTCGCGGCGGTTCTCGCCCTTGCCATAAACCGGCAGCTTCTTGCCCTCGAGCGCGTTGATGATCATCAGCGGGATCAGCTTCTCGGGGAACTGGCAGGGACCGTAATTGTTGGAGCAGTTGCTGATGACGACCGGCAGGCCGTAGGTGTGGTGCCAGGCGCGGGCCAGGTGATCGGCCGCGGCCTTGCTGGCGGAGTAGGGGGAGTTCGGCTGATAGGGCGATTCCTCCTCGAACAGGCCCGTCGCGCCCAGCGAGCCATAGACCTCGTCCGTGGAGACGTTGTGGAAGCGGAAGCGGGCGCGCTTCGGCTCTTCCAGCTCGCGCCAGTAGCGCCGGGCGGTCTCGAGCAGCACATAGGTGCCGCGGATGTTGGTGTCGATGAAGGGCGCGGGTCCGTCGATCGAGCGGTCGACATGGGACTCCGCCGCCAGATGCATGATCGCATCGGGACGGTGCTGGCGGAAGGCGGACTCCATCGAGGCGGCGTCGCAGATGTCGGCCTTGAGCAGCCGGAAGCGCGCGCTGTCGCGCACGCTGGCCAGCGAATCCAGATTGGCCGCGTAGGTCAGCTTGTCCACCACCAGCAGCTCGGCATTGGTCTCGTGAATCAGGTAGCGGCACAGGGCCGAACCGATGAAGCCGGCGCCGCCCGTGACGATGATCCGCATTGCCGTCATGCTCAATGACCTCTCAAGCCCAATCGTCCACGTCTAGTGAGCCCATAATATGTCGGTAAGCCTAAACGATCCGCTGCCGGATCGAAAACGCCATGCAATCGCCGGACGCCGCCCATGCCCCGTTATGCTTCATAACGGAAGGGGAGGTCCGTACCCGCCAGGAAGGGCAGCTTGGCGTCCTTGTCCGACAGGATGGCCGAGGATTCCTTGACCGGCCAGTCGATCCCGAGCGCCGGGTCGTTCCAGCGGATGCCCGAGTCATGGGGCGCGGAATAGGGGCTCGAGACCTTGTAGAAGACCAGGCTGTCGGGCTCGAGCGTGCAGAAGCCGTGTGCCAGGCCTGCCGGGATCAGGAGCTGGTTGCCGCGCTCGCCGCTCAGCTCGACGCCGACATGGCGCCGGTAGGTGGGCGAGCCGCGGCGCAGATCGAGGGCAACATCGAAAATGCGCCCCTGGATCACGCCCACGAGCTTGGCCTGTTCGGCCGGCGGGAGCTGGAAATGCAGGCCTCGCAGCGTGCCGACCTCCTTGGACAGAGAGATATTGTCCTGGCAGAAATCCAGATCGATGCCGGCTTGCTTCAGCTTGGCGCGATTGAACCACTCGGCGAAGAAGCCGCGGCGATCGGCAAAGCGGGGCGCGGTCAGGATCCTGACGCCGGGGATGGCTGTATCTTCGATCTGCATCGATTCGGAGTAACGGGTTGTTAGGGTTAATCGGCTCGGCTGGCGGGGAGGCCCGGCCGACATTAGCATGGCGCGCCGGTTCGGCGGCAAGTTCGGCGGCTTGTGCCCTCAAGGTGCATCGGCCGTTAGGTCCGCCGGCGGCGAGGCCCAGGCTCGAGGAATCATGACGACCCACAAACGCAAACGCGGCGCGAAGAAATCCGGACGCTCGTCTGCGTCCAAGCCGGCCGCTCGCGAGTCCAAGGCCGGAGCCGCCGGCGGAAAGGCCGCTGCGCCAAAGTCCGGCAAGACGGCGGCAACGACCCAGATGCGGCCGACGGCGGGCAAGCACAACCCATCCCAGGCGGCGCAGCTCGGGCTCGAGCTTGTGGCGGCGGCACCCGTCGTCGCGGCGGCGGTCGCGTTGGACGAAACCGACGCCGAGCGGGTGAAACGCGTCAGGACGGCCGTCGACGAGATCCAGGCCGGCAATCTCGAGGCGGCGGCGGCGATCCTGGATCCGCTGCTGGCGGCCGAGCCGGAAGATTTCGACACGTTGCATGCCGGCGCGGTGCTGCGTCTGAAGCTGGGGCGCTTCGCCGAAGCGCTCGCCCTGATGCAGAAGGCGGTGACGAAGAACCCGGGCGATGCGCAGGCCCAGCAGAATCTGGGCGCCATGCTCGCGCGGCAGGGGCGGCTCGAGGAAGCGGCCGCCTATTTCACGCGCGCCATCGCCATCGACCCGCGCAACGTCTCCGCCCAGACCAATCTCGGGCTCATCTATCAGAGCCGCGGCCAGATCGAGGCGGCGGTCGGCTGCTATCGCAAGGCCATCGCCGCCGATCCCGCCGCCGCCGAGGGCCATAGCCGGCTTGCCGCGGCCCTGAAGGACACCGGCGATCTGCCGGGCGCCATCGCCGCCGCGCGCCGCGCGCTGGAGCTGAAACCGAGCTACACCGAGGCGCTGAGCAACCTGATCCATTATCTCGAGCATGCCTGCGACTGGCGCGAGCTGCCGGCGCTGGAGGCGAAGCTCGACAAACTGACGGCGCCGGCCCTGGCGCGCGGCGTGAAGTGCGGCGAAGCGCCGTTGCTGTCCGTCGTCCGGTCCGCCGATCCCGTGCGCAATCTGCGCGTGGCGAGCTCGGCCTCGAAGGATCTCGCGGCCAGCATGGCGAGCCTCAACATGCATTTCCCGCACGAGCGCCGGCGGGGGCCGCGCAAGAAGCTCACCATCGGCTATCTCAGCGGCGACTTCCGCAACCATCCCGTGGCCCATCTGGTGCGCGGGCTGTTCCAGCGCCACGACCGCGAGCGCTTTCGCGTGATCGGCTATTCCTACGGCCCCGACGACGGGAGCGACTATCGCCGCCATATCGCCGCCAGCTGCGATCTCTTCGTCGACCTGCGCAGCGCCGGTACGGCCGCCGGCGCGCGGCGCATCTACGAGGACGGCGTCGATATCCTGATCGAGATCACCGGTTATGTGGCCGGCAACCGGCTCGACATCCCGGCGCTGCGGCCGGCGCCGCTGCAGGTGAGCTGGCTGGGGTTTCCGGGCTCGACCGGCGCCACCTTCTTCGACTATGCGATCGTCGACAAGATCGTGCTGCCGCCCACCGAGATCCAGACCTTCGCCGAGCGGCCGATCTGGATGCCGCATTGCTATCAAGTCAACGATTCCGATCAGCCGATCTCGGCCAGGACCTTTCGGCGTGCCGATTTCCACCTGCCCGAGAACGGGTTCGTCTTCTGCTGCTTCAACAACACCTACAAGATCGAGCCGCAGATGTTCGATCTCTGGATGCGGCTGCTCAAGGCGGTGCCGGGGTCGGTGCTGTGGCTGCTGCGCTCCAACCCACAGGCGGAGGAGAATCTGAAGCGCGAGGCCACGGCCCGCGGCGTTGCGGCCGAGCGCCTGCTGTTCGACGGCAAGCTGCCGAAGGATCAGCATCTGGCGCGGCTGTCGCTGGCCGACCTGGCGCTCGACACCTACGTCTATAACGGCCACACCACCACCAGCGACGCGCTCTGGGCCGGCGTGCCCGTGGTCGGCTATGCCGGGACGCACTTCGCCAACCGTGTCTCGGCCAGCCTCCTGACCAATCTCGGCCTGCCCGAGCTGATCGCGAACGGCCTCGACCGGTACGAAGCGCTGGTGCTGTCGCTGGTGCAGGATCCGGCCGGGCTGCGCACGGTCCGGCGCCGGCTCGCGGAGCGGCGCATGCGCTGGCCGCTGTTCGATACCGCGCGGTTCGCGCGCAATCTCGAGGCGGCGCTGGCCGGCATCTGGCGGCTCCACGAGGCGGGGAAGCCGCCGTCGCCGATCGTGATCGCCGATCCGGGCCCGATGGAAACGGCACCCGCCGCCTGACGCCGGCTTCGAACAAGAACCCCGGCGCTCCTGGGGGAGGAGCGCCGGGGGTGGTCGGCTCGTGTCCTGAAGATCGGGGGGCTGAACGACGAGCCGTGGCGGGAACCGCGTCGGCGGGAGGGGCGGTTCGTAAGGGGTGTGGAGGGCGCCGTCACTCCATCGCGACGGTGTGATCCGGCGCGCTCGGCGCGGATGACGGCTTCTTGAAGACGATGAGCAGCGGCACCACAGCGATCACCGCGATCATCAGCAGCATATAATCGTCGATATAGGCGATGATCTGCGCCTGCTGGGTGAGGACGGCATCGATGGCGGCGCGGCCGGCGGCGGTCAAAGGGTTCCAGAACTGCGCGATCGAGGGATCCTCGAACATGCGGTTGACGGCCGTGACCTGCTGCGTCAGCTCGGCGTGATTGATCTGCGTGTTCCGGGTCAGGAGGCCCGTCACCACCGAGATGCCGACGCTGGAGCCGATATTGCGCGACAGGCTGTAGAGGCCGGCGCCTTCGGCCCTGAGCGCGGGCGACAATGTCGAGAGCGTCACCACGCTCAGCGGCACGAAGAGGAAACCGAGGCCGATTCCCTGGATCACGCCGACGACGACGATGGTCTCTTGCGAGACATCCGGCGTCCAGCCCGTCATCTCGTAGAAGGTCCAGGCCGTGATGGCGAGGCCGGTGCCGAGCAGAAGCCGCGTATCCACCTTTCCGATCAGGCGGCCGACCAACATCATGGCGGCCATGGTGCCCACGCCCCTCGGTCCCAGCACGAGGCCGGCGGTCACGATCGGATAATCCATCAGGTTCTGGAGATAGGGCGGCTGCAGCGCCAGCGAGGCGTAGTAGGTGAGCCCGACGATCGCGACGAAAAGGACGCCGGCCGTGAAGTTGCGGTCGCGGAAGAGGGAAGGCCGAACGAAGGGATCGCGCGCGGTGAAGGTATGGACGAGGAACAGGTAGAAAGCCGAGGCGGCGATGATCGCCTCGGCGACGATCTCGCTCGAGCCGAACCAGTCGAGCTGCTCGCCGCGGTCCAGCATGATCTGGAGCGCGCCGATCGTGAGGCTGAGCGTGCCGAAGCCGAACCAGTCGAGCTTCGCCCCCGCGTTGCGCGGCGTATCGGGCAGGAAGGTGGTCATGCCGAGGAAGGCCAGCGCGCCGATCGGCAGGTTGATATAGAAGACGTAGCGCCAGCTATAGGTCTCGGTCAGCCAGCCGCCGAGCACCGGCCCCAGGACGGGACCGGCCATCACCGCCACGCCCCAGATCGCCATGGCGGAACCCTGCTGCTCGCGCGGATAGACATTCATCAGCACGGTCTGCGACAGCGGCACCAGGGCCGCGCCGAACAGGCCCTGCAGCACGCGGAACAGCACGATCTCGATCAGCGACTGGGCCATGCCGCAGAGCATCGAGGCGATGGTGAAGCCCACGACCGAGGCGAGGAACAGGTTCTTGAGCCCGAACCGCCCGGCCAGATAGCCGGTCGGCGGCGTCATGATCGCGGCGGCGACGATATAGGAGGTCAGGACCCAGGCGATCTGGTCCTGGCTCGCCGAGACGCTGCCCTGCATATAGGGCAGCGCGACATTGGCGATGGTCGTGTCCAGCGCCTGCATCAGGGTGGCGAGGATCGCGCAGGCGGTGATCGCCGCCCGATTGCCGCCGGCCGCCGCTGTCGCCGACATCATTCACCCGCCAGGGCGTGCCCGAACAGGAAGGCGAGCGCATGCGGCACGCCGCGCACATGGCCGGTATCGACATCGACCTCGGCGCTCATGCCGGCGCGCAGCGGCGGCATGGCGCCGTCGCTCGTGTCGACGCGCACGCGCATCGGGATGCGCTGCACCACCTTCACCCAGTTGCCGCTGGTGTTCTGCGCCGGCAGAAGCGAGAACTCCTGGGCCGCCGCCGGGCTGATGCTCTCCACCGTGCCCTGCCACTGCCGGTTCGGGTAGGTATCCACCGTCACCGTGACCTTCTGACCGGGCTGCACATAGGTCAGCTCGGTCTCCTTGGGATTGGCCTCGACCCAGACATGGTCGGTGGCGACGAGATAGAAGGCGGTGGTCGCGGCCTCGAGATATTTGCCGGGCGCGATCGAGGGCACGTTGGTCACGATGCCGGGGAAGGGCGCCTTGATGACGGTGTGGTCGAGCTGACGAGCCGCCTCGTCGCGTTGGGCCAGGGCATCGAGATAACGGGGATTCTGCTCGACCGGGCCGTCGGGATCGCCATTGAGGCTGGCGGCCGTCGCGGCCAACTGCTCGTTCAGCGATGCCAGCTTCTGCTGCGCGTTCTGCAGGTCGCGCCGGGCCGTGTCGAAGGCCGACTGCGAGGCATAGTTCTCCTTCAGCAGGTTCTGCTGACGCTGGAACTGGGTCTGGTAATAGTCGATATCGTCATGCGCCTGCTTGATCTGCGCCTGGACGTCCCGGTAGTTGGCCTGGAGGGCGTTGAGATCGTTGCGGACCATGCCGAGCTGCGCATTGGCCCGATCCAGCGCCAGGCGGAACTGGAGATCGTCGAGGCGATAGAGAACCTGGCCGGCCTCGACATGCTGGTTCTCCGCGACTTCGACGCTCTTGACGATGCCGGAGATGTCGGTCGAGACGCCGACCTTGTCCGCCTCGATATAGGCGTTGTCGGTCGACATCACGTTGCCGCCGGTGACGTACCAAAAAGCGCCGGCGATCAGGGCCAGCGGCAGCAGCAGGAACAACGCCCGCCGCACCCGCTGGCGGCGCGAGGCTCGCGGCCGCTTGCCGGGTACGGGGTGGCGTTCGGCGGGCCGGTCCGATCGCGCGAGCGGGGGGACGGGCTTGGGCGCTACCGGCGGTTCTTTTGTGGCAGAGGAAAGATCAGGCCCGGCCGGTGGGCGCGGGGCGTCTTTGGGCAGTTGTACGGACATGCCCCCAAGATGTTGACCGGGCTCGGGAATGAAAATCCCATATCTGCTGCATTCGGTGATGAGCGGAATTCATCAATCCGAGCCGCCGTCCGGCTCAGCGCGGATAAGCCCGTTCCCGGGGCGAAGCGGGCCGGATTGCACCGGTCGGGGCACCGACCATCTCGATCACCCGCATGGTTTCGAGCTGGCCAAGCAGCGCCGAACGCTGCTCGGCGCTCAGTTCGCGGAACTCGGCGTCGATCTGGGCGCGGGTGAATTGCCGTTTTGTCAGAATCCAGTCCATGAAGCGCTGCGTGCCGGGCGGCAGCGGCGCGCCCTGCCGGCTGTCGGTGAGGATGAAGCCGCGGTCCTGCTGGCGGACGCGCAGGTTGCCGGCCACCAGCCGGTAGGTTTGCGAGGAGCGGCGCCGGGGCAGGTCGTAGAAGCCGCGCACGCCACGGTGATTGCGCTGCGCTTGGGCGAGGTCGGCGAGCACCTCCGGCTCGCGCAGCAGCGCGGTCATGCGGTCGGACAGGCGCGACAGATAAAGGGTGAGCGCCTCGGCGCCATCGGCCGCTCCCGGCGCCGGCAGCTCCTCGCGGAACAGGGGGTCGGCCAGGTAGTGCTTCTCGAGCAGCTGCAGCAGATCCAGCCCGCGCAGCGGCACCACGCCGAAGGACACATGGATGCAGGCCGCCGAGGTGGCGAGCGCCTCGTGATACTGGCCGCGCGGGATATAGAGCAGGTCGCCGGGACCCATGGTGACCTCCATCGCCACCTCACCCTGGTTGCGACGACGGAAATCGGCGTCGGGCTCCTTGATCATCGCGTGACTGATGGGGTGAGCCACACGCCCCTCGTAGATGCGCCAGGTCTTCTCGCCCTCGGTCTGGATGGCGAACACATCGTGGGTGTCGAAGTGGCTGCTGAAAGCCTGATGCCCGCCGAACGAGCAGTAAAGGTTGGCCTGCACATATCCGCCCAGCGCCTCTTCCAGCGTGCCGGCGATGGCTTGAAGCTCGGGGGTCAGGCTGTCGATGCTGTTGAGGATGACGCTGGCGCCGCGGTCGATCCAGGCCTGCACCTTGGCGGGATCGGCTTGCACGGCCACGCCGCCGGGGCCGGGCACCTCGCGGCAATAATCCTCGGTCGCCACCGGAACCCGGTCGAGCATGAGATGGAGCGAATGGCGGGTCCAATAGCTCGACAGGCCCAGCAAGCGATTCAGCGTGGACCATGTCATCAGCTCCGGCAACCCGCTCGCGCCGCCTTTCACGTAGAGCGGCTTCTGCCGGTGGTACTCCGCGAAGAAGGCATCGTCTCCGATCGGCCTGAGGAGATCGCCGAAAGCGAGCATTGGTTGCATGCTGGTAACTCGGTAGCAGCCGGGAAACGCGAGGCCGCCAGGTTTGATGAGACCGGTCGTCGCCGGGTTTACCGGTCCTGTTGAAGCAGTGTCGAATGCGAGGCTTCGCAGATCATCGCGGACATGTCGGTATCGAAATACGGTCCGACAAGGACGGTCTGATCGGCCAGGGCCTTGCGCTCGGTGGACATGTCGGTATCGAAATACGGTCCGACAAGGACCCGCAGCAGGGTTTCGTCCGCTACGGCCGACAATTTTTCTTTTTCTGCGATGACGATTCGAGCGGCGTCGCTCGCGGTATCGTGGACGATGGCGGCTTGGCCCGTGCCGCCGCTGTCGGTCGACATCACCTGGCGGCCGACGATGTACCAATCCCCGCCGGCGATCAGCGCGAGCTGAAGCAGCAGAAGCAGAGCCCGGCGGGCCCAGGGCGAGCGTGGCGAAGACGGCGTGCGCGGCGATGAGGAAGGCCGCAGGATCCGGTCGTCCCTTGGTCCTGACGCGACACCGGCTCTTGTCGCTGCTTCCGTCATCCCGTCGTCGGAAACAACCCTACCGCCATCGGGCATATAGGCTCCTCCACGCGCGACGCGTGCGATGGCGAAGGTGTCCGCTAGGAGCGCGATTGAAAATCCTGTATTTGTTGCATTCGGTGTTGAAAGGAACTCATCAATGCATCGCGGCGACCTTGCGGATCTGACCGCGTTCATCGCCGTTGCCGACCAGCTCAGCTTCCGGGAGGCGGCGTTGCGGCTCGGCGTGACGCCCTCCGCTCTCAGCCATTCGATGCGCCAGCTCGAGGAGCGGCACGGTGTCCGCCTGCTCAACCGCACGACGCGCAGCGTATCGCTGACCGATGCGGGCGTTCGCCTGCTGGAGCGGCTGCGGCCGGCCATCGACCAGATCAACGGCGCGCTGGAGGACCTCAACCGGGAGCGGAGCCGGCCCTTCGGGCGCCTGCGGATCTACGCGACGCACCTGTCGGCGGCGTCGGTGATCGCGCCGGTCTGGCAGCGTTTCCTCACCACCTATCCCGACGTGCATCTGGAGCTCCAGATCGGCGAGGCGCCGGTCGACATCGTGGCGAAAGGTTTCGATGCCGGCATCGGCCCGCAGGATCGCGCTGAAGCCGACATGATCGTCGTCAGGGTGATGGGGCCGGTGAAGGTGGCGGTGGTCGCGGCTCCCGCCTATTTCGCACGGGCGCGCGCGCCGCGCACACCCGACGATCTCGCTCACCATTGTTGCGTGCAGTTCCGTCGCGGCGCCGACGGTACCGTGTTCGAATGGCCGTTCGAGCGCGGCGGCAAGACGCGGACGGTGTCCGTCGATGGCAGGGTGATGGTCAACGATCCCGAGCTCGCCGTTCGCGCCGCGGTCGACGGGCTGGGCATCGCCTACACGCTCGAGGCGGTCGCGGAACCGTTCCTGCGCACGGGCCAGCTGGTGCGCGTGCTGGAGGACTGGTCGCCTTCCTTCGAGGGGCTCTTTCTCTATTATCCGGGCCACCGTCAGGTCCCGGCTGCGCTCCGGGCGCTCATCGACATCATCCGCAGCCCCGCGCCGGCGAAAGGGTCGGTGGAGAATCCCTTCACCGCGGCCTGAATGCCCGTGCAACCCGCGAGCGCCATCCGCCGCATGGCCTTCGCTGCCCGATAATTGATTGCCCGATCATCCGGCGGGGGTCTTGTGTTCAAATCATGGCCGCACCGGCTGACATGAGAGTGTGATTGAAGGCGCGCGCAATCGCCCGTTAGCGTTGCAATCGACGCGCGTGGCGATTTTTCGCCCACCCGAGGCCCAGGTGAGAAGGCGCGTCGATCGCCAAGGGGGCCAGCCATGACGCGCGCGACCAATTCACTCGCCGGCAGCGTTCCGTTCCACGATTCGATCGAGCTTGCCGCGAGCGCTCTCGCAGGACCCGCGGCGCTCGATGCGGTGATCTCCGGCGGAGTCAATAACGATTCCCTGCCGGGAACCGACGGCGATGACGAGATCCATGGCGGCGATGGCAACGACACGCTCGACGGCCTCGGCGGCAGCGACACGATCTTCGGCGATGCCGGCAATGACAGCGTCCGCGGCGGCTCGGAGGACGATCGGCTCCTGGGCTGGACCGGTAACGACACGCTGAGCGGCGATGACGGCGCCGATACCGTCTATGGCGACAATGGCAGCGACTCCCTCCTGGGGGGCAACGGCAACGACCTTTTCTATGGCGGGAATGACAATGACACCGTCGACGGTGGCGCTGGCGACGATCTGATCCACGGCGGCAACGGGAATGACAATCCCCGCGGCTCCGCCGGCAACGACACGATCCTGGGCGAAAACGGCAATGACGTCATTCCCGCGGGTGACGGCGACGATTCGATCGTCGGCGGCAATGGCAACGACATCTCCCATGGCGAGAACGGCAACGACACGCTGGTGGGCGGCAACGGCAACGATCAGCTCTCGGGCGACAATGGCAGCGATCTGATCTTCGGCGGCGCCGGCGACGATGCTCTCACCGGCGGCTTTGGCAGCAGTACCGTCGTGGGCGGCGATGGCGACGACTTCGTGGCCGGGTTCGGCGGCGATGACAGTCTCGAGGGCGGCAACGGCAATGATGCCATGTTCGGCGGCGGCGGCAATGACAGCCTGGAAGCTGCAGAGGGCAACGACACGGTCGATGGTGGCGATGGCGCCGACAGCCTCGATTCCGGCAACGGCAACGACCAGCTCAGTGGCGATAGCGGCAACGATACGATCCATAGCGGTGACGGCGACGACACGATCCTCGGCGGCAATGACGACGATTCCCTCCTGGCCGGTTCGGGCAACGACCGGGCCCAGGGCGACAACGGCAACGATCTGATCTTCGGCGAGAGCGGCAACGACACGCTCGACGGCGGCAATGGCAACGACATCCTGCGGGGCGGGGAGGGCGACGACAGCCTCTATGGCGCCGCCGGCAACGACGTCGCGCAAGGGGACAACGGCAACGACCTCCTCGGCGGCGGCGTCGGCGATGACACGCTGGAGGGCGGCGAGGGCAATGACGAGGGCCACGGTGCGAGCGGCAACGATAGGCTCGATGGCGGGGCCGGCGACGATACCCTCGCCGGCGACGACGGTAATGACAGCCTGCTCGGCGGTCTCGGTATCGACCGCCTGCTCGGCGGGACCGGCAACGACACGCTCGACGGCGGCGACGGCGACGACATCCAGCATGGCGACGACGGCAACGACCTTCTCACCGGCGGCAACGGCAACGATCTGCTCCTCGGCGACAATGGCGACGACAGCATCGTCGGCGGTGACGGCGAGAACAGGCTCTATGGTGCTGCCGGCGACGATGTGCTGTTCGGCGGCGCCGGCAACGACAGCATGGATGGCGGTGCGGGCAACGACCGGCTGCAGGGCGGCAACGGCGCCGACACGCTGCTCGGCGGCGATGGCGACAACCGCCTGGATGGCGGCTCCGGCGACGACCGCCTGACCAGCGGGAACGGCGACGACGCGATCTTCGGCAGCGCCGGCAACGACAGCATCGACGGCGGCGACGGCACCAACAGGATCGACGGGGGCGTCGGCGACGATCGGCTCGTCGGCGGCAACGGCAATGACAGCATCCTGGGCGACGACGGCGCCGATAGGGTCGATGCGGGCGCCGGCGACGACACGATCGACGGTGGCAACCAGGACGATGTCCTGGCCGGCGGCGCTGGGAACGACAGCATCGGCGGCGGCGTGGGAGAGGACACCATCATGGGCGGCCTCGGGGCCGATTCTCTCGAAGGCGGCGATGGCACCGATGTCGTCACCTATGAAGGGTCTTCCATCGGCGTCTCGATCCGGATGTCGCCCGATGGAACGGTATTTGCGGGCAGCGGGGGCGACGCCGAGGGCGACACGATCCACGGCTTCGGGATCCTGCTGGGATCGCAATGGGGCGACACGCTCGTCGGCGACGATACCGACAATGTTCTGTATGGCCTGACCGGAAACGATTCGATCGAAGGGCGTTTCGGCAACGACACCCTCTATGGCGGGGAAGGCGACGATACGCTCTCGGACTTCGGGGGTCCGATCGATTCTGATGGCCATGCGTTCCAGAGTTCCCTCGACGGCGGCAACGGCAACGATTTGATTGCAGGCGGGGGCAGCAGCGATCTCCTCTATGGAGGCGCGGGCGACGACACGATCAATGGCGGTGACAGCGCCGATTCGATCTTGGGCGGCGACGGCAACGATCTGCTGGCCGGCAACTTCGGTCGCTTTGGCAACGACACCATCGATGGCGGCAACGGCGACGACACGATCTATGGCGATAATCCCGCCGATCCGAACAGCGGCCGCGGCAACGACGACGATTCTCTTTCCGGCGGCGACGGCAATGACGTGATCTTCGGTGCCGGCGGCTGGGACATCCTTCATGGCGACGCCGGCAACGACAGCCTGCTGGGCAACGGCGGCGGCGACCGGATCTCGGGCGGAACCGGCAACGATGTCCTGTCGGGCGACGACGGCACCGACACGCTGCAGGGCGATGACGGCGACGACAGCCTCGATGGCGGCATCGCCAACGACCAGCTCTCCGGCGGCAACGGGCAGGACCTCCTCACCGGCGGTGAAGGCAACGATTTCCTGTCGGGCGACGACGGCCATGACACGCTGGAGGGCGGCAACGGCTTCGACAGCCTGTCCGGCGGCGCGGGCAACGATACGCTCGCGGGCGAGGCGGGCAACGACACGCTCGATGGCGGCAATGGCGACGACCGGCTCGATGGCGGCAACGGCATCGACCAGCTCTTCGGCGGCGACGGCAATGACCTGCTGGTTTTCGGCAGCCAGAGCGAAGGCTATGACGGCGGTAACGGCATCGATTCGCTCTCGGTGACACAGTCCGATGTGCGGTTTAACAACTTCGATCAGAACACGAGCAGCGTCGAGCTGCTCGATTTGCGCAGCGGTGCCGCGAACAGCGTCACCCTGAATGCGGCCGACGTGCTCGATTTCGGCGGCACCACCAGCGAACCCGATATCGACCTGGTTGTCCGCGGCGATACCGGCATCGGCACGACCGACACCGTCCATCTCCAGGCGACGAACGGGACGCATTTCGCGCTGCAGACGAGCGGCGTGACGCTGAGCGATCCGGCCTATGGCGGCGGCACGCTCTATGACGTCTACAGCGACGGCAGCCATCAGGTTGCGATCGAGCAAGGCGTCGCCGTGACGGTCTAATCCGTCACGAAACCTGTCCCAACTCACAACGCCGTGTGATGCGTCTGTGGCGTCGTGCGCCATGGGCGCAGATACGGTGGCAATGCTGAGGCTGATCCATATCGGGTTAGGTAGTGAGGGGCTGCGTTGTGGCAAATTCCGGCCACGGGGTCTTGGAGTGTCGGGCAGTTCTCACCTGGGGGAGTCGAAATCTTCATTGAGTGACTGATGAATGCGCAGGTGGCGACGGTGATGTCGCCCGCCCCGGGGGAGAAGCGTGCCGAATTAAAACAGGAGTTCCCGATGTCGAACGACAGCGCCGTTCCTTTTTCTCTCGATCCGAGCCAGCCTGTTTCCCACACCGACCATAGCGCTCCCGCCCCCGCCAGCGGTTCCGGCGCGTCGGCAACGCCCTCGGGCGTTGCGCCGCCGCCGGGCGAGACATCGCCGGCCGACATCCACCCGCAGCAGGAGCAGATCGCCCAGGCGCTGGCCGTCGAGGTGAAGGAGCCCCCGGCCGGGGAGAAAATCGAGGTCGATGTCCAGCCCCAGGAGCAGCTCAAGTTCGATTTCGATATCGACAAGTCGCAGATCTCGGAGGCCGCGGACGGCGTCCAGATCGTGACGCCCGACGGCGGCACCGTGCTGCTGCATGGCATGACCATGGACGAGTTCCTGGTGGCGCTGGGCGGCGGCGACATCACCGGGGTCCAGACGGCCGCGGGCGGCACGGCCGCGGGCGGCGGTGCCGCCAACCAGGGACATTTCCTGACGCCGTTCGGCCTCGCCGGCCTCCTGGCCGGGCTCGGCGCCAACGGCCCGCTCGGCGCGACCGCTCTCGCCTACGGTGTCCCGGAGGCGCTGCCCGAGCCGCCCGACCGGCTCGATCTGGCCGCTGCGGGAACCGGCGGGTTGAACTGCCTCTTCACCGAGAATCCGGACATCGTCGATTTCGATTCCGTCACGGGCGCGGTAGGCGTGATCTATGACCCCGACTGCTTCTATTTCGCCAAGCAGGGGGACGACGAGGTCTGGCTGCCCTCCAACATCACCGAGGCCAACGAGATCCTCTACGACCCGCTGCATGGTTTCTTCGGAAACGACGGCGACGACACGATCTTCGGCCGCGGTCTCGACGACATCGTCAGCGGCGGCCTGGGCAACGATCTGATCCAGGGCGGCGACGGGGCCGACAGTATCGAAGGCGGCCGGGGCGAGGACACGCTGACCGGTGACAATGGCGACGACACGATCTTCGGCTCGCTCGGCGACGATTCGATCCTCGGCGGCGAGGGCGACGACAATCTGCATGGCGGCAGCGACGACGACACGATCCTGGGCGGCAACGGCAACGACCAGATCTTCGGCGATACCGGCGACGACAGCCTGTCCGGTCAGAACGGCGACGACCGCCTGGTCGGCTTCGAAGGCAACGACACGCTCGACGGCGGCGACGGCAACGACACGCTGCACGGCGACAATGGCAACGATTCCATCATCGGCGGGATCGGCGACGATTCTGTCGTGGCCGGCAACGGTGCCGACATGGTCGAAGCGGGCGGGGGCGACGACATTGTCAAAGGCGACAATGGCGACGACACGATCTTCGGCTCGCTCGGCGACGATTCGATCCTCGGCGGCGAGGGCAACGACAATCTGCATGGCGGCAACGACGACGACACGATCCTGGGCGGCAACGGCAACGACCGGGTCTTCGGCGACACCGGCGACGACCGTCTCTTCGGCCAGAACGGCGACGACCGCCTGGTCGGCTTCGAAGGCAACGACACGCTCGACGGCGGCGACGGCAACGACACGCTGCATGGCGACACCGGCGACGATTCCATCTTCGGCGGCATCGGCGACGATTCGGTCGTGGCCGGGAACGGTGCCGACATGGTTCTCGCGGGCGAGGGCGCGGATGTCGTCAAGGGCGACAACGGCGACGACACCATCTACGGCCAGTTCGGCGACGATTCGATCCTGGGTGGCGCCGGCAATGACGAGGTTCATGCCGGCAGCGAGGACGATACCGTTCTGGGCGAGAACGGCAACGACACGGTCTTCGGCGACAGCGGCAACGATCTCGTGATCGGGGCCAATGGCGACGACCGTCTCGTCGGGTTTGACGGCGAAGATACGCTCGATGGCGGCGAGGGCAACGATACGCTGCACGGCGACAATGGCGACGATTCGATCCTCGGCGGCATCGGCGACGATTCCGTCGTGGGCGGCAACGGCATCGACACCGTGATGGCGGGCGACGGCCAGGACCTGATCCGAGGCGACAATGGCGACGACTTCATCCTCGCCCAGTCCGGCAACGACACGGTGCTGGGGGGCGACGGCAACGATCTCGTCTATGGCCAGTTCGGCGACGATTCGATCCTGGGCGGCGCCGGCAACGACGAGATCCATGCCGGCAACGAGAACGACACCGTTCTGGGCGAGAACGGCGACGACACGATCTTCGGCGACAGCGGCGACGATCTGATCGCCGGGGCCAATGGCGACGATCGCCTCGTGGGATTCGACGGCGACGACACGCTCCATGGGGGCGACGGCAACGACACCCTGCATGGCGACAACGGCAACGATTCCATCCTCGGCGGCGACGGCGGCGATTCGGCCGTCGGCGGCGAGGGCAACGACGCCATCTTCGGCCAGTCCGGCGACGACCTCATGCATGGCGATAACGGCGACGACACTATCGACGGCAGCGACGGCAACGACACGCTCGATGGCGGCAACGGCAACGACCTGCTCGCCGGCGGCACCGGCTCCGATTCGATCCTCGGCGGGGCCGGCGACGATACGATCCAGGCCGGGCCCGACGACGACACGGTCCATGGCGGGGACGGCAACGATTCCATCATCGCAGCCGGCGGCCATGACAGCCTCCTCGGCGACAATGGCGACGACGTGATCTTCGGCGGCGACGATGACGACGTGATCGTCGGCGGCGAGGGTAACGACCATCTGCTGGGCAATGACGGCCAGGACCAGATTCGCGGCGGCGGCGGCGGCGATACGCTCGAGGGCGGATCGGGCGACGACAGCCTCGACGGCGGAGGCGGGCTCGACCGGCTCTTCGGCGGCGAGGGCGAGGACACCCTGGTCTTCGGCGCAATCGACAGCCACTACGATGGCGGCGGCGGCATCGACAGCCTGGCGATCTCAGGCACCGTCGATTTCACCGCCTCGGGACCCACGGCCAGCGGGATCGAGATCCTCGATCTGCGCAACGGCTCGACAAACGGCGTCGGCCTGAACGCCGCCGATGTCGTCGATTTCGGCGGCACGACGGGCGAGAGCTGGAACGGGCATACGATCGACCTCGTCGTGCGCGGCGACGGGGGCGGCGACCATGTCGATCTGCAGGAGACCGGCGGCGCCCACTTCACGCTGCAGGCGAGCGGCGTGGCGTTGAGCGATCCGGCCTACGGCGGCGGCACGCTCTACGACGTCTATAGCGACGGCACGCATCAGGTCGCCGTCGAGCAGGGCGTGACCGTGACCGCCACCTGACGAGGCCAATGCCGCGCACGGCGGCGTCACCGGACAACGGGTCCGCGTGACGCCGCTGTGGCGGCGCGACGTCACAACCGGTTCCGCGCTGTGGCAAAAGAGGGACGCCGTGGCGCCGTTTGCCCGCGTCGCCGCGACGCCCGGTGACAATTTCCGGACCTATCACTCCGATATGTAGGCTCGCTTAACAACCATGTTGAGCGGCGCATGAGCGGTTCGTTAGCTTGGCGCCCCGCGCGCCGATGGCGACAAGGTCGCTCACCCGAGGCCCAGGTGAACAAGGCGCCGCGCAGACCAGGGGCTCATCATGTCCAGCGGTTCGTCCTCCCAGCGCAACGACGCTGCCTATGGCTATGGCAATAACGGCAATCACTACGGCACGCTCGGCGACAAGGGGCGCCATATCCAGGGCAACTGGTTCTCCGAATATCTCGCCGGGACGAACGGCAACGATACGATCGACGGCCGTGGGGGCAACGACACGCTGGACGGTCGCAACGGCGACGACCGCATCACCGGCAGCAACGGCAATGACAGCATCCTCGGCGGCAACGGCGACGACACGCTGAACGGCGGGAACGGCGACGACACCATCTACGGCCAGTTCGACGACGATTCGATCCTCGGCGGCAACGGCGATGACGAGATCCATGCCGGCAACGGGCAGGACACCATCCGCGGCGGCAACGGCGACGATACCGTGTTCGGCGACGTCGCCGACGACCGCATCCACGGCGACAACGGCAACGACCGGATCCTGGGCTGGACCGGCGACGACACGCTCGACGGCGGGCGGGGCAACGACACGCTGCAGGGCGACAACGGCAACGATTCCGTGGTCGGCGGCTGGGGCGACGATTCCATCGTCGGCGGCGAAGGCGACGACACGCTGCTGGCCGGCGAAGGCCACAACATCGTCAAGGGCGATGCCGGCAACGACCTGATCTATGCCGGCGCGGGCGGGGACACGATCCTCGGCGGCGACGGCGATGACACGATCTACGCCGGCAAGGGTCCGGACACGATCGATGGCGGTAACGGGAACGACGAGATCCACGCCGGCAACGGCTTCGACACCATCAGCGGCGGCGACGGCGACGACACCATCTTCGGCGACAACAGGACCGATTCCATCGTCGGCGGCGAGGGCAACGACCGGCTCCTGGCCTGGGGCGGCAACGATACCGTCAAGGGCGGCGAGGGCGACGACACGCTCTATGGCGACAATGGCAACGACACGCTGATCGGCGGCAATGGCGACGATTCGGTGGTGGGCGGCGAGGGCCACGACACCGTGGTCGGCGGCGGCGGCGACGACCTGCTGCGCGGCGACAACGGCAATGACACGCTCGATGGCGGCAATGGCGACGATACGCTGGACGGCGGCAACGGCCACGACGTCCTGATCGGCGGCGGCGGCACGGATTCGATCCTCGGCGGCGCCGGGGACGACACCCTCCAGGCCGGCCCCGACGACGACACCGTCCATGGCGGCGACGGCAACGACTTCATCACGGCCGTCGGCGGCCATGACGGGCTCTTCGGCGATGCCGGCGACGATCAGATCTCGGGCGGCGAGGATGACGACGAGATCGAGGGCGGCGAGGGCAACGATCTGCTGTCGGGCAACGAAGGCGCCGACCGGATCGCGGGCGGCGGCAACGACGACACCCTCACCGGCGGCGATGGCGACGACACGCTGGATGGCGGCGGCGGCCTCAACCAGCTCTTCGGCGGCGACGGCAACGACATCCTGGTCTTCAACGGGCTCGGGGACCGCTACGAGGGCGATGGCGGGATCGACAGCCTGGCGATCTCGGGCAATGTCGATTTCACCGCGGCCGTGCCGAACGCCGGCGGCCTGGAGGTCCTCGACCTGCGCAGCGGTGCGGCCAACAGCGTGACGTTGAACGCCGCCGACATCGTCGGTTTCGGCGGCGCGACGGGCGAAAGCTGGAACGGCCAGGCGATCGATCTCGTGGCTCGAGGCGATGGCGGCGACAGTGTCGGCCTGCAAAGCACCGGCGGCGTTCATTTCACGCTGCAGGCGAGCGGCGTGGCCTTGAGCGATCCCGCCTATGGCGGCGCGGCCTACGATGTCTATAGCGACGGCACGCACACGGTCGCGGTCGAGCAGGGAGTCACGGTCGTCGACAGCTGATCGCGTGCGAGCGGCCTTCAGGCCGGCTCGGTGAGGGCGGGCGCCGGACGTCTCGGCGCCCGCTTTCGTATCGCGAAGCCATCGCGCGTCATCGCGCCGGCGGCAATGCCCGAAGAGCGCCTCGATTCTTGTTCCGACGGCCGCGCAGAACCGCATTCGAGCGGGTTTTGCCGCGAATTCTTTCTAATAGTTCATGAAGCTCAGCGGCTTATCGGATGGCAAAAATTACAATACCTCCATCTACCATTGGGGTGTATCGATTTAGTCCGCATTAACATTGTTGGCCCTTAAGAGATCGCTAATTTTTGCCACAGCGAAAGCGGGAGGTCCCGCGCGCTGGCGGCGTGCATGAGGCGCGCCGCACCCATCCAGGGGGGCAATTATGGCGACCGACTCCACCACTCCGATCTCTGCCGGCCAGGATCAGACCGCGTCGAGCTCCGACACGCACAGCGCCACGCAGGCGCATCCGGACGCGACCGCGCAGGTCCAGACCCAGCCGGGCGCTGCCGCGGCCGACCCTCAAGGTCAGGCCCACCAGGCAGACGCCGTGCAGCCGGGCGAGGTGCAGCTCGCGGCCGCCAAGGTCGTCGAGGTGAACGAGCCCGCCGCCGGCGAGACTGTGAAGGTGGAGGTCACGGCCGACGAGCAGCTGAAGCTCGATTTCGACATCGCCAAGTCGGAAGTGACGGAGACCCCCGACGGCATCGAGATCACGACCCCCGACGGCGGTCATGTGCTCCTGGTCGGCATGAGCATGGACGAGTTCCTCGCGGCCCTGGGCGTGGGCGAGCTGCCCACTGCCGCTGGCGGAGCCCAGGCCGGCACGGGCACGGCCAATACCGGCCACTTCCTCACCCCCTTCGGCCTGGCGGGTCTGATCGCCGGCCTTCTGGACAACGGCCCGATCGGACCCACGGCGCTGCTCTATGGCGTGCCGGAACCCCTGACCGGCCCGCCCGACAAGCTGGACAACGGCCTCAACTGCCTGTTCACGCCGAACAACGACTGCGTGGATTTCGATTCCGTGACGGGTGCGGTCGGCGTGTTCTACGACCCCGACTGCTTCTATCACGCCAAGGAAGGCGACGATCATGTCTGGCTGCCGAGCGACCAGACCCACGCCGACGCCATCCTCTATGACCCCAATCACGGCTTCTTCGGCGATTCCGGCGACGACAAGATCTTCGGCGGCAGGCTGAACGACATCGTCTCCGGCGGCACCGGCAACGACAAGCTGGTCGGCGACACGACCTGCGACAGCCTCTTCTCCGCCAAGGGCGGCAATGGCGGCGACTTCTTCTTCGCCGGCAGCAACGACACGCTGGTCGGCGACGCCGGCAGCGACACCATCATCGGCGACCACATCATCGGCACCAACGGCGACGATTCCATCGGCGGCGACGATTCGCTCGTCGGCGGCGAGGGCAACGACCTGGTGGTGGGCGACAAGCTGCTGGGCTCCGGTGGCGACGACACGCTGCATGGCGACGACACCATCGACGGCGGCGAGGGCAACGACATCCTCGTCGGCGACAAGATGGTCGGCGGCCTCGGCGACGACGTCTTCACCGGCCGGGATTGGATCCTCGGCAGCGGCGGCGACGACACGATCACCGGCGACAAGATGTTCGGCGGGCCCGGCAACGACCTGTTCAACGCCGAGGACACGATCGACGGCGGCAGCGGCAGCGACAAGATCTTCGGCGACGCGATCTTCGGCGACAAGAGCGGCGCGGACGCGACCAAGCTCGTCGCCTATCTCGATCCCTGCAATTGCGACGATCTCGAGGATTCGATCACCTTCGCCAACGTCACGTTGAGCGAGGGCGCGGGCGACGACACGGTTTATGCCGACGACTACATCACCGCCGGCGCCGGCAACGACCTCGTGGTCGGCGGCCTCATCCTCGGCGGCAACGGCGACGACGTCATCTACGACGACGACACGATCTATGGCGAGGACGGCGCGGACAAGATCGTCGGCGGCTACATCTCGGGCGGCGCCGGCAACGACTACGTCCAGGACGACGACAAGATCTATGGCGGGGCCGGCGACGATTCGATCCTCGGCGGCTACATCCAGGGCGAGGACGGCAACGACACCATCAGCAACGACGACAAGATCTACGGCGGCAGCGGCAACGACACCATCGGCGGCGGCGAGATCTATGGCGGCGACGGCAACGACCTGATCTTCAACAAGGACACGATCTACGGCGAGGAGGGCAACGATTCGATCTTCGGCGCCTTCGTCTTCGGCAATGACGGCAACGACTCCATCTATGCCGGCAACGACGTCTATGGCGACAACGGCGACGACACGCTGGCCGGCAACTTCATCTCGGGCGGCGACGGCAACGACTATATCGACTCTTACGACGACATCTCGGGCGGCGACGGCAACGACAAGATCTTCGGCGGCAAGGTAGACGGCGATTCCGGCAACGACACGATCTATGCCGGGGACGAACTCTACGGGAACAGAGGCGAAGACAAGATCGTCGGCGACGCCATCTCGGGCGGCGAGGGCAACGACTACATCTATTCCCGCGACTACATCTACGGCGGCGACGGCGACGATTCGATCGTCGCCGGCCAGATCGACGGCGACAACGGCAACGATACGATCAACACCGGCGATTACGTTTCGGGCGGCAACGGCGACGACACGATCGAAGGCAACGATATCCACGGCGGCGACGGCAACGACTATATCAACAGCTACGACACGATCCGCGGCGACAACGGCGACGATTCGATCTTCGGCGGCGGGATCTCCGGCGGCAACGGCGACGATTCGATCTATGCCGGCGACGGAATCTCCGGCGGGTCCGGCAACGACGTCATCAACGGCGACCAGATCAACGGCAACAACGGCGACGACTATATCTCCAGCCACGACCAGATCGATGGCGACAACGGCGCCGACACGATCTTCGGCGGCAAGATCCAGGGCGGCAGCGGCAACGACAGCATCTATGCCGGCGACTGCATCAGCGGCGGCAACGGCGACGACAGCATCGAAGGCAACGCCATCTTCGGCGGCGACGGCAACGACAGCATCGACAGCCACGACGACATCGCCGGCAACAACGGCGACGACATCATCGAGGGCGGCCGGATATTCGGCGACAATGGCAACGACACGATCAATGCCGGCGACGATATCTATGGCGGCGCCGGCAACGACCTGGTCGTGGGCGACTCCATCGCCGGCGGCGACGGCAACGACCTGATCTATGCCTACGACCATATCGAGGGCAACGACGCCGCCGATACGCTCGAGGGCGGCAACATCGCCGGCGGCAGCGGCAACGACAGCATCTATGCCGGCGACTGCATCTCCGGCGGCAATGGCGACGACACCATCGATGGCGACGTGATCCACGGCGGCGACGGCAGCGACTCGATCAGCAGCCACGACGACATCACCGGCGACAACGGCGACGACACCATCTTCGGCGGCAAGATCGGCGGCAACAACGGCAACGACACGATCGATGCCGGCGACGATATCTCCGGCGGCTCGGGCGACGACACCATCGCCGGCAACGATATCTGGGGCGACAACGCCGCCGACGGCAACGACCTGATCTGCAGCCACGATCGGATCGACGGCGACGACGGCGACGATTCGATCGCCGGCGGCTTCATCTCGGGCGACAACGGTAACGACAGCATCTATGCCGGCGACTGCATCTCGGGCGGCAACGGCGACGACACGATCGCCGGCGACCGGATCACCGGCGGCAACGGCAACGATTATGTGAGCAGCCACGACGACATCGCTGGCGACGACGGCGAGGATTCGATCTTCGGCGGCAGCATCACCGGCGACAACGGCGACGACTCCATCTATGCCGGCGACTGCATCTCGGGCGGGTCGGGCAACGACACGATTGCCGGCAACACCGTCGAGGGCGGCAACGGCAACGACAGCATCGACAGCTCCGACGACATCTACGGCGACAACGGCAACGATTCGATCCTTGGCGGCGAGATCTCGGGCGGGAACGGCGACGACACGATCGATGCCCACGACTGCATCTCGGGCGGCGACGGCAAGGACACGATTGCCGGCGACGACATCCAAGGCGGCAACGGCAACGACTATGTCAGCAGCCACGACGACATCTACGGCGGCAAGGGCGACGATCTGATCTCGGGCGGCCAGATCGCCGGCGACAACGGCAACGACAGCATCTATGCCGGCGACTATGTCCGCGGCGGGTCGGGCAACGACACGATCGACGGCAACGCCATCAGCGGCGGCGACGGCGACGACAGCATCTACAGCCAGGACAACGTCTACGGCGACAACGGCGCCGACTCGATCTTCGGCGGCAAGATCACCGGCGGTGCCGGCAACGACACGATCAATGCCGACGACTATATCTCGGGCGGCGACGGCAACGACACCATCCGCGGCGACGAGATCCAGGGCAACGACGGCAACGACGTGATCACCAGCCACGACACGATCTTCGGCGACGCCGGCGAAGACACGATCCACGGCGGCCTGATCGCCGGGAACAACGGCGACGACACGATCTATGCCGGCGACGGCATCTACGGCGGGGAAGGCAACGACAGCATCGAGGGCAACCAGATCTACGGCGGCGACGGCAACGACAGTGTCGTCAGCTACGACGGCATCAACGGCAACAACGGCGACGACTACATCCTCGGCGGCCAGATCTCGGGTGGCGAGGACAACGACACCGTCCGTGCCGGCGACTACATCAGCGGCGACAACGGCAACGACACGATCGCCGGTGACTCGATCTTCGGTGACAATGGCGACGACAAGCTGTTCGGCCAGGACACGATCTATGGCGGCGAGGGTAGCGACTCGATCCTCGGCGACAGCATCTTCGGCGGCAACGGCAACGACAAGATCGTGGGCTCCGACTCCATCGACGGCGGCAATGGCGACGACACGATCGTCGGCGGCCTGATCGCCGGCGGCGAGGGCGACGATTGCATCACCGACAACGACTACATCCTGGCGGGCGACGGCAACGACACCGTTCTCGGCAGCCAGATCGACGGCGGGAACGGCAACGACGACATCACCGACAACGACACGATCTATGGTCAGGCCGGCGACGACACCATCGTCGGCAGCTCGATCGACGGCGGCGACGGCGACGACACGATCAACGACAACGACTCCATCGTGGCCGACGGCAATGACAGCGTGATCGGCGACTCCATCCGCGGCGGCAACGGCCAGGACTACATCGTCGCGATGGATCACATCTACGCCGGAATCGACAACGACACGGTCAACGGCGGCCGGATCGACGGCGGCGCCGGCGACGATCAGATCTTCGACGGCGATCATCTCGACGCCGGCAGCGGCGACGATACGGTGCTCGGCAGCCAGATTGCCGGCGGTGATGGCAACGACTTCATCGTCGACAACGACTGGATCGGCGGCGGCGAGGGCAACGATACGCTGGTCGGCGACTCGATCATCGGCGGCAACGGCAACGATCTGATCTTCGCCTACGACCAGATCGAGGGGGGCAACGGCAACGACTCCATCGTCGGCGACGGCTTCATAGACGGCGGCGACGGCAACGACGTCGTCTATGCCAACGATTTCCTCTATGGCGGCGACGGCGACGACACTATCTATGGCGACGGGCCCGGCCCCAATGACGGGCTGTTCGGCGAGACGGTCTATGCCGGCGATCTGATCTATGGCGGCAACGGCAACGACTTCATCCATGGCGGTGCCGGCAACGACGTGATCTATGGCGAGAACGGCAACGACTCGATCTTCGGCGATAACGGCAACGACTCCATCCATGGCGGGGACGGCAACGACACCCTCTTCGGTAACGATGGCGACGACACCGTCCTCGGCGACAATGGCGAGGACACGATCCTTGGCCAGAACGGCAACGACCTGCTCTATGGCGGTGCTGGCAACGACACGATCCGGGGTGGCGAGGGCGACGACAGCCTGAACGGCGACAACGGCAACGACTCCCTCTACGGCGACAACGGCAACGACACCATCGACGGTGGCAACGGCAACGACACCATCTACGGTGGCGAGGGGGACGACTCCGTCTACGGCGGTGGGGACAATGACAGCATCCTCGGCGAGAACGGTAACGACACGCTCTTCGGCGGGGACGGCGGCGACACCGTCTATGGCGGCAACGGCAACGACTCGATCGATGGCGGCGGCCTGAACGACAGCCTCTTCGGCGAGAACGGCAACGACACCATCGAGGGTGGCGACGATCAGGACACGATCCTGGGCGGCAACGGCAACGACAGCGTCGACGGCGGCAACGGCAACGACACCATCCTGGGCAACAGCGGAAACGACACGCTAACCGGCGGCGATGGCAACGACACCATCCATGGTGACGACGGCCTGGCCCAGAACGGCAACGACAGCATCGACGGCGGCAACGGCAACGACTCGCTCTATGGCGACGAAGGCGACGACACCGTCCATGGCGGCGAGGATCAGGATACGATCTTCGGCGGCAACGGGAACGACCAGCTCTTCGGCGACAATGGCAACGACTCGATCCTGGGCGGTGCCAACTCCGACACGATCGATGGCGGCAACGGCAACGACCACCTGGCCGGCAACGAAGGCAGCGACCTGATCTATGGCGGCGACGGCGACGACACGATCGAGGGCGACGACAACGCCGACACGATCGATGGCGGCAACGGCAACGACCATATCAGCGGCGATCAGGGCAACGACTCGATCTTCGGCGGTGACGGCAACGACAACATCACCGGCGACCAGGGCGACGACAAGATCGAGGGCGGCAACGGCAACGACGTGCTCGACGGCGGCAATGCCGGAGAGGACACGCTCAGCTACGCCCATGCGGGTGGCTCGGTCATCGTCGATCTCGGCGCCGGCATCGCGACCGGCGCGGAGGGCACGGACACCGTCAGCAATTTCGAGGATGTGACGGGTTCGAACTTCAACGACACCATCACGGGCGACAACTTCAACAACGTCTTGTTGGGCGGTAACGGAGCCGACCTCATCCATGGCGGTGGCGGTGACGACACCATCCTGGGCGACGGGGGCGCCGACGGCAACGACACCCTCTACGGCGACAACGGCAACGACAGCATCCTGGGCGACGTCGACAACGACCTGATCTATGGCGGCAACGGCAACGACACGCTCGATGGCGGTGATGGCAACGACACCATAAACGGCGGGGACGGCAACGATCTTGCCCATGGCCGCGCCGGCAACGACTACATCTTCGACGGCAAGTTCGACGGTGGGAACGACACCTTCTTCGGCGACGCCGGCAACGACACCATCTACGGCGGCGATGGCAACGACAGCCTCGATGGCGGTGCCGACAACGATCAGCTGCACGGCGATAACGGCAACGACACGCTCATCGGCGGCGATGGCGACGACACGCTGTTCGGCGGCTGGGACAACGACAGCCTCTCCGGCGGCAACGGCAACGACAGCCTCTCGGGCGACAACGGCAACGACACCCTGAGCGGCGGCGACGACAACGACACGCTGTTCGGCGGCAAGGGCAACGATCAGCTCAACGGCGACAACGGCAATGACAGCCTCGACGGCGGCGACGGCAGGGACACGCTGCACGGCGGCGAGGGCAACGACACGCTGTCGGGTGCCGACGACTCGCATGACCAGCTGTTCGGCGACAACGGCAACGACCTGATCGTGTTCGGCGATCACGGTGCCACTTACGACGGCGGCAACGGGCACGACGCGCTGAAGGTGACCGGCAACCAGAACTTCACGACGTTCGACCAGAACACCAACAGCATCGAGATGCTCGATCTACGCAGCGGGGCCGCCAACTCGGTGACGCTGAACGCCGCCGACGTCCTCGACTTCTCGCAGAACGGCGGCACGGGCGAAACCTTCAACAGCGCCGCGATCGGTCTGGTGATCCGTGGAGACACGGGCGGCACCCACGATACAGTCAATCTCAACGCGACCAGCTCGCACCACTTCACCTTGCTGGGCACCATGACCATGACGGACACGGCGACCTATGGCAGCGGCACCTTCAATGTCTATGCCGACGATCAGGGACACCAGGTGGCGATCGAGCAGGGGGTGACGGTCAACGCCTCCTGATCGACCCCGCGATCGGTTCGATCAAACGGCGGGCGCCCTGTCCGGGGGCGCCCGCTTTTTTTGTGGCGGCGGCCGCTCGAGAACGCCGGGCCCGCGCGTCGCGGCTCCTTGATATGAGTGCAGGCCTGCAGTCCGCCTTCCGAGCTCAATGAGCCCGGATGCAAGGGCAAGGGGGAAGCGCAGGACGTCCCCTTCCGCCCGCCGCCCGTCCATGACCGCGTCTTCATGAATTCTGGAATTTCGTGAAGGATTGGTGAGTTGTCGGATGGGGCGGCGCCGCGAGATCGCCGAAAATGCGAGCGATATCGATCTAGTTTTCAGCAGCTTAGGGGAAAGCCCACGTTTAAAAAGCAGTTAATCACACTATGATGTATTGGTTTGGGCGGGAATCCAATCCAATTTACTTAAAAAATAGCTAATGTTTCCGCCGTGCCCGCGGCAAGACTCCGCGGGATTTCGGCACTCATGAGGGGTGCCGATCGACCTATTCGGGGGCAGATCATGGCGACGGACAGCACCACTCCCATCACGGCGGGTATCGGCAGCGACGGTCACACGGGCGCGCCGGCGGCACCGGAAGCGGCTGCGGGCGCCGGCCCGGCGCCCGCAGCCCCCGCGGCGGTGCAGCCGGGCGAGGTGCAGCTGGCGGCGGCCAAGGTGGTCGAGGTGAACGAGCCGGCGGCCGGCGAGACGGTGAAGGTGGAGGTCGCGGCCGACGAGCAGCTGAAGCTCGATTTCGACATCGCCAAGTCGGAAGTGACGGAGACCCCCGAGGGCATCGAGATCACCACCCCCGACGGTGGTCACGTGCTCCTGGTCGGCATGACCATGGACGAGTTCCTGGCGGCGCTGGGCGTCGGCGAGCTGCCGACCGCGGCCGGCGGCGCGCAGGCGGGCACAGGTGCGGCCAATACCGGCCACTTCCTCACTCCCTTCGGCCTGGCGGGCCTGCTCGCCGGCCTGTTCGACAACGGCCCGATCGGCCCGACCTCGCTGCTCTACGGCGTGCCGGAGCCCCTGACCGGCCCGATCGACAAGCTCGATTTCCACAACTGCCTGTTCACGCCGAACAACGACTGCGTGGACTTCGATTCCGTCACGGGCGCGGTCGGCGTGTTCTATGACGAGGACTGCTTCTATCACGCCCTCGAGGGCGACGATCACGTCTGGCTGCCGTCGAACAAGACCGAGGCCGACGAGATCCTCTACGACCCGAACCACGGGTTCTTCGGCGACGAGGGCAACGACGCCATCTATGGCGGCGCGCTGAACGACATCGTCTCGGGCGGCGCCGGCAACGACAAGCTGGTCGGCGACGGGACCTGCGACAGCCTGTTCGCGGCCAAGGGCGGCAACGGCGGCGACAGCTTCTTCTTCGCGGGCAGCAACGACACGCTGGTGGGCGATGCGGGCAACGACACCATCATCGGCGACCACCTGATCGGCTCGAACGGCGACGATTCCCTGGGCGGCGACGATTCGCTGGTGGGCGGGGACGGCAACGACATCATCCACGGCGACAAGCTGCTCGGTGCCAACGGCGACGACACGCTGCACGGCGACGACAAGATCCTCGGCGGCAAGGGCCGGGACCTGCTGGTGGGCGACAAGATGTTCGGCGGCCTCGGGGACGATGTCTTCGACGGGAACGACCGGATCTGGGGCGACGCCGGCGACGACACCATCCTGGGCGACAAGATGGTGGGCGGCCCTGGCGACGACCTGTTCTTCGCGCAAGACACGATCTCGGGCGGGGACGGCGACGACAAGATCATCGGCGACGTGATCTTCGGCGACAAGGGAGGCGTCAGCGGCGCCGAGAAGCTGGTCGCCTATCTCGATCCGTGCGACTGCGAGGACTTCGAGGAGTCGGTGGCGTTCGCCGACATCACGCTGGCCGAGGGTTCCGGCGACGACACCATCTATGCCGACGATTCCATCACGGGCGGCAACGGCAAGGACGTGGTGCTCGGCGGCTATATCGACGGCGGCAACGGCGACGACTACATCCAGGACGAAGACAAGATCTTCGGCGAGAACGGCAGCGACGAGCTGATCGGCAGCGCCATCTTCGGCGGCAAGGGCGACGACTACATCTCGGACGACGACAAGATCGTCGGCGGCGCCGGCAACGACGGGATCCTCGGCGGCGTGGTCGAGGGCGATTCCGGCAACGACACCATCTACGACAGCGACTGCATCTACGGCGGCACCGGCAACGACTATATCGTGGGCGGCAAGGTCGTCGGCGGCGCGGGCAACGACTATCTCGTCAACTACGACGACATCTACGGCGAGGACGGCGACGATTCGATCGTCGGCGATTCGATCTTCGGCGAGAAGGGCGACGACACGATCTATGCCGGCGAGGACATCTACGGCGGCAAAGGCAACGACAAGCTGATCGGCAACCTCATCGCGGGCAACGACGGCAACGACTACATCGAGAGCCACGACTACATCTACGGCGAGGACGGCCAGGACAAGATCTTCGGCGGCCAGATCGACGGCGGCGACGGCAACGACACGGTCTATGCCGGCGACTATATGAGCGGCGGCCGCGGCAACGACCTGATCGAGGGCGACGCCATCTACGGCGGCGAGGGCGACGACTACATCTCCAGCCACGACACGGCCTATGGCGGCGACGGCGACGACAAGATCTTCGGCGGCTTCATCTACGGCGAGAGCGGCGACGACACGATCTATGCCGGCGACTATGTGTCGGCCGGCAACGGCGACGACACGGTCCTCGGCAACAAGCTGGCCGGCGAATACGGCGACGACAGCATCGACAGCCACGACACGATCTACGGCGACAGCGGCGACGACAAGATCTTCGGCGGCAAGATCACCGGCGGCGTCGGCAACGACACGATCCATGCCGGCGACACGATCCGTGGCGGCGACGGCGACGACAGCATCGTCGGCGACACCATCACCGGCGACAACGGCAACGACCTGATCTGCGCCAGCGACGTCATCGCGGGCGGCAACGGCGACGACACCATCCAGGGCGGCTACATCGCCGGGGGCAACGGCGACGACACGATCGATGCCGGCGACTGCATCGCGGGCGACAACGGCGACGACACGATCAGCGGCGACACCGTCCGCGGCCAGAACGGCGACGACCGGATCAGCAGCCACGACGACATCAGCGGCGGCGACGGCGAGGACAACATCTTCGGCGGCAAGATCCAGGGCGACCTGAACGACGACACGATCCACGCCGGCGACAACATCTCGGGCGGAAGCGGAAACGACACCATCGGCGGCGACGCCATCTACGGCGGCGAGGGCAACGACCTGATTTGCAGCGCCGACCACATCGAAGGTGATGACGGCCGCGACGACATCTATGGCGGCTATATCTCCGGCGGTTCCGGCAACGACACCATCGATGCCGGCGACTGCATCTCGGGCGGCAATGGTGTCGACGACATCACCGGCAACAGCATCTATGGCGACAGCGGCAACGACCGCATCCACAGCGACGACGACATTTCTGGCGACAATGGCGACGACAGCATCTTTGGTGGCTTCATCTCGGGCGGCAACGGCGACGACACGATCCATGCCGGAGACCGCATCTCGGGGGGCGCTGGAAACGACCATATCTGGGGCGACACCATCGAAGGCAACAAAGGCAACGACCTGATCTGCAGCGCGGACCACATCGAGGGCGATGACGGCAACGACTCGATCTCCGGCGGCGACATCTACGGCGACGATGGCGAAGACACCATCAACGCCGGCGACTGCATCTCGGGCGGCAATGGCGACGACGTCATCAGCGGCAATAACATCTCCGGCGGCGCCGGCAACGATGTCGTCTGCAGCAGCGACGACATCACCGGCGACAATGGCGAGGACACCATCTCCGGCGGCTGGATCTTCGGTGACGCGGGCAACGACACGATCCATGCCGGCGACGATATCTCCGGCGGCTCCGGCAACGACACGATCCAGGGCGACGGCATCTACGGGCAAAATGGCGACGACCTGATCTGCAGCGATGATCGCATCGAGGGTAACCAGGGCAACGACACGATCTCCGGCGGATTGATCGAGGGCAACGACGGCGACGACCAGGTCTACGCTGGCGACTGCATCTCGGGCGGCAACGGCGACGACACCATCGCCGGCAATGAAATCCGCGGCGGCGACGGCAACGACTACATCAACAGCGGTGACGACATCTTCGGGAACGACGGCAACGACACGATCCTCGGTGGCGTCATTTCCGGCGGCAACGGCGACGACACGGTCGATGCCGGCGACAATATCTATGGCGGCAAGGGTGAGGACACGATCCTCGGCGACTCGATCTTCGGCGACAACGGCGACGACAAGCTGACCGGTCGTGACTATATCAGCGGCGGCTCCGGCAACGACATCGTCACCGGCGACTCGATCTTCGGCGGCGAGGGTGACGACAAGCTGTTCGGCCAGGACACGATCTATGGCAACGACGGCAATGACAGCCTCAATGGCGGCATTCTCGCCGGCGGCAACGGCGACGATTGCATCACCGACAACGACTCGCTCTTCGGCGGGGCCGGCGATGACACGATCCTCGGCAGCTCGATTTCCGGCGGCAACGGCAACGACGACATCACCGACAACGACACGGTCTATGGCGATGCAGGCGCCGACACGGTCGTCGGCAGCTTTATCCACGGCGACGCCGGCGACGATACCATCACCGATCAGGACTACATCCAGACCGATGGTGCCGACAGCGTCGTGGGCGATTCGATCTTCGGTGATGACGGCGACGACAAGATCGTCGGCAGCGACCTGATCTACACCTACGAAGACAACGACACCGTGAATGGTGGCGTGATCGACGGTGGCGCCGGCAACGACAGCATCAGTGACCGCGACTCCATCGAAGGTGGCTCCGGTGACGACTACCTGCTTGGCAGCTCGATCTCGGGCGGCGAGGGTAACGATCAGATCGATGATGGTGACACCATCTATGGCGGTGCCGGTAACGACGTCATCATCGGCAGCAATATCGATGGCGGCAACGGCGACGACTCGATCTACGACTCCGACTACATCGTGGCCGACGGCGAAGATTCCATCGTCGGCGACTCTATCCATGGTGGTAACGGACGAGACTATATCTACGCCAACGACGGGCTCTACGCGGGGGCGGCCGCAGACGTGGTCAATGGCGGCGTGATCTTCGGCGACGCCGGCGACGACACGATTTATGACGGCGACAATATGTATGGCGAGGATGGTGACGACTCGATGCTCGGCGGCCAGATCGCCGGCGGCGCGGGCAACGACGCTATCAACGACTATGACTATATGGTCGGCGGCAATGGCAACGATACGCTGGTCGGCGACTCCATCTTCGGCGACGACGGCAACGACAGCATCTACAGCGGCGACTGGATCGAGGGCGGCGACGGCGACGACAGCATCGTCGGCGGCGGCCACATTGATGGCGGCAACGGCAACGACTACATCTACGACCGCGACACGATCTACGGCGGCAACGGCAACGACACGATCTATGGCGATGCGCCGGGCGCCAACGACGGCCTGATCGGCGAGACGGTCGACGCGAGCGACTCGATCGATGCCGGCAACGGCAACGACTATGTCCATGGCGGCGCCGGCGACGACACGATCTACGGCGGCGATGGCGAAGATTCGCTGTTCGGCGACAACGGCAACGACTCCATCTATGGCGGGTTCGGCAACGACACGATCCACGGCAACGAGGACAACGACGTCCTCAATGGCGGGAACGGAAACGACTCGCTCTACGGCGACAACGGCGACGACACCATCAACGGCGACTGGGGCAACGACACGATCTTCGGCGGCAACGGCGTCGACAAGGTCCATGGCGGCGAGAACGACGACAGCGTCCATGGCGACAATGGCAACGACTTGCTGTGGGGCGACAACGGCAACGACACCATCTACGGCGACGAAGGCAACGACGCGATCGACGGCGGCGACAACGACGACTCGCTGCTCGGCGGCAATGGCAACGACACGATCTACGGCAATGCCGGCGCCGACACCGTCCTTGGCGGCGATGGCGACGACTCGATCGACGGCGACGCCACTCTGTTCGACGGCAACGACCTGCTGTTCGGCGAGAACGGCAACGACACCATCTACGGCAATGTCGACCAGGACACGATCTTCGGCGGCAACGGCAACGACAGCGTCGACGGCGGCCTCGGCGAGGACACCATCCTCGGCAACAACGGCAACGACACGCTGGCGGGCAACGACGGCAACGACACGATCCACGGCGACAACGGCCTGGCGGAGAACGGCAACGATCTGATCTACGGCGGCAAGGGCAACGACTCGCTCTATGGCGACGAAGGCGACGACACCGTCCATGGCGGCGACGACCAGGACACGATCCTCGGCGGCAACGGCAACGATCAGCTCTATGGCGATACCGGCGTCGACTCGATCCTGGGCGGCTCCGGCTCCGACACCATCGACGGCGGCGGCGATGCCGACCACATTGCGGGCAACGAGGGCAGCGATCTGATCAATGGCGGCGAGGGCGACGACACCATCGAGGGCGACGACCAGGCCGACACGATCGACGGCGGCAACGGCAGCGACCATATCTCGGGCGATGCCGGCAACGACTCGATCTTCGGGGGCGACGGCAACGACAACATCACGGGCGACCAGGGCGACGACAAGATCGAGGGCGGCGCGGGTGCGGATCGTCTGGATGGCGGCAATGCGGGCGACGACACGCTGAGCTATGCCCATGCGGGCGGCGGCATCGCCGTCAGCCTGGCCACCGGCCTGGGCACGCTGGGCGACGCGGCGGGCGATACGGTCAGCAACTTCGAGAACGTCACGGGCTCGAACTACGACGACACGATCACCGGCGACAGCCTCAACAACGTGATCCTGGGCGGCAACGGGGCCGACTCGCTGGATGGCGGCGGCGGCGACGACACGCTGATCGGCGACGGCGGGGCCGACGGCAACGACACGCTCTTCGGCAATACCGGCAACGACAGTCTCGTCGGCGACATTGACGACGACCTGCTGAAGGGCGGCGATGGCAACGACACGATGGATGGCGGCACCGGCAACGACTCGCTCTATGGCGGCGACGGCAACGACTTCGGCCATGGCCGCGCCGGCAACGACTACTTCTTCGAAGGGAAGAGCGACAGCGGTAACGACACCTACTTCGGCGACGAAGGCAACGACACGATGTATGGCGGCGAGGGCAACGACAGCCTCGACGGCGGCATCGACAACGACTGGCTCTATGGCGGCAACGGCCGCGACACGTTGTTCGGCGGCGAGGGCAACGACACGCTCTATGGCGGGGACAGCAACGACAGCCTCGACGGCGGCAACGGTGCTGACAGCCTCGACGGCGGCGACGGTCTGGATCTGCTGTTCGGCGGCGAGGGCGACGACACCCTCTATGGCGGCAGCAGCTCGGGCGGCTCCGACACGCTCAACGGCGGCGAGGGCAACGACCGTCTGGTCGCGGCCAGCGACAGCGACTACCACAATGGCGGCAACGGCCTCGACACCCTGCTGATCGCCACCAACGGCACCTTCGATCTCGACGCGAGCCGTACCTCGAGCATCGAGACGATCGATATGACGGACGGCACGCAGGACAACGACGCGCTCTATCTCAGCCTGTCGGACGTGCTGGATCTGCATAACGACACCAACAACACGGCCACGGCGTCGTTCCTGTCGCAGAGCTGGAGCCTGCAGGTCTTCGTCAAGGGCGATACCGGCGGCGGCTCCGACGACGAGGTGCATCTCGGCAACCTGAGCACCAGCAGCAGCGATACCGGCTATCACAACACCGGTGTCACCACCGTGGTGGACGGCGTGACCTACGAGGTGTGGGGCTACTACAACGGTGGCGGCAACTACAGCAGCGCCGGCGCCTACAACGCCGACAGCTTCATCGCGATCAAGCAGGATCTCGACGTCAGCGCCTGATCCCGCCTTCCTCGCGGCTTTCGATGGCGGGCGCCCTGTCTGGGGCGTCCGCTTTTCCTTTGGGACTTCGGGGATCGCTCGAGCCGTGACATCCGCCTGACGGGACGGAGAGGCGACGACGCGTCGCGCGCCGAAGACATCACGCTCCCTATAACCATGCCGCCTGAAGGCGGCTCCCTCGCGCTCAACGGTCGCGGGCGCAGGGCAGGGCGAGCGCGAAAACCTCTTCCGGTCTCTGACCGGACCGCCATGAACACGAGAATGTCATTAAGTATTAGATAGTTATCGGCTCGGCGAACCACTGCAGATTTTGCCGAAAATACGTTGGTCCGGATCCATATTTCCAAGGCCTTAGTCGGAGGCGGCTTGATTAAAAGTCAGTTAATCACATCCTGATGTATCGGTCACCCTAGGAATCCAATCCAATTTACTTAAAAAATAGCTAATGTTTCCGCCGTGCCCGCGGCAAGACTCCGCGGGATTTCGGCACTCATGAGGGGTGCCGATCGACCTATTCGGGGGCAGATCATGGCGACGGACAGCACCACTCCCATCACGGCGGGTATCGGCAGCGACGGTCACACGGGCGCGCCGGCGGCACCGGAAGCGGCTGCGGGCGCCGGCCCGGCGCCCGCAGCCCCCGCGGCGGTGCAGCCGGGCGAGGTGCAGCTGGCGGCGGCCAAGGTGGTCGAGGTGAACGAGCCGGCGGCCGGCGAGACGGTGAAGGTGGAGGTCGCGGCCGACGAGCAGCTGAAGCTCGATTTCGACATCGCCAAGTCGGAAGTGACGGAGACCCCCGAGGGCATCGAGATCACCACCCCCGACGGTGGTCACGTGCTCCTGGTCGGCATGACCATGGACGAGTTCCTGGCGGCGCTGGGCGTCGGCGAGCTGCCGACCGCGGCCGGCGGCGCGCAGGCGGGCACAGGTGCGGCCAATACCGGCCACTTCCTCACTCCCTTCGGCCTGGCGGGCCTGCTCGCCGGCCTGTTCGACAACGGCCCGATCGGCCCGACCTCGCTGCTCTACGGCGTGCCGGAGCCCCTGACCGGCCCGATCGACAAGCTCGATTTCCACAACTGCCTGTTCACGCCGAACAACGACTGCGTGGACTTCGATTCCGTCACGGGCGCGGTCGGCGTGTTCTATGACGAGGACTGCTTCTATCACGCCCTCGAGGGCGACGATCACGTCTGGCTGCCGTCGAACAAGACCGAGGCCGACGAGATCCTCTACGACCCGAACCACGGGTTCTTCGGCGACGAGGGCAACGACGCCATCTATGGCGGCGCGCTGAACGACATCGTCTCGGGCGGCGCCGGCAACGACAAGCTGGTCGGCGACGGGACCTGCGACAGCCTGTTCGCGGCCAAGGGCGGCAACGGCGGCGACAGCTTCTTCTTCGCGGGCAGCAACGACACGCTGGTGGGCGATGCGGGCAACGACACCATCATCGGCGACCACCTGATCGGCTCGAACGGCGACGATTCCCTGGGCGGCGACGATTCGCTGGTGGGCGGGGACGGCAACGACATCATCCACGGCGACAAGCTGCTCGGTGCCAACGGCGACGACACGCTGCACGGCGACGACAAGATCCTCGGCGGCAAGGGCCGGGACCTGCTGGTGGGCGACAAGATGTTCGGCGGCCTCGGGGACGATGTCTTCGACGGGAACGACCGGATCTGGGGCGACGCCGGCGACGACACCATCCTGGGCGACAAGATGGTGGGCGGCCCTGGCGACGACCTGTTCTTCGCGCAAGACACGATCTCGGGCGGGGACGGCGACGACAAGATCATCGGCGACGTGATCTTCGGCGACAAGGGAGGCGTCAGCGGCGCCGAGAAGCTGGTCGCCTATCTCGATCCGTGCGACTGCGAGGACTTCGAGGAGTCGGTGGCGTTCGCCGACATCACGCTGGCCGAGGGTTCCGGCGACGACACCATCTATGCCGACGATTCCATCACGGGCGGCAACGGCAAGGACGTGGTGCTCGGCGGCTATATCGACGGCGGCAACGGCGACGACTACATCCAGGACGAAGACAAGATCTTCGGCGAGAACGGCAGCGACGAGCTGATCGGCAGCGCCATCTTCGGCGGCAAGGGCGACGACTACATCTCGGACGACGACAAGATCGTCGGCGGCGCCGGCAACGACGGGATCCTCGGCGGCGTGGTCGAGGGCGATTCCGGCAACGACACCATCTACGACAGCGACTGCATCTACGGCGGCACCGGCAACGACTATATCGTGGGCGGCAAGGTCGTCGGCGGCGCGGGCAACGACTATCTCGTCAACTACGACGACATCTACGGCGAGGACGGCGACGATTCGATCGTCGGCGATTCGATCTTCGGCGAGAAGGGCGACGACACGATCTATGCCGGCGAGGACATCTACGGCGGCAAAGGCAACGACAAGCTGATCGGCAACCTCATCGCGGGCAACGACGGCAACGACTACATCGAGAGCCACGACTACATCTACGGCGAGGACGGCCAGGACAAGATCTTCGGCGGCCAGATCGACGGCGGCGACGGCAACGACACGGTCTATGCCGGCGACTATATGAGCGGCGGCCGCGGCAACGACCTGATCGAGGGCGACGCCATCTACGGCGGCGAGGGCGACGACTACATCTCCAGCCACGACACGGCCTATGGCGGCGACGGCGACGACAAGATCTTCGGCGGCTTCATCTACGGCGAGAGCGGCGACGACACGATCTATGCCGGCGACTATGTGTCGGCCGGCAACGGCGACGACACGGTCCTCGGCAACAAGCTGGCCGGCGAATACGGCGACGACAGCATCGACAGCCACGACACGATCTACGGCGACAGCGGCGACGACAAGATCTTCGGCGGCAAGATCACCGGCGGCGTCGGCAACGACACGATCCATGCCGGCGACACGATCCGTGGCGGCGACGGCGACGACAGCATCGTCGGCGACACCATCACCGGCGACAACGGCAACGACCTGATCTGCGCCAGCGACGTCATCGCGGGCGGCAACGGCGACGACACCATCCAGGGCGGCTACATCGCCGGGGGCAACGGCGACGACACGATCGATGCCGGCGACTGCATCGCGGGCGACAACGGCGACGACACGATCAGCGGCGACACCGTCCGCGGCCAGAACGGCGACGACCGGATCAGCAGCCACGACGACATCAGCGGCGGCGACGGCGAGGACAACATCTTCGGCGGCAAGATCCAGGGCGACCTGAACGACGACACGATCCACGCCGGCGACAACATCTCGGGCGGAAGCGGAAACGACACCATCGGCGGCGACGCCATCTACGGCGACAGCTATGGCCTCGTCTCGGCCGATGACGGCGACGACCTGATCTGCAGCGCCGACGATATTGCGGGCGGCAACGGCGACGACACGATCTTCGGCGGCTTCATCAACGGCGGCGGCGGCGACGACACGATCGACGCGGGCGACTGCATCACCGGCGACAACGGCGACGACACGATCCAGGGCGATTCGATCGACGGCTACACCGGCGACGACCGGATCAGCACCCACGACTACATCTCGGGCGGTGCCGGCAACGACACCATCCTGGGCGGCAACATCCTGGGCAACAAGGGCGACGACACGATCCATGCCGGCGACCGCATCACGGGCGGCGAAGGCCAGGACACCATCCAGGGCAACGTCATCTATGGCGGCGACGGCAACGACCTGATCTGCAGCGACGATCGCATCACCGGCGACGACGGCGACGACACCATCTATGGCGGCCTGATCCTCGGCGGGAACGGCGACGACACGATCGACGCCGGCGACTGCATCTCCGGCGGCAACGGCGACGACAGCATCCTGGGCGACACGGTCCAGGGCGACAACGGCAACGACTCCATCGACACCCACGACAATATCTCGGGCGACGAGGGTGACGACACCATCAGCGGCGGGCTCGTCTACGGCGGCAATGGTGACGATGACATCTATGCGCACGACGACATCAGTGGCGGCAACGGCGACGACCGGATCACCGGCAACGCCATCAACGGCAACAACGACAACGACAGCATCGTCAGCAGCGATCACATCACCGGCGACAACGGCGAGGACAATATCCTCGGCGGCGTGATCCACGGGAACGAAGGCAACGACACCGTCTGGGCCAACGACAGCATCGACGGCGGCAGCGGCAACGACACGATCGCCGGCGACAGCATCTTCGGCGACAACGGCATCGATTATCTCACCGGTTACGACACGATCGACGGCGGCGACGGCAACGACCATATCTATGGCGGCCGGCTCGATGGCGGGAACGGCAACGACTATGTCAACAGCCGGGACTCGATCCTTGGCGGCGAAGGCGGCGACACGATCGCCGGCGACGACGTCTATGGCGCCAACGGCGACGATCATCTGAACGGCGGCGACACGATCCTGGGCGGCGACGATGCCGACACCATCTTCGGCGGCGGCCTCTATGGCGGCGAGGGCTACGACACCATCTATGGCTATGACCATATTTGGGGTGGCGAGGGCGACGACACGATCGCCGGCAACCATATCGAGGGCAACGAGGACGACGACAGCGTCGAGAGCCACGACACCATCGGCGGCGGCGACGGCGACGACATCATCCTCGGCGGCGTCATCAGCGGCGGCGAAGGCAATGACAGCGTCTACGCGGGCGACACCATCACCGGCGACAACGGCGATGACTCGATCCTCGGCGACTCGATCTTCGGCGACAACGGCAACGACAAGCTGGTCGGCCAGGACACGATCTCGGGCGGCGACGGCACTGACGACCTGGTCGGCGATTCGATCTTTGGCGGCAACGGCAACGACCATATGAACGGCGCCGACTCGATCTACGGCGGGAACGGCAACGACGACATCATCGGCGGCCTGCTGAATGGCGGCGATGGCGACGACAGCATCTCCGACCACGATACGATCTACGGCGAGAACGGCAATGACTCGATCCTGGGCGGTTCGATCGAGGGCGGCAACGGCAACGACGGGATCGACGACAGCGATACGATCTACGGCGGCGCCGGCAATGACGTGATCCTGGGCAGCAGCATCTCGGGCGACAACGGCGACGACTCGATCTACGACGCGGACTCCATCGTGGCGGATGGCGAGGACAGCATCGTCGGCGATTCGATCCACGGCGGAAACGGCCGCGACTACATCTATTCCACCGATCACATCTATGCGGGACTGAGCGCCGATCTGGTCAATGGCGGCGTCGTCTTTGGTGACAACGGCGACGACACGATCTCCGACGGCGACCAGCTCTTTGGCGAGGGTGGCGACGACAGCATTCTGGGCGGCCAGATCGCCGGTGGCGCGGGCAACGACCAGATCAACGACGCGGACGGCATCGGCGGCGGCGATAACAATGACACGCTGGTCGGCGACTCCATCCTCGGCGGGGACGGTAACGACAGCATCTACAGCAACGACTATATCCAGGGCGACGAAGGCGACGACTCCATCCTCGGCGGCGGCCTTATCGACGGCGGCAACGGCAACGACTACATCTACGACCGCGACACGATCTACGGCGGCAACGGCAACGACACGATCTATGGCGATGCGCCGGGCGCCAACGACGGCCTGATCGGCGAGACGGTCGACGCGAGCGACTCGATCGATGCCGGCAACGGCAACGACTATGTCCATGGCGGCGCCGGCGACGACACGATCTACGGCGGCGATGGCGAAGATTCGCTGTTCGGCGACAACGGCAACGACTCCATCTATGGCGGGTTCGGCAACGACACGATCCACGGCAACGAGGACAACGACGTCCTCAATGGCGGGAACGGAAACGACTCGCTCTACGGCGACAACGGCGACGACACCATCAACGGCGACTGGGGCAACGACACGATCTTCGGCGGCAACGGCGTCGACAAGGTCCATGGCGGCGAGAACGACGACAGCGTCCATGGCGACAATGGCAACGACTTGCTGTGGGGCGACAACGGCAACGACACCATCTACGGCGACGAAGGCAACGACGCGATCGACGGCGGCGACAACGACGACTCGCTGCTCGGCGGCAATGGCAACGACACGATCTACGGCAATGCCGGCGCCGACACCGTCCTTGGCGGCGATGGCGACGACTCGATCGACGGCGACGCCACTCTGTTCGACGGCAACGACCTGCTGTTCGGCGAGAACGGCAACGACACCATCTACGGCAATGTCGACCAGGACACGATCTTCGGCGGCAACGGCAACGACAGCGTCGACGGCGGCCTCGGCGAGGACACCATCCTCGGCAACAACGGCAACGACACGCTGGCGGGCAACGACGGCAACGACACGATCCACGGCGACAACGGCCTGGCGGAGAACGGCAACGATCTGATCTACGGCGGCAAGGGCAACGACTCGCTCTATGGCGACGAAGGCGACGACACCGTCCATGGCGGCGACGACCAGGACACGATCCTCGGCGGCAACGGCAACGATCAGCTCTATGGCGATACCGGCGTCGACTCGATCCTGGGCGGCTCCGGCTCCGACACCATCGACGGCGGCGGCGATGCCGACCACATTGCGGGCAACGAGGGCAGCGATCTGATCAATGGCGGCGAGGGCGACGACACCATCGAGGGCGACGACCAGGCCGACACGATCGACGGCGGCAACGGCAACGACCATATCTCGGGCGACGCCGGCAACGACTCCATCTTCGGCGGCAACGGCAACGACAACATCACCGGCGACCAGGGCGACGACAAGATCGAGGGCGGCGCGGGTGCGGATCGTCTCGACGGCGGCAACGCCGGCGACGACACGCTGACCTATGCCCATGCGGGCAGCAGCATCGTCGTCAATCTCGGCACCACCCTGGGCACGCTGGGCGATGCGGCGGGCGATACGGTCAGCAACTTCGAGAACGTCACGGGCTCGAACTACGATGACACGATCACCGGCGACAGCCTCAACAACGTGATCCTGGGCGGCAACGGGGCCGACTCGCTCGACGGCGGCGGCGGCGACGACACGCTGATCGGCGACGGCGGGGCCGACGGCAACGACACGCTCTTCGGCAACGACGGCAACGACAGCCTCGTCGGCGACATCGACGACGATCTGCTGAAGGGCGGTGACGGCAACGACACGCTCGATGGCGGCACCGGCAACGACAACCTCCAGGGCGGTGACGGCAACGACTTCGGCCATGGCCGTGCCGGCGATGACCTCATCTTCGAAGGCAAGAACGACGACGGCAACGACACCTACTTCGGCGACGAGGGCAACGACACCATCTTCGGCAGCAACGGCAACGACAGCCTCGATGGCGGCGCCGACAACGACCAGCTCTTCGGCGGCAACGGCAACGATACGCTGTTCGGCCAAGTGGGCACCGACCTGCTCTATGGCGAAGGCGGCGACGACCTGCTGCTCGGCAGCGACGGCAACGACACGCTCAATGGCGGCGAAGGCAACGACAATCTCGATGGCGGCGGCCAGTCCGACCTGCTGCATGGCGACAACGGCAACGACACGCTCTATGGCGGGACCGAGGGGGATACGCTCTACGGCGACAACGGCAACGACTCGCTGGACGGCGGCCAGTACAACGACCTGCTCTACGGCGGCAACGGCAACGACACGTTGTTCGGAGGCACCGAGAACGACACGCTTTACGGCGGCGATGGCCGGGACAGCCTCGATGGCGGCGACGGCAGTGACAGCTTGTCGGGCGGCGATCAGAACGACACGTTGTTCGGCGGCTCCGGCAACGACACGCTGGCTGGCGACGCCGAGAACGACCAGCTCGACGGCGGCTCCGGCAACGACAGCCTCGATGGCGGCAGCGGCAACGACACCCTGCATGGCGGCGAGGGCAACGATACGCTGACCGGAGCCGGCAGCTCGGGCGACCAGCTGTTCGGTGACAATGGCGACGATCAGCTCGTCTTCAACAACCACGACGCCAACTATGACGGCGGCAACGGCCATGATGCGCTGAAGGTGACCGGCAACGAGAACTTCACGACCTTCGATGAGCAGGTCAGCAACGTCGAAATGCTCGACATGCGCAGCGGCGCGGCCAATACGGTCACGATCAACGCTGCCGACGTTCTCGACTTCGGCGGCACGACGGGCGAGAGCTGGAACAGCAACGCCATCGACCTGGTGGTGCGTGGCGAGAGCGGCGATCAGCTCAATCTCAATGCGACCACCACCCACCACTTCACGCTGCAGGCCTCGAACGTGACGCTGTCCGATCAGGCGGTCTATGGCAGCGGGAACTACAACATCTACGCCGACGACCAGGGCAACTACGTGGCGGTCGAAAGCACGGTGAACACGACGGCAAACTGATCGGCCAAGACACGGCCTTTGACCACGACTGCATGGCGGGCGCCCTGTCTGGGGGCGCCCGCTTTTTTCTTCGGCAATCAGTCTCGTTTGGGGACCATTTCGGGGTTGCCGAGCCGCTCCCGACAGCGCCGATCGGAGATTGCGCCTGATTAATCGACCGTCTTGTTCATGAGGGATCGGTAAGACGCGGGCCTCGCGGGATTGAGGCGAACCCAATATTTATGCGCTGATCGATCAAAGGGTTACCCACAGTCGAAATGAACAAAGTGCGGTGAATATCACCGGGATGTATAGGAATAGGTCAATCTTCCGTTGAGGCTGAAGTTAACAGATAAGTAATGTTCCCCCGCCGCGAGGGTTCGGATTCGAGCCCCGCCTGGCGGTGCCCATGAGGGGTGCCGCATCGCAACAACGGGGGCTTCCCATGGCGACTGACTCCACCACTCCGATGACCGCTGCCGCCGAGCAGACCGTTTCCTCCCCGGTTACGGAACGCACGGCCCAGACGGCCTCGGTGCCCGTGCCGGCGAGCCCTGCCAGCCCCGAGGCGGCGGTGCAGCTCGCGGCGGCCAAGGTGGTGGAAGTCAAGGAGCCCGCGGCCGACGAGAAGGTCGAGGTCCAGCTCGCGGCCGGGGACCAGCTCAAGCTCGATTTCGACATCGAGAAGTCGCAGGTCACCCAGACGGCCGAGGGCGTCGAGATCGTCACCCCCGATGGCGGTGTCGTGCTCCTGGTCGGCATGACCATGGACGAGTTCCTGCTGGCGCTGGGCGGCGATATCGAGCTGCCGACGGCGGCCGGCGGCGCGCAAGCCGGCACCGGCGCCGCCAATACCGGCCATTTCCTCACCCCCTTCGGCCTGGCGGGTTTGCTGGCCGGCCTGGGTGACGAGGGCCCGATCGGCCCGACCTCGCTGCTCTACGGCGTGCCGGAACCGCTCACGGGGCCCGACGACAAGCTCGATCGCGACGGGCTGATCTGCCTCTTCACCCCCAATCCGGACAGCGTCGATTTCGACAGCGTCACCGGCGCCGTCGGCGTCGTCTATGACGAGGACTGCTTCTATTTCGCCCAGGAGAGCGACGACGAGGTCTGGCTGCCCTCGAACGAGACCGAGGCCAACGAAGTCCTCTACGACCCGAAGCACGGCTTCTTCGGCGATGACGGCGACGACACCATCCACGGCCGCAACCTCGAGGACATCGTCCATGGCGGCAACGGCGGTGATTCGATCTTCGGCGGCAACGCCGACGATTCGATCTTCGGCGACAATGGCGACGACAAGCTCTGGGGCGACAACGGCGAGGATTCGATCCAGGGCGGCGAGGGGAACGACAAGATCTATGGTGGGATCGGCAACGACACGATCCAGGGCAATAACGGCGAAGACAAGATCTACGGCGAGAACGGCGACGACACCATCGATGGCGGCGACGGCAACGACGAAATCTATGGCGAGGACGGCGACGATTCGATCCTCGGCGGCGATGGCAACGACTATATCGACGGCGGCGACGGCAACGACACCATCCAGGGCGGCAACGGCAACGATTACGTCTGGGCCGGCTACGGCGACGACACGGTCGAGGGCGGCAACGGCAACGACACCATCTACGGCTACAACGGCAACGACACGATCGACGGCGGCGAAGACAACGACACCATCCAGGGCAATGACGGCAACGACCTGATCTTCGGCGACAAGACCAGCGGCACCCCCGGCAACGACAGCCTCGGCGGCGACGACACGATCGAGGGCAATGACGGCAACGACACCATCTACGGCGACACGCTCTGGGGCGGCGAGGGCGGCAGCGACACGCTCCATGGCGACGATTCGATCCTGGGCGGCGACGGCAACGATTCCGTCATCGGCGGCTACATGGTCACCGGGCCCGCCGACAGCGAGGCCTCGAGCAGCGACACCATCCGCGGCGGCGCGGGCAACGACACGCTGATCGGCGACAAGATCTTCGGCAAGGGCGGCGACGACACCGTCGTCAGCGAGGACGAGATCTGGGGCGAGGAGGGCAACGACAAGATCCTCGGCGCCAACGAGGAGCTCGGCGGCGGCGACGACAGCCTGGTCTCCGGCGATTACCTTTATGGCGGCAACGGCGACGACACGATCCTCGCCGATTCCGTCACCGGCGGCGCCGGTGACGACACGATCCAGGACGGCGACGAGCTGCTCGGCAACAACGGCAAGGACCTGCTGTTCGGCGGCTTCATCGCGGGCGGCCAGGGCGACGATTCCATCTTCGGCGAAGAGACGATGTATGGCGGCGCCGGCAACGACATGCTGATGGGCGACAAGGTCTTCGGCGGCGACCCCTTCTCCGGCAAGGGCGGCGCCGACGGCGACGACACGATCGACCATGACGCTTTCGGCAGCGGCGGCGAGGGCGACGATACCGTGGTCGGCGACAAGATCATGGGCCAGGCGGGCGACGACAGCATCGTCAGCGACAACTACCTCCAGGGCGATAACGGCAACGACGTCGTCATCGGCTCGATCATCGCCGGCGGCAACGGTGCCGACACCGTCGAGAGCTCCGACTTCATCACCGGCAATGACGGCGAGGACAAGCTGTTCGCCGGCAAGATCGAGGGCGATGCCGACGACGATTCGATCTTCGGCCATGACAGCGTCTATGGCGGCTCCGGCAACGACGTGATCGTCGGCGACAAGACCATCGGCGATGACGGCGACGACACGCTCCACCATGACGGCTATTTCCAGGCCGACGAAGGCGAGGACACCGTTGTCGGCAGCATCACCTTCGGCGGCAATGGCGACGACAGCATCGTCAGCCACGACGAGCTCCATGGCGGCAACGGCAACGACAAGCTGATCGCCGGCGAGATCGGGGGCGGCAACGGCGACGACATCATCGAGTCGGGGGACTACGTCACCGGCGGCACCGGCGACGACACGATCGTCGGCGACATCATCGGGGGCGGCAACGGCGACGACAGCATCCTCTCCGAAGACGCCATCTATGGCCAGAACGGCAACGACAAGATCCTGGGCGGCGCGATCCTCGGCAACAACGGCGACGACACGATCCACGCTTTCGATACGATCTCGGGCGGCGACGGCGAGGACACCATCGTCGGCGACAAGATCTTCGGGAACGACGGCGCGGACAGCATCAGCGGCCAGAATCTCGTCCATGGCGACAACGGCGACGACACCATCGTCGCCGACAAGATCCTCGGCGGCGACGGGAACGACACGATTCTCACCAACGACACGATCTTCGGCGACAACGGCAGCGACAAGATCGTCGGCGGCCTGCTCTACGGCGAGAACGGCGCGGACCTGATCACCGATTTCGACCTCATCGAGGGCGGCGAGGGCGACGACACGATCCTCGGCGAGTCGATCCTTGGCGGCGAAGGCGACGACGGCATCCAGTCCGGCGACACGATCACCGGCGGCAACGGCAACGACACGATCCTCGGCTCGGCCATTCATGGCGAGAACGGCAACGACACGATCGTCGATCGTGACGGCATCGCCGGCGGCGACGGCAACGACAGCATCGTCGCCGACAGGATCGACGGCGAGAACGGGAACGACAGCATCGACGGCGCCGACACGGTCTCGGGCGACAACGGCAACGATACGATCTATGGCAGCCGCATCTTCGGCCAGAACGGCGACGACATCGTCACCGATCGCGACAGCATCACGGGCGGCGATGGCAACGATCGGATCGTGGGCGATTCGATCATGTCTGGCGACGGCGACGATTGGGCCGACGGCGGCGACACGCTCTTCGGCGGTGCCGGCGACGACATCGTGCGCGGCGGCATCTATGGCGGCCATAACGGCGACGACACCCTCACCGACAACGACCTGGTCTTCGGCGGCGACGGCAACGACACCCTCACCGGCAGCTCGGGCATCTTCGGCGGCAATGGCAACGACCTGCTCACCGACGACGACACGATCGACGGCGGTGCCGATTCCGACTTCATCATCGGCAGCGACAGCGTCGTCGGCGGCGTCGGCGACGATACGTTGATCGACCGCGACCTGATCCATGGCGGAACCGGTGACGACACGATCCTCGGCGACTCCATCGCCGGCGAGGCCGGCAACGACACCATCATCGGCGACGACACGATCTTCGGCGACAACGGCGACGATGTCATCGGCTTCGGTTCCCGCGCGATCGTCGGCAATGCGGGCGAGGACACGATCACCGATCGCGATCAGATCAGCGGCGGCAACGGCAACGATTCGATCCTCGGCGACCGGATCTTCAGCGGAGACGACGACGACAGCATCGACGGCGGCGATTCGATCACCGGCGACGATGGCAACGACACGATCGTCGGCAGCCTGATCCTGGGCGGCAACGGCAACGACGCGATCCTCGATCACGACACGATCCTCGGCGGCGAGGGCGACGACAGCGTCCTCGGCGACTCCATCCTGGGCGAGGACGGCGACGACACGATCGACGGCTCCGACACGATCAACGGCAATGGCGGCAGCGATGTGCTCGTCGGCGGCGTGATCCTGGGCAATGCCGGCAACGACGCCATCACCGATAATGACGACATCACCGCCGACGGCGACGATCGGATCGTCGGCGACCGGCTCTACGGCGGCGACGGCAACGACACGCTCACGGGCAACGACATCGTCCGTGCCGGCATCGATCAGGACACCGTGCTGGGCGGCTATATCCACGGCGACAACGGCAATGACAGCATCTCCAACCGGGACACGATCTACGGCGAGGACGGCCACGACAGCATCGTCGGCGATTCGATCTTCGGCGATGAGGGCGACGACACCATCGACGCCCGCGATTCGATCCTCGGCGGCAACGGCAACGACACCATCTTCGGCGACGGCAGCATCTCCGGCGGCGAAGGCGGCGACTATGTCGACGCCCGCGACACCATCCTGGGCGGCCAGGGCGACGACTCCATCTATGGCGACGGCTTCAGCGATGCCTACCTGCAGGGCGAGACGGTCCTGGCGGAGGACAGCCTGCTGGGCGAGGAGGGTGAGGACTTCATCGAAGGCGGCGCCGGCGACGACACGATCCGCGGCGGCGAGGACAATGACAGCCTCTATGGCGGCAACGGCAACGACTCCGTCTATGGCGGCAACGGCGAGGACTACATCTCGGGCGACAACGGCAACGACACCGTCTTCGGCGAGAACGGCGACGACACGATCTATGGCTGGGACGGCGAGGATTCGCTCCTCGGCGGCAACGGCAACGACTGGATGGCGGGCGGGAACGGCAACGATACCGTCCGGGGCGAAGCCGGCAATGACTCCATCTTCGGTGAAGGTGGCGATGACTCCCTCTTCGGCGGCGAGGGCAACGACACCATCCGCGGCGGCAACGACCAGGACACGGTCTTCGGCGGCAACGGCAACGACAAGATCGATGGCGGCTTCGGCGACGATTCGCTGATGGGCGAGGCCGGCAACGACACCATCGAAGGCAACTACGGCGCCGACACCGTCTATGGCGGTGAAGGCGACGATTATGCGAGCGGGGGTGCCGACAACGACAGCGTCCTGGGCGAGAACGGCAACGACACGCTCTTCGGCGGCGCCGGCGCCGATACGGTTTATGGCGGCGAAGGCGACGACTCCATCGACGGCGATGCCAACCTGGTGGATGGCGACGACCTGCTGTTCGGCGAGAACGGCAACGACACCATCTACGGCAATGTCGACCAGGACACGATCTTCGGCGGCAACGGCAACGACAGCGTCGATGGCGGCGACGGCCAGGACACGATCCTCGGCAATAACGGCCACGACACGCTCTATGGCGGCAACGGCGACGACACCATCCACGGCGATGACGGCCTGGCCCAGAACGGCAATGACAGCATCGACGGCGGCAATGGCAACGACTCGCTCTATGGCGACGAGGGCAACGACACCGTCCATGGCGGCGGGGACCGGGACACGATCTTCGGCAACAACGGCAACGACCAGCTCTACGGCGATGACGGCGGCGACTCGATCCTGGGCGGCGCCGGTTCCGACACGATCGATGGCGGCAACGGCAACGACATCCTGGCCGGCAACGAAGGCAGCGACCTGATCTATGGCGGCGAGGGCGACGACACCATCGAAGGCGACGACCAGGCCGATACGATCGACGGCGGCAACGGCAACGACCATATCTCGGGCGACGCCGGTAACGACTCCATCTTCGGCGGCAATGGCAACGACAACATCACCGGCGACCAGGGCGACGACAAGATCGAGGGCGGTGCGGGTGCGGACCGTCTCGACGGCGGCAATGCGGGCGACGACACGCTGACCTATGCCCATGCGGGCAGCAGCATCGTCGTCAACCTCGGCACCACCCTGGGCACGCTGGGCGATGCGGCGGGCGATACGGTCAGCAACTTCGAGAACGTCACGGGCTCGAACTACGATGACACGATCACCGGCGACAGCCTCAACAACGTGATCCTGGGCGGCAACGGGGCCGACTCGCTGGATGGCGGCGGCGGCGACGACACAGTGATCGGCGACGGCGGAGCCGACGGCAACGACACGCTCTTCGGCAATACCGGCAACGACAGCCTGGTGGGCGATATCGACGACGACCGGCTCTATGGCGGCGAAGGCAACGACACCCTCGATGCCGGCACCGGGAACGACTCGCTCTATGGCGGCGACGGCAACGATTTTGGCCATGGCGGTGCCGGCAACGACTACTTCTTCGAAGGCAAGAACGACGACGGCAACGACACCTACTTCGGCGACGAAGGCGACGATACGATGTATGGCGGCGACGGCAATGACAGCCTCGACGGCGGCATCGATCAGGACTGGCTCTATGGCGGCAACGGCCGCGATACGCTCTATGGCGGCGCCGGGAACGACACGCTCTTTGGCGGCGACAATAACGACAGGCTCTATGGGGGCGCCGGCACCGACAGCCTCGACGGCGGCGGCGGCGACGACACCCTGGTGGCCTCCGGCGAGTTCAGCGACAACGCCGACACGATGGCCGGCGGCAGCGGATTCGACGTGGTCGATTTCTCGGGCCTCGACCTGCCCCATTTCCTGGGACTCGCGCTCGACAGCTCGGGCAACGGAACGGCGCTGCTGCCGGGCAGCGGCGATGACGCCACCCTATACAGCATCGAGGGCGTCATCGGCACCCAAGGCAACGACACCGTCAACGGCAGCACCAGCGGCAGCCAGGCCAACTGGTTCTCCGGCCAGGGGGGCAATGACAGCCTGAACGGCGGCAACGGTTCCGACACCCTGGATGGCGACGACGGCGACGACGTGCTGCGGGGTCAGGACGGGAACGACCAGCTCAATGGCGGCAATGGCAACGACAGCCTCGACGGCGGCAGCGGCAACGACACGCTGCATGGCGGCAACGGGGACGATACGTTGGGCGGAGCCTCCAGCTCGAACGATCAGCTGTTCGGCGACGACGGTAACGACCTGCTGGTCTTCGGCCACCACGACGCCAGCTATGACGGCGGCAACGGTCACGACGCGTTGAGGGTGGGAGGCACCGAGAACTTCACCACCTTCAACCAGAACGCCGGCAGCATCGAGATGCTGGATATGCGCACCGCCGGCGCCACCACGGTCACGATCAACGCCGAGGATGTGCTCGATTTCACCAACGGCGGCAGCACCGGCGAGAGCTTCAACAGCAATGCGATCGACCTGATCGTGCAGGGCGAGAGCGGGGATACGCTCAATCTCAATGCGACGGGCAGCCACCACTTCACGTTCCAGGGCACCATGAACATGACCGACACGGGCGCCTATGGCAGCGGCACCTTCAACGTCTATGCCGACGACCAGGGTAACTACGTGGCGATCGCGCAAGAGGTGACCACGGTCGCGAACTGATCGGCTTGGCGGCGGCTGACTGACCGGCAAGCGGGCGCCCCGTCCGGGGCGTCCGCTTGCCTTTTGGCCCGACCCGGGAGAGCCCCCGGCTGGGGGGAGGCCCGAGCGACGGGGATCGCCATGAGAGCGGGAACGGCACGCCGTCGCTCCGCCGGTCGCTCTGGAATGGTCAGGTAACCTGCCCTTTCATCAAGGCAGCCGGCTGGCGAGAGAAGTTTTGACCCGTTCCTACAACGGGATATGTAGGTCAGCAGCCGATTACATCTCCGATTCGCATTAAATCTTCGGTAATCTTTCCTGGGAACACGGTCTTGGGCTCCGCCCCGGTTGGCGGCCGGCTGGGACCCCTCTCAGTGCTTTGAAAGGGAACCGAAAATGGCCGCCGATTCTGCCATGCCCACCCCCCACATGCCTGCGGCAAAGGTGGATGGCCCGTCACCCCGCCCGGCGGTCGCTCTCGGTGAAACGCAGCTCGCCGAGGCGAAGCTTGTCGAGGTGAAAGAGCCCGCGGCCGGCGAGAAGGTCGAGGTCCAGCTCGCGGCCGACGAACAGCTCAAGCTCGATTTCGACATCGACAAATCGCAGGTCACCGCGACCGCCGACGGTGTGCAGATCGTCACTCCCGACGGCGGCGTCGTCCTCCTGACCGGCATGACCATGGACGAGTTCCTGCTGGCGCTGGGCGGTGACGTCGATGAGCTGCCGACGGCGGCCGGCGGCGCACAGGCCGGCACGGGCACCGCCAATACCGGCCACTTCCTCACGCCGTTCGGCCTGGCGGGTCTGCTCGACGGCCTGTTCGACAACGGCCCGATCGGCGCGAGCTCGCTGCTTTATGGCGCGCCGGAGCCCCTCACGGCCCCCGAGGACAAGAAAGACGGGCTGCTCTGCCTCTTCACGCCCAATCCGGACAGCGTCGATTTCGACAGCGTCACGGGTGCCGTCGGCGTCGTCTATGCCGAGCACTGCTTCTATTTCGCCAAGGAGAGCGACGACGAGGTCTGGCTGCCCTCGAACGAGACCGAGGCCGACGAGATCCTCTACGACCCGAACCACGGGTTCTTCGGCGATGCCGGCGACGACACCATTCATGGCCGCGGTCTCCAGGACATCGTCCATGGCGGCGCCGGCAACGATTCGCTCGAGGGCGGCAGCGCCCGGGATTCGCTGGAAGGCAACAACGGCAACGACACGATCGACGGAGGGACCGGCGACGACACGCTGCTGGGTGGCGACGGCGAGGATTCGGCCCAAGGCGGCGACGGCGACGATTCGATCGCCGGCGGGCAGGGCGGCGACACGCTGGTCGGCGACAACCTGTCGGGCCCGGGCGTCGACGAGGAGGAAGGCGACGACACCGTCCAGGCCCTGGACGCTCCCAGCACGCTCGGCCAGGGCGGCAACGCGCTGATCAACGGCCTGGGCGGTGCCGCCGGCTTCGGCGAGAACGTGCTGTCCCCGAACGACGACGGCTCGACCGGATTCATCGACGTGACCTCGGTCTTTCCGGGCGGGATGAACTTCTTCGGGACGGTCTATAACGGGTTCTACATCAACAACAACGGCAACATCACCTTCACTTCGCCGCTGGGTACCTTCACGCCCTTCAACCTGACCCTTCCCACGGGCAACCCGATCATCGCGCCCTTCTTCGCCGACGTGGACACGCGCGGGGGCACGGGCCTGCCGCCGACGCCGGGCGGAACCTCGACGGGTGCCAACCGGGTCTATTGGGACCTCGATCCTGCGACGGGCCGGATCACCATCACCTGGGACGATGTGGGCTATTTCAACGGCTACACCCAGCATCTGAACGCGTTCCAGCTGATCATCGAGCGCACCAGCGACACCGACTTCGCCTTCGAGTTCCGCTACGAGTATGTCGATTGGACAACGGGCACGGCCAGCGGCGGCAATAGCGAGGGTCTCGGCGGCACCATCGCGCGGGCGGGTTGGAACTCGGGCAACGGGACCTTCTACGAGCTGCCGCAGTCGGGCAACCAGGCGGCGATCCTGGATCTGGAGCACACCAGCAACCCGGGCACGGTGCAGGACGGCAACTGGGTATTCAACGTGGTGGGCGGCGTGGTGGTCGACGGCCCGCCCGGCAGCTCGAACGACACGATTCACGGCAACGAGGGCAATGACAGCATCCTCGGCGTGTGGGGCCACGATTCCCTCTTCGGCGACGAAGGCAACGACACGATCCAGGGCGGCGTCGGCAACGACACGATCCGGGGCGGCACGGGGAACGACACGATCGACGGCGGCGACGGCGACGATTCGATCCTCGGCGGAGCCGGCAACGACCGTATCGATGGCAGCAATGGCGACGACACCATCCATGGAGAGAACGGCGACGACGAGATCGGCGGGGCCAACGGGAGCGACCTGATCACCGGCGATCGTGTCGCCGGCGGGGCGGGCAACGACGCCCTCGGTGGCAATGACACGATCGACGGCGGCGACGGTGACGACACGATCTATGGTGAATCGATTTTCGGCAAGGGCGGCGCGGACACGCTCGGGGGCGACGATTCCATCTTCGGCGGGGACGGAAACGACATCATCGCGGGCGCCTATGCGCTGGGTGGGAACGACGACGATTCCATCTTCGGACACGACACGATCGACGGCGGCGAGGGCGCAGATTCGATCCTCGGCAGCCATGCCGTCGGCGGCAGCGGCAACGATCGGATCCTGAGCGACGACCGGATCGACGGCGGCGACGGCAACGATACGATCTATGGGGATTCGGTCTCCGGCAATGACGGCGACGACACGCTCGGGGGCGACGATTCCCTCTTCGGCGGGGACGGCAACGACGTCATCGGCGGCGCCTACGCGCTGGGCGGGAACGGCGACGATTCCATCGTCGGCCACGACACGATCGACGGCGGCGAGGGCGCGGATTGGATCCTCGGCAGCCATGCCGCCGGCGGCAGCGGCAACGACCGGATCCAGAGTGACGACCGGATCGACGGTGGCGACGGCGACGACACCATCTACGGCGAATCGATCTTCGGCAATGACGGCGCGGACACGCTCGGAGGCGACGATTCCATCTTCGGCGGGGATGGAAACGATGTCGTCGTCGGTGCCTATGCGCAAGGCGGGAATGGCGACGATTCCATCGTGGGCCATGACACGATCGACGGCAGCGAGGGCGCGGACTCGATCCTCGGCAGCTTTGTCACCGGCGGCAGCGGCAACGATCGGATCGGCGGCAACGATCGGATCGGCGGCGGCGACGACAACGACACCATTTACGGCTCCTGGATCTATAGCGGCGACGGTGACGACACGATCGAGGATCACGACACCGTCGAAGGCGGTTCCGACGACGACCGCATCGTGGGCGACGTGATCTATGGCGAGGCGGGGGACGACAGCATCGACGGTGCCGATACGGTCCATGGCGAAACCGGCGAGGACAGGATCACCGCTTCCTTCATCGCGGGCGGCGCCGGCAACGATCGGATCTCGGACCAGGACTCCGTCACCGGCGACGACGGCGACGACAGCCTCTATGGCGATTCGATCTTCGGGGACAATGGCAACGACATCGTTTCCGGCGGCGATACGCTTGGCGGCGGCGAGGGCGATGACACTGTCATCGGCGGCCGGATCCTGGGCGGGAACGGGAGCGACAGCGTCTCCGACGACGACAGCATCTTCGGCGAGGATGGCGAGGACCGCCTCTGGGGCGACTGGATCGACGGCGACAATGGCGACGACACGATCGCCGCGAACGACACGATCGTGGCCGGCGACGGCAATGACGACGTCCGCGGCAGCGTCCGGATCGCCGGCGGCAATGGCAACGACAGGATCACCGACAACGATTCGCTGAGCGGCGGCGACGGCAACGACCGCCTCTACGGCAGCGATTCGATCGTCGGGCAGAACGGCGACGATGTCATCACCGAGGACGACACGATCGAAGGCGGCAGCGGCCATGACACGATCCGCGGCAGCCGCAATACCGACGGGAACAGCGGCGACGATACGATCTTCGATCGCGACCATATCAGCGGCGGCACCGGCAACGACACGATCCTGGGCGACGACCTGGTCGGCGGCGACGGCGACGATTCCATCGTCGGGGGCGACGACATCACGGGCGACAACGGCCGCGACACCATCCTGGGCGGCGCCATCCGCGGCGGCAGCGGCAACGACACCATCGCCGACCACGATTCGATCTGGGGCGGCGAAGGCGACGATTCCATCTTCGGCGATTCGACCGAGGGCGGCGAAGGGAACGACAGCATCGACGGCGGCGACACGATCGACGGCGGCGACGACAATGACAGCATCCTGGGCGGGCGCTTCACCGGCTATAACGGCGACGACACGATCAGGGACGACGATTCCATCGCCGGCGGGAAGGGTACCGACCATGTCATCGGCGATCGCATCTTCGGCGGCGAGGGCGACGACAGCATCGGCGGCAACGACACGGTGTCGGGCGGCGACGGCAACGACACGCTCGAGGGCAGCGAGGATCTGCGCGGCGAGAACGGCAACGACACGATTGCCGACAATGACTGGATGTCGGGCGGCGAAGGCAACGATTCCCTGTCCGGCAGCGATTCCATTACCGGCGGCGGCGGCGACGACCAGATCACGGACAACGACACCCTCCTGGGTGGCGACGACCGCGACACGATCCGCGGCATCGCCTATGGCGACGGTGGCGCCGGCGACGACACGATCGTCGACCGGGACAGCATCGTCGGCGGCGACGGCCGCGACCGGATCGACGGCGAGTATTTGCTGTGGGGCGGGAAGGGAGACGATTCGATCTTCGCCCAGGACACCGTCTTCGGCGGCTCGGACCGGGACACCATCCTCGGCAGCTCTGACATGATGGCCGGCTCCGGCAATGATGTGATCGATGACAGCGACAGGTTGTCGGGCGACGACGGCGATGATTCCATCATCGGCAGCGACATTTCCGGCGGCAATGGCGACGACATCATCGACGACAGGGACTTCATCCAGGGCGGCTCCGGCAACGACGTGCTCGTCGGCGATGTGATCGGCGGCAACGATGGCGACGACCTGATCCGGGCGGGCGACACGATCCTGGGCGGGCTCGGCAGCGACGTCATCACCGGCGGCGTCATCAGCGGCGGCGCCGGCGACGACACGATCGAGGACAGCGACAGTATCGTCGCGGATGGCCGCGATTGGATCCTCGGTGATTCGATCACGGGCGGCAGCGGCAACGACATCATCACCGGCAACGACACGATCTTCGGCGACATCGATGCCGACACCATCTATGGCAGCTCGATCCATGGCGGTTCCGGCAACGATGTGATCACCGACCGGGACTGGATCGACGGCGGCGACGGCAATGATCTGCTCTATGGCAGTAGCATCACTCCGATCGAGAGGAACGACGGGTCGGATCTGATCGACGATCGGGACACGATTCTCGGCGGCAACGGCCGGGACACCATCATCGGCGACGGGATCAACGGCGGCTATGGCGCCGACACGATCGATGCGCGCGACAGTCTGCTCGGCGGCGACGGCAACGATTCCATCGTTGGCGACGGCGGGGTCTCGGGCGAACCGCAGCCCGACTACATCGACATCCGCGACACGATCCGCGGCGGTGCGGGCCGGGATACGATCTATGGCGATTCCCGGCATCCGGATGACCACATCAACGGCGAGACCATTCTGGCGGACGACAGCATCGACGGCGGCTCCGGCAACGACGTGATCTATGGCCAGTGGGGCGACGACAGCATCGACGGCGGCGACAACAACGATTTGGCCTATGGCGGCAATGGCGACGATTATGTCGGGGGCGGCAACGGCCAGGACCTCGTCGACGGCGAATCCGGCGACGACACGGTCGATGGCGGCAATGACGGCGACTGGGTCTATGGTCGCGACGGCAACGATTCGCTCCTGGGCGGTAACGGCAACGACTATCTCGACGGCGGCACTGGTTCCGACACCCTGCATGGCGGCGGCGACGACGATCGCCTGTTTGGCTTCCAGAATCGGGATCTTCTGTTCGGCGACGAGGGCGACGACACGATCGAAGGCGGCGAAAGCGGCGACACGATCGACGGCGGCGATGGCGACGACTATCTGCGGGGCGATGGCGACTCAGACGATCAGAGCCGCGACAGCATCCTCGGCGGCTCCGGCAACGATGTGATCTATGGCGAGTATGGGGAGGATACGCTTGCGGGCGGCGATGACGAGGATCTCATCGTCGGCGGCAGCGGTAACGACGTCATCCGCGGCGACAATGGTGATGACACGCTCTATGGCGACAATGGCCAGGACACGATCGATGGCGGGAACGGCAATGATCAGATCCTCGGTGGCAGTTTCTCCGATTCCCTCGCGGGCGGCGGGGGTGACGATAACGTCCTTGGCGGCACCGGCCGGGACACGATTCTGGGCGACAATGGTAACGATACCCTCCGGGGCGAAGACGGTTCCGACCTGATCTTCGGCGGGAGCGGAGACGACAGCATCGATGGCGGCAACGGGTTAGACACGATAGACGGCGGTGCCGGCAACGACACGATCTCCGGCGGTGCAGGTGTCGGTAACGCCGACTCGATTCTAGGGGGCGAGGGCGACGATTCTATTCTGGCGGGCGACGGTCGGAACACGATCCTGGGCGACAATGGCGACGACACGATCCGGGCGGGGGATGGTCCGGATCTGGTCTTTGCGGGCGATGGCGATGATTCGATCACTGGCGGCGACTCGAACGATTCGATCATCGGCGGAAATGGCAACGACACAGCCTGGGGCGGCAACAGCAATGACAGTATTTTCGGCGAGAATGGCGACGACTATCTGAGCGGCGATGAAGTCGGCGACACGCTCGATGGTGGCGAAGGCAACGACACGCTCCTCGGCGGTTCCGGCAACGACGTCATCTTCGGTCAGGACGGTGATGACAGCATCGATGGCGGCAACGGGTTGGACACGATAGACGGCGGCGCCGGCAACGACACGATCTCCGGTGGCACAGGTGTCGGTAATGCCGACTCGATTCTAGGGGGCGAGGGCGACGATTCTATCCTGGCGGGCGACGGTCGGAACACGATCCTGGGCGACAATGGCGACGACACGATCCAGGCAGGGGATGGTCCGGACCTGGTCTTTGCGGGTGATGGCGATGATTCGATCACTGGCGGCGACTCGAACGATTCGATCATCGGCGGAAATGGCAACGACACAGCCTGGGGCGGCAACAGCAATGACAGCATTTTCGGCGAGAATGGCGACGACTATCTGAGCGGCGATGAAGTCGGCGACACGCTCGATGGTGGCGAAGGCAACGACACGCTCCTCGGCGGCGGCGGAAACGATTTGCTCTTCGGCCAGAACGGTGACGACAGCATCGATGGCGGCACCAGCAGCGTTGGGATAGATCAGCTCTTCGGCGGGGGAGGAAACGACATCCTGCTCTTCGGTGCCGAAGACGATTTCTATGACGGTGGCAATGGGCACGACGCATTGAAGGTCACCGGTAGCGTGAACTTCACGGCCTTCGACGAGCAGGTCACCGGTACCGAGATTATCGACATGCGCAGCAGCAGCGCGAACGCGGTGACGATCAACGCCGAGGATGTTCTGGACTTCGACGGCACCACGGGCGAGAGTTGGAACAGCAACATCATCGACTTGGTGGTGCGAGGCGAGAGCGGCGACCAGCTCAATCTCAATGCGACCGGCAGCCACCACTTTGTGCTGCAGGCATCAAACGTGACGATGGCCGATCAGGCGGTCTATGGCAGCGGAAACTACAACATCTATGCCGACGACCAGGGCAATTACGTGGCGGTTGAAAGCACGGTGAGCACCGTCGCAAGCTAGGAGGCTCGGGAAGGTCTGATCGGTCGAGCGGGGACCCTGCATTCGGGGCCGCCCGGCTGCATGGCAAGCAGCCGGCCTGCTGGTCCGGTGGCCTCGCGGCCTCGGGCTGGCAGCCCTCCCGCAACAAGGACGGGGCCGCTATGATGGTGCTTCCTCATCAACGCCGCCCTCCAGCCAGGTCCTCCAATGCGCGTCCGTTTCCTCGACAAACTGCCGGCCAAACTGCCGGTTCTTGCCGTCTGCCGCTCGGACGAAGCCGGTCTCCTGCCCGCGGCGCGGCGGGTCAACCAGCTCCTCAAAGGGGCCCTCGCCCGGGCGGGCCAGCGCCACCGCTCGGCCGACGAGGACGGGCCGCAGATCGTCGAGCTGACGGCGCCGCGGGGCCTCAAGAGCCGCCGCGTGCTGCTGCTGGATCTGGGCCGCCGGCGCCGGCTCGATGGCGAGCGGGCCGAGGCGGCGGGGGCGGCGCTCGCCCGCGCCGTGGCCGAGGCGGGCGAGACCGAGGCCATGCTGGTGCTGGATCATCCCGAGCAGGCCGCGACCTCGGCCCCCGAGCTGGCGACGCGCCTGGCGCTCGGCGCCCGGCTCGCTTCCTACCGCTTCGACCGCTACCGCACCAAGACCAGGCCGGACGACCCGCCCGGCCGGCTCCAGACGCTGCTGGTGGTGACCCCGGCTGCCGCGGCCGCCCAGGCGCTGTGGCGCAAGCTAGGGCCGGTGGCGGCCGGGGTCGAGCTTGCCCGCGATCTCGCCAACGAGCCTTCCAACGTCATCACGCCCGACGGCTTCATCGAGCATGCGCGCGCCGCCCTGGCGCCGCTGGGGGTCGAGCTTGCCGTCTTCGACGAGAAAAAGCTCGCCCGGCTCGGCATGAACGCGATGCTGGCCGTGGGTTCGGGCAGCGCCAACAAGCCGCGGCTGCTGCTGATGCGATGGCGTGGGAGCCCCGGGCGGCCCTTCGCCTTCGTCGGCAAGGGCGTCACCTTCGACACGGGCGGCATCTCGATCAAGAAGGCCGCCGGCATGGAGGAGATGAAGGCCGACATGGCGGGGGCCGCCGCCGTGGTGGGGCTGATGCGGGCCCTGGCCGGGCGGCGCGCCAAGCTGCCGGTGATCGGCGTGGCGGCGCTGGTCGAGAACATGCCGTCGGGCACCGCCTATCGGCCGGGTGACGTGGTCAAGACCTTCTCCGGCAAGACGCTTGAGATCGTCGATACCGACGCCGAGGGTCGCGTCGTGCTCTCCGATGCGCTCGCCTTCACGGTGCAGAAGTTCCGTCCGCGTGCGATCGTCGACCTGGCCACGCTCACCTACGCCGTGGTGGCGGCCTTGGGCTCCGCCTTCTCCGGCATCTTCGCCAATGACGACAAGCTCGCGGAGCGGCTGGTCGCGGCCGGGCAGGCGACGGGCGACCGGCTTTGGCGGCTGCCGCTCGATGCCGAATATGAGCGCAACTTGAAATCGCAGATCGCCGATTTCCGCCAATGCGCGCCCGACGACGCCTTCGCCGACGCCTCGCACGGCGCCCAGCTTCTGCAGAATTTCGTCGACGGCACGCCCTGGGCCCATCTCGACATCGCCGGCCGCATGTTCGGCAAGCGCGACGAGGAGGGCCACTGGCCAGGCGCGCCCGGCTTCGGCGTGCGCCTCCTCGACCGCTTCCTCGCCACCCGCGAACAGGAAGCGGGGCATGAGCAGGTGGCGAAATCCGCGGCGCCGAAACGCGCGCGGGGATGAGGATGTTGCTTGATATCCCCTCCCCCCGCGTCGCGGGGGAGGGTGAGGGAGGGGGCTGCTCGGTTCATCAGCCCTCTCCCTGGCCCTCTCCCGCAGCGCGGGAGAGGGCACAAAACCAGGGCATCTCGTGACGGCGCGTGAAGATCTCGGAAGCTGGGACTATGTGATCGTCGGTGCGGGCTCGGCGGGCTGTGTGCTGGCGAACCGGCTGAGCGCCAATGGCCGCGACCGCGTCCTGTTGCTCGAGGCGGGCGGCTCCGATAACTATCACTGGATCCATATCCCCATCGGCTATCTCTATTGCATGGGCAATCCGCGCACGGACTGGGGCTTCCGGACGCGGGAGGAACCGGGATTGAATGGGCGTGCGCTCGCCTATCCGCGCGGCAAGGTCCTGGGCGGCTGCTCCTCGATCAACGGCATGATCTATATGCGGGGGCAGGCGGCGGATTACGACCGCTGGCGCCAGCTCGGCAATCCCGGGTGGGGCTGGGACGATGTGCTGCCGCTGTTCTGCAAGTCGGAAGACCATCACGAGCGGGGGGCGCCGTTCCACGGTCAGGGCGGCGAGATGCGCGTCGAGCGCCAGCGCCTTCATTGGCCGATCCTCGACGCCGTGCGCGAGGCGGCGCTCGAGATGGGCGTGCCCAAGACCGACGATTTCAACAGCGGCGACAACGAAGGATCATCCTATTTCGAGGTCAACCAGAAGTCGGGCTTCCGCTTCAACGCGGCGCGCGCCTTCCTGAAACCGGCGCGGGGACGGGCCAACCTGCGCATCGTGACCCGCGCCCAGGCCGAGCGGATCGAGTTCGCCGGGAAGCGCGCGGCGGGGCTGCTGCTGCGCCTGGACGGTCGGCCCGCCCGCGTCACGATCGGCAAGGAGCTGCTCCTGGCCGCGGGATCGATCGGCTCGCCGCAGCTCCTCCAGCTCTCGGGCGTCGGGCCTGCTGACCTGCTGCAGCGCCACGGCATCGCGGTCCTGAAGGATCTGCCCGGCGTCGGCGAGAACCTGCAGGACCATCTGCAGCTTCGCACCATCTTCCGCATCAGCGGCGCGCGCACCCTCAACGAGTGGCAGGCGCGCTGGCCCGGCAAGGCCGAGATCGCGCTGCAATACGCCCTGTGGCGCAAGGGGCCCATGTCGATGGCGCCCAGCCAGCTCGGCATCTTCATGCGCTCGGACGCCCGCTTCGCCACGCCCAATATCGAGTTCCATGTGCAGCCGCTGAGCCTCGACCGCTTCGGCGAGCCGCTGCACGACTATCCGGCGATCACGGTCTCGGTCTGCAATCTGCGGCCGGAATCCAGAGGCCATCTGCGTATCGTCTCCGCGGACCCGCTGGCGCCGCCGGAGATCGCGCCCAACTATCTCTCGACGGACGAGGACCGCCGGGTCGCCGTGGAATCGATCGGTGCCGCGCGACGCCTGATGGCAACCCGGCGGATGCAGGCCTTCGCGCCCGAGGAGCTGAAGCCCGGCGCCGCAGTGACCTCGCCGGCCGATCTGGCGCGGGCGGCGGGCGATATCGGCACCACGATCTTCCATCCCGTGGGCACGGCCAAGATGGGCACCGACTCGCTGGCGGTGGTCGACCCCAAGCTCAAGGTCCATGGCCTCGAGGGCATCCGCGTGGCGGATGCCTCGATCATGCCCACGATCGTCTCCGGCAACACCCACGCGCCCGCCGTCATGATCGGCGAGATGGCGGCGAGGTTCATCGCAGCGGAATGATCGCCATCGGCATTAGCGCGAGACGATAGGGACGCTTCGCGTGAGAGCGCTTCTGCAACGACTGTTCCGGCGATCCAGGCCCCGGATCGTGACAAGAACGCCCGATGTGGAGCGCAGAGTCCGTGCGTGGATAGCGGCGGCCGGAACCTTGTCGGAAGATCCGTCGGCGCCGGTGCCTTGCCCGCATTGCGGAATTGGCATCCTCCTCGTGACGGATGTCCCTTTTTCGGATGGCAGCGGGCTGGAGCGTTGGCTGCGCTGCAATGTCTGCAGGCATGCAAACACGATGCGCATCACCCCCTTGCCGCACTGCCAGCCATAGAGTCATTCGTACCGCAGGGCGGCGATGGGATCGAGGCGGGCGGCTTTTCGCGCCGGGTAGTAGCCAAAGAAGATCCCGACGGCGGCGGCGAAGAGGAATCCCCCGGCGATCGCAGGCAGGGAGATGGGAGCCGACCATCCGGAGACGAGAGGAAGAGCGAGGGCAAAGCCGAAGCCGACCAGGATGCCGGCCGCACCGCCGCTGACGCTTAGGAAAACCGATTCGGCGAGAAATTGCAGCAGCACATGAAGCCGCCGCGCACCGAGCGCCATTCGCAGGCCGATCTCGCGCGTGCGCTCGGTGACGGATACCAGGAGGATGTTCATGATCCCGATGCCGCCGACCAGAAGCGAGATCGAGGCGACGACGGCCAGGAGCAGGGCCATGACGCGGCTGCTGCTTTTGGCCGTTTCAACATACTGGCTGAGATTCCGCACATCGAAATCCTTGGTTTCCCCGGGCTTGATCCGGTGGCGGCGGACCAGCGTCTCGCTCGCCTGGCGGATGGCTGTCTGGACCTGATCGGGGCTCGCCGCCTGAACGAAAATCACGTTGGTGAGGCCGGTCAGCTTCGCCGGCAGATTGTAGGGATTGGACGGCGGCAGGTAGGCCCAGTTGAGGGGCGTCTGCTGCCGGCCCGGAACGGCGACTCCCAGCACCTTCCGCTCCGCGGTCGTGAAGGGAATCATCGCGATGTCATCCTGGTCCTGGCCGAAGGGCGACTGCCCCTTCGCCGCCAGGACGCCGATGACCCGCAACGGCACGCCCTTGACCTGCAGGATCGTGCCGATCGGGTTCTCGCCGGCCGCGAAGAGCTGCCGATAGATGGTCTGCCCGATGACGATGACGAGCGCGGCCTTGCTTTCGTCCTCGGCCGTGATGCAGCGGCCGGCCGCGACGCGCCAGTTGGTGATCGGCGGATAGGTATCGCTGACGCCCTGAATGCTCGTGGTCCAGTTCTGGTTGCCATATTGGATCTGCGCCTGCTGTCGGATGAGATAGCCGACCTGCGCGACGGCGCGGCCCTCGCGTTGGATGGCTTGCGCGTCGGCGACGGTCAGCGTGCTGGCGCTGCCGAAGCCGCCACGAATGCCGCCCGTGGTCAGCGCGCCGGGCAGGATGACCACGACATTCGCGCCCAGGCTCTCGATCTGCTTGCGGACCACGAGGTCCGCTCCCTGGCCGATCGCGACCATGGCGATCAGGGCGGCAACCCCGATGAAGACGCCCAGCATGGTCAGAGCCGAGCGCATTTTGTTGCGTCCGATCGCCTGCGCCGCCGCGGCCAGTATCATGAGGCCGAAGGCCCAGGCTGCCCTGCGCGGCGAGGGCTGGCCCGGCCGGCGATCCAGGGGGTGGAAGGGCGAAAGCTTTCTCGCCGCACCGGCCTGGCCGGCGACGGGTACGGAGGCTGTCTGAGGCGGCTTCTCGTTCCTCTCGTCCGATACGATGCGGCCGTCGCGCATGGTCAAAACGCGATCCGCATAGGCGGCGATGTCGCTTTCGTGCGTGACGACGACGACGGTGACGCCCTGCTCGCGGTTCAGCGCGACCAGGGTCTCCATGATTTCATGAGAGGTGCGGGTATCCAGATTGCCGGTCGGCTCGTCGGCGAGAAGAAGCGGCGGGCGGTTCATGAGGGCCCGCGCGATGGCCACGCGCTGCTGCTCGCCGCCGGAAAGCTGGCCCGGCGTGTTCTGCTCGCGGTGGCCGAGGCCCAGGTAAGCCAGCGCTTCGCGCGCGCGCTCGATGCGCTCCGACGGGCGCAGATTCTCCCCGGCCGCGTAATAGAGCGGCAGGCAGACATTCTCGATGGCGCTGGTGCGCGGGAGCAGGTTGAAGCTCTGGAACACGAAGCCCAGGCGCCGGCTGCGGATGCGTGCCAGTTCGGGCTCGCTCAAACGGGCCACGTCGACGCCTTCGAGGCGATAGCGGCCGCTGCTCGGCCGATCGAGGCAGCCGAGGATCGCCATCAGCGTCGATTTTCCGGAGCCGGAGGAACCCATGATGGCGACGAACTCGCCCCTGTCTATGCGCAGGCTGACGCCCTGCAGCGCACGGACTTCCACATGACCGAGCTGGAAGCTGCGGGTGATGTTATCGGTTTCGAGGATGGGGTCGGTCATGCCGTGACGCGTGCCTGTGTCGAGAGGGAGGCGACGATCCGCCCATGCCCCCGTCTGCGCCTAGTCTTCGCCGACGATCACCAGGTCGCCGGGGTGAAGATCGCCCTCGACGATCTCGGTGTTGCTGTCATCGTCGAGCCCGACCTTGACCGTGACGGCGGCAGGCCTGCCGTCACGCAAGACCCAGAGCAGGGCTTGGCCGCTCCCGGCCGTCGGCGCCTGCGTCGCTGCCGTGCCGCCTTCCGGAACGATCCCGCCGGGCAGGTACCGCAGCGCCTGATTCGGGACCCGCAGCACGTCGGATCTGCGTTCGGTCACGACCCGTGCCGAGGCGGTCATCCCCGGCTTCAGCGACAGGTCGCGGTTGTCGACGCTCACCACCGCATCGAAGGTGATGACATTCTGCACCGACTGCGGCGACTGTCTGAGCTGCGTGACGGTTCCCTCGAAGACGCGGCTGGGGAACGCGTCGACAGTGAATGTCGCCTTGTTGCCTTCCGCGACCGCGCCGACGTCGCTTTCGCTGACATTGGTGTCGACCTGCATCTTGGTGAGGTCGGTCGCGATCAGGAACAGCGTGGGCGTCTGGAAGCTGGCGGCGACCGTCTGCCCCTGCGTGACGTTGCGGGACACCACAGTGCCCTCCACGGGCGAGGTGATGTCGGTATAGCCGAGATTGACCTGGGCGGCCTCGAGCTCGGCCTCCCGCTGCTCGATCGTCGCCTGGTCGAGGCCGATCTGGGCCTGGGCCTGATCGTAGGCGTTCTTGGCACTGTCGGCGGCGTCCTGGGTGGAGAAGTCGCGTCGCGCCAGCGCTGTCGTCCGATCCAAGGTGAGTTTCGCGTAGACGAGATTGGCCTTGTCCTTCTCCAGCTGCGCCTTCGCCACGTCGAGGGCGGCCTGGGCCTGATTGACCGTCATCTGGTAGGGGCGGGGATCGATCTTCGCGCAGATCTGCCCTGCCTTGACTTGGGTGTTGTAGTCGCAAAAGAGCTGCTGAATCACGCCGGAAACATAGGAACCGACAATGACGGTGAGCTCGGGATTGACGGTGCCCGTGGCGGTGACGGCGCGGGCGACTTCGCCGCGCGTGACGGGCATGGTGACATAATGGATCGGTGGCGCGCTGTGCGATCGCCACCAGAAAGCGCCGGCGCCGACGGTAGCCAGGAGAAACGCCAGGAGGACGGCGGCCTTCAGCCACGGACGGTGCCGCGTTTCTCCGGTGCCTCCGTCGGAGCGGAACGAGGTTACGCTCTTTTCATCTGCCACACCGGTCACCTGCCTGTTCATGTGGCCTTTTGTAGAGGGAAGAGCGCCGACGAACATTGACCAGGATCAAGATGCCTTCGCGCCTTTCCTTTTGCCCCCTTACAGGGCGCCGGAGGAGGAGTCCCCGTGGGGCCTGACGCGGCTGAAGCGTTGCAGAACGCCGCCGGGCTGCTGTTTTCCTAGCCCGGCGGGTCGCCCGCCGGCACCGCTGCCGCCATCTTCGGCCGTGCCTTGATCTCCATGCCGATGTTCCAGAGCACGGCCGCCAGCACGAAGCCCCCGCCGATGAAGGTCTCGTCGGCCGGCACCTCGTCGACGAAGATCCAGACCCAGAGCGGCGAGAGCGGCATCTCGGCGGCGCTCAGCAGGGCGGCCTGGGCGGAGGGCAGGCGGCGGGCGCCCATGGTGTAGATCCCGAGCCCGCCGCCCTGGGTGACGATGCCGCAGAGCCCGATCAGCACCATGTCCCGCGTGGAGATCGCGAAGGGATCGGTGACGAGCCAGGCGAAGGCCGCGGCCGCGAAGCAGGCCAGCGCCACCGATTCCAGCATCGGCGTGTCGCGGTAGCGGCGCATGATCACGGTCATCATGGCGAGCGAGAAGGTCGCATAGACCATCGCCAGGTCGCCCTTCAGATGGCCGCCGCCCAGCGCCAGCGTGCCGCCGACCGTGACCGCGACGCCGGCGATCGCGATCGCCGTGCAGAAGAGGGTGCGGGCGCCGGGCCGCTCGCGGAACCAGAGCCAGGCGAGCGCCGCCGTCATGAAGGGCACGGTCGAGTAGATCACGCAGCCATTGGCGATCGTGGTGTTCTGCATCGAGTAGATGGCCGCGAAGATGCCGGTGGCGATGAAGGCCGTGATCGCGATCCCCGGCAGCGTCAGGGTGCGCCGCCAGTCGAAGGAGAGCTGCCGCCGCTCGATCATCGCCAGCCCCACGATCGAGAGCCCGCCGAAGATGCTGCGCCAGAACACGACGGTCCAAACATCGGCCGTCGGCACCAGGCGCACGAAAAGGCCCATGCTACTCCAGGCGACGGCCGAGCTCAGCACCAGCAGGATCCCCAGCCAGGTATTGCGCCGGCTATGCAGGCTCTCGGCGCCGGTTCCGGTGGGATCGGTCATGGGAGAGGCCGTCCATAAGATGAGAGGTGCCTCACCCTAGCATGCGAGTGGGTATCAGCGCACGAGATATGGGAATTAAATCTGGAGGACCGTGGTCGCCGGTGCTGGCGTTCCGGCTTTCCTCACCCCATCGCCTTGATCACCTCGTCGGTCGACAGCACGGCGTGGGCGAGAAAGCGGTAGTTGATGATCGCCGCCTGGTAGCCGTCGCCCCAGTCGGGATGCCGGGGGCCGGCGGTCGCGTCCTTGGCCATGATCACCTCGAAGCCCTGCTCGAGGAACTCGCGCAGATGCGATTCGACGCACATGTTGGCCAGCATGCCGCCCAGGATGATCTTGCTGATGCCCCGCTTCCGCAGTTGCAGGACCAGGTCGTTCGTCTGCGGCCCGAACACCTTGTGCGGGCTGACGACGACCGTCTTGCCGTCCTCGATATAGGGTTTGAAGCGGTCGAGCCAGTCCGCGCCCGAGTTCGCGAACCCGCTCAGGTCCAGCGGCCCGCTGCGGGCGAAGGTATGCGTCCTGAACTCGTCGGATTCGAGCGGCCCGTTGAAGGCCCAGCCATCGTCGGTCGGGTAGAAGTAATGCGGCGAGATGAAGACGTGGTAGCCGCGCTGCTTCGCCGCCTTGAAGATCGCCTCCATGTTCTCGACCGTCTTGTTCTCCGTGACGCTGGCGCCGACCGCGCCCCAATTCTTGCCCTTCGGGCTCAGCACGTCATTCTGCGGGTCGATGAACACGACCGCGGTGTCGGTGTTCCGAACCTGGAGCGGGCCTGAGGAACCCTTCACCTCCGCAGCCGCCGCCAGGCCGGGCGCCGCCGCCAGGGCGACCGCCATCGACGCGCCGGCGATCAGGACGTCGCGACGAGAGGCATGCTCGTCCTTGACGGGATGTTCCGTTCGGTTCTCGGTCTCGCACATGGCACTTCTTCCTTTCGTCAGGGAGCTTGGCCGGGCAGCGTGAAGCTCACCGTCTCGCTGGCAATGACCCGGTGCGTGGGGTCGGCAAGCTCGACCAGCACCTTGTGCGGGCCTGGCTTCAGGCCGACCACGATGATCGTCTGGCCGGTGGCGTCGACGAAATGCCAGGGTGCGTCGTCGACGGTGATATGCACATGGCCGATGCGGGGCGACACGTCGAGGGCGCCTTTGCCGAACACCGGCACCACGCGCAGGTTCTCCGTCCGGTACTGGATGAAGACGAGGCCCCGCGACAGCGGCTCGGCCAGCGGCGGATCGACGATCAACCGGGGCAGCGGCTCGTTCTCGATGGCGACCAGCGGCGAGGGGCCGACGATGTCCTTGGCGCTCTGGGCGGAAGCGGCAGTGGCGAGGAGGGTGCAGGCGGCCATGGCGGTCAGGCATTTGAGCGTGTCCATGACGGTTCCTTCGGAGAAGGTGCGGGGTGGGCCCATGCCTTGGGCGTTGCCCGATCGCTCACTTGACCTTTCGATCGAGGAAATCGCGGATCAGGGGCACCATTTCGTCGGCCTTATCCTCCAGGGCGAAGTGACCGGTGTCCAGGAGGTGGAACTCGACCTCGGGCAGATCGCGCTTGTAGAGATGGGCGCCGTCGGCTGGAAAGATCTTGTCGTTCTGGCCCCAGACGATCAGCGCCGGCGGCCGGTGCTTGCGGAAATAGGCCTGGACCGCCGGATAGAGCGGCAGGTTGGTGCGATAGTCGTAGAAGATGTCCATCTGGATCTCGGCATTGCCCGGCCGGTCGAGCAGGGCCTGGTCATGGACCCAGTTGTCCGGCGAGATGCGGCTGAGATCCGACATGCCGTCCGTGTATTGGAATTTCGTGGTTTCCGGCGTGACCAGGACGTAGAGCGCCTTGCGATGGGCCTCCGAATGATCGGACCAGTACGCCTTGATCGAATCCCAGAACTCCTTCAGCCCTTCCTCATAGGCGTTGCCGTTCTGGACGATCAGGCCGCTGATCCGCTCCGGATGCTTGAGCGCCAGCCGCCAGCCCACCGGCGCGCCGTAATCCATCACATACATCGCGTAGCGCGTGACGCCGAGCTGATCGAGCAGCGCGTCGACCAGCTCGCCGAAGCGGTCGAAGGTATAGGCGAATGTGGCGCGGTCGGGCATGTCGCTCTGCCCGAAACCGGGATAGTCCGGAGCGATCACGTGATAGCGATCCGCCAGGGCGGGGATCAGGTTCCGGAACATGTGCGAGGAGGTGGGAAAGCCGTGGAGCAGGAGAACGGTTGGCGCGTCCGCAGGCCCCGCTTCGCGATAGAAGATGTTGACGCCGTCAACGGCCTTCGATCGGTAATGGATCACCGGTATGGCCGCGCCCTGATCCGCCGTGGCGGCCTGGGTCGGGATCGGGCTTCCCGCGACCGCCATTGTGGCGCCGGCCACAGCGGCACCCTGTGCGAGAAGATGGCGGCGGGACACCGGACCCTTGTCGTGCCGAAGGCGGGTCGTCTGCGGCGTCAAGGGAGAGTGGGTGGCCATGACCGTCTCCTCGAGAGGGTTGCGCGTCAAGCTGCCGCGAAGGCGAGCAGGTCGTTGTTCAGCTGCTCCTTGTGCGTCGCCATGAGCCCGTGAGGAGCGCCAGGATAGACCTTCAATGTTGCGTTCTTGATGAGCTTCGAGGAAAGCAGCGCCGAATCCGCGATCGGAACGATCTGGTCGTCGTCGCCATGGATCACGAGCGTCGGGACGTCGACCTTCTTGAGGTCCTCGGTCAGGTCCGTCTCGGAGAACGCCTTGATGCAGTCATAGGCACCCTTCAATCCGGCCTGCATGGACCAGAGCCAGAAGGCATCCTGGACGTCCTTCGAGACCTTCGAGCCGGGCCGGTTCACGCCATAGAAGGGTGAGCTGAGGTCGCGGTAGAACTGCGCGCGGTCGCCGGCCATGCCCGCTCGGGTGTCGTCGAACACCTCGATCGGAAGGCCGTTCGGATTGGCCGGCGTCTTCAGCATCAGGGGCGGGATGGCCGAGACCAGCACGAGCTTATGGACGCGCCGCGTCCCATGCCGGCCGACATAGCGGGTAACCTCGCCGCCGCCGGTGGAATGGCCGATCAGGGTAGCATCCTTCAGATCCAGGGCCGCGATCAGCGCCGCGAGATCGTCGGCATAGGTGTCGAGATCGTTGCCGTTCCAGGATTGGCCGGACCGGCCATGGCCGCGACGGTCATGCGCGATGCACCGGTATCCGTGCGACGCCAGGAAGAACATCTGGTCGTCCCAGGCATCGGCATTCAACGGCCAGCCATGGGAGAAGCAGACCGGGCGGCCCTTGCCCCAATCCTTGTAGAAGATCTCGGTGCCGTCCTTCGTCTTGATCGTGCCCATGGTGTGAGCTCCTTCAGGGCTTTGAGCGGTCGCGCCGCTCGTGGTCTCCGGCGTGCCGGCGGCCAGCTCCGCGGGCAGGGCGGCGATGGCAGCGGCGGAAATTCCCCCGATCAGGACCCGGCGGCGGGGCGTGAGCATCGGATGTTCAGGACCGCTCGGCCGGCTCGTCATGCGGAAGTCCTTCCTATGGGGGTACCGCTTGCAGGAGGTCTGCGCCAGATCGGTTTCGCGATCGCAGGCATAGGCGATTGCTGCAAGGCAGGGCAGTCCCTATGATTGAAAGACAGCTTCTCGCGATGCGGAAAGGCGGCACCGATGGACCGTTTGGAGTCGATGTCGGTGATCATCGCCGTGGCCGAGGCGGGCGGCCTCTCGGCGGCGTCGCGCAAGCTGGGGATGCCGGTCCCCACCGTCAGCCGGAAGCTGGCCGAGCTCGAGACGCGGCTGAACACCCGGCTGTTCCACCGTTCGCCGCGGCAGATCACGCTGACGGATGCGGGGCGATCCTATATCGAGGCCTGCAAGCGCATCGTCGAGCAGGTGGAGGATGCCGAGCGGGAGGTTTCCGGCGAATACAGATCGCCGATGGGCCATCTGGCGGCGACAGCACCGTGGGGCCTCGGGCATTCGCTGCTGCTGCCGATCGCCTGCGAGTTCCTGTCCGCTTATCCCGACATCACCTTGCGGCTCGCGCTCACCGATCGCGTGCTCAGGCCGCTCGAGGACAAGATCGATGTCGTGATCCGGATCGGGGCGCTGGCCGACAGCAGCATGATCGCGACCCGCATCGGCTCGGTGCGGCTCGTCGCCTGCGCGAGCCCGGCCTATCTCTCAGAGCATGGCTGTCCCAAGAAGCCGAGCGAGCTGAAGGACCATGTCTGCATCACGACCGACGACATGGCCGCGCCCCGCAACTGGAAGTTCGCGAAAGGCAAACGCGAGATCGCCACGCCGATCCAGTCGCGGCTGACGGTGAACACGTCGGAGGCCGCGGTCGAGGCGGCGGTCGCGGGCGTGGGGATCGCCCGGGTCATGTCCTACAAGATGGAGACCGCAAGGCGCGCGGGCAAGCTGGCGATCCTGCTGGACTCCTTCGAGCATGAACCGATGCCCGTGCATATCCTCCATGCCGAGCAGAAACCGATGCCCCTGAAGCTGCGTGCCTTCCTCAACTGGGTGACGCCGCGGCTCAAGGCCAAGCTGGCCCAGGTGGGGTGAGCGGAGCCCTGGCGTTCAGCTCGACCCTGGCGCGATCGGGACAAGCCCGATGTGCAGCCGCCCTGAGTGACGCGCCTGGGGCCTACCCCAATCTGCGGTAGTACATGCGTGTCGGGAATGTGGATTTGATCTGGTTGAACGCGACGCTGGGGTTGCGGGGCGCATGGGTCGGCTGCGACTTGGCCGCCTCTTCCAAGAGGGCGATTCTCTCCATGGTGTCCGGGTAGGTGGAGAACAGGGAGGTCGTTCCCTTCGTGTCGTGAGGTGCGAGCTGCGTCAAGGTGCGAAAGAAGTCCGGCGCCTTTCGCGGGTCGTTCCCGGACTTGGCGAACACATTGAAGATATAGGCATCGGCCTCGCGCTCGGCGCTGCGGGAGTAGCCCGACGTCGCCATTTTCATCATCGGCTCCTGCAAGGCGTCGGCAACCGCCGTGGACGCGATCGCCGCGCCGCCGCTGGTGTGCGACGCCAGCGCTCCCCGGGCGGAATTGGACAGGCTGGAGGTGAAGCGCTCGGTCTTCATCTCTTCCAGCGCATGGCTGCGATCGACATGGCCGATTTCATGCGAGATGACGGCGGCAAGCTCGTCTTCATTGGCCACATAGCGCAGCAGTCCCTTGTTCACCGCGAGCTTGCCGCCCGGCAGCGACCAGGCATTCACGGCGTTGTCGTCGAGCACGACGATCTCCCATTGGAACTCCGGTCGCGTCGAGGCGGCAATCAAAGGGGCGGCTACACGCTGGATCGATTGCTGGATCGCGGTGTTGTGATAGGTGCCGCCCGACATGGCGATGACGCGGCCATAGAGCGCGTTCCCCAGGGTGGCTTCATCCGGCAATGTCAGCGCTGCGCCGACGAGATTGGCAGCCGCGCCGGTAAGTTCCTGGAGCAGATCCGAAGATTGGGCCAGGACGTTTCGGGCATGGAAAATCGATAAACCGAAGGCACCCAGCCCGATCAGCGCCCCGCGGCGCGACAGGCAGGTGGAGCCGTGAAGTTGCTTCTGCCGAAAAAAGCCGGCCATGCACATGTCTCTTCTCCTCTATTGATGGAGACTGCCGTCCCATCCGGGCGGCAGATTTGCCGAGGTCAGGCTGCTGCGGTCTTTCAGATAGGCTTTCGCCGCGGGGTCGGTGCGGCTCAGTTCTTCGAAGGCGGCCAACGCCTCCGCGATGCGCCTTCGGTAATAGGCTGCCAGCGCGTTCCGGAATTCGAGGCGTTGCCGGTGATCGTCGTCGGTCGCGCGGTCGCAAACCTCGTAGGCCCTGACACGAAGCTCCTTGCCCTTGACGGCAATCCGGCCCAGGCGGCGCGTGACATAGCCGCGCGGCAGCTGCCGCCGCGTGGCCTCGCCGATGATGACGCTCGTGCCGAACATCTTGTTCACCCCCTCCAGGCGGCTGGCCAAGTTCACCATGTCGCCCAGGGCCGTGTAGTTCACGCGATCGCGCGATCCGACATTGCCGACGAGGGCCGCACCGGAGTTGATGCCCACGCGAAACTGCAAGGGCGGGGTATCGGCGCCGGACCGGGCGCGGCTCTCGTTCAATTCCTCGACGCGCCGTTGGCAGGCCAGCGCGGCATCTACGGCATGCGCCGCGGCATCCGGATCGCTGTCCGGAGCCCCCCAGATCGCCATGAGCCCGTCGCCCAGGTATTTGTCCACATAGCCGCGATGCTGCTGAATGGTGTCGGCAACGCATCCGAGATAGGTGTTCGCGATGTCGAGCAGCTCCTTGGGCGCATGCTGAAGCCGCTCGCTCAGGGTCGTGAAATCCTTGATGTCGAAAAACGCGATGGTCACGGCGCGGATTTCGCCATCCAGCCGGGCGTCGCGGCGACGGTCTGTCAGCCTTTCCACGATGACCGGCGACAGGTAACGGCCGAAATGCAGGGTGATCCGGTCCCGGATCTCCTGCTCCCGCACGAAGCGATAGGCGTAGGTCACGACATAGGCCGCGGCAATGGCCAGGCCGGCCTCGGCAAACGGCAAGAGCAGGCCTCGCGACATCGACAGAACGCTGACGGCGTAGAGGGCCGGAAGCGCCACGGCCGCGAAGGCCGCGCCCTGGAGAGGGGATTGCCTCAGGAAGACGAGCGTCATCAGCACGATCGTGCCGCCGATCAGGACGGCATCGAGCCAGGCGGGGATGATTTGCAGTGCGGTTCCCGCGAGCATCGTCTCCACGGCTGCCGAATGGACGAAGACTCCCGGGATCGATCGCCCCTTCATCAGGGCGGCGAAGTCCTGCGGACCGCTTTCGGGACAGGCGCTTTCGGCCGATGCCGCCGCGTCCTTGAACGAGAACCGCCGGCTTGTCTGGTGGCGATCCTCCACATCGAGGGCGCTGCCGACCAGCACGATGCGGCCCTCGAATTTTTGCCTGAAGGCATCCGCATTGCCGGCGCGGCTGCATCCCAACAGATCGGTCAGGCTATAGATGGGCAGGGATGCGGGGTTCCGGGAAAAGTCGACCAGAAAGTCCTTATCGGGCGGGGTTGCTCCAAAACGGCGCACCAGCTCGGCCGCGAACGAGGTCACGGCCTGCCCGGTATCGGTCGGGACCGATGCCAGGTAGCGGCGAACCACGCCATCGCGGTCGGGGAGCAGATTGATCGAGCGGAGGTTGGCATTGCCCCCGGCGGCGATGATCTGGCCCGGAAAGGGCGAAATCGGGCCGTTGGCCGCTTGCCCGTAGCCAAGAATCAATCTTCCCGATTGCCCGAGATGGTGCAGGGCATTGAGAAACGGCCTGTCATATCCGGGAACGAGGCCCGGCCGGTCGAGTGTCGTGGGGTAAATGAGATCCATCCCGACGACTTTGGCGCCCGCCGCATCGATGGCCTGCAGGACCTCGGCGATAAAGGGCGTCCAGGCCACCTGAGGGGTCTGCAGAAAGGGCGCGTGCCGATAGGTCTTTTCATCGATGACGACCACCGCGATCGGAGGGGCGGGACGTGGCGGAGCGATGAACTCCGCCAAGGGCAGCGTGAAGTCGATGTCCCACCGTTGCAGCTGACCCTCTTGCGTCAGCGGGGCATAAAGCATCGCCAGAAGCCCCAGCGTCACAACCAACCGCCAGGACATCCACGGGCGCGATGAGAGCGTCTTTGGGGCCACGAGCCTTTACCGCGGCAGGGAGACGGTATCGACCTTGCCGCTGCTCCCCACATAGCCGGGATCGACAGAGAAGACGACGGACTTTGGCGACCCGTTCGAGGGGTCGATCTCGGCTCGGTAAGGCATGCCGACGGTGAGCGGAGGCGCATCTTTCGGGTAAGCCGAGACGGGCCCCTTGACCTGTCCCTGCCATGCGACGCGCGGTTGCGGGGAGTCGAGCTCGATGATGCGGAGCGTGGCGTCGCCGCCGCTCCAGGCAAAGCGCGGTGTCCGTGTCGAGACGGTCGCCTCCGCCCAGACGGCAGGGTCGAACGGCGTCACGCGCTTCACGCTCGCCCCGAACTCGGTGGCCGAGCTGTCGACGGCGAGCTCCTGGGCATTGCACTGCGTCGATGTGCTCTTGACCGTTCCGCCGCTGACCTTGCTGGCGAGGGTGCCCACAATCATCGTGCCGCCGTGGATCACCTCGGTGGTGCAGCTGGAGAAGTAGGTCAGCTTGAGGGTGCCCTGGGGTCCCAGATCGATCTGCTGTCCCGGAGACAAGTAGCTGAAGGCGGCCACCCCGGTCGTGCGGATGCCCTCGGCTTCCTCGACGACGGCAGAGTTGACCGCGCCGGTATTGCCATTGCCGGTATTGGCGGTGTCGGAGGACGAAGGCTGCCCGGAGATCGCATCTGTCGCATCTTGCAGGATGCTGTTGAAGAGGTCCTCTGCCGCCGCCGGTGCGGGATCGCTGGTCGCCGCGAACGCCACGACAGCCGCGAGCACCATCGATGCCGGCATGTATTGGATCATTCCGCGTTTGTATCGAGCTCTTTCTGGCCTGCGCATGCTGGCATCCTGGCGAGAGTCGGGCCGGTCCTGCATCGGAATGACGTCCGACCGGGGCAGGTCTACGGCGACGGGGTTAAGGATTCGCTGTCGTAAATCCAGCTCCGGCGGGTGCAGGCCCCGCTCTGCGGCCGTTACAACTGAAATTGGACTTCGGAGTCGAGAAGAATGATGCCTTCCAGTTTCGTTCTTTCCTTTGTTCCTGGCCATTATTCTTTCGGCCCAGCGCTCTCTGTCTCGGGTTTTCTCGATAAGGAGGAGGGCGGGCGGTGAAACCGGATCTCAGCCCCTCCCCACCTGCCGTTCGAGGATATCCAGGAACGCCCGCACCAGGCTGAGGTCGCGCCGCTCCGAAAGGCAGGCGACATATTCCGTCATCGCCAGTTCCTCGGCCTCGATCGGTAGCGGCACCAGGCGGCGGTCGCTGCCGAACTCGCTTTCCGACACGACCCCGATGCCGAGGCCCGCGGCGACCGTCTCGCGCACGGCCTCGCGCGAATTGACCTCCAGCACCTCGCCCAGCGTCAGGCCGCGCGCCGCCATGGCGGTCTCGAACAGGCGCCGGGTGGTGGAGCCGATCTCGCGCAGCACGAGGCGGCGGCCGGCGAGCTCCTTGAGCGTCAGGCTCTCGCGGCCTGCCCAGGGGTGGTTCTGCTCGACGAAGGCGATCAGCCGGTCCCGCCGGAAGGGGACGGCATGGACCCGCGGATTCTCGGGGATGTTCGCCAGCACCGCCACATCGGCCCGGTGCTCGACCAGCGCCTCCAGGATCTCCTCCGAGTTGCCGATGGTGAGGGACAGCCGGATGCCCGGATAGCGCTTGGCGAAGGCGGAGAGGGCGCCGATCACATGGAAGGGGGCATCGGCGGCGAGGCGCAGATGGCCGCGCTTGAGGCCCTTGGCGGCCCCCAGGATCTGCTCCGCTTCCGCCTCGAGGCTGAAGAGCCGGCGCGTCAGGTCGAGCAGGGAGCGGCCCAACTCGGTCGGATGGACCCGCCGCCCGCGGCGGTCGAACAGCTTCACGCCATAGCGCTCCTCGAGCGCCTTCACCTGTCCCGACAGGGTGGGCTGGGTCACATGGAGCGCCTCGGCCGCCCGGGTGAAGCTACCCTCGCTGGCGACGGCATGGAAGGCGCGGAGCTGAGCGTGATTCATGAGCAATTCCAATCCGATGATAGTCCAAATATCAGTATAATCTATAGATCATATAGAAACCAGTGATTGGACAAATAATAGGAAGGGGGACCAAATAGCGTCATTGAGGCCGGCCAGAGTCACCGCGGGTCCCTGAACCCCGAATCGCCGCCTCGCCCGCCCAGCCCGGAAGGAAAGATCATGTCCCGCCAAGACCCCTGGCTCCTGACGCCCGGCCCGCTCACCACCTCGCTCACGGTCAAGCAGGCCATGCTCCATGACTGGGGCTCGCGCGATCAGGAGTTCATCCGGATCAATGCCGGGATGCGCCGGCGCCTGGTCGAGCTGATCCAGGGCGGCGACCGTTTCACCACCGTGCCGATGCAGGGCAGCGGCACCTTCGCCGTCGAGGCGATGCTCGGGACCTTCGTTCCGCGCGACGGCAAGGCCCTCATCCTCGTCAACGGCGCCTATGGCAAGCGCATGACGCGGATCTGCGCCTATGCCGGCCGCGCCTATGCCACGATCGAGGCGCCCGAGGACAAGCCGATCGATCCCGCCGCCGTCGCCAGGGCGCTCGCTTCCGATCCCGCCATCACCCATGTCTGCGCCGTCCATTGCGAGACGACCTCGGGCGTGCTGAACCCGACCGCCGAGATCGGCGCCGTGGTGGCCAAGGCCGGCCGCCGGCTGCTGATCGACGCCATGAGCGCCTTCGGCGCGATCCCGCTGCTCGCGACCGAGGTCGCCTTCGACGCGGTCGCCGCCTCCTCGAACAAATGCATCGAGGGCGTGCCGGGGCTGGGCTTCGTCATCGCCCGCATCGAGGCGCTCAAGGCCGCGAAGGGCAACGCCCATGCGCTGACGCTCGATCTCCATGACCAGTGGGAGGTGATCGAGAAGACCCAGCAATACCGCTTCACCCCGCCGATCCATTGCATCGTCGCCTTCGCCCAGGCGCTTGAGGAGCATGCGGCCGAAGGTGGCGTCGAAGGCCGTGGCGCGCGCTATCGCAACAACTGCAAGATCCTGGTCGAGGGCATGCGCGCCCTGGGCTTCGAGACGCTGCTGCCCGACCGGCTCCAGGCGCCGATCATCGTCACTTTCCACATGCCGGCCGATCCGCGCTTCGTGTTCGAGAGCTTCTACGACAAGCTCCGCGAGCGCGGCTACGTGATCTATCCGGGCAAGCTCACCGTCGCCGACAGCTTCCGCATCGGCTGCATCGGACGGCTGGGCGAAGCCGAGATGAAGGGCGCGCTCGAGGCCGTCCGCGCCGTCATGAACGAGCTGGGCGTCAAGAGCGGCGCGCCGGCCAAGCTGGCCGCGAGCGCCTGAGCGCCGCGCGCCGGAAATCGAGAGGAATTCGAAATGACCGACCGCAGCATCACCGTCAATGGACGCCGCTATGCCTGGCCCAAGGCGCCGGTCGTCGTCGTCTGCATCGACGGCTCCGAGCCCGCCTATATGGAAGAGGCGATGAAGGCGGGCGCCATGCCCTGGCTCTCCCACGCGCTGCCCCACGGCACGAAGCGGCTCGCCGATTGCGTGGTGCCGAGCTTCACCAACCCGAACAATCTCTCGATCGTCACGGGCGCGCCGCCGGCGGTCCATGGCATCTGCGGCAACTATTTCTACGACCGCGAGGCCGGCACCGAGATCATGATGAACGACCCGAAATATCTGCGGGCCGGGACCATCCTCGCGGCCTTCGCCGATGCCGGCGCCAGGCTCGCCGTCGTCACGGCCAAGGACAAGCTGCGCAAGCTGCTCGGCAAGGGGATGAAAGGCATCTGCTTCTCGGCCGAGAAGGCGAACGAGACCACAGTCGCCGAGAACGGCATCGACAATGCGCTGGCCTTTGTCGGCCTGCCGCTGCCTTCGGTCTATAGCGCGGGCTTGTCGGAGTTCGTGTTCGCGGCCGGCGTCAAGCTGATGCAGCGCGACCGGCCCGACATCATGTATCTCTCGACCACCGATTACATCCAGCACAAGCATGCGCCGGGCACGGCGGTCGCCAACGATTTCTATCGCATGATGGACCATTATTGGGCCGAGCTCGATGCGGCGGCGGCCACGGTGGTGCTGACGGCCGACCATGGCATGAACGCCAAGCATGGTGCCGATGGCAAGCCGCAGATCCTCTTTCTCCAGACCCTGCTCGATGGCTGGCTCGGCAAGGACAAGGCGCGCGTGATCCTGCCGATCACCGATCCCTATGTGGCCCATCACGGCGCGCTGGGATCCTTCGCCACGGCCTATCTGCCTGAGGGCGAGGATGCCGCGGCCCTGGCCGTCCGGCTGGCGAAGCTGCCCGAGGTCGAGCTGGCGCTGACCCGTGCCGAGGCCGCCTTCCGCTTCGAGTTGCCGGCCGACCGGATCGGCGACATCGTGGTGGTTTCCAAGAAGGCCTTCGTCATCGGCACCAGCGCCGATCGTCACGATCTTTCGGGCCTTGACGCCCCCTTGCGCTCGCATGGCGGCGTCTCGGAGCAGCGTGTGCCGCTCTACTGCAATCGCAAGACGCCGGCGCTCGCCGCCGACGCCCGCCTGCGTAATTTCAGCGCCTTCGATATCGCGCTGAACTATGCCGAGCCGGCCGTTGCCGGCGTCGCGCGGCGCGCGGTCGGTTGATCCGGCCGCCTTTCGGGAGAACAGCCATGAACGCCCCCCTTCGTCCGCTGCGTCACGAAAAGATGCGGATCGGCGGCAAGCTGGTCGGCAGCGACCGCGTCCTCGAGGTCTTCAACCCCTATACCGAGCAGGTGATCGGCACCGTGCCGAAGGCGGGCCTGGAGCAGATCCGCGAGGCCTACGAGATCGCGGCCGCCTACAAGCCCAAGCTCACGCGCTATGACCGCTCGAAGATCCTGCGCCGCGCGGGCGAGCTGCTGGACAGCCGCCGCCAGGCGATCGCCGAGCTCATCACCGCGGAATCCGGCCTTTCGCTCAAGGACACGCTCTACGAGGTCGGGCGGGCCTATGACGTGTTCGTGCTGGCCTCGACCCTCTGCCTGCAGGACGACGGGCAGATCTTTTCCTGCGACCTCACCCCGCACGGCCAGAAGCGGCGCATCTATACCCAGCGCGATCCCTTGCGCTGCATCACCGCGATCACGCCCTTCAACCATCCGCTGAACCAGGTCGCGCACAAGGTGGCGCCCTCGATCGCGACCAACAACAAGATGGTGCTGAAGCCCTCGGAGAAGACGCCGCTGACGGCCCTGCTCCTGGCGGACGTGCTCTACGAAGCGGGGCTGCCGCCCGAGATGTTCCAGGTCGTGACCGGCGATCCACGCGAGATCGCCGACGAGATGCTGACCAACCCCCATGTCGAGCTCATCACCTTCACGGGCGGTGTTTCGGTCGGCAAATACATCGCCGGCAAGATGGGCTATCGCCGCGCGGTGCTGGAGCTGGGCGGCAACGATCCCATCATCGTGATGGAGGACGCGGATATCGAGCGCGCCGCGACGCTGGCCGCCGGCGGCTCCTATAAGAACTCGGGCCAGCGCTGCACCGCGGTCAAGCGCATGATCGTGCATGAGGCGGTCGCCGACGAATTCGTCGAGAAGCTCGTCGCCAAGAGCCGGGCCTGGAAATACGGCGATCCCATGGATCCCAAGACCGAGATGGGCACCGTCATCGACGAGGCCGCCGCGCGCTATTGCGAGGACATGGCCAACGCCGCCGCCGCCAAGGGCGCCAAGCTCCTCTACGGCAATATCCGCAAGGGGGCGCTCTATTCGCCGACCGTGCTCGACCATGTGCCGTTCGACTGCCCGCTGGTGAAGCAGGAGACTTTCGGGCCGGTCTCGCCCGTGATCCGGGTCAAGGATATCGACCATGCGATCCGGGTCTCGAACTCGACCGCCTACGGCCTCTCCTCGGGCGTCTGCACCAACCGGCTCGACTACATCACCCGCTTCGTCAGCGAGCTCGAGGTCGGCACGGTCAATGTCTGGGAGGTTCCCGGCTACCGGATCGAGATGTCCCCCTTCGGCGGCATCAAGGATTCCGGCCTCGGCTACAAGGAGGGCGTGCTGGAGGCGATGAAGAGCTTCACCAACGTGAAGACCTACTCGCTGCCGTGGGTCTAATCTCCTCCCCCGCTTGCGGGGGAGGATTAAGGAGGGGGCTGCCCGGTTTGTGCAGCCCCCTCCCTAGCCCTCCCCCGGAGACGGGGGAGGGGACACAAACCAACATAAATATCAACCCCTTGCCCGCGACCCTCTGGCGGTTCACCTGGGGCCTCGAGCCCGCTAGATTACGCCCCGCATTCCTTCCAGAAGGGGACTTTCGAGTATGGCTCTGCCCTCCCACGCCCGGGCCGTCATCATCGGCGGCGGCATCATCGGCTGCTCCGTCGCCTATCACCTCACCAAGCATGGCTGGAAAGACGTCGTGCTGCTGGAGCGCAAGAAGCTCACCAGCGGCACCACCTGGCATGCGGCGGGGCTGGTGCGCGGCATGCTCTATAGCGGCAACCTGACCCGGCTCGCGCGCTACTCGATCGAGCTCTATCGCAAGCTCGAGAAGGAGACCGGCCAGGCCACGGGGCTGAAGCAGAACGGCTCCATCTCGATCGCGACCAACGAGGAGCGCTGGGACGAGCTCCGGCGCGGTGCCTCGCTGGCCCATGCCTTCGGCGTCGATGCTGAGCCGATCACGCCCAAGCAGGTCGCCGAGAAATACCCGCTGATGAACACCTCGGACCTGCTGGGTGCCATCTTCTTTCCCAATGACGGGCAGTGCAACCCGGCCGACACCGCGATGGCGCTCGCCAAGGGTGCCCGCGTGGGCGGCGCCAGGATATTCGAGGACACCCGCGTCGCGGCGGTCCTAAAGCAGGACGGCCGCGTCACCGGCGTTCGCACCGAGGACGGGCACGAGATCAAATCCGACATCGTGGTGAACTGCGGCGGCATGTGGGCGCGCGAGATCGGCCTCATGGCCGGTGTCGGCGTGCCGCTTCATGCGGCCGAGCATTTCTATGTCGTGACCGAGCCGATGGACGTGCCGTCGAACCTTCCCGTGATGCGCGACATGGATGCCTGCGCCTATTACAAGGAGGATGCTGGCAAGCTCCTGATCGGCGCCTTCGAGCCGCACGCCAAGCCCTGGGGCATGAACGGCATCCGCGCCGATTTCTGCTTCGACGAGCTGCCCGAGGATTTCGACCATTTCCAGCCGATCCTCGAGGGCGCGATCCATCGCGTGCCGAAGCTGGGCGAGACCGGCATCCGCAAGTTCTTCAACGGCCCGGAGAGCTTCTCGCCCGACCAGCGCTATCTGCTGGGCGAGGCGCCGGAGCTGAAGAACTTCTTCGTCGCCGCCGGCTTCAACTCGATCGGCATCCAGTCGGCCGGCGGTGCCGGCATGGCGCTCGCTTCCTGGATCGCCGAGGGCCATCCGCCCTTCGATCTCTGGGACGTCGACATCCGCCGCATGATGCCGCACCAGAACCGCAAGACCTATCTCTATGACCGCGTCTCCGAGGCGCTGGGGCTGCTCTATGCGATGCATTGGCCCTATCGCCAGTACGAGACCGCGCGCGGCATCCGCCGCACGCCGCTCTATCAGCGCCTGCAGGAGAACAATGCCTGCTTCGGCGATGTCGCCGGCTGGGAGCGGCCCAACTGGTTCGCGCCCAATGGTGTGGAGCCGAAATACAAATACAGCTTCAAGCGCCAGAACTGGTTCCCCCATTGCGCCGAGGAGGTGAAGGCGACGCGCGAGAAGGTCGGGCTCTACGACCAGTCGACCTTCGCCAAGTTCCTGGTGCGCGGGGCCGATGCCGAGGCGCAGCTCCAGCGCATCTGCGCTTCCGATGTCGGCGGTGCGCCGGGCCGCGCGGTCTATACCCAGTGGCTCAATGAGCGCGGCGGCATCGAGGCCGACCTCACCGTGACCCGCATCGCGGAGGATGCCTACTGGATCGTCACGGCGGCGGTCACGGCGGTGCGCGACAAGCATTGGCTGATGCGCAATCTTGAGCCGGGCGCGCGCGTCACGGTCGACGACATCACCAACGCCTACGCCGTCATCGGCGTGATGGGGCCGAATTCACGGGCCCTGCTGCAGCCTCTGACCGAGGCCGATCTCTCCAATGCCGGCTTCCCCTTCGGCGCCAGCAAGGAGATCAATATCGGCCATGCCACGGTGCGGGCGACCCGCATCTCCTATATGGGCGAGCTGGGTTGGGAGCTCTATGTGCCGACCGAGTTCGCGGTCGGCGTGTTCGACACCATTGTCGCCGCCGGCGGCCCGCACGGGCTCAAGCTCTGCGGCATGCATGCGATGGATGTCTGCCGCATCGAGAAGGCCTATCGCCACTGGGGCCACGACATCACCGACGAGGACACGCCGCTCGAGGCCGGCCTGGGCTTCGCCGTGGCCTGGGACAAGAACGTGAACTTCATCGGCCGGGACGCGCTTCTGAAGCAGAAAGGGCAGAAGCTGCCCAAGCGCCTGCTGCAGTTCGCGCTCGAGAACCCGGAACCGCTGCTCTATCACAACGAGCCGATCTACCGGAACGGCGAGCGGGTGGGACATACGAGCTCGGCCAACTACGGCCATCATCTCGGCCGCGCCATCGCCATGGGCTATGTGCATCACGAGGCGGGCGTCGATGCGGACTGGGTGGCCTCGGGCAAATGGGAGATCGAGGTCGGTCTGAAGCGCGAGCCGGCACGGGCGAGCCTCAAGCCGATATACGACCCGACGAGCGGGCGGATGAAGGTGTAGAGAGCGAGCGGCTCACCCCTCCCCCTAACCCCCTTGTATGAGCGAGATGTGAGAGCATGGAGCGTGGTCCGGGCCGGGGTGGCCACCCCGGCCCGGACTGTCGGTTGTCGGATCGACACCCTCGAAGTCTTCTGGACTGCGCGGGAGCGGGATCGCAGCCGACCCTTCATCGGACCCGGATGGTTGCAAGAACACCCTGGTTCGGATCAACGCAAGGTGGGGTCGACGAAGATGAGCAAGTCTATCACGGAAACGGCGGGTATCGACGTGTCGAAGCGCAAGCTCGATGTGGCGTTGGCCGCTGGGCCGGACCGGCTGCAGGCCAGCAACGATCCGGCGGGATACCAGCAGATCGAGAGCTGGCTGCGCGAGCATGGGGTCGAGCGGGTCGGGTTGGAGGCGAGCGGCCATTACGAGGCGGCGGTGGCGGCGCATCTTCGCCGGGTGGGGTTTTGCGTCGTGCTGCTCGATCCGGCTCAGGTGAAAGGCTTTCGGCGGTTCAAGAAGAAGCGAGCCAAGAACGACAAGATCGATGCTCGCCTGATCGCGGTGGCGACGGCGGACATGGAGCCCGACAGCATCCGCCCGGCGCCCGATGAACGTTTGGCGCCGTGGGCCGAGCATCTCACCCTGATCGAGCAGATCGGCGAGGATATCAGCCGGCTGAAGACCCGGCGCGATCGCTACAGCCTGCCGGCGCACAAACGCTATCTCGAGACTGAGATCACCCGCCTGTCCAGGCGCCGCGACAGGGAAATCGTCCGGCTGCTGGCCAAGCTCCGCCGTCACCCCGACCTGGCTCTCAAGCTGGATCTGCTGGAGAGCATCCCCGGCCTGGGCCCGCTCACCGCCCTCAGCTTCGTCCTGCGCATGCCCGAGCTCGGCCGCATGACCCGTGCCGAGGCCGCCGCCCTGGTTGGTGTCGCTCCCTTCGACGATGAAAGTGGCGAGCATACCGGTGAGCGCCATATCGCCGGCGGCAGAAAACGGCTCCGACGCAGCATCTACCAGGCCGCCTTCTCTGCCTCTCAGCGCTGGAACCCCATCCTCCTGGCCCTCTACAAGCGCCTTATCGCAAAGGGCAAGCACCACAAGGTCGCCACCGTCGCTTGCGCCAGGAAGCTAGTTGAGATCGCCAACGCTATCCTCGCCAGGGCTACTCCCTGGCAGGATAAAGCCGTCACTCCATGATCCCCGCACGATCATGGTTGCTCCCGCAAGGGGAGGGGGCTGGAATGACAGACCTCTCGCCCCCTCCCTTCACGGGAGGGGGTAGGGGGAGGGAGGCCGCGAAACGGATGGCGAGCAGGAAAGGAAGGCGTTGATGACCACGGTCCAGAATGCGGAAGTGAGCGGGCGGCGCGTCGCCGTGCGCTGGCAGGAGGGTGGGGCCGCCGAGTTTCCTTTCCTCTGGCTGCGCGACAATTGCCGCTGCCCGCAATGCCGGCATCCCGGCAACGGGCAGCGGCTGCTCGACACGCTCGACATCCCGGACGACATCGCGCCCAAAGCCGTCGCCGCCAGGGGCGACGCGGTCGAGATCGGCTGGTCGGACGGCCATGACAGCCGCTATGCCGCCGACTGGCTCAAGGCCCATGAGCTGAGCCCCCAGGCCCGCGCCCGGCGCCAACTGCATCACCGTCTCTGGGGCAACGAGATCGCCAACGATCTGCCGCGCGCCGACTGGAACGAGCTCGAGCGCTCGCCCGAGGCGGAGCGGGCCTTCCTCGCGCGCTATCACGAGTTCGGTTTCGGCCTGGTCGACAATGTGCCGGTCCGCAGCGGCATGGTGGTCGAGGCCGGCAACCGCTTCGGCCATGTCCGCGTCACCAACTACGGCGCCTATTTCGACGTGAAGTCGATCCCCAATCCCAACAACCTCGCCTACACCTCGGTCGGGCTGGGCGTTCACACCGACAATCCCTATCGCGATCCTTCGCCCGGCATCCAGCTCCTGCATTGCCTCGAGGCCGACGCGCCCGGCGGGGACAGCATCCTGGTCGACGGCTTCAAGGTGGCCGAGGATCTGCGCCGTGAGGATCCGGCGGCGTTCGAGCGGCTGTCGCGCCTGCCGCAGCATTTCCATTTCTGGGACAAGAACGCCGATCTCGAGGCCGACCAGCGCGTGATCCATACCGATCACGAAGGCCATATCCGCAACGTGCATTTCAACAACCGTTCGGCGGCCCCGATCGACTTGCCGCTGGAGGAGGTCGAGGGCTGGTACGCCGCCTATCGGCGCTTCGCGCGCCTGCTGCGCCGGCCCGAGGGCGAGCTGCGCTTCCGCCTGGCGCCGGGCCAGCTCCTGATGTTCCAGAACGACCGCGTGCTCCATGGCCGCGACGGCTTCGATCCCAATCAGGGGCGCCGGCATCTCCAGGGCTGCTATATCGACCAGGACGGCATCCTGAGCCGCTGGCGCGTGCTGGAGCGCGAGGGTGCGAAGGTGCCGGCATGACCGCCGATGAGCTCCTGACGCAGATCCAGGCCGCGTTCGACCGGCGCGGCCGCGAGACCTATGGCGAAGGCGTCAACCAGACCGATCATGCGCTGCAGGCGGGCTGGCTCGCCGAGCAGGCCGGGGCGCCGCCATCGCTGGTCGTCGCCGCGCTGCTGCACGATGTCGGGCACCTGATCCATGACCTGCCGGAGGACATCGCGGAGCAGGGGATCGACACGGAGCATGAATCGCTGGGCTCGGCCTGGCTCTCGCGCTTCTTCGGCCCCGACGTGACCGAACCGGTGCGCCTCCATGTCGAAGCCAAGCGCTATCTCTGCGTCGCCGAGCCCGGCTATTTCGAGCGGCTGTCGGAGGCCTCGATCCTGTCGCTCAAGCTGCAGGGCGGGCCGCATGACGCGGAGGAGGCGAAGGCCTTCGCCGCCGAACCCTATGCGCAGGCCGCGGTCAAGCTGCGCCATTGGGACGAAGAGGCCAAGGTGGTGGGCATGAAGACCCCCGCCCTGGCGCATTTCGCGCCCCTGATCCGGGCGTCGCTCCGCGCGGGGTGAGGCGAGGCGGGTGAATGAGTGATGGAATCCCCTCTCCCCCTTGTGTACAGACCGGGGACATCGAGGACAGGTGTTCGGGGACATCGAGGACACCCTGATCCGACTGAGGTCGGAGAAGGGGAACCTGGATGCCTTGGGGGTCTGCCTTGGATCGTCGATTGGAGTTTGTCCGTCTGGCGCAAGCGCCGGGGTGCAATTTCAGCGAGCTGTGCCGTCGCTTTGGCGTAAGCCGGTCGAACGGCGACAAGTGGCTGAGGCGCTTCGAGGCGGAGGGACCGCCTGGGCTCCAGGAGCGTTCGCGCCGGCCGCGGTCGAGCCCTGGCCGGACGCCGGGCGAGCTGGAGGCCGAGGTGCTGGCGGTGCGCGCGGAGCACCCGGCGTGGGGTGGGCGGAAGATCCGCAAGGTGCTGCAGCGCCAGGGCTGGGACGCGCCGGCCGCCTCGACGGTGACGGCGATCTTGCGCCGGCACGGCAAGCTGGATGGGCCTGGCGCCGGCGAGGCCAGGGACTGGGTGCGCTTCGAGCACGAAGCGCCCAACGATCTCTGGCAGATGGACTTCAAGGGCCACTTCGCCTTGAGGACCGGTCGCTGCCACCCGCTCACCGTGCTGGACGACCACTCCCGCTATGCGCTGGCGATCGGCGCCTGCGGCGACGAACGAGAGACGACCGTGCGCGAGCGTCTCACCGAGGTGTTCCGCCGCTACGGCCTGCCGCTGCGCCTGCTGGCCGACAACGGTGCACCCTGGGGCACAGCAGGCCCGGAGCGCCACACCCGGCTCACCGTCTGGCTCATGGATCTGGGCGTGGGCGTCTGCCATGGCCGGCCCTACCACCCTCAGACCCAGGGCAAGGACGAGCGCTTCCACCGCACGCTGAAGGCCGAACTGCTGGACAGATGGCCGCTCCAGGACCTGGCCGGCGCCCAGGCCGCCTTCGACCACTGGCGCGAGGTCTACAACGCCAAGCGCCCGCACGAGGCCCTCGGCCTGGAACCCCCGGCCTCCCGCTACCGGATGAGCCCCCGGCCCATGCCCGAGCGGATCGACCCGCCCCAATACGAGCCCCAGGCCCAGGTCCGCAAGGTGCACGACACCGGCTGGATCAGCTTCAAGGGCCGTCAGATCAACTGCTCGAAGGCCTTCGTCGGTCGGCGCCTGGCGTTGCGCGCTACCATCACCGATGGCGTCTTCGATCTCTGCTACCGAAGCCACAGGCTGGCGCAGGTCGACCTGCGCCAGCACATCTCTCATGCTGTCCTCGATGTCCCCGAACGGGTGTCCGCGATGTCTCCAGTCTGAACAAGGGGGAGGGCAGGGAGGGGGATGACTCGGTCTGCGATCTCGTCGGAGTACGAAGCAGCCGACACCGAGCAGCCCCCTCCCCAACCCTCCCCCTGAACGGGGGAGGGGACAGCAAATCGTCAATTCACGCCACCTTCTGGCAGGCGGCGCATTGGCCTTCGATCTCGACCGTCGAGCGTGTCGCCGCGAAGCCCTGCTTGCGGGCGCCGGCATCGATGGCGCTGGCGATGGCGCGGTCGGTGAGCTCGGCGACGCTGCCGCAAGCCCGGCAGATCAGGAACTGGTAGCTGTGCATCTCGGCCGGGTGCGTGCAGCCGATGAAGGCGTTGCGCGATTCGATCTTGTGCACCAGCCCCTGCTCGATCAGGAACTCGAGTGCGCGATAGACGGTCGGCGGCTGCGCGCCGCGGCCGTCGGCCCGGAGCGCTTCGAGGATCTCATAGGCGCCGACCGGCGCATGGCTCTGCCAGACCAGCTCCAGCACGCGCCGGCGGATGTCGGTGAGCCGTGCCCCGCGCTCGCCGCACAGCGCCTCGGCCGCGCCCAGCGCCTCGGCGATGCAATGGTCGTGATCATGGCCGGTCTTGATGCCGGTGACGGGGGACATGTGCGGGGGCACCTCTTCGCGGGGATCGGGCCGAAGAAGTTACATTATAACAGATTGGGCGTCATGCCAAAGGCCGCAATGCCGCTGCCCAACCTCTTTATCGGAAAAGAAAAAGGCGGGAGGACGGTGTTGCCGTCTTCCCGCCAGTTCAAGGCCGTATCGGGGTACTCGCTCAGATAAGGGTCGTCTGTGTCATGTGGTCGGGGAACTCACAGTCTTGGTCAGGACAGGCTGGGCACGAACGGGTCAGGCGCCGATCTCGCCGCCGCCTTCCTTGACGATGGCGATCACGGCGGGGCGCGGCGGCGATTTCGGATCGAAATCGGGCCACCGCGTGGTCGGTTCGGCGAAGACGGAGCCTTCGCCCGGATGCTGGACGGCGAGGAAGAGCGTGGTGCCGTCCGGCGTGAAGCAGGGGCCGCAGGTCTCGGCATCGCGCGGCATGGCGACGAACTTGCGCGTGACCGCGCGGCCGTCGCCGGTAACGTCGGTGCCGTAGAGCCCGTCGCCGATGCCGAACTTCTTCTGCGTGCCGCCCTGGTCGGTCGCGATCCAGAGCCGGCCCTTCGGATCGAAGGCTATGTTGTCGGGGCAGGCGAGCCAGCCGTTCTTGCTGGTGCCCTTGCCATACATCGTGGTGCCCCAGAGCGGGTTGCCCGCGACCAGGAACATGTCCCACCGATATTCGGCGGCGGTGTGATCGGCATCCTTGCCTTCGCCGCCGGCGGGGATCAGCTCGACGATATGGCCGGCCTCGTTGTCGGCGCGCGGGTTGGCGGCGTCGATCTGGGTATAGGTGCGCTTCGAGTTGTTGGTGAGGATCGTATAGACGCGGCCCGTAACGGGATCGGTCTCGACATCCTCGGGGCGGTCCATCGGCGTGGCGCCCAGCAGATCCGCCGCGCGGCGGGTCTCGATGACGACGTCGCCCTGGCTCTTGAAGCCGTTGGCCTCGGTCAGCGGGCCCTCGCCATAGACCAGCGGCAACCAGTGCAGCTTGCCGTCGGGCTCGAACTTGGCGACCGCCAGCGTGCCCTCGTCGAGCAGGCCCAGGTTCGCCTTGCGATCGCCGGGGCTGTAGGTGCCCTTGCTCACGAAGCGGTAGAGATAGTCGAAGCGCTCGTCGTCGCCGAGATAGACGACGACATGGCCGCTCTTGTCGACCAGGCTGGTCGCGGCCTCGTGCTTCAGGCGGCCCAGCGCGGTGCGCTTCACCGGCGCCGATTTCGGATCGAAGGGATCGATCTCGACAACCCAGCCGAAACGGTTGGGTTCATTGGGTTCCTTGCCCAGGTCGAAGCGCGCCTCGTGCTTCCACCAGGCATATTCGGGCTCGCCCACCACGCCATAGCGCTTGAAGGCGGCCGCGTCCGGCGCCCCCGAGGGGTCGCCGCCGAAATAGTTGTTGAAGTTCTCTTCGCAGGTGAGAACCGTGCCCCAAGGCGAGATGCCGCCGGAGCAATTGTTGATCATCCCCTTGACGGACTTGCCGGTCGCGTCGGCGGAGGTCTTCAGCCGGTCGTTGCCCGCCGCCGGGCCAGTGACCTCCATCATCGTCGTGGCGGTGATGCGCCGGTTATAGGGGCTGTCCTCGACCACCGTCCATTTGTCGCCGGTGCGCTTGATCTCGACGATGGTGTGGCCATGGGCCTCCATCTCGGTCGCGACCTGCTCGGCCGTCGCCTTGTCGAACTTGTCGTCCTCGGTCAGGCCCGGGAACATCAGCTCGATGTTGGTGTATTCGTGATTGACGCAGAGCAGCCCGTGATCCGAGGCGTTGGAGCCGACGGGCAGCGGAATGAAGCCGATGAAGTCGTTGTTGTAGCCGAACTGCTGCGCCTGGCCGGCCGGGGTCGAGGCGCCCGCCTCGAAGGCCGGCGCGTTCGGGCTCAGCTTGTCGCCCCAGCGGATCAGCACATCCGCGCGATAGCCCTTGGCCAGCCGCAGGCCGTCATCGATCCCGTGCTCGATCTCCTCGAAGGTGAGAGTCGAGGGGTTGCTCGCCGCCTTCGCGGACGCGCTGCCCAGAAGCCCGTTGAAGAGGCCCGCGGCACCCGTCAGGCCGAGGCCGCGCAGCGCCGTCCGCCGGCTGTAGCGGCGTTCGGCGATCTCGATGAGGGGCGAATTGCCGGTGGGGTTGGAACCGATATCGTCGGCGTCGGCGATGGTCAGAGGGGGAAAGCGATCGATCGACGTCATTGGCCTCTCTCTCCAGAGGTAAACGCGCCGCCGAGCCGGGAAAGATGACGGCGCTGAAATCTGGCGCGACCATAGACAGAAGGCCGGGACTCCCGCATGACCGGTTCGTGACAGCGTCATGACGCGGGGGATAAGCGCGGCTCGGCCCTGCTTTTTTGTCATGCTGGCGAAGGCCGGCATCCATGAGCGCAGGCCGGCGATTATCCTGGTCCGACAGGTGTTCATGGATCCCGGCCTTCGCCGGGATGACGAGGAGCGGCCGCCCGGAATCCCTTCTACTTCTTCACCCGCTCGAACGCCGCCAGCGCTCGCGCCCTGGCGGCGGCGTGGTCGACGATGGGGTGGGGGTAGTCACGGCCCAGCACCACGCCGGACGCGGCCAGGAGGGTGGGCGCCGCCGTCCAGGGCTTGTGGAGAAATTCGTGGGGTACCCGCGCCAGCTCCGGGACCCAGCGCCGGACGTAGGCGCCCTCGGGGTCGAACCGCTCGCCCTGGAGGACGGGGTTGAAGATCCGGAAGTAGGGGGCGGCATCGGCGCCGGAACCCGCGACCCACTGCCAGCTCGCCGCGTTCTGCGCCAGGTCGGCATCGATCAGCGTGTCCCAGAACCAGGCCTCGCCTTCCTGCCAGGAGACGAGCAGATGCTTCACCAGGAAGGAAGCGGCGATCATGCGCACGCGGTTATGCATCCAGCCCGTGGTCCAGAGCTCGCGCATGCCGGCATCGACGATGGGATAGCCGGTGCGGCCGTGCTGCCAGGCGGCGAGCCCCGCCGGATCGCCGCGCCAGGGGAAGCGGCGATATTCGGGCCGCCAGGCCTCGGCCCAGAGCTTGGGCCAGTGGAACAGCAGGTGATGCGAGAACTCGCGCCAGCCGAGCTCGCGCAGGAAGGTCTCGGCGGCGCGCGGCGACACCAGATCGCCCGAGGCGATCTGCATCGTCTTGACCGCGTGCCAGATCTGGCGCGGGCCGATCTCGCCCCAATGGAGATGCGGCGACAGCCGTGCCGTTGCCGGGAGGTCGGGACGGTCTCGCCTCTCGGGATAGCGGCCCAGATGGCCGGTGAGGAACTCCTCGAGGCGCAGCCGCGCGCCGCTCTCGCCCGGTTGCCAGAGCTTGCGGAAGCCCGCAGCCCAGTCGGGCGCGGTCGGCTTCAGGCTCCAGTCGGCCAGCTTCTCGGAGCGTGGTTGCTTGTAAGCCTTCTCCAGCCGGCGCGGCGCCGGCGAAGGCGGAGCCGGGTCGGGCTGGCTCTGCAGGAAGCGCCAGAAGGGCGTGAAGACCTTGAAGGGCTCGCCCGCCTGCGTCTCGACCGTCCAGGGTTCGAACAGCAGCGCCGCGTTATGGCTCGCGGCCGCGATGCCGCGGCGGGTCAGGTAGGCCTTGATCGCCTTGTCGCGGCGGATCGCATAAGGCTCGTAGCTGCGGTTCCAGTGGACCGAGCGGGCCTTGGTCTCGGCGATGACCTCGGCCAGGACCTTGTCCGCGGGTCCCCGGCGGAGGATCAGCGGCACCGCCTTGCGCCGGAGTGCCGTCTCAAGCGAAGCGAGGCTTTCGGCCAGCCACCAGCGCGAGGCCCCGCCCCAGGGCCTGACACCCTTGGTCTCGTCGAGGATGTAGAGCGCGATCAGCGGGCCCTCGGCCGAGGCGGCTCTCAGCGCCGGATTGTCCTCCAGCCGGAGATCCTGGCGAAACCACAAGATGACCGGCGCGGGCATGACGGGGCGGGGCGCGCGAGGGCCGGGTCAGTCGAGCGCGTCGCCGCGGAAGCTGTGCAGCTTCTCCCGGCCCACGATATGCACGCGGTAGCCGCGCGGAAACAGCCCGGCGATGGCCGCGTCGCGCGCATCGAGCCCGCCGGCATAGGCGCCGAAGGCCGGCAGGATGAGCCGGCGCCCATCCTCGACGAAGCAGCGGCCCGTCACCCGCCGTCCGCGCCAGGTGATGCCCGCCTTGGGATGGTAGTGGCCCGAGATTTCGCCGGCCGCCTGGCGCCCCGCCGCCTCATGGCGGAACTGCAAGGGACCCTCGGCGAAGGCGTCGACCACCCGGCCGCCCCAGTCCTCGGGCGGAACCGGATCGTGATTGCCCTGGATCCAGATCCAGTCGACCGCGCGCGCAAGGCTCGCCAGCCGCTCGCCCAGCGGTGCTGGCAGCCGTTCGCCGGCGCCGCCGTCATGGAAGCTGTCGCCGAGGCAGATCACGCAGCGCGGGCGGAAACGCGCCATCAGGGCGGCCAGCCGGTCGAGCGTGACCGCGCTGTCATAGGGCGGCAGCATCCGCCCGCGCTCGGCGAAGGCCGAGCCTTTCTCGAAATGGAGGTCCGCCACCGCGAGCGTGCCGGCCGATGGCCACCAGATGGCGCCCGAGACATGGGCGATGAGCTCGGCGCCGTTGAGCAGGAAGCGCGTGGCCTCGCCGGCCTCGATCGCGAGAACGCTCACAGCGGCAGCTCCGGCGCCGTCTCCTCGGCGGTCGCCTCCGCGATGAGGGCGGTCGCGGCCTCGTCCATCAGCCCGTCGATGGCACCGCCATAGACGGATTCCTTGCCGATCTCGAGCAGCACCGGCACCGCCAGGGGCGAGACGCGCCGCAGATGGCGATGGGTGATGCGGCCTTTGATGCGCGCCAGCATCTCGGCGAGCCGGGCGACGTCGGTGAGGCCCGCCGCCGCGTCGGCGCGGGTGGCGCGCAGCAGGATGTGATGCGGCTCGTGCTTGCGCAGCACGTCGTAGATGAGATCGGAATTGAAGGTCACTTGCTTGCCCGTCTTGGTCTCCCCCGGATGGCGCCGCTCGATCAGGCCGGCTATCACCGCGACATTGCGGAAGCTGCGCTTGAGCATGCTCGATTCGTCCATCCAGGCTTCCAGATCGTCGCCCAACATGTCCTGGTCGAACAAGGCCGGGATATGGCGGGCGGGCTTGAGGCTCCAGACCGCGATCACATAGTCGGTGGCGACGAAGCCCAGGGGCTTGAGCCCGGCGCGCTCCATGCGCCGCGTCAGCAGCATGCCCAGCGTCTGGTGCGCGTTGCGGCCCTCGAAGCAATAGGCGACCAGGAACTCCTTGCTGCCGCGCGGGAAGGTCTCGACCAGCAGGCCCTCGCGGTCGGGCAGTATCGAGCGGCGGCGCTGCATCTCGAGCCATTCGACGACCGGCGGCGGGAAGCTGCGCCAGCGGCCGGGCTCGGCGAGGAGGCCGCGCACGCGCCGCGCGAGCTGCGTCGTCAGCGGCAGCCGGCCGCCCTCATAGGCCGGGATCTTCGGCACGCCCTCGCCACCGGGGCTGCAGATCGCGGCCATCTCGCGGATGCCCTCGAAGCGCAGCAATTGACCGGCGAAGACGAAGCTGTCGCCCGGCACGAGGCCCTGGATGAAGTATTCCTCGACCTCGCCCAGCCGTCGGCCGTTGCGCATCTGCACCCGCATCATCGGCTGCTGCACGATGGTGCCGACATTCATCCGGTAGCGCCGGACCATGACGGGGCTCGCGATCTTCCAGTGGCCGTCCTCGTCCTGGGCGAGACGCCGCCAGCGCTCATAGCTACCGAGCGCATAGCCGCCGGTGGCGACGAAATTCACCACCTCGTCGAAATCCTGGCGCGGCAGGTTGCGGTAGGGATAGGCGCGGCGCACCTCCGCGAAGAACTCGTCGGGTGCGAAGGGCGCCTGGCAGGCCATGCCCAGCACATGCTGCGCCAGCACGTCGAGCCCGCCGGGCTTGGGTCTTTCGCCGTCGAGCTCGCCGTCCTCGACCGCCTCGAGCGCGGCGCGGCATTCGAGCAGCTCGAAGCGGTTGGCCGGCACCAGGATCGCGCGGCTGGGCTCGTCGAGCCGGTGATTGGCGCGGCCGATGCGCTGGACCAGGCGGGCGGCTCCCTTGGGCGCGCCGATCTGCAGCACCAGATCGACCGCGGCCCAGTCCACCCCCAGATCGAGCGAGGAGGTGGCGACCACGGCGCGGAGGTTGCCGCGCGCCATGGCGGCCTCGACCTTGCGCCGCTGCTCGGGGGCGAGGCTGCCGTGATGGAGCGCGATCGCCAGGTTGTCGTCGTTGATCCGCCAGAGCGCCTGGAAGATCAGCTCGGCCTGGGCGCGGGTGTTGACGAAGACGAGCGCGGTTTTGGCGCCTTTGATCGCCTCATAGACCTCCTCGATGGAATGAAGCGCCATATGGCCGGCCCAGGGCACATAGGCGCGGCTGGCGAGGATGCGGATCTCCGGCGCGGCGCCGGCGCGGCCGCGGACCAGGGTGACGCTGCCGTCCTCGCCGGAGGCGGTGGGAGAGATCCAGGCGGCCAGCGCCTTCTCGTCGGCCACGGTCGCGGAAAGGCCGACGCGCCGGCAGGCGGGGGCGAGCCGCTGCAGCCGCGCCAGGCCCAGCGCCAGGAGATCGCCGCGCTTGGTCTCGGCCAGCGCATGGAGCTCGTCGATCACCACGCGCTCGAGCCGCCGGAAGATCGACGGCGCATCCGCATAGGAAAGCAGGAGGGCCAGCGATTCCGGCGTGGTCAGCAGGATCTGCGGCGGCTTCTTGCGCTGGCGCTGCCGCTTGGATTGGGGCGTGTCGCCGGTGCGGGTCTCGGCCGTGATGGAAAGCCCCAGCTCGGTGATGGGGGTTTCGAGGTTGCGGTGGATGTCCACCGCCAAGGCCTTCAGGGGCGAGACATAAAGCGTGTGGAGATGATCGGCGGGTGCCTCGGCCAGCGCGATCAGGCTCGGCAGGAAGCCGGCCAGCGTCTTGCCGCCGCCGGTGGGCGCCACCAGCAGGGCCGAGCGCCCGGCCCGGTCGGCCGCCAGCAGGGTCAATTGATGGGCGTGGGGCTGCCAGCCCCGCCCGGCGAACCAGGCGGCGAAACGGTCGGGCAGCGCGCTGACGGCGGGGATGGTCGGGCTCACGGCGCCCGACTATAACTCTGTCGACGCGGCAGAGCAGGGGGACCGGATTTCATGGCCGCCATCCGACCGATCGGCATCCTGACGCCGATGCCGGAGGAGCTCGTGCTGCTGGAGGCGGCCCTGCAGCGGCCGCGCAGCGAGGAACGGGCGGGCGGGCGCTTCATCGCCGGTCGGCTCGACGGCCAGGACGTGGTGCTGGCCCTCTCCGGGATCGGCAAGGTGAGCGCCGCCCAGGTCTCGAGCCTGCTGCTCGACCGCTTCGCCGCCCGGGCGCTGGTGGTCTCGGGCGTGGCGGGCGGCCTCGATATCCGGCTCGGGATCGGCGACATCGTCGTGGCCGACCGGCTGGCGCAGCAGGATTACGGCGCGCTCACCCGGCGCGGCATGGTGAATTACCGGGCCGGCTCCATCCCGTTCGGCGAGCGGCGCCACGATCCCTATTACGACCTGCCGCCCGAGCTGGCAGCCCGGCTCAGGGCCGCGGTCAGGGGCCTGCATCTGCCGCCCATCCCGGCCAAGGCCACGGGCGGACGCGAGCGGCGACCCAAGATCCGCTTCGGCACCATCCTCAGCGGCGATCAGTTCGTGAATGCCGCCCCGGCCCGGCTGGCCCTGCGCCGCCGCTTCCCGGGTGCGCTGGCGGTCGAGATGGAGGGCGCCGCCGCCGCCCAGATCGCGGAGCGCCATGGCGCGCCCTGCATCGTGGTCCGCGCCTTGAGCGACCTCGCCGGCGCCACCAGCCATGTCGATTTCATGGCTTTCCTGCCCGCTGCCGCGGCAGCCGCCGCGACGACGGTGCGGCGGTTGCTGCCGGTGCTGTGATGGCAGGGGACATGGAACCCGGTGTCGTCCCTTCTCCCGCTCCCGTCCTCCGTAGCCCGGAGGGCGAAGGAGGATGCGGGAGAGGGCCAAGGAGGGGGCTGCACGGACCGAGCAGCCCCCTCCTTGGTCCTCCTCCGCGGAGCGGGGAAGGAGACAGTTTGGAGACCTCACCCCTTGTGTCGTCCGGCCGCCAGGGCGCGGCGCAATTGGGCGAGGCGGGCTTCGAGCTCGGCCGTTTCATACGGCTCCGCCGGGAGCTGCCCCCAGATGGGTTTCGGCCAGACCGGATCGCTGCGGGTGCGCGCCACCACATGGACATGAAGCTGGGCCACGATATTGCCGATGGCCGCGACATTGACCTTGTCGGGGGCGTAGAGCGACTGGAGCAGGCGGGTGGCGTCGGCGATCTCCTCGACCAGGAGCGCGCGGTCGGCCGCGTCGAGATCGGCGATCTCGCGCTTGGCGGCGCGGCGCGGCACCAGGATGAGCCAGGGCCAGCGCCGCTCGGCGCGCATCAGCAAGAGCGACGACAAGGGCCATGCCGCCAGCGACACCGTGTCCGCCGCGAGCTGCTGGTGAAGAACGAAATCCTCCGTCATTCTGCCGCCCTTCTGTAGTTCAAATCCGGTCTCCCTCCCATGTTCACCGCCGTCCGCTCCGTCTTCTCGCTCCTGCTCGGGGCGGCCATCATGATCATCGGCAACGGCCTCCTCTTCATCCTGCTGCCGATCCGGCTGGGCGTCGAGGGGGTGGCGGCGGAGACCTCGGGCCTCGTCATGTCCTGCTACTATGCGGGCTTCGTGGCCGGCAGCCTCTGGGGGCGCGATCTCATCGGGCGGGTCGGCCATATCCGCGCCTTCGCGGCTTTCGCGGCCCTCGTCTGCGCCGTGACGCTGCTCTATGCGCTCTGGTTCCAGCCTTATGCCTGGGCGATCCTGAGAGGCCTCAACGGCTTCTGCATGGCGGGTCTCTTCGCCGTGATCGAAAGCTGGCTCAACGAGCGCTCCAGCAACACCACGCGCGGCCAGATCCTGTCGCTCTACATGGTGACCTCCTACGCCGCTTCGAGCGTGGGCCAGTTCATGGTCAATCTCAGCGACGTGCAGACGCTGACGCTCTACTGCGTCGCGGCCCTGTTGCTGTCGATCTCGCTGGTGCCGGTGGTGCTGACCCATGTCCAGGGTCCCGATCTCAGCCATATCGCGCCGCTGCGGCTGGGGGAGCTCTATCGCATCTCGCCCCTGGGCGTGGTGGGCTGCGCGGGTTCCGGCGTGCTCTCGGGCAGCTTCTACGGCATGGGCGCGATCTATGCCCAGGCGGCCCATCTCACCGTGTTCCAGGTCTCGCTCTTCATGGGCATGGCCGTGGTCGGCGGGCTCCTCTTCCAATGGCCGATCGGGCGCGCCTCCGACCGGTTCGACCGACGCACCGTGCTGCTGGTGGTGCTGATCGCCACCACCCTGGTCTTCGTCGTGAACTACTCCCTCAGCCTCGCCGGCCTCAAGGGGGCGGCTGCCGACTGGGTCCTGATCGGCCTGCCGCTGCTCTTCGGCGGCGGCATGGCGGTGATCTATCCGATCGCGATCGCGCATGCCTTCGATTACGTGTCCAAGGAGCGCATGGTCGCCGCCTCGAGCGGCCTGCTGCTCGCCTGGGCCGTGGGTGCCACGGCGGGCCCGCTGGTCGGCTCGGTGCTGATGGGCCAGTTCGGCCCCCACGCTCTTTTCGCCTATATGGCGCTGACGAGCGGCGTGCTCGCTCTCTTCACCCATTGGCGCATGACCCGCCGCGCCGCGCTGCCCAACCGCGAGCAGGCGACCTTCGTGCCGGTCACCACCACCTCCACGGTCGCGGCCACCCTCGATCCGCGCTCGGAGCTGGGGCACAAGGTCTGATCGCGGCGGCAATGATGCGGTAAGCCGGCCGCCGGGACCGAATGTCGATCCCGGCTTTCCGGTCCGGACCGCCCTTGCTAGGCTTGCGCGCGGGAAGGGTGCCGAATGACCGACATGGACGGCTTCATCGCCGGCCTGCCGAAGGCCGAGCTCCATATGCATCTCGAGGGCAGCCTCGAGCCCGAGCTCATGGTGGCGCTGGCGCGGCGCAACGGCGTCGAGATCCCTTACGCCAGCGCCGAGCAAGCGCGCAGGGCCTATGCCTTCACGCAGCTCCAGGATTTCCTCGATCTCTATTATCGCGGCATGTCGGTCCTCAAGACGGAGCAGGACTTCCGCGACTTGACCTCGGCCTATCTCGAGCGCGTCGCCCGCGACAACGCGATCCATGTCGAGCTGTTCTTCGATCCCCAGGGCCATACCGAGCGGGGCGTGCCGCTCGATGTCGTGATGCGCGGCATCACCGGCGCGCTCGACGAGGGTCAGCGCAAGCTCGGGATCAGCCATCGCCTGATCCTCTGCATCCTGCGCCATCTTTCGGAGAAGGAGGGTCTCGAGGCGCTCGAAGCGGCGCTGCCCTGGCGGCACCGGATCGTCGGCGTCGGGCTCGATTCCTCCGAGAAGGGCCATCCGCCCGCGAAGTTCGAGCGGCTGTTCCGCAGGGCGGGCGAGCTGGGCTTCCTCAGGGTCGCGCATGCGGGCGAGGAGGGACCCCCGGCCTATGTGCGCGAGGCGCTCGATCGCTTGCGGATCGACCGGCTCGACCATGGCAACCGTTCGCTCGAGGACCCGGCCCTGGTCGAGCGGCTGCGGCATCTGCAGATGACGCTCACCGTCTGCCCCCTCTCGAACCTGAAGCTCAAGGTGGTCGAGCGCTTGGAAGACCATCCGCTGCGGCGCATGTTGCAGGCGGGCCTGCGCGCCACCGTCAATTCCGACGACCCCGCCTATTTCGGCGGCTATCTCGGCGACAATTACCGCGCCATCCAGAAAGCGCTCAGCTTGACGCGGGACGAGCTCGCCACGCTCGCGCGCAACAGCTTCCTCGGCTCCTTTATGACGGAGGCGGAGAAGAAGGCCGCGATCGACAGGCTCGACCGTTATCTGGCACTCAACCAGCCGGCTTGAGCGCCGCGTAGGCGTCCATCACGCGGGCCGAATAGACCAGCGCCGCGCCGGCATTGATCGCGATCGCGACGCCCAAGGCCTCGGCGATCTCCTCCTTGGTGGCGCCCTGCTTGATGGCGGCGTCGGTGTGGGTGACGATGCAGCCGTCGCAGCGCAGCGAGATCGCGACGCCGAGCGCGATCAGCTCGCGGGTCTTGGCGTCGAGATGGCCAGTCTTCTGCCCGGCACCGCTCAGGCCCGCATAGCCGCGGATGGTCTCGGGGCTGAGCTTACCGATCTCGCCGACATTGGCCTTGAGCTGCTGCTGATAGGCGGTCCAATCCATCATCATGAGTCGTTCTCCCTGGCGTCGGGTTCGAAGGTTTCGGCGGATGAATAGTGCCGGCCGGTGACAAGCCTGATCGCCGCCGGCGGTTTTGCCCAGAGGCTCGCGGCCGGATTGACGCTTCCGGCCCCGAATTCGCCGCGCCGAGGCCAGCCGCACCGTGAGGGGGAGGCTTGGCTGGGTCCCCTGAGCACCATGGACGGGAACCGGGCCCGGACGGTAAGGAAGAGGCCCGGCGGGGGAGGTTGTGGCCTATGGCGGACGCTTCATTCGACTACATCATCATCGGCTCCGGCTCGGCCGGCTCGGTGCTGGCCAACCGGATCTCGGCCAAGCCCGACAACCGGGTCCTGGTGCTGGAGGCGGGTCCCAAGGACAGCTGGTGGAACTGGAAGATCCACATGCCGGCGGCCTTCGCCTATCCGCTCGCCGACGACAAGCTCAACTGGTACTACCAGACCGAGCCCGAGCCCGGCATGAACGGGCGCGTCATGTATTGCCCGCGCGGCCGCGTGCTGGGCGGCTCCTCCTCGATCAACGGCATGGTCTATATCCGCGGCCATGCGCGCGACTATGACCGCTGGGCGCAGGGCGGCAATCGCGGCTGGTCCTATGCGGAGGTGCTGCCTTACTTCAAGCGCGCCGAGCACCGGGTGAAAGGCGGCGACGAGTATCACGGCACCGAGGGGCCGCTCTGGGTCTCCTCGCAAGTCACCTTCCCGCCGCTCTACCACGCCTGGACCGAGGCGGCGAAGCAGGCGGGCTATCCGGTCACGCAGGACGTCAACGGCTATCAGCAGGAGGGTCTCGGGCCCTACGAGATGACGACGCGCAAGGGCCGGCGCTGGAGTGCGGCGCGCGCCTATCTCCATCCGGCCATGAAGCGGCCCAACGTCACGGTCGAGACCGGCGCCCTCACCACGCGGATCCTGTTCGAGGGCAAGCGCGCCGTGGGCGTGGAATATGCCGTCGGCAGCGAGGTCAGGCGCGCGCGGGCCGAGCGCGAGGTCATCGTCAGCGGCGGCACGATCAACTCGCCGCAGATCCTGATGCTGTCAGGGGTCGGCGACGCGGAGGAGCTGAAGAAGTTCAATATCCCGGTGGTGCATCACCTGCCGGGGGTGGGCCAGAACCTGCAGGACCATATCGAGACCTATGTGCAGATGGCGGCGACCCAGCCGATCACGCTCTATGGCCGCTACAACCTGCTGGGCAAGCTCCGGACGGGCCTCGAGTGGCAGCTCTTCGGCACCGGCTGGGGGGCGAGCAATCATTTCGAGGCGGGCGGCTTCATCCGCAGCCGCGCCGGCGTCGAGCATCCCGACATCCAGTATCACTTCTTCCCGATGGCGATCTCCTATGACGGCAGCCAGACCCAGGCGGGCCACGGTTTCCAAGCGCATATGGGGCCGATGCGCTCGACCAGCCGCGGCTGGGTGAAGCTGCGTTCCGCCAACCCGCGCGACAAGGTGCGCCTGCTCTTCAACTACATGTCGACCGAGCAGGACCGGATGGAGATGCGGGCCGGCATCAGGCTCACGCGCGAGATCTTCGCGCAGAAGGCCTTCGATCCCTTCCGCGGCGCCGAGTTGGCGCCGGGGCCGGCGGTCAAGAGCGACGCCGAGATCGACGCCTTCATCCGCGCCAAGGCCGAGAGCGCCTATCACCCCTCCTGCTCCTGCAAGATGGGCACGGATCCGATGGCGGTCGTCGATCCGCAGCTCAAGGTCCATGGCCTCGAGAATCTGCGCGTGGTCGATGCCTCGATCATGCCCACGGTCGTCAGCGGCAATCTCAACGCGCCCGTCATCATGATCGCGGAGAAGGCGGCCGACATGATCCTGGGCAACCCGCCGCTGCCGCGCTCCGAGGCGCCCGTCTATATCAACCCCGACTGGGCCACGAGCCAGCGCTGAGATCGATTCCGTCGGCTCCGCACGGGCCTTTCTGCTCGCTTCCCGCAACCTAGCCTCCCGCTTTTTGCAGAGCTAGGGGGCTGAGCTATGCGCCAGACTTGGAAGCCTGGATGGTCATTCAATCTCGGGATGACCGGTCAGGGAGCAGGGCATGGCGCAGGAATCCAAATCGGGACACCGCCTCAAGACCCGGCTGACCGAGAAGCTCGGCTGCCGCTATCCGATCATCTCCGCCGGCATGGGCGGTCCCTCCCGTTCGGAACTGGCGGCCGCGGTCTCCGAGGCCGGCGGCTTCGGGCTGCTCGGCATGGTGCGCGAGCCCCCGGCCCTGATCGAGAAGGAGATCGCCGCGGTCCGGGCGCGGACCGACCGGCCCTTCGGCGTCAATGTCATCCCGGCCTCGACCGACCCCAAGCTGCTGGACGAGCAGCTCGAGGTCTGCTTCGCGGCCAAGGTGCCGGCGATGTGCTTCTTCTGGAGCGTGATGCCGGGCGTGGTGGCGCGGGCGCGCGAGGCCGATTGCCTGGTGCTCTATCAGGTCGGCAGCGTCGCGGACGCGATCGAGGCGGAACGGGCCGGCGCCGATATCGTTATCGTCCAGGGCGTGGAAGCGGGCGGTCATGTCCGCGGCAAGCTGCCCTTGTCGGTGCTCCTGCCCGAGGTCGCGGCCGCGATCAAGCTGCCGATCGCGGCGTCCGGCGGGATCGTGACCGGCGCCGACATGATCGCGGCCATGGCCGTGGGCGCCGACGGTGTCCATTGCGGCACGGTGTTCCTGCCGACCCCGGAATCCTTTGCGCATGATTTCCACAAGCGTCGCATTCTCGACGCCAAGAGCGGAGACACGGTGCATACCGATCTCTTTGCCCTCAACTGGCCGCCCAACTCGCCGGTGCGCGTGCTGCGCAACAGCCTGACCGAGGCGGTGGGCCACAAGCTCTGGGGCCATCATCCCGACAAGCTGCCGCGCGAGCCGATCGGCGAGGATGCCGGCCAGCCGATCCTGAAATTCAGCACCCATTCGCCCCTGCGCACCACGACCGGCGATCTCGAGAAGATGCCGCCTTTCGCCGGCGAAGGCGCGGGGCGCGTCAACAAGGCGAGGTCGGCCGCCCAGGTGATCGCCGACATGATGGCCGAGGCGGAGGCCAGCCTGGATCGATTGGAGGCGATGCGCGCATGAACCAACAGAACCCGAGCTGGGACGAGGTCCGCGCCTGGCGCAAGGGCGAGCGCGAGCGCCTGATCGAGGCGCGCGTCGCGACCGTGCAGGAGATCCGGGCGCGCTGGACCCGCGCCATCATCGAGACGCTGGAGCCGATCCTGCGGGAAAGCCGCGGTCCCATCAGTTTCTACTGGCCCTTCCGCGGCGAACCCGACCTGCGACCGCTGATGCGGCTGCTGGCCGGCGAGGGCTTCACGCTGGCCTTGCCGGTCGTGATCGAGCCGAAGACGCCGCTCGTCTTCCGCCCCTGGCGGCCCGACAGCAAGCTCGAGCTCGGGGTCTGGAACATTCCGGTCCCGGTGACGAAGGAAGAGGTCGAGCCGAGCCTGCTGCTGGCGCCGGTGGTCGGTTTCACGCCGGACAATTACCGGCTGGGCTATGGCGGCGGCTATTTCGACCGGACGCTGGCGAAGCTGGGCGCGGGCCACGAGGCGATCGGGGTCGGTTTCGAGATGGCGCGCCTCGCCTCCATCTACCCGCAGCCGCACGACATCAAGATGCGTCAGGTCGTCACCGAAAAGGGCGTCGTCGGCGCCAAGCGCCGGCCGGGCCTGATGGCGTCCTGAGGCCGTCCTCTATCGGGTGCGCGACCGGCGGTGGGCGCCGCCGGATTTCCGGGACGCGGGCTTCGCCGAACGCGGATGGCCGGCCGGTGCTTTCGGGCCGGATGTCGGATGGGGGGCAGGCCGGCTCGGCAGGTTCTCCGCGCCGTTGAGCATGGCATCGTCGAGCGCCGCGTTGTGGTTGGCGACGAGCCGTTCCGCGAGCCGGCTGTCGCCCTGGCAGATCGCCTCGATCATCGCGTCATGCGAGCGGTCCACGATCCGCAGGTCGGAGAAGGGCGCGTTCACCGCGATGATGAGCATGCGGACCTGCTGCTCCAGCAGCAGATAAGCCTGGCGCAGCCTTTCGTGGCGCGCCAGCTCGACGATGGTGCGGTGCAGGTCGAAATCGGCATCGGTGATCCGGTCGCGGTCGCCGGCGGCGCAGGCCTCGCGAAGGCGCCCGAGCGCGGTGCGCAGCGCGTCCGCCCCGGCCGCGTCGATATTCTGCGCCGCCAGCCGCGCCGCCAGCGCCTCGAGCGTGCTCCGGAGGGTGTTGAGCTCCCAGACATCCTGCTTGGTGAGACGCCGGACCTCCCAGTGGGAGTAGGGCTTCTGGCGTACCAGCTGCTCGTTCGCGAGCTGCTGCAGCGCCGCGCGGATGGGACCGCGCGACAGGCTGAACTCCGCCGCCAGCGCCATCTCGGTCAGCCGCGCGCCGTTGGCGAGCTCGCCCGAGACGATCCGCCGGCGCAGGATGTCGGCGACCTGGCTGTCCAGACTCCGCTTGATGATCTCGCTCTTGCCCGCCATGGACCGGCCCCTTGCCCGTCGCCTCTTCCCATGGGGCGGCAGCCATTGTCAATTGTTGACAATTGACAATGGCACCCCGAAGAATGCGAGGCAGGTGCAGCGCGGGCTCGGGATCAAGGAGCGCGCGGCCGTCATAGGGAGGGAATCCATGCAGCAGCGAAATTCCGTGTCTCGCCGGCAGTTCACCCGCGGCGGCCTTCTGGCCGGCCTCGGCCTCGTCCTGATGCCGCTCCATGCGCGCGTGACGCGGGCCGCGAGCGGCATCATCTACTACACCTGGGCGGGCTATGACGTGCCCGACTTCCACAAGGCCTATGACGACAAGTATGGCGGCGAGCCCAATTACAGCTTCTTCTCCGATTCGGAGGAGGCCTTCCAGAAGCTGCGCCAGGGCTTCCATCCGGACCTGGCCCATCCCTGCCTGCCGCATGTGAAGCGCTGGAAGGAAGCGGGGCTGCTCAAGCCGGTCGATCCCGCCCGCATCGCGGCCTGGAACGACCTGGTCCCGGCGATGCGCGACAATGCCGGCGTCGCCTTCGACGACGCGCACTGGATCGTGCCGTGGGAATGGGGCGCTTCCTCCCTGATCTATCGCACCGACAAGATCGCGGCGGCCGAGGAGACCTATGCGCTGCTGATCGATCCCGCCAACAAGGGCAAGGTGGCGATCCCCGACAACACCGACGAGATGGCGATGCTGGCGACGCTGCTCGCCAAGGTGAAGGACCCCTACACGCTGGGCGAGGAGGACTACAAGGCGATCGGCGCCATGATGGAGACGCTGGTCGGCCAGTCGCGCTTCCTCTGGAGCGATCCGACCGCCGCGGGCCAGTCGATGGCCTCGGGCGAGGTCACGCTGATGTGGGGCTGGCCCAACACCTGGGCCGACCTGGTCAAGAACGGCACGCCGGTCAAGTTCATGCAGAAGCCGGCCGAGGGCATGATTACCTGGATGTGCGGCTTCGCGCTGATCGCGGGCGGCGAAGGCCCGGAGGACGAGGCCTATGACCTGATCAATGCCTCGCTCGAGCCTGCCGCCGGGAAGGCCTTGATCGAGAAATACGGATATGGACACTCCAACCTGAAGAGCTTCGCCGAGGTGGATCCGAAGCGGCTCGAAGCGCTCGGCATGTCGGGCGACGTGGCGGGCTTCCTCGCCAAGAGCAACTTCCTGCGGGCGCGTGCCGAGGACCAGCGCCAGCGGCTGATCGAGCTGTGGAACAAGGCCAAGACCAACGCCGCGGTGCAGTAGGGCCTGAGACGAAAGGGACGACGATGCGCAGCCACTGGCTGCAGGAGCTCCGCTGGCCGGAGATCGAGGCCTATCTCAAGACCGACGATGTGGTGCTCGTGCCGATCGGGGCGACCGAGCAGCATGGGCGCCATCTCCCGTTGCTGGTCGACAGCGGCTGGGCGATCGCGGCCAGCGAAGGGGCCGCCCGGATCGCCAACGTCCTGATCGCCCCTCCGCTGCAGCTCGGCTGGTCGCCCCATCACATGGGCTATCCGGGCACCATCACGCTCGGCGCCGACACGCTGCGGCGGGTCGCGGTCGACACGGCGCAGAGCCTGATCCATCACGGCTTCCGCCGCGTGATTTTCGTCAACGGCAACCGCATCGCCAACCTGCCGCCGCTCGAGATCGCCATCGTCGAGATCAAGAACCGCACCGGCGCCTATGCCGGGATCGCCGATGCCGGGCTCATCGCCAAGCGCGAGTTCAAGGCGATCTGCCAGGCGCCGGATGGCGGACTCGATCATGCGGGCGAGGCGGAGACCTCCTTCGCGCTCCATTGGGCGCCCCAGCATGTCGATATGAGCGAGGCGCATCCGCCCGAACGGGGCCATAACGGGCGGCGCTCGCAATTCGACTACAGCATCGAGCTCGATCCGGAGCTCAACGGCAATGCCGTGTCCTTCGCCGTCTCGCCGGCCGAGCATCGCCGGGCGACGGCGCCCGACGGCACCGCCAACGATCCGCGCCTGGCGACGGCCGAGAAGGGGCGGCTGATGGCCGAGGCGCTGGCCCGGAACCTCGCCGCCTATATCGAGGAAGTGCGCAAGCTGCCGCTGGGCGAGGTCCGCGGCGAGCTGCCGATCTGAGCCTTTCCCGCAGGTTACCGCCCGGTGCCTTGACCCGGACCGCCTTCCGGCCGATATCGGCGGCGAAGGAGAACGGCCATGGCGAAACCGGCATCCACGAAACCGGCGAAGACGGACGGCGAGCGCAAGGCCGGAGCGACGCTGCGGCAGGTCGCGGCCCTGTTCCCCTGCGTGCCCACGACCGACGGCGCCGGGGTCAAGATCAGCCGCGTCATCGGCACGCCGCGGCTGGGCCAGATCGATCCCTTCCTGCTGTTCGACCAGTTCGGCTCCGACGATCCGCACACCTATATCAGCGGCTTTCCCGACCATCCGCATCGCGGCTTCGAGACCGTGACCTACATGCTGGCGGGGCGCATGTGCCACAAGGACAATCACGGCCATGAGGGCGTGCTGGGCCCGGGCGGCGTGCAATGGATGACGGCCGGGCGCGGCATCATCCATTCCGAGATGCCCGAGCAGAGCGAGGGCCTGATGAAGGGCTTCCAGCTCTGGGTCAACCTGCCGGCCGCGCTCAAGATGCGCGCGCCGCGCTACCAGGAATTCGAGGCCGACCGGCTGCCGCTTTCCAATCCGGCCAAGGGCGTCACCGCCAAGGTGATCGCGGGGACGCTCGGCAATCAGCGCGGCCCGGTCGAGGGCATCGCCGTCGATCCGCTCTACGCCGATCTCCGTTTCGAGCCGGGTTCGGCGCTGACGGTACCGATCACGGCCGGCCATACGCTGCTGCTCTTCGTCTTCGAAGGCGCGGTCGCGGTCGGCGGCGTCACGGTGCCGGCCGGATCGCTCGCGGTGATGGGATCGGAAGGCGAGGCGCTGGCGATGGCGGCGGGCGAAGAGGGGGCCGCGGCGATGCTGCTGGCGGCGGCCCCGATCGGCGAACCGGTGGTGCGCCACGGCCCCTTCGTCATGAACACGCGCGAGGAGATCCAGCAGGCGCTGGAAGACTATTACATGGGACGGCTCTAGCCGCCCCGGCTCAGGCCGGCTGCGGTTGAGGTTCCCGGCGCCGGGTGAGCTGCAGATCGAGATAGTCGGTCGCGATCAGCATCGCGCGTTCCGTCTCGAGCCCGTAGGGCGACAGCGCCGCGCGCAGCCACAGGCCCTCGAGCAGCGTGCTGAGGCCCTCGGCCACGCGCACCGCGTCGATCGTCGGCAGGAGCTGCTTCAGCTCGTGACGCAGGCTCGAATCGAGCCGGCAGATGATCGCGCGCTGCACGCGGGCAAGCCGCGGCTGCTTGCGTCCCTGGGCCCAGAAGGAGAGCCAGGCGGCAACGGCGGCCGGCGTCAGCTGCTCCGGCGCGAGCCAGGAGCCGATGATGGCCCTGAGCCGCTCGCGCGGTTCGCTGGCCTCGCCCAGCTTAAGCCGCGTGACCTCGCGCACCTGGGCGCCCAGCGTGCGCAATGTCGCTTCGAGCAGGTCGTCCTTGTTGACGAAATAGTGATGCACAATGCCGGGCGACATGCCCGCTCTTGCGCTGATGCGCGACACCGTGGTGTCGGCCAAGCCGTCCTCATGGATCGAGGCAATCGTCGCTTCAATCAGCTGGCGGCGGCGGATCGGTTCCAGTCCGAGTTTTGGCATCCCAGCAATTCTCCCCAACTGCCGGGAATCCTATCAGTTTCCGTGGACTGGACAATCAACCAACAAAACCCGGCTCTGACGGCCCTTAAGCGGACTGGCAAGATCGGCCGCTAACCATATTTACGGCTGATTCTTTCTCGACTCGTCCTCCCGGGCGACCCCGCGAGGGGGCGTCGGGCCCCCGCCGGCGGCCCCGCCCCACGAATCTCACACAAAGGGCAGGGTGGTGACCGTTGCGCGCGGGCTGCCTAACGGGTGATGTACCCGGACGCTGTCACCGACCTCGAGCGAGGCATCGACCAGCGCGATGCCGATGCTGCGGTCGAGCGCCCAGGAATGGACCGCCCAGCGCACCTCGCCGGGGCGGCCATGTTCGTCCTCGAGCGGCCAATACCACTCGAGTCGCGGCAGCTCCCCTTCGATGAAGAGGCCGACCGTCTTGCGCTTCGGGCCTTCGGCAGCGATTCGCGCCAGGGCTGCGCGCCCGACGAACTCGCCCTTGTCGAGATCGACCAGCCTTCCATGGCCGGCCTCGTAAGGGTTCATGCCCGAGTTGCTGTGATAGGCGGTATCGGTGACGCCCTTCTCGACGGCGCGATCGACGATCGGCCCCACCACCATCATCTCGTAGGGGCGCCCGGCCTCGCGCAGCGCGTTCCACAGATCCATGGCGCCGCGGCTCGAGAGCGGGAACACCTCGTAGCCCGGCCCGCCGCTCCAGCCGGTGCGCGAGACCACGGCTTCGATCCCGGCGACGCGCGTCGTCACGCATTTGTAGAAGCCGATTCGGTCGAGCGGCGCCTCGGTTAGCGGACGCAGCACCTCGGCCGCGTGCGGTCCCTGGATCTGCAGCGGCGCCACGTCGGGCTCGCGCACCTCGACCTTGAAGCGCCCGTCGAGCGCGATGCCGCGCGCCCAGAGCGTCAGGTCGGCATCGCCATGCGACAGCCAGACCAGATCCTTGCGCGGATGGAGCAGCACGGGATCGCAGATGATCTGCCCGTCCGGATCGCAGGCGATGGTGTAGCGGCAATCGCCGGGCTTGAGCTTGGCGAGGTCGCGCGTGGTCAGGTGGCTCGCGAAGGCGACGGCGTCGGGGCCGGCGATCTCGGTCTGGCGCTCGCAGCCGACATCCCACAGGGTCACGCGCTCCGTCAGCGCCGCATATTCCTCGGCCGGCGAATGATGATAGACGAGCGGAAAATAGACATGGTTGTAGATCATGAATTCCGACACGCCGGCTTCCTCGGTGCCCTGCCAGTAGGGCGAGCGGCGGGTGATCGGATAGATCCGCGTGCGCTCGAGCGGCTTCAGCGGCTTGGTGTCGAAATATTCCGTCCAGCGCGCGACCTTGCCGTTCTCGACCACGGCCACGGCGACGAACTTGAAATCGAGGCGGGACGGCCGTCCGTCGACATGCGGCGGGATGCCGACATTCTCCGCGCAGAAATAACCCTCGGCGAACGCGGTCGAGCCCTGCTCGGTGACATGGTCGAGCACGACCTCGATGTTCTTGAGGCCTCGGATCGCGGTGCGGGTCTCGCGCATGATCTGGGCGCGGCCGTGGAGCCGTGCGTCATGGAGCGGCAGGTCGAACACGGCATTCTCGGCGAACAGCGGCTCCATCGCGCCGGCGTCGCGCCGGGCGAAGGCTTCGCAATAGATCTCGATGGCGCGGCGGGGCGTCAGGGCGCTCGTCATGGCGGGGTTCCTGTCTGTGCCGGGAGAGATCAGCGCGTGGCCGCGAAGACCGGCCCGTCGCTCCAGAGCCGGTGGGGACGCGCGTCGAGATAGGTGGAAAGCCGGTGGATGGCGCCGTCGCGCACCTGCAGCACGATCGCCGCCGGTATCGCGACCGGAGCCTGATCGCGGTGGAGCTTGGCCGTGAGGCGGCCCTCGGCGATCGTCGCCTCGCCCGCGGACTGGACGCCGCTCACCTCGAAGGCGCAACGCTCCGCCAGCGCGAAGGCGCGGGCGAGGCCCGCCTTGATCTCGCGGCGCCCGACCAGCCGTTGGCCCAGCAAGGGAAGCTCGTAGAGAGCGGCTTCGGCGAAGAGGGCCGACAGCGCATCGGCGTTCCGGGCGGCGAAGGCGTCGAGATAGGACTGGAGGAGGGAGGCCATGCGATATGTCTCTCCGGTTTGGGTGATCCAACCTCGCCGATCCCGGCGGAGGGGCCAATGGACCCGAACGGGCCCAGTGCTCCGATCGTCATCCCCGCGAAAGCGGGGATCCACTTCGAAGCCCGGCGCGCTGCATCAAGATAGATCCCCGCTTTCGCGGGGATGACGGTTGAAGGGTTGCGGCACGCATACCCTACCGCTGCCCGAACAAATGGGACACGAAGTTGAGGAACAGCTCGCGCTCGGTGGTGATGTCGAGCTTGGCGTAGAGCCGCTTCTTGTGGTTCTTCACGGTATTCACGCTGAGGCCGAGGCGCTCGGCCACCTTGAGCGTGGGATAGCCAAGGAGCATCAGCCCGACGATGTCGCGCTCGCGCGGCGTCAGCCGGTCTTCGAGGAAGCGGCTCGTCGCCTGGCCGTAATCGAGCGGCGGCAGCCCGTCATCGGCCGTCTCGAGCATGAGGAGGCGGCCGTTGGGCGCCAGCGCGAAGCCCGCATCGAGCGGCTCGGCGTGAAGCACGAGGCCCGCGGCCAGCTCGAGGCTCGCGGGCGCCTCGCCGTCGAGCGCCGACAGCCGGGCGGCGGCGCCCGGATGGTCGATCAGCGCGCGCTGCCAGCTCTTGCTCTCGAACACGCCCCGGCCCCGGTGATCGACGATGCGGATCGGCTTGTCGGGCGATCGCTCCAGGCTCGCGAGCTTCGCCAGCATCAACCGTTCATGCGCGGCCTGCAGCCCTTCGAGCAGCGGAAAGATCTGCCGCAGCCGCGCCACCTCCGCCGGCCGGAACGGCGTCTTGCGCTCGTAGGCGAGCCCGATGCTCGTGCCGGCCGGCCCGGGGAACAGCACCACCAGGTCGTCCGCCATGCCGGTGAGCGCGAGGAAGATGTTGAAATAGTCGCCGGAACGTTCGGCCGGCGTGGTCACGTCGTCGAGCGTGTAGACGCCGCGGGGCTCGTCGTTGCGGCAGAGCCGGTAGACCGGATCGACGCGGTAGAGGCCGCCGCGATAGAGCTCCATATGCTCCGGCTCCAAGTCGTCATGCGCGACATAGTCGGGTGCGCTGTGGCGCGAATAGCGCATGACCATGGCGAGGTCGGCCTCGAGCCGCCGGGCGACCGTCTGCATCAGGCGAGGATAGAAATCCGCGGTGGCGATGGAAGCGGCCACCGTGCCGAGGCCATCGAGATCCGTCGCGGCGCCGGCCCGTCGCTTCGGTCTGGCGATCTTGGAACGGCGGCTGAGGTGAGCTCTGGCCATTGGGCGCAGCGAAGACTTTCGTGGCGGACCCGCGTCATGCACCGGATCAGCATGGCGCTGCAGGCGGATTGTCGGTGATAGGCCCGAAAGGGTCCATAGGAAGGGATCGGACCCCATGAAAAGCTCAGTGGCAAAGAAGAAGCAGGGCTCTTGGCATCCGAGTCGGGCGTGACCGCGCCGACCTTGATCCGGGGCCGTTCACGGAAGGGAGGAAAGGATGGCGAAGCGGATCGGACGTCGCGGGATGCTGACAGGAGCGGCGGCGCTGCTGGCGGCCTCGATCATGGCGCCGGCGCTGCAGGCGGCCGACGGCCTGACGGTGTTTGACTGGGCCGGCTATGACGATCCGAACTTCCATCAGGCCTATACGGCCCGGTACAGCACGCCGCCGAGCTTCACCTTCTTCGCCGACGACGATGAAGGCTTCCAGAAGGCGCGCGCCGGCTTCAAGGCCGATCTCGCCCATCCCTGCCTCACCACCGCGGCCAAGTGGCGGGAGGCCGGTCTGATCCAGCCGATCGACACCGCGCGCATCGCCGCCTGGAACGACATCATCCCCGCGCTGAAGGAACTGCCCGGCGTGGTCCAGGACGGCAAGGTCTGGATGGTGCCGTTCGACTGGGGCAACGCCCTCCTGATCGTGCGCACCGACCAGGTGCCGGAAGCCGACCGCACGCTCGATATCTTCACCAACCCCCGATACAAGGGCCGCATCGCCGTCTCGGGCTCCGTGGACGATGCCTATGCGCTGGCGATGCTGGCGCTCGGCATGCAGAAGTTCGAGGACCTGAACGATCCCGCGAAGTTCCAGCAGGCGAGCGACTATCTCGCGAAGGTGCGGGACAACCAGAAGTTCTACTGGACCGACCCGACCCAGCTCGATCAGTCGATCGCCTCGGGCGAGATCGTCGCCGCCTGGGCCTGGAACCAGTCCGTGACGGCGGGGCAGGGCAATGGCGTGCCGGTCGAGGCGGTGACAGGTCCCAAGGCCGGGGCCAGCACCTGGGTCTGCGGCTATGTCGACATGGTCGACGGGCCGGGCTCGAAGGATCTGGCCTATGACTATCTCAACGCGCTGCTCGATCCGAGCGCCGGCAAATACATCCTCGAGGCCTGGGGCTACGGCCACTCGAACGGCAAATCGTTCGCGGTCGCCGACAAGGCCGCCGTCGCCCGCTTCGGCTATGACGATCTCGAGCGCTTCATGACCAACAGCCTGTTCCAGGCCGGCATCGGCGTCGAGCTGCAGCAAAAGCTCGCGGATCAGTTCGAGAAGATCAAATCCGGATTCTGATCGGCCGGCCTTGCTCCCGCCGGTATCCCGAGGCACCCATCCGCCGGTTGGACAAGTGCCGGGAAAATCGGTTCACTGGCGCCCATGTGCGGATGGGGTCACCGGATTGGCGAACCGATAGACGGAGCCGGGATAGGGCTCGGTCCAGGAATCGCTGACGGCCGTCACGAACAGGGTCGCTTCGTCCGGGCCGAATCCGATGTTGGTGACGTCGCGGTCGGGTATGGCGAGCGCCGTGACGAGCCGGCCGTCGGGATCGCAGATCAGGATGCGCGCAGCGCCGAACTGGCAGATATAGAGCCGGCCCGCCCGGTCGATCTTGAGGCCGTCGCCGCCCGTATAGCCGTTGGCGAAGGCGGGCTCGGGCAGCAGGTCGGGCAGATGAAGGAAGCGTCGGCCGCCGTCCAGGCCATGATCGGGCCGATGCTCGAAGACCAGCAGCTCCTTGCCGAGATGGGCGTTGACGAAGAGACGCCGCCGGTCCGGCGAGAGCGCGATGCCGTTGGCGAAACGGATATCGCGCGCGACGCAGCGCAGCTTGCGGTCGCGCGAGAGATGGAAGACGCGCCCCGTCGCGGGGGCGGCGATGTCGAAGCGGCCGGAGCCGGTGAAAAAGAAGCCGCCCTCGCCATCGCCCGTCATGTCGTTCGGGCCGCCGAAGCCCTGATCCGCGGGCTGCGGCTCGATGCGCTCGAGGCTCCGCCCGTCGAGACCGATCCGCTCCAGCCGGTCCCCCTGGTAGCAGGCGACCCAGAGGCTGTCGCCCTCGGCCGGCAGGAGCGCGCAGGGCCCGCTGCCGGACGCCTGCCAGACGGGGAAATTGCGGCTGCCGTCCCAGCACATCACGCGGTCTTGCGAATACTCGACATAGAAGAGCCGCCCCTGATGCCAGAGCGGCCCCTCGGGATAGAAGGAGCGGGGATTGATCGTCAGCATCCCGACAGTCTAGCGGCTGGCAGCGCCCGCCCGTCAAACAAGAAACCGGCGGGCTGATCCGTGGCACCCGCGCGGGAAACGGCCTTGGCGGCCCTGGCTGTCGCGCTCGCCGGCTGCGTCTGGGGAGCGCTCTGGATTCCGCTGCGTCATCTGGAGACCACGGGCCTGGTCGGTCCCTGGGGCAACATCGGCGCCGGTGCCGCGGCGGTGCTCGTCATGCTGCCGCTGGCGATCTGGCGGATGCGCCGGACGCGGCCGAGCTGGTCCCTGCTGCTGATGGGGCTGTTCGGCGGGGCAGCCTTCAATCTCTACAACAACGGCGTGATGATCTCCGATGTCGTCCATGTGATGCTGCTGTTCTATCTGACGCCGATCTGGAGCACGCTGCTGGCGCGCTTCTTCCTCGGCCAGCCGATCACGGGCTCCAGGATCGTCACGATCGTGCTGGGATTCGCGGGGCTCGCGATCGTGCTGGGTGCCGGGAGCTGGCTGCCGATCCCGCAGCGGCTGGGCGACTGGCTGGCGCTTTGCTCGGGCGTGCTCTGGGCGCTGGCGGCGGTGCTGCTGCGCAAGCGCGAGGAGATCCCGCCCTACGATTCGAGCTTCTCCTTCTTCGCCGTCGGCCTGGTGACGGCGGTGCTGGTGCCGTTGCTCGTCATGCCGGCCGCGCTTCTCGATCACGTGCCGGGCATGGCGGACATCACGCGCTCCTTGCCCTGGATCGTCCTGCTGGGGCCGCTCCTGTGGGTGCCGGCGCAGCTCCTGCTGATGTGGGGAACCAAGCGCCTGGATCCCGGTCGCGTCGGCATCCTGCTGATGGGCGAGGCGCTGGTGGGGGCGGCCACCGCGGCGCTCCTGACCGACGAGCCCTTCGGTTGGCGCGAAATCCTCGGCGGTCTCCTGATCCTGAGTGCCGGCCTGATCGACACGCTGCTGTCGGGCACGATGGCCAAGGCGACCCAGCCCGCCTCGGCTTGATCGATCCGATGCTGCCCGAGAGGTCAGGATCGGGAGCGGTCCGCTTGCCGCTGGCCTTTCTCAACCGGTGCAGGATTAAAAAACCAATAGATTCGCCAGCGGCTTGCTTGCGGGCGCTTGTCCTCCGTGTATAGAGTCTGAGGGCCGGCCCTCAGACAACCGGCACCGCCAGCGCCCTCGACGGCGAGGCGGGAAGACAAGAATCACAAACAGTTTCGGCAAGATGCTGGGAGGCATTCGAGATGGATCGCAGGTTTTTCACCCGGATTCTAGGGGCGGCGGCCCTCACGGCCGCCCTGATGGCGGGCGCATCGGCGCAAGCGGCGGTGCCCGAGAGCAAGGACACGATCAAGCTCGCCATCAATGAGTGGACCGGGCAGCACATCACCACCTATGTGGCGGGCGAGGTGCTGAAGAAGATGGGCTACAACGTCGAATACACGGTCGCAGGCTATCTGCCGCAGTTCGAGGCGATCCAGGACGGGACCGTCACCGCGAGCCTCGAAATCTGGTCGAACAACGTGGGCGACGCCTACAAGGCCGCGAGCGCCACGGGCAAGGTCGAGGATCTCGGCAAGCTCGGGCTGGTGGCGGGCGAGGGCTGGTACTACCCGGCCTATGTCGAGGAGAAATGCCCGGGCCTTCCGGACTGGAAGGCGTTCGCGAAATGCGCCGAGCTGTTCTCGACGCCCGAAACCTTCCCGCAAGGCCGGCTACTCGATTATCCGCTCGATTGGGGCGCGCGCAACGTCGAGATCCTCAAGGCGCTGAAGCTGCCCTTCGTGTCAGTGCCGGGTGGTAGCGAGGGCGCGCTGGTGGCGGAGATGAAGGCGGCTTACGCGAAGAAAGAGCCGCTCGTCATGATGTTCTGGACGCCGCACTGGATCTTCGCCGAGATGGACCTGCACAAGGTCGATCTGCCGCCCTACAGCGAAGCCTGCATGAACGACCCGAAGGCGGGACCGTTCCCGGACGTGACCGGCGACTGCTTCGTCGACACGCCGATCACCTTCAAGGTGGCCTGGGCCGGCATGAAGGACAAATGGCCGGCAGCCTATCGCTTCCTCAAGTCCTTCACCTTCTCGGCCGACGATCAGATCCCGCTGATCCACAAGATCGACGCCGAGGGCAAGGATCTCGAGGCGGTGGTGAAGGAATGGGTCGATCAGAACGAGGCCAAGTGGAAGCCGCAGATGGACGCGGCCCTGGCCGGCAGCTGATCGCTTGACGTTCTGGAGGGGCCGGATCGGCAAGGTCCGGCCCCTCTGATTTTCCAGCCCCCGGAAGTCGAGAAGCATGGCGCGTGAGGTCAAGCTTTCCTGCCGTAACCTGTGGAAGGTCTACGGCGCGAATGCCGACAGCTTTTTCCCGGATCGCGAAGGCAAGGTCGCGGACGCCGCCCAGCAGGCGCGCCAGATCCGCGACAGCGGCCATGTGGTGGCGGTGGGCGACGCCTCCTTCGACGTGCACCAGGGCGAGATCTTCATCATCATGGGGCTCTCGGGCTCCGGCAAATCCACCATCGTGCGCTGCCTCTCGCGCCTGGTGGAGCCGACGGCGGGCCATGTCTTCTTCAACGGCGCCGATCTGCTCAAAGCCTCGCGCGAGGCCCTGACCGACATCCGCCGCCACAAGATGGGCATGGTGTTCCAGAATTTCGGGCTCATGCCGCATCTCAACGTCATCGACAATGTCGCCTTCCCGCTGAAGGTGCAGGGGATGGCGCCGCAGGCGCGCCTGCAGCGCGCGGCCGAGATGCTGGAGCTGGTGGGCCTCAAGGGCCGCGAGCGCAGCTATCCGAGCCAGCTTTCGGGCGGCCAGCAGCAGCGCGTCGGCATCGCCCGCAGCCTCGCGGTCGAGCCCGAGCTCTGGTTCCTCGACGAGCCCTTTTCGGCGCTCGACCCCCTGATCCGCCGGCAGATGCAGGACGAGTTCCTGCGGCTGCAGAAGCTCCTGCACAAGACCATCGTCTTCATCACCCACGATTTCCTCGAGGCCCTCAGGCTCGGCGACCGGATCGCCATCATGAAGGACGGCGCCGTGGTCCAGATCGGGACCCCGTCCGAGGTCGTGACCCGTCCCGCCGATGCCTATGTCGCCGAGTTCACCCGCGACGTGCCGCGCGTGAAGGTCATCACGGCGCAGGACGTGATGACGCCGGTGGCGTCCGAGGTCGAGATCGGCGGCACGGTACCGATGCATCTCTCGCTCGAGATGGTGATCCCGCGCTTCGAGAGCGCGGTGGAGGCGCTCGCCTGTACCGACGAGAGCGGCGAGGTCCGCGGCCACATTACGGCCCAGGGCGTGCTCGCGGCGCTGGCGGCGGAAGCGGCGGTGGCGGAGGGGACGGCGGCGCGATGACGGCGGTGGCAGGCACGGGCGGCCTGCCGGCCGCCGCGACCAAGCGCATCGATGGCTGGGCCCTGGTCTGGGCGGGGATCTTCGCCTTTTGCCTGATCTGCTTCCTGCTGCGGGGCGAATGGCCCTGGCTGCTGCAATACCCCGCGGAATGGGTCGCTCCCATCGACGCCTGGATGAACGATTCCATGCGCGAGGTGGTGGGCTGGTTCAAGTTCGTCTTCCGCGCGCTCTCCTGGCTGCTCGAATTCCCGATGCTGTGGCTGCGCGGCCTGCTGCATTGGCTGCCCTGGCCCGCGGTGGTGCTGGCGGCGACCGCGATGGCGCATGCCGCCGGCGGCTGGCGGCTCGCCTGGTTCACGGCCCTCTCGCTCTTCTACATGGTCGTCACCGGCTATTGGGACGAGAGCATGGTGACGCTGGCGCTGGTCGGCATCGCGGTGCCGCTCTCGGCCTCGATCGGCCTCTTCCTCGGGCTCTGGGGCGCCCATTCGTCGCGCGTGCGCCGCGTCCTCGAGCCGATCCTCGACGTGATGCAGACGGTGCCGACCTTCTCCTACCTCACGCCCCTGATCCTGTTCCTGGGCTACGGGCCGGTGGTGGGGCTGGTGGCGAGCGCCATCTTCGCCATCCCGCCGATGGTGCGGAACGTGATGATCAGCGTCGCCAATGTGGCGCCCAACATCACCGAGGCCGGCCAGATGGCGGGCTGCAGCGACCGGCAGCTCACTTGGTGGGTGCAGGTGCCGGCCGCCATGCCCGGCATCATGCTGGGCCTCAACCAGTGCATCATGGCGGCCTTGAGCATGGTGATCATCGCGGCCACCATCGGCGGCTTCGCCGATATCGGCTGGGAGGTGATCTCGACGCTGCGCAAGGCCGAGTTCGGGCAGAGCCTGCTGGCCGGCATCGTTATCGCGCTCTTGGCCATGATGCTCGACCGCGTCGGCCACGGCTTCAGCCGGCGCGCCGGCCAGACGCGGCTGCCGGCCGAAGGGCCGATCTGGCAGCGCCATCCCTACCTGACCTTCGCCCTCGTCGTGCTGGTGGCGAGCCTGCTGCTGCAGTACGTGATCCCGGCGGTCCGGGACTGGCCGGAAGGCTGGGTCATCCGGCCGGCCAAGCCGCTCAACGACATGGTCAACTGGATCGTGATCAATTGGGGCGGGGCGCTCGACGCGGTGAAGAACGCGGCGCTGTTCTTCTACATGCTTCCCCTGCGCATCGGCCTGGTGAACTCGGTGCGCGCCAATTATTGGGGCTTCGACATGTCGCCGACCGTGGCGGCGGTCTATGTCGCGATCCTGCTGGCGATCGCGGCCCTCGCCTGGCGGCGCTGGGGCTGGCGCGGGCTGGTGCCGGTCGCGATCCTGGGCGGGCTCTATTACTTCGGCACCACCGGCACGCCCTGGCCGGCCTTCATGGCCGTGGTGATCGCACTCGCCTATGGGGCCGGCGGCTGGCGGCTCGGCCTCTTCGCCTTCCTGTCGATGGGCTTCATGCTGATCGGCGGCGCCTGGACGCCGGCGATGTGGAGCATCTACCTGATGATCGGCAGCGTCGTGCTGTCCTTCGTCATCGGCGTGGCGCTCGGCATCTGGGCCGCCTCGAACGATCGCGTCTCCGCGGTCCTGCGGCCGATCAACGACACGCTCCAGACCATGCCGCAGTTCGTCTATCTCATCCCGATCATCATGCTGTTCAAGATCGGCGATTTCTCGGCGCTGCTGGCGATCATGTCCTACGCGATCGTGCCGGCGATCCGCTACACCGAGCATGGCCTGCGCAGCGTGCCGGGCCATGTGGTCGAGGCGGCGCATATGATCGGCTGCACCGAGCGGCAAATCCTCTGGCAGGTGCGCCTGCCGATCGCGCTGCCGCAGATCATGCTGGGCCTCAACCAGACCATCATGCTCGGCATCACCATGCTGGTGATCGCGGCCCTCGTCGGCACGCGCGACCTGGGGCAGATGGTGTTCGGCTCCATGACCATGGCGAATTTCGGCATGGGCGTCATCGCCGGCGGCTCGATCGCGCTCATGGCGATGCTGTCGGACCGCGTGTTCCAGGCGCTCAGCGCCAAGCAGGCCCGGCGCCTGGGCCTCAGCGCCTGAACCATCGGCGAAGCGGGCTCCCCCGGTAGAACCCCGCGGCCCGGGCCGCGGTCTGCCGCTCCGGCGCAAATCCATGACGCGGATAGGGAATTTTTCTGGCTCGACGCCTTGCTAGCCTCCCGGAATGGACCGATCGGTCAAGCCAAGAGGTGTATCCTCGGGGACAATGACGGACCGGTTCCATCCCTCCTTCGGGCTCGGGGTCGAGCCGAAGGCAACAGCAACTGGGCCGCCCGATGGCGATCGAACAGCATCGGCAATCCCAGGCAACAGGAGGCGGACTTCCATGGCGATGCGTAAAATTCTGGCGCTGGGCGCGGTCGCGCTCGGCCTGACCCTGGCCGTGCAGGCCCAGGCGGCCGAGGGCGAGGCCTGCAAGACGGTGCGTCTGGCCAATGTCGGCTGGACCGACAATTTCGCCCAGAACGGCCTGTTCCGGACCGTGCTCAAGGGCCTCGGCTACAAGTATGACGACAAGGAAGGCCTGGCGCTGCCGGTCATCCTCGAGAGCCTGAAGAACAAGGATCTCGACATCTTCCTCGACAACTGGATGCCGTCGAACGCGCCCAACGTGCAGCCCTATCTCGACGCCAAGACGATCGAGCTGATCCGCACGAACCTGCCGGGCGCCGGCTACGGCCCCGTGGTTCCCGACTATGTCTATGACGCCGGCGTCAAGGATCTGAAGGACCTGAGCGCCAACGGCGACAAGTTCGACCACAAGTTCTACGGCATCGAGCCCGGCAATGACGGCAACAAGATCGTCCAGACCGAGATCGACAAGCCGGAGAACAACCTCAAGGGCTGGAAGCTGGTCGAATCCTCCGAGCAGGGCATGCTGGTCCAGGCCGAGAAGGCGATGAAGAACAAGGACTGGATCGTGTTCCTCGGCTGGGCGCCGCATCCGATCATGGGCAAGATGTCGATCAAGTATCTGAGCGGCTTCGAGGCCGACGGCTTCGGCGACGCCCAGGTCCAGACCCTGACGCGCACCGGCTACAGCGCCGATTGCCCGAATGTCGGCAAGCTGCTCGCCAATCTCGAGTTCGACCTGCCGATGGAATCCTCGATCATGGAGGAGATCGGCAACGGCAAGTCCGGCGAAACCGCCGCCGAGGACTGGCTCAAGGCCAATCCCGCCGTGCTCGACAAGTGGCTCGCGGGCGTGACCACGGCCGATGGCGGAGATGGCCTGGCCGCGGTGAAGACGAGCCTCGGCCTCTAAGCCAGCGGCTTCATCCGGGAAGGCGGCGGCATTCGGCCGGCAAGGTCGGGCGCCGCCGCTTTTCTCATGCGGAGCGTTGTCGGGCGCCAAGGTGGTATAAAGCGGGAAAGCCACCGGCCCGGATGCCTTCGCCCGCGAGCGGGCGAGGGCGGAAACCGGGAAGCGACAAACGGGGGACAGGGTCATGGATCGGTTCTGGCAATGGATCGCGGGCATCGACGATTGGATCGGCAGCGCGCCGGTCCCGATCGGCTATTGGGCCAAGAGCGCCGTGGACTGGCTGACCGGCAATTTCGAGTGGCTGTTCGACGGCATCACCAACGGCCTCAAATACCCGATCGAGGGCACCGCGGATCTCCTGAAGGAAGTGCCGGCGATCATCCTGATCGCGATCATCGCCGCCCTCGCCCATTGGCTGCAGCGCAGCTGGGCCATCACCGGCTTCGTCGTGGTCGGGCTGCTCTTCATCCTCAACCAGCAGCTCTGGCCCGACACGGTCGAGACCCTGGTGCTGGTGATCTATTCGAGCTTCGTGTCGCTGGCGATCGGCGTGCCCATCGGCATCTTCTGCGCGCGCCGGCCGCTGTTCTACCAGTTCCTGTCGCCGGTCCTCGACATGATGCAGACCATCCCGACCTTCGTTTACCTGGTCCCGACCCTGGTGTTCTTCGGGCTCGGCATGGTGCCGGGCATGATCGCGACCGTGATCTTCGTGGCGCCGGCGCCGATCCGCATGACCTATCTCGGCATCAGCCAGGTGCAGAAGCCGCTGATCGAGGCGGGCGAGAGCTTCGGCTGCACCCGCTGGCAACTCCTGACACGCGTCAAGCTGCCGGCGGCGCTGCCCACCATCATGGCGGGCGTCACCCAGACCATCATGCTCTCGCTGTCGATGGTGGTGATCGCGGCGCTCGTCGGGGCCGACGGGCTGGGCGTGCCGGTGATCCGCGCGCTGGCGCAGGCCGACGTGGCGCGCGGCGTGGTCGCGGGCCTCTGCATCGTGGTGCTGGCGATCGCGCTCGACCGCATCCTGAAGCGACCGCAGCGCCGCGGCTCGCTCCAGCTGCCGAAGGCCTGAGATCATGACAGCCGACAGCGCGGCATCCGCGGGCGTCAGCGCCGTCCGCTTCGAGCATGTCGACGTGGTCTTCGGCACGAAGGTGCCCGACGCCCTGGCGCTCCTCGATCAGGGCGAGGGCCGCGACGCGATCCTCGACCGGACCGGCAGCCTGGTCGCCGTGCACGACGCCTCGGTCTTCGTCAACGAGGGCGAGATCCTGGTGCTGATGGGGCTCTCGGGTTCCGGCAAATCCTCGCTCCTGCGCTGCATCAACGGCCTCAACAGCGTCTCGCGCGGCCAGATCTGGGTGCATGACGGGCGGGGCGAGGTCGATGTCACGCGCTGCGACGAGAACAAGCTGCGCCAGATGCGCCGCAACCGCATCTCGATGGTGTTCCAGCAGTTCGCGCTGATGCCCTGGCTCTCGGTCCGCGACAATGTGGGATTCGGGCTCGACATCCGGGGCCTCGACAAGGCCGAGCGCGACCGCATCGTCGACGAGAAGATCAGGCTGGTGCGGCTCGACAAGTTCGCCGACAAGTTCCCGCACGAGCTCTCGGGCGGCATGCAGCAGCGGGTCGGCCTCGCCCGCGCCTTCGCGACCGAGGCCGACGTGCTCCTGATGGACGAGCCTTTTTCGGCGCTCGATCCCCTGATCCGGGAGCATCTCCAGGACGAGCTGATCGAGCTGCAGCGCTCCCTGCGCAAGACCATCGTGTTCGTGAGCCACGATCTCGACGAGGCGCTCAAGGTCGGCAGCCGCATCGCCATCATGGAGGCGGGCCGGGTGGTGCAGTTCGGCGTGCCGGAGGAGATCATCCTCAACCCCGTCAACGATTATGTGCGCCAGTTCGTGGCCTCGATGAACCCCCTGACCGTGCTCAAGGGCGGCACGCTGATGCGGCCCCTGAGCGAGCTCAAGCGCGACCCCGCCAACCCCTCGATGATCCAGCTCGACCGGGCGGGCCGCTGCCTCGTCCGGCTCGATGCCGCCGGGCGGCCGGCCGATCTCACGGTCGCGGGCGCGCCGGGCAAGTTCGTGCCCTACAGCACCGAGCTCGATCTCGCCCGCATCGCCGGCAATGTGATGGTCACCGGCAACGCCCGCACGCCGATGCGGGCGGCCGTCATGGTCCGGCAGGTGACGCTGCGGCCCCTGGTGCTGCTCGGGGCCGAGGGCGAGCTGGTGGGGGTGGTCGGCGAGCAGGAGCTCTATCGCGGCATGCTGAAGCAGACCGATCTGGCCCGCTCCGATCCCGTCGCGATGGTGGGGGTCACGTGAACATGTTGCCGACGGTGCGCGGCGTGCTGTTCGACAAGGACGGCACGCTGTTCGATTTCAACGCCACCTGGATGCCGCTCTATCTCGAGACCGCCGACGAGGTGGCGGGCGGCGACAAGGCGCTGGCGCTGCGGCTCCTGGTCGAGAGCGGCTATGACGAGGTCACGCGGCGCCTCGATCCGCGCTCGCCGCTGGCGGCCGGCACCAACCAGCAGATCGCGGAGATCTGGGCGCGGGTCGCGGGCGGCGAATGGAGCGTCCAGCGCCTGACCCGCCGCTTCGACGCCAACTTCGCCAAGAGCATGGCGATGCGCCCCACTCCGGTGACCGATCTTGCCGTCCTGTTCGGTCATCTGAAGCGCAAGGGCCTCCGGATCGGCGTCGCCACCATGGACAGCCATGCGGCCGCGCGCGCGGCGGTCGAGACCTTCGAGCTGGTGGGGCTGGTCGATTTCGTCTGCGGCTACGATTCCGGCCATGGCCACAAGCCGGGGCCGGGCATGGTGGAAGCCTTCTGCCGCGCGGTGGAGCTGCCGGCCAGGGACGTGGCGGTCGTGGGCGACACGCCGCATGACATGCATATGGCACGCGCCGCCGGGGCCGGCCTGGCGCTCGGCGTCTTGACGGGCGTCAGTCCGCGCGAGGTCCTGGCCGATCATGCCGATCGGGTGCTGGCCAGCATCGCCGAGCTCGAGACCCTGCTCGCTTAACGGGCAAAACATTCATTCCTATCGCCTTCCACCGCCCGCTCGGCTATCTTCATTGTCGTGCGACACTCGGCGGGGGAGCGATGCGCGGGGGATGGTGCGCCGCTTTGGCGGCGGCGGTGATGCTGTTCGGCGCGTCCGGAGCGGACGCCGCGGGGGACGAGAAGGTCGATTGCAGCCGGCTCAGCCTCGAATTTCCGCCCGCAGCCCAGGCCGATTGGACCGAATGCTACAAGCTCCATGATTCCGGCGTGCCCGAGGGCGAGGGCGCCGAAGGCCTGTCGGTCGATTTCGAGATCATCGTGACGGATCTCAAGAGCCATGTCGTCCGTCTGGTCAGCGGCGACACCGGCCAGAACACCTATTTCCAGAAGCGGCCCGTCAGCCAGATCATCAAGGAATTCGACGAGCTCGAGGATATCGCCGGCACCGAAAGCGAGGAGGGGTTCAAGCGCTACCAGATCATCCGCTTCAGCGCTCACCTCTGGAAAGCGCCGGTGAATTGCATCGGATTCGTGAAATATGGCGGCGGCGCGATCGGCCAGGGCGGCTCGGCGATGGGGGCGGGGACGCTGCTGGCGGGCTATGATTGCTGGCGCAGCGGAGCGCCGGACCGCCCGCAGATCGAAGCGACCCTGGGCGCCATCGACGATTGAGGGGAAGGATGCGCGCCTTCGGGTTTGGCTTGCTGGCGATGGTGGCGGCGATGGCCGCCGCAGGCACGGCGCTCGCCGAGGACAAGGTCGATTGCCACCGGCTCGACCTGGCATTCCCGCCGGCCGACAAGGCTGAATGGACCGAATGCTACAGCCGGCATTTCGACCAGGACGAGATGTCGGCCGACATCGAAACCCTGATCGCCGACATCGGAACGCATGTCGTGCATCTCACCTCCACCATCGCCGGCCCCAACACCTATTTCGACAAGGTTCCGGTGAGCGAGAAGCTCAGGAACTATGACGAGCTCGAGAAGATCAAGGGTCTGGAAAGCGAGCCGGGCTTCGGTCGCTATCAGATCGTCCGTTTCCAGGCGCTGCTCTGGAACACGCCGTCCCAATGTTTCGGCTTCCTCAAATACCGAGGCGCCACCATCGGTGCCACCGGCACCGCCTATGGGGCGCGGGGTTATGTCGCGGGCTATGACTGCTGGCGCGAGGGAACGCCCGACAGGGCGCAGATCGAAGCGACCCTGGATGCGATCGACGATTGAGGGGAAAGCCGCATGGGATGTCTTGTCACGATGCACCGGGCCCTGGGAGCGGCCCTTCTGCTGCTGGTCCTGGCGGCGTCTTCCGAAGCCTTGGCGGCTCCGCTCGAGAAAGTCGATTGCAAGCAGCTGAACATCGCGCCGCTGATCGCGCCCGACGCGGACTGGGTCGAATGCTATCGCGCGCATGAAGCGAGGCCGGGCAACAGCATCAACGGAATCGTGGCCGACTATCAGGTGCTGATGGCCGACGCCCGCACCCATGTGGTGCATATCCAGACCGGCAAGTCGGGCCCGAACACCTATTTCTTCAAGGACAGCATCGAGTCCCGGCTCAAGGGGTTCGACGAGCTGGAGAAGGTGAGCGAGTTCGCCGGGGAACCCGAATTCGGCGATTACGAGATGGTCCGCTTCCAGTCGAATCTATGGAAGGTGGCGACCGACTGCATCGGCTTCCTGAAATACACCCACGCCTCCTACACCCAAGGGGGTGGCGGGGGTGCCGGAAGCTATATCGTCGGCTATGACTGCTGGCGCGGTACGGCGCCCGACCGCGCGGCGGTCGAGGCCATGCTCGGATCGATCAAGTTCCCGAACTAAAGCTTCAGAACGCGCCTTCGCCCGAGGCCCCTTCGCGCCGCCGGCGGCCGCGGCGGCGGCCTTCGCCGGCATCGGTTGGGGCGGGAATGCCGCTCGCCTGCTGGTTGGCGCCGAGCGAGATCTGGCCGAGGCGGTGGACGATCTCCTCGAGCGTCGGCTTCGGGCCCGGCGTGTGGTTCTCGAGCGCCTCGCGCATCGAACGCAGATGGGCGGGCGAGGTGCCGCAGCAGCCGCCGATGATGCGGGCGCCGGCGTCGCGCGCAAGGCGCGCATAATCGGCCATCAGCTCGGGCGTGCCGTCATAGCGGATCTTGCCATCGACGTAATAGGGGATGCCGCAATTGCCCTTGGCGACGATGATGTCGCTGCTTTCGGCTGCACCCGACATGTTGACGATGGCCGCGACCAGCTCGGCCGCGCCCACGCCGCAATTGGCGCCATAGGCCAGCGGGCGCGGATGCAGCCCGTGGCAGAGCTGCGCATGCTCGCCCGGCATCAGCCCCATCATGGTGCGGCCGTTGGTGTCGAAGGAGAGGGTGCAGACATAGGGCAGGCCGGTGCTGGCGGCACCCTCGGCCGCGGCCCGGATCTCGTCCTTCGAGGACATGGTCTCGATCCAGAGCACGTCGGCGCCGGCCTCGGCCTGGGCGCGGGCCTGCTCGGCGAAGGCGGCGACGCCCTCGGCGTGGGTCAGGGGTCCCAGCGGCTCGAACAGCTCGCCGGTCGGGCCGATCGAAGCCGCGACCACGACGGGCCGTCCGGCCCGGTCGGCCACCTTGCGTGCGATCTCGACCGCGCGGCGGTTGATCTCGGCCACCCGGTCCTGCGCCTTGTGCAGCTTGAGCCGGTAGCGGCTGCCGCCGAAGGTGTTGGTGAGGATGATGTCGGCCCCGGCATCGACCATGCCCTGATGCAGCGCCTCGATGCGCTCGGGATGCTCGAAGTTCCACATCTCCGGCGCCTCGCCGGTGGCAAGCCCCGCCTCGAACAGGTTGGTGCCGGTGGCGCCGTCGGCGAGCAGAAAGGGTCGCTCCGCGAGGAGTCTTTGCAACAGGTCTGACATGGGGGCCAAGCTAGGCTGAATTCCCTGGGGCTTCAAGCATGCCACCGATTTGGCGCAATCGCTTGAACCGCCGTCTTAAATGGGGATTGTGACAGGCCTTTCCCAGCCCCGGCCATCGAGGCGGCGACGCCGACTCTCCCGGGAGCGCCGGGGCGGCGGCTTTACCAGAGTCCCGTCCCTTTGCGCTGCCAGCGGAAGCTGCCGCTGTCGTCGCTGGTGGTGAAGGCGTCGCGGCCCTGGAACTGGTAGCTGGCCTTGAAATCTTCGCCATGGTCGGGCGAGACCTCGAGCGCGCCGGCATCGGCCTCGAGGTCGCCCTTGACGGTGACGATCAGGGTCAGGATCGCATAGCCGTCGGGCGGGATGCGCCAGACCATGATGGTATGGGCGCCGTCGCTGTCGCTCTCGGCGCGCCAGAGCCCGACCATGGCGGGGTCGATCGGGCCATGCTGCATGCCGCTCAAGGGGATCTGGCTCCAGATGCCGAGAAAGACGGAATCGACCCCTTCGGGATGCGCCCCGTCCGGCACGCGCTTCCATTCGGCCGCGACGTCGCCCTGGGTGATCAGCCCGTCCTTGCCGTCGGGCCGGTAATTGCCGCTGAAATGCTCCTGCGGGGAATCGACCACCCACTGGCCGTCCTGCGCGGCGATCATGCCGGTATGCTCCGGGGCCATGGTCATGGTCCAGTCGCCATCCTTCTCGATGATCCAGCGGCGGACCTCGCGCGTGCCGCGGTTGGGGTCGCCCGCATCGGTGTACCACTCGCCGACCAGCGCCTCGAGCCCGGGCTCGCGATGGGCCGCTTGATCGGTGCCCAGCCGCTTCGCCGCTTGCCGGGCGAGCGCCACCGCGGCATCCGCCCGCTGCTTCAGGTTGGGCTTGCTGAGGGTGAGGGAGAACATGGTCTCGCCCTTGAGCACGGTCACGGCGGTGAAGCCCGCCGGGGAATCGAAGACGAAGGCGCCATCTGCGATGTCGACGTGCTGCACGTTGCCGCGCGCGGCCTGGCTCGCGAAGAACTCGCGCCGGCCGGGATTCTCGTCCACCTGGATCGACACCTGGGAGCCGTAGCCGCTGGCGCCGCGATACTTGCAGTCGCCCACGCCGCTATTCTGGCCGGGTCCGACCTTGTCCTGCAGCGCCTGGCCGATTTCATCCGGCGTCACCAGCAGGCAGGGATCGTTCTTCTGCCCGGCCCCGCCGCCGGCGAGGGCAGACGCCGTGCCGAGGGTGGCAGACAGCGCGATCGACAATGCCAGGACGAAACTTCGCATGGGATTTGCTCTCCCGCTTTCGCTTACATGCATCTTAGCGGGACGGCGAGGGCGGGGCTATCGAGGCGGCCTGTGCTCATTTCCTCTTGGCTTCGTCGGGCGGGATCGGAACCTCGGGCAACCCGTCGGCGAGCTTCAGCCACGGCAGCTTGTGGGCCGTGTAAACATGACCCTGAGGCTGGATCGCCTCGGGATGATCGAGCGTGCCCAGGTGAATATGGATCTCGTCCGGCCAGCGCTCGCCCTCATAGGTGAGCGGCGAGCCGCAACGGCCGCAGAAGCTGCGGAAGACTCCCGGCGAGGAGTTGAAGCGCACCGGCTGCCCCTTGATCCAGCGAAAGCGCGCCGGCGGGAAGCCTGCATAGGTCACGAACGGCGCCCCGCTCGCGCGCCGGCAATCGTTGCAATGGCAATGCGCCGACCAGTTGGGGGCGCCCTCGACGCGATAGCGCACCGCGCCGCAGAGACAGCCGCCTTCGAGGTAACTTTCTCTACTCATCTAACGGTCATCAACAAACTCTTTGAAGGCTTGCAAGATATCTCCAAGGTTCTTGGCGCCTCCAACTCCGTGAAATTTCTGGCCATCACAGCCGACATAGTACCAGTCGCTTTCTGATCTATTGATATCAATGATGGCTAGGCGCTTACCTTCGAGACTTGTGTCTCTTATTTCGATGTCGATCTTCCAACCGGGGTTATCGATGCTACCGATCTTGATTCCCCAGCTGTGTTCCCACGTGCCATTGCACTGGCTGGCGTACCAATCCTGCAGCCACGCGAGATTGTCATATTGAATGGGCATGACCAAAGTTCCTCCTTGGCACATTTGGAAGCCCGCCAACGGCAGGCGTCCAGCCAGGAGAACAACTCATGCTGTCTGGGGCTGAACTTTAAATTTTATCGATTCCAAGCTGGACTGGCAACTCGATGCTCTCGGAGCCGCCCTCAGCTCCCGCCGATCGCGCTCCACAGATCGATGTTCTGCCGCAGCGACAGCAGGTCGTGCGACTCCTGCATGCAGGCGCGCATGCTGTCGACATGGTGGGTGACATCGACCTTGGTCTGGCAGTCGGCATGCATCTTGGCGGTCTCGGCGAGGCCGGCCGGGTCGATCTTGGTCGCGAGCGAGGCGACCTGCGGCGCGTTCCAGATCCGGCCGTCGCTGTCTTCCCGGTGATAGCCCTGCGGCAGCGCGTTGATCATCGCGTTGCTGAGGCGCAGCGCGTCGGCATTGGCGCTGTGATCGTCATAGAACTGCTGCGCGGTGAGGCGGTTGGGGCCGGTCGCGAGCGCGATCTCGTCGGCCGCATGCGGCTGCGGGTCGGCGGCATCGGCCTCCGGAACGAGCGAGACCTGCTTGCCCACCATGATCGAGGCGCCGACGAGCCCCAGCGACCGCAGGGTCGCCGGATCGAGGCTGGCCTGGAGCGCCGTGAAGCCGCGCGCGGTGGTGAAATGGAGATAAGGCCCTGCCGGCAGGGTCACGCTGCTGCCGTCCGCGCGCTGCCCGACCAGGCGGATATCCGCATTCTCCATCGGCAGATAGACCTGGCCCGGCAGCGGATTGTGCCGCTCCTGCTCGAGGCAGAAGGAGGTGAGCTCGACGCGGCAGCCGCTCGCGCCGCAGCTCATGGGTTGGGGCTCGAGGCTCGAGACGATGCCGAGCACCTGCGGCTCGGCCTTGGCCGCGGTCGAGGCGAGCCCCAGGAGAAGGGCGGCGCCGGCGAGCGTCAGGGGGCGGTTCATGGGGGTTCCTTCCTTCGATGCGGGTTGCGGGCGGCGTCGGCCCGGTTTTCTTCCTGCTTACGACCCGCCGGTCTCGTCCCAGAATTGACGGTTGGTGCGCGCCATCAGCTCCGTATGGCGCAGCTCCAGGCATTCGCGCATGGAAAGCCGGGTGCGCGACGAAACGGCGAGCTCGCAGCTCTGCCACATCGCGTCGGCCTGGGCGATGCCCTCCTCGCTGGCGCCGGCAGCCTTGCCGGCGGCGATCGTGTTGGCCCAGAGCCGCACGAGGCCGAGGCGCGATTCGCTATGCACGGGCGGCAGGGCGTTGATCGCCTCGGTCGTCAGGCGCGCGGCGTCGGCGGCCGGGCCCGGCTGGTCGAAGAGCCGGGCGGCCGCGGTCCGCAAGGGGCCGGTGGCGGCGGCGATCTCGCCGGCCGTCTGCGGATCGGGATCGTCGGCCGCTTCCACCGGCAGCAGGGTCGCGGCCGGGCCGACCTCCAACGCCAGAGTTGCCGTGGCGAGCGTATGGCCGATGGAGGCCGGCAGCATCACGTCGACCGAGGTGAAACCGAAGCGGCTCTGAAACTGCACGAGATCGCCGATCGGCTGCCGTTCCACCCGACCGTCCGGATAGGTCGCGATCAGGATCAGGGCCTGCCCGTCGGCCAGCCGATAGGCGGTGCCCTGGCTCGGCGCGGGACGGTCCTGCTGCAGGCAGAAAGCGGAGAAGCGGGCGCGGCAGCCGCGGCCATGGTTGCAGACGAGCGGCGTCGGCTGCCCGTTGCTGGCGACGATGCCCAGGATTTGCGGCGAGGCCGCAGCGCGGTTCGCGAGCGCCATGACGGCGAGCGCGATCAGGGCGAGAATAAGCAGGAGACGATGGCGAGAAGCTGCGGTCATGAGGACGGCCCTCCCTCGCGGCGGCGATCAAGCCGGGAGGGCGATCCCAAGGGCGGTGAAGCGGGGCTCCTGCCGAGGAGCCCGGATCCCGCGAAGGATCGCTCCCATGCCGGCAGCGGCCACGTGCAGGGCACGCGATCTCCGGAACACCGCTGCCTTCAGCCAACCATGAATCAGGATGGCACCCACCCTCGCGCCGGGTCAACGTCGCCGCAGGGGCGCCGCCGCCTGGAATTTGAGCAAGCAAGGCTGCCCGGCGGGAAGGAGGGCCTTTCCTCGATCTTCGGGGCCGGTCTCAGCTGGCGCCGCCATCACCCTTCCATAAGCAAAAAAGGGGCTTTGACCCCGCTGGCGCGATTGCGCCAGCCCTCGTCGCTGGCCCGCAAGACCGCAGGGGACCCCAGGGCGGAAATAGCTGACCCATTTGCGATTTTTCCGGACGGCGAACCGGTCGGGCGGGCGCATCTCCGGGTTTATCGCTTTCGGATGAAGGAGCGGCTGATGTCGGGCGTTGAAGAGCAGACGGCGGGTGCGGGTGAGCGGCGGCGGTCGCGCGGCGGCGCCGAGGCGCGGCGCGCGGCGCGCACGGCGCTCAAGATCGAGCAGTTCCCCTATATCGTCCGCAAGATCCCGCTGGTGACCGTGCTGGACGAGGAGGGGCTCTCCATCATCGAGCGCAACGCCGACACCATTCTGCAGGAAGTCGGCATCGAGTTCCGCGACGAGCCCGAGGCGGTCAAGCTCTGGCAGGGCGCCGGGGCCGACGTGAAGGGCACCCGCATCCGCTTTCCCCGCGGCCTTTGCCGCTCCATCGTGCAGAAGTCGGCGCCGCGCGAATATATCCAATACGCCCGCAATCCCGAGCGCAACGTGAGGATCGGCGGCGACGCCACCGTCTTCGCCCCGGTCTATGGCCCGCCCTTCATCCGCTCGCTCGACGAGGGACGGCGCTACGCCACGATCGAGGATTTCCGCAATTTCGTGAAGCTCGCCTACATGTCGCCCGCGATCCACCATTCGGGCGGCACGGTCTGCGAGCCGGTGGACCTGCCGGTGAACAAGCGTCACCTCGACATGGTCTATAGCCACATCAAATATTCCGACAAGCCCTTCATGGGCTCGGTCACGGCGCCCGAGCGCGCGGCCGACACGGTGGAACTGGCGCGCATCCTGTTCGGCGCCGATTTCGTGGCGAAGAACACGGTCATCACCTCGCTCATCAACGCCAACTCGCCGATGGTGTGGGACGGCACGATGCTGGGGGCGATGAAGGTCTATGCGCGGGCGAACCAGGCCTGCATCACCACCCCCTTCATCCTGGCGGGCGCCATGAGCCCGGTGACGGCGGCGGGCACGCTGGCCCAGGTGCTGGCCGAGGTGCTGAGCGGTGCCGCGACCTGCCAGCTCTACAATCCGGGCGCGCCCGTGATCTTCGGCGTGTTCGCGAGCTCGATCTCGATGCAGTCGGGCGCTCCCACCTTCGGCACGCCCGAGCCCACTCTCGTCAGCATCGCCGCCGCCCAGCTCGCACGCCGGCTGGGGATTCCCTTCCGCACCGGCGGCTCGCTCTGCGGCTCCAAGATCCCGGATGCCCAGGCGGCCTATGAGAGCGCCCAGACTCTGCTGCCGACGCTCCAGTGCGGCACCAATTTCGTGCTCCATGGCGCGGGCTGGCTCGAGGGCGGCCTCGCCTCGGGCTACGAGAAGTTCATCATGGATGCCGACCAGCTCGGCATGATGCAGGTGCTGGCGAAGAACATCGATCTCTCGGAGAACGGCCAGGCGCTCGACGCCATCCGCGAGGTCGGGCCCGGGACCCATTTCCTCGGCTGCAGCCATACCCAGGCCAATTTCGAGACCGCCTTCTATCGCTCCTCGATCGCCGACAACAACAGCTTCGAGCAGTGGGAGGCCGAGGGCGCCCAGGACGCGGCCCAGCGCGCCAACAAGCTGTGGAAGCGTCTGTTGCGGGAGTATGAAGCCCCGCCGCTCGACCCCGCCATCGACGAGGCCCTTCAGGCCTATATCGCCAAGCGCAAGGCCGCATCGCCGGATTCGAACGTGTGATGCGTATTGCCCCTCGCCCCCACGAAGTGGGGGAGAGGGTTGCGCAGGCTTACCCGAAGCTGGGTGGGGCAGTCGCAAGTTCGAGATCTCGCGGACCTCACCCTCCCACGGGCCTTTGGCCCGCAGGCCCCTCCCTCTCCCCGCTGGCGCGCGGAGAGGGTGAAGAGCCGCGGCGCCCGTTGAGCTTCACCCTCGCCCCGCTCTTGCGGGGAGAGGGAGGGACCCGCGCAGCGGGAGGGTGAGGGGCAGTCGCAAGTTCGAGATCTCGCCGGCACCTCACCCTCCCACGGGCCTTTGGCCCGCGGGCCCCTCCCTCTCCCCGCTGGCGCGCGGAGAGGGTGAAACGTCACGATGCCCGCTGAACTTCACCCTCGCCCCGCGCTTGCGGGGAGAGGGAGGGACCCGCGCAGCGGGAGGGTGAGGGGCAGTCGCAAGTTCGAGATCTCGCCGGCGCCTCACCCTCCCATGGGCCTTTGGCCCGCGGGCCCCTCCCTCTCCCCGCTGGCGCGCGGAGAGGGTGAAAGGTCGCGGCGCTTGGTGAGCTTCACCCTCGCCCCGCTCTTGCAGGGCGAGGGCTGCTTATGCAGCTTCCCCGTTGCCAGACCGGTCTCGCTCGAACTTCAATAGAATCCAGAAGGGCCTTCGAGTCGGTTCCGCCGACGGGTCCGGGGCCCCAGGGGAACCGGTGAAGGAAAAAGAGCTTCGTCTGGCGCTGGTCTGCTATGGCGGCATCTCGCTCGCCGTCTATATGCACGGCATCACCAAGGAGGTGCTGAAGCTCGCCCGCGCCTCGCGGCTGTTCCATTCCAACCCGGACCGCACCCATCGCGAGGAGACCCGCTTCGAGGATCTGAAGGGCAAGATTCCGGACGAGGTCGACAGCGAGGAAATCTATTTCGATCTGCTCAAGGCGATCGGCCGGACGCTCGATCTGCGCGTGGTGGTGGACAGCATCGCCGGCGCCTCGGCCGGCGGCATCAACGGGGTGATCCTGGCGCGGGCCCTGGCGCATGACCTCTCGATCGACCATATGCGCGCCGCCTGGATCGACGAGGCCGACGTCGTGCGGCTGACGGCACCCAGTCATCTCGCCAAGCCCTGGAGCAAGTTCATCCTCCATCCCTTCCTCTGGGTCGCCTACCGGATGCCGCGTTTCGCCCTCAGCAGGGATCGCGAGATCCGCACCAAGCTCTCGATCTTCCTGCGCTCGCGCTGGTTCAAGCCGCCCTTCGACGGGCAGCATTTCCTGGGCCTGCTGTTCGACGCGATGAAGGCGATGCGCAAGCCTGAGCATGCGGGCGACCGCAGCTCGCTGCTGCCCGTCGGCCACGGGCTCGATCTCTCGGTGACCCTGACGGACTTCTTCGGCTATTCGCGGCCCATTGCCATCAACAGCCCGGCCGTGATCAAGGAGCGCGAGCACAGCCATCTACTGCGCTTCCGCTATACGCGCTGGGACGACGGCACGGAGGTCTCGGATCTCGGCGACGACAATCTCCCTGCCTTGGCCTTCGCCGCCCGCGCGACCTCCTCGTTCCCGGGCGCCTTTCCGCCGACCCAGCTCAAGGACCTCGACGCCTTCGTGCGGGAGCGCAACGAGACCTGGCCGATGCGGGCCCAGTTCCTCGCCGCCAACTTTCTCGACTACGCCAATCTCGATCAGGCGCCGTTCCGCACCTCCTTCCTCGACGGCAGCGTGGTCGACAACAAGCCGTTCGCACCGGTGGTGGAATCGATCCGCAACAAGCCGGCCTATCGCAATGTCGACCGGCGCATCGTCTATATCGATCCCGACCCCGAGCCGCCGCCGCCGCCGCCCGGCGGCGAGAAGCCGGGTTTCATTTCCACGCTCAAGGCGGCGCTCTCCGACATACCCCGCAACGAGCCGGTCTATGACGACCTCGCCTGGGTGAGCCGCTTCAACCAGAGCATCAAGCGGATGCGCAGCGTGCTCGACGCCGCGCGTCCGGAGATCGTGCGGCTGGTGTCGATCGTGACTCGCGAGGAGCCAATCACGGCCGACTTCGAGAACACCATCCGGCGCTGGAGGGATGCCGCGAACGGTGTCGCCGCGCGCGAGGCGCATTACGCCTATCAGGTCTATGCGCGCCTCAAGATGGCCGAGCTGGTCGAGAATCTGGGCCGCCAGCTCAAGCTCGTCTGCGGCATCGACATGGCCTCGCCCTTGGCGCCGGCGGTGCCTCCGGCGCTGGCTCATTGGCTCGAGCAGGAAGGCGCCCGGCTCCCCGACGGCGCCATTCCGCTCGCCGGCGGGCGCGAGCCCGGCGACAAGCGGCCGGCCTGGATTCGCTTCCTCGGCGCCTACGACATCGACTTCCGGCGTCGGCGCCTGTCCTTCCTCATTCGCGGCCTGAACCGGCTTTATGGACAGCTCGATACGCCGGTGCTGGCGGGCGTGACCTCGGAACAGCTCGATACGCTGAAGGCGCAGTTCTACAAGCCCCTGCATCAGCTCCGGCGCTATGCGAGCGGCGATCTCGACGGGCTGCCCATGGCGAAGGCGATGCGCGAGCTGATCGAGGGGACCGACGCCGCCTCGTTCCCGATCGACGCGGTGATGCGGCGCCTGGCCGAAGGGCTCAACCTGCCGGCGGTCGACGCCTATATCGACGGCGTGCTGGCCGAGGTGGTGCGCGGCAACTGGTCGGCGGCGCTTCATCGCGAGCTGATCGTGCATTATGTCGGCTTCGCCTTCTGGGACGTGCTGACCTTCCCGATCGCCGAATGGCGCGACATCGAAGAGCATGAGGAGGTGCGCGTCGACCGCATCAGCCCGGAGGACGCCGTGAGCCTCTCGGGCGGGGGAGCCACGGTGCTGCAAGGCATCGCTTTCGGTCATTTCGGCGGCTTCTTCAGCCGGCCGCATCGCGAGAACGACTATCTCTGGGGAAGGCTGCATGGCGCCGAGCGGATGATCGACATCGTCTATGACGCCGCCCGGCGCGAGCACGCCGCGGATTCGATCGACATCCTGGCCGTGAAGCGCGCGGTCTTCCGCGCGATCCTCGCGACCGAAGCCAAATATCTGACTTCCGTCAGTGCCCAGCTCGATGCGCTCGCCGAGAAGGCGGAGCTGCTCAATCGCTGAGAATCAGTTCAGGCACGTCACGTCACTGCCATCGAGAGGGCACGACGTCCTACTTGGGGTCGTGCCCTGGCCGAGATGATCCGGGGCGGGGGCAGCCCGCCGGATCGCGGCCAACAGGGCGGATGGCCGTCATTGCCATCCAAATCCAAGCACCCTCATGCCAAGCCGCCGATCCGGTAGCGCCTCGCCGAGGCGCGCGCCGGACTGGAATTCCTACTGGCCGGAATCGGCCAGGAGGTTCTTGCCGCTCTTGATCTGCGCCAGGTTCATCGCGCCGGTCGCGGGATCGACCCAGAAGATCTGATCGCGGTCGCGATAGAGCGACATGCAATTCTCGACGCCATCCTGCCAGGTCACGCAATGCTGGGTCTGCTTCGCGACCCAGTGGCCGATGCGCTTCTTGCCGTCCTTCTGTTCCTCGATCATGGTGCCGTCGGGCGAGAAATAGACGCTGTAGGCGGTATCACCGCGATAACCGTAGGCCGTCTTGTCGGAGAGAAGCTGCTTGATCTCGCTGCCGCTGAGCTTCAGGCGCTCGGCGGAAGCGGGATGGGCGAAAACGACAGCCAGCGCAAACAGAGACAAACAGGTCAATGAACGAACCATGGATTTAATTCCCCCTTAAGGAACCGACCCGATGCGACTCGGGATGCAGATTCCGGTTCGACGCTAGGTGCGCCTTCTTTTCCCAAGGTGTGGTAAAGGAATGGCTACAGGAGCTGTGGCAGAGTTGTGGCACGGGTTCGCGCCGCGGCGATGCAATCGCGCGTTGTGGATCAAATCTTCCTGGTTTTATGCGGTTTTTTTTGATCGCCGCGACTGGTGAGGCGAGCGATCCCGTGCCGGACATGCCGGCACAGCGAGGCGCATCTTCGTTTCAATTGATGAACGGAGTCTGAAGACGCTCTTTCGATCGCGCGCGTTTTGCACCGGAATGCCACATCGCCGTCGCGATGCGGCAGCTACCAGGGCACCGCCTTGCCCTGGATCACGGCCGAGGCAAAGCGCTGGCCGCTGCGTGGATCCTCCCAGACGAGGTCTTGGCCATCCCGATAGAGGTTGAAGCAGGCGTCGCCCTCGTCGGCGATCGAGCAATATTGGTCGCCGACGATCCGCCAATGGCCCTGCTCGGGCGGCTCTCCCTGCGCCTGATAGAGCGTGGTCCCGTCGGACGAGAAGTAGCTGCGGAAATGGGAGCCGCTCCAGGTGCCTTCGATCGAGTTGCCGAGGAGCAGGGTGGTGATTTCGGCGCCGGTCAGCCGCACCGCATCCTGAGACCAGCCCGACGAAGCACCCAGAAGGATCGGCAATGACAGCAGCAGCGCCGCAAGCAAGCTTGTGCGGCGCCGGGCCGGGCGCATCAGTCGCCTGCCACGGCGATCCGGTAATCCTCGCCGGCCCGCTCCAGCCAGCGCCAGAGATGGTCGGCGAAGCTGTTGAGCACCGCGATCTCGAAGCCGGGGCGGTCGTCTATTTGCTCGATGATGATGTTGGCGCCGGCCATGCCGGTCTGGCCGCAGCGGCCGGGGCCGAAGACGCGCGGATGAAGATCGAGGCTGATGCCGCGGGCGAGCAGCTCGCGCGCCTTGGCACCGGCGACCAGGATGCAGGTCCGCGCCTCGCTCACATCGGTGACAGCGGCATGCTGGCCGAGCAGGCTGGTGCGCAGGCTGCGGACGAGATCGGTCTCGCGGCCGGCGGGGCCGATGACGAGCCACTCGTTGGGGCCGAGCCAGAGCGCACGGAGCTCGTTGCCGCGCGCGACGCTGTTGGGAAGCTGGGGCAGGTCGAGGCCCGTCGCCTGCCGGACGGCATCGAGGAACGCGGGATCGGCGGCGTTTCCGCGCAGGTTGATCTGGCAGCGATGGGGACGTTCGCCTAGCAGGACCTCCGCCTCGGCGACGACACCGGTCTGCGAGGCGGCGCGGGCGCGCAGGCCCAGATGGGCCAGCGGCGAGCGGCGCAGATAGGGCTCAACCATTGAGGCGGGTCCCTTCGATGTCGAAGAAGCGGGCTTCGGTCACCTTGGCGCGGATCGTGCGGTCGACCAGCGGGATGAACACGGTGTCGCCCATGCGGTTGCGGCCGTTCTTCAGCACGGCCATGGCGATCGAGCGGCCGACATTGGGGCTGTAATAGCTCGAGGTCACATGGCCGATCATGACCATCGGCGGCTTCTTCTCGAGCTCGGCCACGACCTGGCCACCCTCGGGGATGATCTCGCTGGGGTTCTCGGTCAGCAGGCCCACCAGATGCTTGCGGTCGGGCCGCGCCGTGTCGACGCGTTTGTGGGCGCGCTTGCCGAGGAAATCGGGCTTCGACTTCGCGATCGCCCAATCCATGCCGAGGTCCTGCGGCGTCTGGGTGCCGTCGGTCTCCTGGCCCACGATGATGAAGCCCTTCTCGGCGCGCAAGACATGCATCGCCTCGGTGCCGTAGGGTGTCACGCCATATTTCTCGCCCGCCGCCATCAGCGCCTCCCAGAGGGCGAGGCCGTAGCTCGAGGGCACGTTCACCTCGTAGGTGAGCTCGCCGGTGAAGCTGATGCGCATAACCCGCGAAGGAATGCCGGCGACATGGCCTTCCTTGTAGGACATGAAGGGGAAGGCCGCGTCCTCGAGCGGGATGTCGGTGGTGAGCTCCGAGAGCAGCCGGCGCGCCATCGGCCCATTGATGCCGACCGTGGCCCATTGCTCGGTCACCGAGGTGCAGTAGACCTTCATCTCCGGCCATTCGGTCTGCAGCCATTCCTCGAGCCAGGCCAGCACGCGGGCCGCGTTGCCGGTCGTGGTGCTCATCAGGAAATGGTTCTCGGCGAGGCGCGTGGTGACGCCGTCGTCGAACACCATGCCGTCCTCGCCGCACATCAGGCCGTAGCGGCAGCGCCCGACCTCGAGCTTGGCCCAGGCGTTGGTGTAGACCATGTTGAGCAGCTTGGCGGTGTCGGGACCTTGCAGGTCGATCTTGCCGAGCGTTGAGGCGTCGACGATGCCCACGCTCGTGCGCGTCGCCTTGACCTCGCGATTGACCGCATCATGCATGGTCTCGCCGGGCCGGGGGTAATACCAGGGGCGCTTCCACTGCCCGACATTCTCGAAGAGGGCGCCGGCCTTCTCGTGCCAGCCATGCATCGGCGTGCGGCGGATCGGATCGAACAGGTCGCCCTTCTCATGGCCGACGAAGGCGCCGATCGTCACCGGCGTATAGGGCGCGCGGAAGGTGGTGAAGCCTACCTCGGGTATCTGCGCGTCGCGCAGATCGGCCAGGATCGCCAGCGCATTGACGTTGCTGGTCTTGCCCTGGTCGGTGCCCATGCCCATCGTGGTGTAGCGCTTGAGATGCTCGACCGAGCGATAGCCTTCGCGGTTGGCGAGCGCCACATCGGCGGCGGTCACGTCGTTCTGGTGATCGACGAAATGCTTGCCACCCTGGCCGAGCGGTTTGCCGGAGGGCACGAGCCAGAGTGCCCGCAGCGGCTCCTCGGCCGGCTCCGCCGATGTCAGGGCGGGTGCGGTGCCGGGGCTGGCCTCGAAGCCCGCCGCCCGAGCGGCGCTGGCTCCGGCCTCGAAACCCTGGGCCAGGCAGTCGGAGGAACGCAGCGCGCCATTGATGGCGCCGGCCGTCAGCGTCGCCTCGTGCGGCTTGCTCGGCACGAAGGAGGCGAGGGCCTCGTCGAAGCGCAGCGTGCCGCGCGACTGCGAATAGAGATGCACGGTGGGATTCCAGCCGCCCGAGACCAGGAGCGCATCGCAATCCATCTGGCGCGCGCCACCGCCCACCGCGTCGCCCGCGGCGTTGAGCGCCATGATCTTCACGGCCTTGATGCGCTTGTGGCCCAGGGTGCCGGTGACGGCATGGCCAGCCAGGAGCTCGATGCCCTTGGCGCGGGCCGCCTGGACCAGCTCGCCCCGCGGCTCGGCGCGCAGGTCGATGATGGCGGCGACACTGCTGCCGGCATCGACGAGATCGAGTGCCGTGCGATAGGCGCCGTCATTGTTGGTGAAGAGCACGGTCTTGTGCCCGGGGGTCACGCCATAGCGGTTGAGATAGGTGCGCGCCGCCGAGGCCAGCATCGTGCCGGGGCGGTCATTGTCGGCGAAGACCAGCGGCCGCTCGATGGCGCCCGGCGCCAGCACCACCTGCTTGGCGCGGACGCGCCAGAGGCGCTGGCGCGGCCCCTGGGCGCCCGGCCCCAGATGGTCGGTCACGCGCTCGGCCAGGGCCACATAGTTGTAGTCGTAATAGCCGAAGGCGGTGGTGCGGCTGAGAAGCTTCACCTCGGGCATCGCTGCCAGCTCGGCCACCGCGTCCGCGACCCATTCGGCCGCGGGCCTGCCGTCGATGGTCTCGCCCGCGCTCGAGAGCAGCTGGCCGCCGAACTCGGACTGCTCGTCGGCGAGGATGACGCGGGCGCCCATGCGCCCGGCCGCGAGCGCTGCCGCCAGGCCCGCCGGACCGGCGCCAACGATCAGCACGTCGCAATAGCTGTATTGCTTGTCATAGCGGTCGGGGTCGGGCTCGGTCGGCCCTTTGCCCAGACCCGCTGCGCGGCGGATGAAATGCTCGTACGTCATCCAGGCGCTCTTCGGCCACATGAAGGTCTTGTAGTAGAAGCCGGCCGGGAAGATGCGCGAGAGCAGGCTGTTAGTCTCGCCGATATCGAGATCGACCGAGGGCCAGCAGTTCTGGCTGCTGGCGACGAGGCCGTCATAGAGCTCGGCCTGAGGGGCCCGGATGTTGGGCTCGGTTCGGGCTCCTTCGCCGAGCTGCACCAGCCCGTTCGGCTCCTCGGAACCGGCGGTCATGATCCCGCGCGGGCGGTGATACTTGAAGCTGCGGCCCACCAGTGCCACGCCATTGGCCAGGAGGGCCGAGGCCAGCGTGTCGCCCTTGTAGCCGTAATAGGCGCGGTTGTTGAAGGTGAAGCGCAACGGCTGGTCGCGATCGATGCGCCCGCGCTCGGGATGACGGTGGCTCTGGCGGCTCATGCCTCGGCACTCCTCACGTCAGGTCCGCGGGCGGCGGCTCGCCCATCTTGTAGACGGCGAGGATCCGGTGCGAAACCGTGTGGCGCGCGACGTTGAACCAGCGGCGGCAGCCGCGCGCATGCATCCAGCGCTCGAAATGCACGCCCTTGGGGTTCTTGCGCATGAAGAGATAGTCCGCGAACTCGGCGTCGCTGAGCGCGTCGGGATTCTGCGGCCGCGCGATATGCGCCTCGTGACCATAGGAGAACTCGGTCTCGTCGCGGGCGCCGCAATAGGGGCAGGGGATCAACAGCATCGGGCCTGGTCCTTCAGTGAGCGACGCCCGCGGCGCCATGCTCGTCGATCAGATAGCCGGAGGTGAAGCGCTCGAGCGCGAAGGGCTCGGCGAGCTTGTGCGGCCGGTCGTTGGCGACGGTGTCGGCGAACACCCAGCCCGAGCCCGGCGTCGCCTTGAAGCCGCCCGTGCCCCAGCCGCAATTGAAATACAGGCCCTCGACCGGCGTGCGGCTGATGATCGGGCTCGCATCGGGGCAGGTGTCGACGATGCCGCCCCAGGTCCGCATGATCTTGAGGCGGCTGAAGATGGGGAAGAGCTCGCAGAGCGCGTTGAGCTGGTGCTCGAGGATGAAGGGGCTGCCGCGCTGGGCGTAGGAGTTGAAGGCGTCGATGCCGGCCCCCAGCACCAGCTCGCCCTTGTCGGACTGGCTGACATAGACATGGACGGCGTTCGACATGACCACCGTGTCGAGGATCGGCTTGATCGGCTCGGACACCATGGCCTGGAGCGGGTGGCTCTCGATCGGCAGGCGGAAGCCCGCCATGGAAGCGACCACGCTGGCATGACCCGCCACCACGCAGCCGACCTTCTTGGCGCCGATATAGCCGCGCGTGGTCTCGACACCCTTGACCCGGCCGTTCTCGATGCGGAAGCCGGTGACTTCGCAGTTCTGGATGATATCGACGCCGCGCGCATCGGCCGCGCGGGCAAGGCCCCAGGCGACCGCGTCGTGACGCGCCGTGCCGCCGCGGCGCTGCAGCGAGGCGCCCATGACCGGATAGCGCGACCTGGGATCGGTATTGAGGATCGGGCAGTAGGCCTTGCACTGCTCGACCGTGAGGAACTCGGAATCGATGCCGTTGAGACGGATCGCATTGACGCGCCGGTTGATCTCGCGCAGATCGTGCAGGTTATGCGCCAGGCTCATCAGCCCGCGCTGCGAGAACATGGTGTTGAAGTTGAGGTCCTGGGACAGTCCTTCCCAGAGCTTCAGCGAATGCTCGTAGAGATGGGCGCTCTCGTCCCAGAGATAGTTGGAGCGAACGATCGTCGTGTTGCGCCCGGTATTGCCGCCGCCGAGCCAGCCCTTCTCGATCACCGCCACATTGGTGATGCCATGCTCCTTGGCGAGGTAATAGGCGGTGGCGAGGCCGTGGCCGCCGCCGCCGACGATCACCACGTCGTAATCCGGCTTGGGATCCGGGCTGCGCCAGGCGGCCTGCCAGTCCTGGTGGTAGGAAAGGGCGTTCCGGATCAGGCTGACGATCGAGTATTTGGGGCGTAGGGCCAAGGGCGCGACGGGCTCCAGGAGGGGCGGGGCGGCGGACAAAATGGCAGCGGCCCGAAGGGGTTGCAAGCGCGCCCGGAGCCGCAGGACGGGCCCCGGAAATGGCGGTCCGGCGCCGATTCCGGTCTTGCGGCTCAACGTCACCATTTATTCATTTCGCGACATAGCGTAGAGTGCCCGCCGGTTCCTGGCCCGACCCCCATTCTGGACGTTTCGATGTTCGGTGATCCTCCCCGCGAGCTGCCGCAGCAGATCGCCTTCTTGCTGGTGCCCAACTTCTCGATGATCGCCTTCACGGCCGCGGTCGAGCCGCTCCGGCTCGCCAACCGCGCCAGCGGTCGCCAGCTTTATCGCTGGCACCTGTTCTCGCCGGACGGCAAGCCGGTCGCGGCCAGCAACGGCATCGAGCTCAACCCCGCCGGCAATGCGGACCAGGCGGTGAACTACCACACCGTGATCCTCTGCAGCGGCATCGACGCGCATCTCTATAACGACCGCGGCCTGTTCGCGGCGCTGCGCCGTTGCGAGCGCGCGGGGGCGGATATCGGCGCGCTCTGCACGGGCACCCATATCCTGGCGCGCGCCGGGCTCATGGACGGCTATCGCTGCACGATCCACTGGGAGAACATGGCGGGCTTCGCCGAGGATTTCCCGCAGATCGAGGTGACGAGCGAGCTCTTCGAGATCGACCGCAACCGCTTCACCTGCTCGGGCGGCACCGCCTCGCTCGACATGATGCTGAACCTGATCGCCGAGCAGCATGGCCACGAACTGGCGGCCTCGGTCTCCGACCAGTTCATCCATGAGCGCATCCGCGACCGCCACGACCATCAGCGCATGGCGCTGCCCGCGCGGCTCGGCGTGCGCCACCCCAAGCTCCTCTCCGTGATCAAGCTGATGGAGGAGCATCTGGAGGAACCGCTGGAGCGCCAGGACCTGGCCGAGGCGGCGGGGCTCTCCAACCGCCAGCTCGAGCGCCTGTTCCGCAAATACCTGAACCGTTCGCCCGCGCGCTATTACGTGGAGCTGCGCCTCAACCGCGCGCGGCTGCTGCTGCTCCAGACCAACATGTCGGTGATCGACGTGGCGCTGGCCTGCGGCTTCGTCTCGGCCTCGCATTTCTCCAAATGCTACCGCGACTTCTTCGGCCGCACGCCCCGGCGCGAGCGCGGCGGGCCGGCGGTCGCCGCGGCGGCAGCCGCGCGGGCCGCGGCACCGGACAAGATCAAAGGCGCGGCCTGACCGATTCCAGACCAGCCGGTCGTCGATCGCGGCGCTGGCTTGCCCTCGAAGCGCGACCCCCTGCGGCTTCCGCGGGCTTGAGAAGGGGCGCCGCCCGCCGCTACATTCCCCCCGCCCGAACCCGTTTTGACGAGCAGGAGTTTCGATGAAGTCGCATGCGAGAGTGGTGGTTGTCGGCGGCGGCGTGATGGGGGTGGGGCTGCTCTATCACCTGGCGCTGGAAGGCTGGACCGACATCGTGCTGGTGGAGAAGGGCGAGCTGACCTCGGGCTCGACCTGGCATGCGGCGGGTCAATGCCCGCATTTCAACGGCTCGCTCAACATGACCAAGGTGCATGTCTATGGCACCCAGCTCTATCCGCAGCTCGAGAAGCTGACGGGGCAGGCGGTGAGCTGGCACGGCTGCGGCGGCCTGCGTATCGCCACCACCGACGAGGAGGTGAACTGGCTGAAGCAGGTCTATGGCCTCTCCAAGCTCGCGAACTACGAGGCCCATATCATCGGGCCCGACGAGATCAAGCAGTATCACCCCTTCCTCAACACCGACGGCATCAAGGCCGCCTTCCTGACCGTCACCGACGGCCATGTGGCGCCGGCCGACATCACTAACGCCATGGCGGCGGGTGCCCGCAAGCTCGGCGCCGAGATCTATCGCCGCACGCTCGTCACCGACATCAAGCTCCTGAAGACCGGCGAGTGGCAGGTCGTCACCGACAAGGGCAACATCACCTGCGAGCATGTGGTGAACTCGGCCGGCTCCTACTGCGACGTGGTCGGGTCCTGGACCGGCCATAACGTGCCGATCGCCAATATGCTGCATCACTACATGATCACCGAGCCGCTCGCGGCGCTGATCGAGCTCGAGAAGGAGCTGCCGGTGGTGCGCGATCCCTATTCGCACGCTTACTTGCGCGAGGAGACCAACGGCATCCTGGTCGGGCCTTACGAGACGGCGACCGCCCATGTCTGCTGGGACGGCAAGCCGCCGGCCTGGGATTTCGAGAGCGAGCTGGTGCCGCCCGAGCTCGATCGCCTGACGCCCTGGCTGGAGAAGGCCGCCGAGCGCTTCCCGTTGTTCGGCGAATCCGGCCTCAAGAACATCATCTCCGGCGCCATCACCCACACGCCCGACGGCGTCTATCTCTCGGGCCCGGCGCACGGCCCGAAGAACTACTGGATGCATTGCGGCGCCTCGATCGGCATCTGCCAGGGCGGCGGTGCCGGCAAATACCTGGCGCAGTGGATGGTGCATGGCCAGGCCGAGATCAATATGCGCGAGTTCGATCCGCGCCGCTTCGGCAACTGGGCGACCAAGGACTACACCACCGAGGTCTCGATCGCCGACTACCACCACATGTACTACTGCTACAAGCCGGCCGAGCAGCACCAGGTCGGCCGGGGCCTGCGCAAATCCGCGATCCACGACAAGCTCGCGGCCGCGGGCGCGCAGTTCAGCCAGATCTTCGGCTGGGAGCGCGCACGCTGGTACGACAAGACCGGCAAGGGCGAGGCCTATTCCTTCAAGCGCTCCAACTGGTGGGACGCGGTCAAGGCCGAGTGCAAGGCGGTGCGCGAGCGCGTCGGCCTGATGGACCTCTCGACCTTCGCCAAGTTCGACGTGAAGGGCCCGGATGCCTACGCCTTCCTCGAGCGGATCTGCGCCAACCGGATTCCCGCCAAGGATGGCGGCATCATGCTGGGCCATCTCCTCAACGAGAACGGCTTCATCGAGAGCGAGATCACGGTCACCCGGCTCGCGGCCGACCATTTCTACGTGCTCTCGGCCGCAGCGGCGCAGCTCTACGACATGGACCAGCTGTGCTGGCGCCTGAAGCAAGGCGAGCGCGTCACCATCGCCGACGTCACGGACGATTTCGGCGTGCTGGTGCTGGCGGGACCGAAGGCGCGCGACGTGCTGGCGGCCTGCACCAAGGCCGATCTCACCAACGCTTCCTTCCGCTGGCTGACAGGCAAGGAGATCGAGGTCGCGGGCGTGAAGGGCGTGCGCAGCTTGCGCGTCAACTATGTCGGCGAGCTGGGCTGGGAGCTCCATGTGCCGATGAAGCAGCTTCCCACCGTGTTCGACGCGGTCATGAAGGCGGGGGCGCCGCACGGCATCCAGCTCTTCGGCACCTACGCGATGAACTCGCTGCGGATGGAGAAGGCCTATCGCGGCTGGGGCTCGGAGCTCACCAACGAGGTCACGCTCGTCGAGGGCGACATGGAGCGTTTCGTCAATCTCGACAAGGACTTCATCGGCAAGGCCGCGACCCAGCGCTCGAAGCAGCAGGGTGCCCGCATCAAGCTCGTCTATATGACCGTCGAGGCCGGGAATAACGACTGCTACGGCAACGAGCCCATCTATCAGGGCGACAAGCTGGTCGGCATCACCACCGGCGGCGCCTATGGCCACGCGATCGGCAAGTCGCTGACCTTCGCCTATGTCGATCCCAAGCTCGCGCGCGACGGCGAAGCCTTCGAGATCCTGATGATGGGCGAGCGTCACAAAGCGCAGATCGCGCCCCAGCCCGCCTGGGACCCGAAGAACGAGCGGCTGCGTGGGTAGGAGCAGCGATGCGGGAAACGCTCTCTATTCGTCATCCCCGCGAAAGCGGGGATCCAACTTCAAGCTAGGTGCGCTGGGTCGAGATGGATCCCCGCTTTCGCGGGGATGACGATGGAGGGCGCGGGCAGAGTGTGTGATGACGTCGCGGCCTCGGCGCCGCGACGTCACCGGATGCGCGTCAGACCGCGAACGACCAGGGCTTCCGCCCGATGATGCGGCGGACCATCGGTTCGAAGGCCGAGAGCGGCATGTTCTCGTACTCCGGGTCGAAGGAGTTCTGGTCGTAATTGTGGCACCAGGCGGCGGTGCGCTCGAACAGCGGATGGCCGCGATACTGCTCGCGCGCATTGCGGTCGCCGCCCATATGGTGCCAGAAGTAGTAGCCCTGGAAGATGCCGTGATGCTTCACCAGCCAGTGATTGTCCTTGGAGATGTAGGGTTGGAGGATCGCGGCGGCGAGATCGGAATGGTTCTCCGGCGCCATGATGTCGCCGATATCGTGGAGGAGGGCGATCACCACCACCTCCTCATCCTCGCCGGCGCGAAAGGCGCGTGTGGCGGACTGGACCGAATGCTCGAAGCGGTCGATCTTGTAGCCCATCTTGTCGCCCGCCAGGCGCTGCAGCTGGCTCAGCAGCTCGCCCGGCAGATTCTGGTTGTGCTTCTGGTAGAGGCGGTCGAGAAGCTGATACTCCTCGTAGCTGCCATTCTCCATGCGGATGAAATCGACCGTCTCTTCCATCACCTGCTCTCCCTCGGGGGCCATGCAAACATCGTCCTCCCGGGGCCCGACGGGCGCGGGGGACGACCGACAACGGCCTAGCCTAGCATGAGCGACCCCCGATTTTCCAAGACCCCTAATTGGTCCAAGAGCTTAGCCGCCGCGCTCGCTGCCCACGGCCTGATCCTCCGGGGTGGCTTCCAGCCGGCGGCCGAGGATGGGCTGCCGGCGCTGCCCGGGGACCGGCCGACGCGGCTGCTGATGCTGGTCGGCAATGCCGGTCCCGCCCTCTGGGCGGCCTTCAGTCGCGCGCCGGAGGCGGCCGATGGGGCGCCGCACCCGCTCAATCGCTGGACGCGCCGGGTGGTGGAGACGGTGGCGGCCGAGTTCGGCGCCCGGGCCCTTTATCCCTTCGAAGCCAGCCCCGCCTGGCCGTTCCAGCGCTGGGCGCAATGGGCGGAGCCGGTCTTTCCCTCGCCCTTGGGCCTTCTGATTCATCCGGAATTCGGCCTCTGGCACGCCTATCGCGCGGCCCTGCTTTTCGCCGAGCCGCGCTCGCTGACGCCGCCCGCCCGGGCCAGCCATCCTTGCGAGATCTGCGCCGAGAAGCCCTGCCTCGCCGCCTGTCCGGTCGGGGCCTTCCAGCCGGGTGAGGGCGGGGTGCGCTACGACGTGGCGGCCTGCCTTAACCACATCGAAGCTCCTGCCGGGCATGATTGCCTGGAGGCCGGCTGCCGGGCGCGGCGGGCCTGTCCGGTCGGCGCCGAATGGCGTTCCGAACCGGCGCAGGCCGGGTTCCATATGCGCGCGTTCCTGCGCTCGGGCCGCGGCCATTGATGCGGCCGAGGACACGGGCCCGGCGATTGACGACTCAGGGTCTGCGACCCCAGCATGGCGATCCTATGATCGGCCTTGCGGGGCATCGGGCGGCGAAGGGCGTAGGATGAGCAATCGCATCGTGATGGTGGTGCATAGCGAGTGGCGTGAAAGACGGATCACCCCTCATCTCGCCAGCCACGGCTACCAGGTGGAATGTCGCTGCCCCGCCCAGGGCGAGCCTCTGCCGGACAATCTCGACGATTATGCGGGCGCCATCGTGCTCGGCGGCGTGCAGAGCGCCAACGACGCCGACAGCGTCGACTATATGCGCCAGGAGCTCGACTGGATCCGCCGCTGGGTCGAGGGAGGACGGCGCTATCTGGGCATCTGCCTCGGCGGCCAGCTGCTGGCCCGCGCCTTGGGCGCGACGGTGAAGCCGCATCCGGAAGGCCTGCACGAGATCGGCTACTGGCCGATCGAGCCGACGCACGAGGCCGGCGATCTCTTCTCGGGTCTGAGCCATGTCTATCACTGGCACAAGGAGGGCTTCGATCTGCCGCGCGGCGCCGAGCTTCTGGCGCGGGGTTCGCGCTTTCCGCATCAGGCCTTCCGCTGGGGTGCCGCCTACGGGCTGCAGTTCCATCCGGAGGTGACGGGCGCGGATGTGCATGGCTGGCTCGGCGAGACCTCCGACTACGAAAGCCGGCTGGGGGCGCCGCCGCGCGATGTCCATCTCGCCGGCATCCAGGAACATGATCCCACCCTCGACCGCTGGACGCGGCGCTTCATCGATCGCTGGATCGGGAAGGCGCGCGCGACGGCGGAGCCGGCCTCTGTGTCGATTGTTACAGCATCGCGCGCCGCGCACGGTTGAAAGACCCGCGCTCGCTCCGCATGCTGATTGAATAGTCCACGAACACCGTCGGCCTTCGATGGCGGCGGTTTGCGGCTTGTGCCGCTTCGCGCCGCTGTTGTATAGGGCTGACGCCCGTCCGACCGATGATAGGGGGATCCGCTTTGCGCCTCGTTCTCGCGATTTGCGCCCTCTGCGGCGCGCTCGGCTTTGCCGCGCCCGCGTTCGCAGATTCGTCCACCGTCGACCCGACCGCGGTCCAGCTGGCGCAGAACAGCCAGTTCGCGAACCTGCTGGGCCAGAGCGCCTACAAGGACCTCCCGGTCGAGACGCCGAAGCCCGCGGATTCGACGGCCACCCTGAAGCTGACGGCCGTGGTCGCCACCGGCGCCATCAAGAACATCGCCGACCCGATCTCCTGGACGGTCGTGCGCAAGGCCGAAGGCGGTATCCCGCAATCCGTGATCGCCCGCGACAAGAGCCCGGCCCCCACCTTCAAGCTGCCGCCGGGCAAATACATCGTCGAGGGCATCTGGAAGGCGATCGTCGTGCAGCGCGACGTCGATGTCCCGGCCGGCAAGCCGCATACCGAGCTCTTCAACTACAATGCGGGCACCATCAGCCTGCGGATGATCCCCTATAGCGGCGCCTCTCCCATCACCACCGCGGTCAAATGGGATCTCTACTTCATGCGCAAGGGGAGCGGGGCCAACCTCCAGGACAACGACAAGCTGTTCACGGTGGTGGCGCCGACCCAGCAGTTCTCGCTGCCCGCCGGCAACTACGTCGTGCGCGCCAGCTATGGCGGCACCTCCGCCGACCTGGTGATGCCGATCGAGGCCGGGCACTCCTACAAATACACGATCAATCTCTATTCGGCGCAGGTCACCTTCAACGCCGCGGGCGCCGACAAGACCACGATCTGGCAGGTGCTGCGTGCCAAGCCGGACGGGGACGGCCAGCGCCGCATGGTCGCGAGCCAGACCGGCGCCTCGCCCACCTTCCTGCTGCGCGAAGGCAAATACATCGTGAGGGTCGCGACCGGCGATCTCCATGGCGAGCAGGCCTTCGACGTGAAGGCCGCGAAGAATTCGACCGTGAAGGTCAAGCTGCAGTAAGGCGCGGGGGCGGGCGCTCCGTCCGCATCGGCGCAAAGACGAAACCAAAGGCGCCGGGGCCATTCCCCGGCGCCTTTTCTCTTGGTCGTCGGTTCGTGGGCGTCAGGCGATCAGCCGCGCCTCGCCGACCACCGGCAGGAAGAAGGCTAGATCGACATCCGGCATGGCGAGGCCGCGCTGCTGCAGCACGGCGAAGATCTGGCCGCGATGATGGGTCTGGTGGTTGAACAGGCCCGAGAGCAGGTCGCGCACCCGCGCCTCGAAATGGCGGTCGCGCTTGATGGTCGAGAAACGCACCATCGCCTCGATCTGCTCCTCCGTCATCCCGTCCACCAGCTCGATCAGGCCCTGGTCCTCGGCTTCCCGCGCCGCGCGCAGGGCGGCGAAATCGTCATGGAGCAGCTGGTCGAGGGAGCGGATGCCGCGATCGGTGCCGGTGACGCGGCCGATCCAGAGACGGTCCACTACCAGCAGGTGATTGAGGGTGCGGTGGATCGAGCCGAAGAAGATGCCCGCATCGGCGCGATAGGCCGCATCGTCCAGCACCGCCACCTTGTCGTAGAGCTGGTTGTTGACCCAGGCGTTGAAGCGCGCCATCAGGGGAAAGTGCCGCATGGTGAATCTCTCGCGAATGGCCGATCGATCGGCAGAAGGTTAGCGGGGGACTATGTTTTCGACCGCTGAGGTTTTCTCACGCGGGCTGTGAGCTTATGTCCTCTCCCCCGTTCAGGGGGAGGGCCAGGGAGGGGGATGACTCGGTAGAAGACACTGATCGAGAGCATCTCGCTCTTGCTTCATCGATCGCGTCAGCCCCCTCCCCCAGAAAGTGGGGGAGGGGATAATATTCCAAGAGTCCCGCTTCACCCCGCCGGCGCGGCCAGCGCCTGCTCGATCGCCTGGGTCAGCTTCGCGTCCGACGGCTTCACGCTGCTGGTGAACCAGGCCGCGAGCTTGCCGTCGCGTCCGATCAGGATCTTGTGGAAGTTCCATTTGGGCGCGCCCTGCGGGCCCGTCTGCTCGAGCGCCCAGCGATAGAGCGGGTGGGCCTTGGCGCCGACGACCGTCTGCTTCGCCATGATCGGGAAACCGATGCCGTAGGTCGTCTCGCAGAAGCGCTTGATCTGGCTGTCGGCATCCGGCTCCTGCTCGCCGAAATCGTTGGCGGGCACGCCCAGCACCGCGAAGCCGCGGTCGCGATAGCGCTGCCACAGCGCCTCGAGCCCGCGATATTGCGGGGTGAAGCCGCAATAGGAGGCGGTGTTGACCATGAGCACGACCTTGCCGCGGAACTGCTCCGGCTTGAAGGCCGTGCCTTCGACGGAGGGCAGGGGGACCTTGCCCCAGTCGATGGGGGTCGGATGGTCGGTGGTGCTGGTACCTTGGCCGCCGGTGATGCTGGTCATGATCATGCCTGCGAGCGAGAGCAGATGTCGGGGCTTCATGCGGATCGCATTATAGCCGGGATCGCGGCTTGCGGCTGCGTTTCCTGCGCACCGGACGCGCCGCGGCGGACGGCGCCGGCGGCTCGATCCGATAGGCGCAGCGCCGCTCGCCCGCCGCGAGACCCTCGCCGCTGATCAGATGCTGGGCCCGCTCGATCCTCACGCCAGGACCCAGCACGGCGCGGAAGAGCTGCAGCTCCGAGCGGCAGAAGCCCCGGCAGGCGGTGGCGGCGGCGCAGATCGGGCAATGATGCTCGATCAGCAGCCAGCCGCCATCGTCCGTCGCACGGATCTCGGCCATGTAGCCCTCGCGCGTGCGCTCCTGGGCCAGCCGCTGCAGCTTCGCCCGCAGATCGCCGGCGGGTGCGAGGGCCGCCTGATAGCGGCGGCGCTGCTCGGCCTCGCGGGCTGCGATCAGCCGGTCGAGCGCCTTGGCGCCGAGCTTGCCGCGGATGATGTCGATGAGCTCGACCGCGAAACGGTCATGGCCGTCCGGGAACTGCGCATGACCGGCCTCGCTCAGGAACCAGCTCAGGCCGGGTCGGCCGATCGCCCCCTTGGCCTCGCCGGTCTCCACCAGGCCCGCGGCACGCAGGCTTTCCAATCGCTGGCGGGCGCCCTGGGGCGTGACGTCGAGGGTCGCGGCGACGTCCACGGTCGAGATCGGTCCGCGGGTCTTGAGCAGCTCGAGGATGTCGCGGTCGCTGGCCGCCATCAGCCGGCTTTCCTGGGTCGGTCGCCTGGGGCAGGTCACCCGATGTCATCCTAGTTTGACAACAAACTCGTTGTCAAATGAACCGGCCCCCTTTAGAAACGAGAAAGTTGTTAAAGGGGAGAGAGCATGGAACCGGCCGGCGCCGCCGCCGACCCCTATGCCGGGGAAGGCTGGCGCGAGATCCTGGGCCAGGGCCGCTGGGCGCCCTTCCTGCTGATCTGTTTCGGCATCTGGCTGCATGCGGCGGACGGGCTGATCGTGGTCACCACGATCCCGGCGATCGTCGCCGACATCGGCGGCCTCGCCTGGACCGGCTGGACCTTCGCGCTCTATCAGGTGGCCTCGATCGTCGCCGCCTCGCTGGGCGGCCTTGCCGCCTTGCGCTTCGGCATCGGCCGGGCCACGGCCGGCGCCAGCGCCGTCTTCACGATCGGCTGCGCGCTCGACGCGCTGGCGCCCGACATGGGCCTCTTCCTGATCGGCCGCCTGGTGCAGGGCCTGGGCGGCGGCGTGATGGTGGCACTGTTCCATGTCGCGGTGACCCGGGCCTTTCCCGAGCGGCATTGGACCCGGATCTTCGCCTGGGTCTCGGCCGTCTGGGGCGTCTCGGCGCTGGTCGGTCCCCTGATCGGCGGGCTCTTCGCCGAAGCCGGGCTGTGGCGCGATGCCTATTGGGCCTTCGCGGCCCAGGCGCTGCTGGTGACGATCTGCTCGCCCTTCCTGTTCAGCAACGTCGCGGGCGCTCCCCAGGGCCTGGAGCTGCGCGTGCCCTGGCGCGCGCTGGCGGCGCTGGTGCCGGGCGTGCTGGGCATCGCGGTCGCGAGCGTGGTCGATTCCGCGGGCCTGGCGGTGCTCTCGGTCGCCGTGGGTGCCGGTTTCCTCGCGCTCTTCTTCTATTTCGACCGGCGCGAGCATTCGCCGCTGCTGCCCGAACGGTCCCTGTCCGAGGTGCCCGTGCGGTTCGGCCTGCTGATGGTGCTCTGCTTCGCGGTGGCGACCATCTCCTTCAGCGTCTACGGCCCGCTGCTCCTGGCACAGCTCCATCATGTGAGCTTGATCCTGGCAGGCTACCTGATCGCGATCGAATCCGTCGCCTGGAGCGTCACGGCGATGATGGTCGGCTGGGTCCGGCCCAAGGGCGAGCCCCTCTGCATCAAGCTGGGCGCCAGCGTGATCGCGCTGGGTCTTCTCGGCTTCGCCTTGTCCGTCCCGCATGGGCCCATCTGGGCCATCGCGCTGTCTGCCGCGCTCCAGGGCGGCGGCTTCGGATTGGCCTGGGCCTTCATCGCGCGGCGCGTGGCGGCGGGCGCCATCGCGGCGGAGCGGGAGCGGGCGGCCGGCGCGCTCCCCACCACGCAGATGCTGAGCTATGCGATCGGCGCGGCGCTCGCCGCCATCATCGCCAACAGCCTGGGGCTCGAGTTGGCGACGCCGCCGGACCGGCTGCAGACGATCGGCTTCTGGATCTTCTTCGCCTTCCTGCCCTTGACCCTGCCGGGTTTTCGCGCGGCCTGGCGGCTCGCGCGTTGAGGCCGGCGACCGGAGAATCTCCTCCGGTCGGTAACTTGACGCCGGCCCCGGCTTGGGCGCGGAATGGGCCATCATTACCGGCCTTCGGCCCATGGCGTGCTTCCGCCGTGCCGGCCGGACGCCGGCCCCGAGCAGGAGAGAGCTCCATCCATGAATGCCGATTCCGGAAGGCTGGCGGCGCTGCGCCGCATCACCAACATCAACGAGGCGCCCTTCGTTCCCGACGACCGCTATGGCGCGGCGGCACCCGGCTTCACCTGGCTGCCGCTCGATTACGATAAGAAGACGGGCGACGGTTTCTTCCTGCTGCGCTTCGCGCCCGGCACCCGCTCCCTGCCGCACGAGCATAGCCACGGCGAATCCTTCCTCATCATGGAGGGCGAGCTCCGCGACAGCGACGGCGTCGTTTTCCGTGCCGGCGATTTCGTGCGCTACGAGCCCGGCAGCAAGCATTGGAGCGTGGCGCCCGAGGGATGCCTGATGGCGGTCTTCCTGCGCGGCTTTAACCGCCGGCTGAATCCGGGTGAAAGCGAAGCTTGACGCCGGAAGGCTTCAGCGCATATCGGCGTCATCGAGGGAATCCCGACATGAGTCTCGGAACGACGGCGGATTTCCGGGCCGCCGCCCGGCGGTTCAGCCTGTTCACCATCGTGCTGCTGCTGGCTTTGCTGAGCCTCCTCCTGGGCGTCGAGCTCGCCAAGGGCTGGCTCTGGCCGCTCGTCCTGCTGCTGCCGCTCCTGGCGCTGGGCGTCTGGGACCTGGTCCAGCCCGCTCATTCGCTCATGCGGAACTATCCGCTGATAGCGCATTTCCGCTGGCTGTTCGAGGAGCTGCGGCCCTACTTGCGCCAATACATCGTCGAGGACGATCACTCGGGCAAGCCCTACAGCCACGACGAGCGCGCCCTCATCTATGCGCGCGCCAAGGGCCAGGAGGACCGCCAGCCCTTCGGCACCGAGCTCGACGCCTATCACGGGGCCTTCGAATGGATGACCCATTCGATCGCGCCCAAGCCCGTGGTGACCGAGCCCTTCCGGATCAAGGTCGGCGGTGCCGACTGCAAGAAGCACTACGAGGCCGCGATCCTCAACATCTCGGCCATGAGCTTCGGCTCGCTGGGGCCCAATGCGATCGAGGCGCTCAATTGGGGGGCCAAGCTCGGCGGCTTCTATCACGACACGGGCGAGGGCGGCATCAGCCGCTACCACCGGATCCATGGCGGCGACATCGTCTATGAGCTGGGCACGGGCTATTTCGGTGCGCGCAACCCGAACGGCAGCTTCAGCCCGGAGCGCTTCGCCGAGCAGGCGCGGAACGACCAGATCCGCATGGTCGAGATCAAGCTCAGCCAGGGGGCCAAGCCCGGCCATGGCGGCATCCTGCCCGGCGCCAAGGTCTCGCCCGAGATTTCCGAGGCGCGCGGCGTCGCAGCGGGCGTCGACTGCATCTCGCCCAGCCGGCACACGGCCTTCTCGACCCCGGCGGAGATGATGGAGTTCATCGCCACCTTGCGCGAGCTCTCGGGCGGCAAGCCGGTCGGTTTCAAGCTCTGTGTCGGCCATCCGACCGAGGTCTTCGCCCTGGTCAAGGCGATGCTCAAGACCGGCATCAAGCCGGACTTCATCGTGGTCGACGGCAAGGAAGGCGGCACGGGGGCGGCACCGGCCGAGTTCTCGGACCATCTCGGCATGCCGCTGCGTGAAGGCTTGATCCTGATGCGCAACGCGCTGGTCGGCGCCAATCTGCGCGGCGAGATCCGGCTCGCGGCCAGCGGCAAGATCGTCAGCGGCTTCTCCATGGCGGCCAATCTCGCCATCGGCGCCGACTGGTGCAACGCGGCGCGCGCCTTCATGTTCTCGCTGGGCTGCGTGCAGTCGATGCGCTGCCACACCAACCGCTGCCCGACCGGTGTCACCACCAACGATCCCGTGCTGCAGCGCGGCCTCGTGGTGGCCCTGAAGGCGCAGCGCGTCGCGAGCTTCCAGCGCCACACCGTCGAGGCGCTGGCCGAGCTGGTCGCGGCCGCCGGCGTGACACACCCACAGGACCTGATGCCGCGCCATATCTGGCACCGCCTCAACCCGATTGAGGTCCGCACCCTCGACCGCATCTATAATTTCCTCGAACCGGGCGTGCTGCTCGCGGCGCCCGATATGACGCCTTATGCCGAGGAATGGCGCGCGGCCGACCCGGACTCCTTCGAGCCGCGGATGGAGGTGGGGCCGCAGCGGGAAGCGACGGGCGCGGCTTAGTCCTGTAACGCTCATCCGTCGCCATGCAATGCAACCGCGCGGCGCGACGGCGTTTCGGGAGTTACGGTAGTCGTCAAAGCGATAGCCAAGGTCATGCCGATCGGCGACTGCAGAAGAAGTTTCGGGCATGCCGTTTCCGCCAAGGCCCAGGCTCCGTCGCGCATGCCGCTGGTGTTGGACATCCGTAGAGCGGCGGGACGATGAAGCGGCCAAGGACGCCAAGAGAAACAGGATGACCCACGCGGAATGAACACGCATATCACCGTCCGGTCCGTCGAGACCGGGAAGGATCGCAAGGCCTTTGTCGAGCTGGCATTCCGCCTGAACGCGGGCGATCGCAACTGGGTGCCGCCGCTGAAGCAGGAGGTTTACGGCCTCATCACGCCTGGCAAGAACCCGTGGTTCGGCCATGCGGAGGCGCAGCTCTTCGTTGCCGAGCGCGACGGCCGCGTGGTCGGCCGGATTTCCGCGCATATCGACCATCTGGCGCTCGTCCAGCCCGCCGCGCAGGGGATGGGTCCGGGCACCGGCAATTGGGGCATGATGGAAGCGGAGGACGAGACGATCTTCCAGGCGCTCATCGCGCATGCCGAGGATTGGCTGCGGGCCAAGGGCATGCTGCGCTCGCTCGGCCCTTTCGGCCTTTCGGTGTGGGACGAGCCCGGCCTGCTGGTCAGCGGCTTTGAACATCCGCCGACGGTGATGATGGGGCATAACAGCTCCGCCTATCGCGGTTGGGTGGAAGCGGCGGGCTATGCGCCCGCCAAATCGCTCTACACCTATGAGCTCGATATCACGCAGGAGTTCCCGCCGCTCGTCCAGCGCATCATCCAGTCGGGCCAGCGCAACGGCCGCATCGTTATCCGCAAAGTCGACAAGAGGCGCTTCAACGAGGAAGCCGCGCTGATTTTGGGCATATTGAACGATGCCTGGTCGGACAACTGGGGCTTTGTGCCGCTGACGGACGCCGAGATCGCCTATGCCGGCAGGAAGCTCAAGCCGATCGTCTTCGAAGACCTGATCCGCATCGCCGAGGTCGAGGGCGAACCCGTCGCCTTCATGATCACGCTGCCCGATCTCAACGAAGCGCAGAAGACCCTGAACGGCTCGCTCTTTCCCTTCGGCTGGGCGAAGTTGCTCTGGTGGCTGCGCGCGCCCAAGGTGAAGACGACGCGGGTGCCGCTCATGGGCGTCGTCAAGCGGCTCCAGGCCTCGCGCCTCGCGAGCCAGATCGCCTTCATGATGATCGAGCAGACCCGTCGCGCCGCGGTCGCCGACTATGGCGCTTCGCGTGGCGAGATCGGCTGGATCCTCGAGGACAACCAGGGCATGCGCGCGATCGCCGAGACGATCGAGAGCAGGATCAATCGTGAATATGTGATCTACGAAAAGGCGCTGTAAGGGCGCAGCCAAGATGACTTGCTGATCCACCGCTTCCCCGAGATTGCGCCCGTGGGCATGCGACGGCGGTGGATTGGGCGCGCAGCGCCGGATCGCCCGACGTCATCCGCGAACGACGACCTCGTCCACCAGGCCCCAGCTGGTGCGGGCCATGTCCATGCAGTTGGGATTGTCCCCCGCCGCGCGCCGGCCCTCGGGCGAGGCCCAGGCCGCGTCGTAGGCGGCGCGGTCGGCGAACCAGAACTCGATCACCGCGTCCCAGGGCGGATCGCCCTCGATTTCGTCCGGCTCGACGAAATTCTGCACATAGCGGGTGACATGCGGGATGGCGGTCGCCAAGGGGCCATGCACCTCGCGGAAGTAGCGGCGGAACCGCTCGCGCGACCAACCCTCGCGCCGATGGCAGACCACGACGAGCTTGAGCATCCGTTTCCTCCCCGCCGGCAGACATGCCGGCTCAGCGGTGCGGGCTGCTTCCCGATGCTGAGCTGCCGATGCTCGGCAGCTTCAGTCCTTGCTCCTTGGCGCAGTCGATCGCGATCTCGTAGCCGGCATCGGCGTGGCGCATCACGCCGGTGGCGGGGTCGTTGGTGAGGACCCGCTCCAGTCGCCGTGCCGCTTCCTTCGTGCCGTCGGCGACGATCACCATGCCCGCATGCTGCGAGAAGCCGATGCCCACGCCGCCGCCGTGGTGGAGCGAGACCCAGGTGGCGCCCGAGGCGGTGTTGAGGAGCGCGTTCAGGAGCGGCCAGTCGCTGATGGCATCCGAGCCGTCCTGCATCGCCTCGGTCTCGCGGTTGGGGCTCGCCACCGACCCTGAATCGAGATGATCGCGGCCGATCACGATCGGGGCCTTGAGCTCGCCCGTGGCCACCATCTCGTTGAAGGCGAGGCCGAGCCTTGCGCGGTCGCCGAGGCCGACCCAGCAGATGCGCGCCGGCAGGCCCTGGAACTGGATGCGCTTCCGGGCCATGTCGAGCCAGTTGTGGAGATGCGGGTTGCCGGGCATGAGCTGCTTCACCCGCGCGTCGGTCTTGTAGATGTCCTCCGGATCGCCCGAGAGCGCCGCCCAGCGGAAGGGACCGATGCCGCGGCAGAAGAGGGGACGGATATAGGCCGGCACGAAGCCCGGGAAGTCGAAGGCGTCGGCGACGCCCATCTCCAGCGCCATCTGGCGGATGTTGTTGCCATAATCGAGCGTCGGGATGCCCATGCGATGGAAATCGAGCATGGCCTTGACCTGGACCGCCATCGACTGCTTGGCGGCCTGGATCACCGCCTCGGGATCGGACTGGCGCATGCGCTCGGCCTTGTCGAGCGACCAGCCCGCCGGCAGATAGCCGTTGAGCGGGTCATGAGCCGAGGTCTGGTCGGTGACGATGTCCGGGCGGATGCCGCGGCGCACCAGCTCGGGGAAGATCTCGGCGGCGTTGCCCAGGAGGCCGACGGAGAGGGCCTCGCCCTTGGCCGTGGCCTCGCGGATCATGGCCAGGGCCTGGTCGAGATCGTCGGCGCGGCGGTCGAGATAGCGGGTCTCGAGCCGGCGCTCGATGCGGCTCGGCTGGCATTCGACCGCGAGCATCGAGGCGCCGGCCATGGTCGCGGCCAGCGGCTGCGCGCCGCCCATGCCGCCCAGGCCCCCGGTCAGGATCCATTTGCCGGCGAGATTGCCGCCGAAATGCCGGCGCCCGACCTCGACGAAGGTCTCGTAGGTGCCCTGCACGATGCCCTGGCTGCCGATATAGATCCAGGAGCCCGCCGTCATCTGGCCGTACATCATCAGGCCCTTGCGGTCGAGCTCGTGGAACTTCTCCCAGGTCGCCCAGTGCGGCACGAGATTCGAGTTCGCGATCAGCACGCGCGGCGCATCCGCATGGGTGCGGAAGATGCCGACCGGCTTGCCCGACTGAACCAGCAGCGTCTCGTCGGCCTCGAGCGAGCGGAGGCTGGCCACGATCCGGTCGTAGCTCTCCCAGTCGCGCGCGGCGCGCCCGATGCCGCCATAGACCACCAGCTCCTGCGGCTTCTCCGCGACGGCGGCGTCGAGATTGTTCATCAGCATGCGCAAGGGCGCCTCGGTCAGCCAGCTCTTGGCGCTGAGCGTGGTCCCGTGCGGGCTCTTGATCTTGCGTTCGTTGTCGAGGCGGGTGATTGCGGGCATGTCGGTTTCTCGCGTGAGGCGGCCCGAGGCGGTCCGCCGTGATGGATGTCGATACCGGCCGCAGGGCCCGGCCGGGGATGCCGCCGATCAGTCGCTGAGGAGGCGGACCACGATGGTGTTGGTGCCGGTGACGATGATCGCGGACCCTCTCTTATAGCGCTCGCCGAAGAAGGGCGAGGGATCGATGGAGCGGGGCGGGCGCGCCTGTATCGCGGCCTTCACGTCGGCCGGGAACCAATGCTGGATCTCGATTGCCGCATCCGCGGCCTGGGGCTTGTCCTGGGCCGCGGCCACGAGCGCCGCCATGTCCTCGTAGGAGAACTGCATCACCGCGATGATCTGCCAATGCGTCGCCTCGTTGACGCTGGCGCCCGCCTCGTCATGCGGCATCATCTGCCAGGTGGTCGAGACCGGCTTGCGCGGCAGCGTGATGCTCTCGCCGAGGAAGTCGGTGTTATGGCGGATCATCGCGCCCAGGTCCCGGCCCGGGATATGGACCCAGTCGGTGCCGAAGAGAACCGTGGCGATGACGACGATCGCGGTGACGCAGACCGCGACGATGATCTTCTGGTGACGCGCGAGCTGCCCGAACTTGGGCATCCGCTTCACGGGCGTGAAGGGATCGGCATAGGCCGTCTGCACCTGGCGCGGGCCCTGCTTCTGGCCGCCGCCCGGTCTCGACCCGGCACCCTGGCCTTGTCCGCCCGGGCCGGCGGGTCGTTGCTGTCCCGCGCCCGGCGGCCTTGCCCGGGCGGCGGAAGCGGCGGTCGGGATCAGTCCCGGCGGCCCTTGCCGCGCATCCGCGGCTGCGTTCTGGCGCGCCAGCATGGCCGCGGCCAGAAGCTGCTTCTTCTGGGCCGGGGTCATGGCGCGGATCTTCGCCTTCTGCTCCGGCGTGAGATTGCGGACCCAGGCCTTCTCTTCCTCGGTCAGCTCGCGGCCGATGCCGCCGCCCGGCTTGCCGCCGCCCGCGGCCCCGGGACCGTTCGGCTTGGCGCGCGGCCCCTCGGGCGTCGCGCCACCGGACGCGGCCTCGCCATTGGGGCGCTCGGTCTTGTTTTCGTCTGCCATGTCAGGGGCCTCGTGCTGGCCGATGATCGCAGATGCGATGCGGGCTGCCAATCGCCGAGGCGGCTATCGCCTGCCGGCGGAGGATCAGGGTTAATAACGGGCATGCCCCCGCGGCTCTTCACAAGAGCGGCGCCGGGGGGCAGAGTCGGGCGTCGCCCCCTGCGTCCCCGGACGAGATTTCAAGGAATTCAGGATTGCCATGGAGCCCTTCCGATTCGAGCCCGGGCCGGCGCCGCTGTTGATCAGCATGCCCCATGTGGGGACGCATCTGCCTGATGTCCTGGCGCGGCGGATGACCGATGTCGCGCGCACGGTGCCGGACACGGATTGGCATGTGGATCGGCTCTACGATTTCGCCGCGGCGCTCGGCGCCAACCGGCTGATCGCCACCCATTCGCGCTATGTCATCGACCTGAACCGGCCGCCGGACGGGACCGTGCTTTATCCCGGCGCCAGCAACACCGAGCTCTGCCCGACCACGAGCTTCGACGACGAGCCGCTCTGGCAGCCCGACCAGGCGCCGGGCGCGGAGGAAATCCGCCAGCGCGTCGAGAGCTTCTGGCGGCCTTATCACAAGCAGCTCGCGGACGCCCTGGCCGCAATCAAATCCCGCTTCGGCATGGCGCTTCTCTTCGATGCCCATTCGATCCGCTCCGAGGTGCCGCGCTTCTTCGCCGGCCGGCTGCCGGACATCAATCTGGGCACGGCCGACGGCAAGAGCGCGCCGTCCGAGCTGGCGGCCCGCCTGATCGAGGCCGCGGGCGAGGCCGACGGCTATAGCAGCGTGCTGAATGGTCGTTTCAAGGGCGGCTACATCACCCGCCTCTACGGCAAGCCCGCCGAGGGCATCGCCGCGGTGCAGCTCGAGCTGTCGCAGATCACCTATATGGACGAGGCGCCGCCCTTCGGCTTCCGCGAGGACCGCGCCAAGGCTGTCCGCCCGCATCTGCGCCGGATCCTCGAGACGATGCTGGAATGGGCGAAGGAAACGAAGGGCGTGAGCTGGTAGCGGGCAGCCGCCCGGTTCCGGCCGCTCTTTGCGAAAGGAGGCGTCGATGGCTTATGCGTCGGGCGGCCAGCATGAACTCGGTTGGCACGCGGCCGGGTTCGAGCTCGAAGGCGTCGACGGCCGCCCGCACAAGCTCGCCGAGCTCAAGGGCGAGAAGGGCACGCTCGTCATGTTCATCTGCAACCACTGCCCTTACGTCAAAGGCGTGATCGACGGGGTGGTCGAGGATTGCAAGGCGCTGGCAGCCGAGGGCGTGAACGCGGTCGCGATCATGTCCAACGACACCGATGCCTATCCCGCGGATTCCTTCGACAAGATGAAGGAATTCGCGCGGGCCCATGGATTCGGCTTTTCCTACCTGATCGACCGGACCCAGGCCGTGGCGCGGGCCTATGGCGCTGTCTGCACGCCGGACATCTACGGCTTCGATGCGGGGCTCGCCCTGCGCTATCGGGGCCGCGTGCAGGAGATGCGCGGCAGCTCGCCGGTGAAGGGCGCGAAGCGCGAGATGCTGGAGGCCATGCGCCTGATCGCTCGTACCGGTAAGGGGCCGGCGGAGCAGGTGCCGGCGATCGGCTGCTCGATCAAATGGCGGTCTTGAGCGAACCCGGCCAAAATTAGCCCGGATTGAGCGCCGGCACGGGCTCGGCCTGGGCGCGCGGCTCGGCCGCCGCCTTGGCATCCGACCGGCCCTGCCAGACCCGCAGATGGAGCGGGTTGAAGCCGATGCGGTAGCTCAGCTCGGCGGGCCGGTCGATGTTCCAGACCGCGAAGTCGGCGCGCTTGCCGGCCTGCAGCGTGCCGGTGCTGCCGCCGAGGCCGAGCGCCTTGGCCGCGTTGCGCGTGATCCCGGCCAAGGCCTCCTCCGGCGTCAGCCGGAACAAGGTGGTGCCCATATTGAGCATCAGCAGCAGCGAGGTGACGGGCGAGCTGCCGGGATTGCTGTCGGTCGCGATCGCGATCGGCACGCCGGCCTTGCGCAGCGCCTCGATCGGCGGGAGCTGCGTCTCGCGCAGGAAATAGAAGGCGCCCGGCAGCAGCACCGCGACGGTGCCGGTGTTGGCCATGGCCTGCACGCCATCCTCGCCCAGATATTCCAGATGATCGGCCGAGAGCGCGCCATAGCGTGTGCCGAGCACGGCGCCCTTCTGGTCGGAGAGCTGCTCGGCATGGATCTTGACCGGCAGGCCGAAGGAAGTGGCCGCGCGGAACAGCTTCTCGGTCTGGGCCGCGGTGAAGCCGATGCGCTCGCAGAAGGCGTCGACCGCATCGACCAGCCCCGCCGCATGGGCCGCCGGCAGCATCTTGCTCGCGACCGCGTCGATATATTCGTCCGGCCTTCCGTCATATTCAGGCGGGAGCGCGTGGGCGGCGAGGAAGGTGGTGCGCACGGTGACCGGGAAGCGCTCGCCCAGCGCGCGGGCGACCCGGAGCTGCTTGATCTCGGCGTCGCGCTCGAGCCCGTAGCCCGACTTGATCTCGATGGTGGTGAGGCCTTCGGCCAGGAGCGGCTTCAGCCGCTCGGCGGCGCTCGTGAGCAGGGAGGCCTCGGTCGAGGCGCGGGTGGCGGTCACGGTCGAGCGGATCCCGCCGCCGGCCTTGGCGATCTCCTCATAGGTGGCGCCGTTGAGCCGCATCTCGAACTCATGCGCCCGGTTCCCGCCATAGACGAGATGAGTGTGGCAGTCGATCAGGCCGGGCGTGACCCAGCGTCCGTCGAGATCATGGATCTGGCGGGCGGTGCGCCGCGGCAGCTCGCCCATGGGCCCGACCCAGGCGATCCGCGAGGCCTCGACCGCGATGGCGCCGGGCTCGATGGTGCCGTACGGCACGCTGCCCTCGCGCATCGTCGCCAGGCGCCCATTGATCCAAAGAGAGTCCCACATGGTCACTCCTCTCCCGTCGCTCTCCCGATCCGAGGCGGCGTGGTCTGGGCGCCGGCCTTGAGGGCTCGATTATAATGGCGGGCGCCCGACGATGGGCGTCATTTTTGTTTGAGATGAGCGCGTTGGTCGGGGATTCAAGCGTCAGTGAGACCGCGCCACCAGCCGCGCCTTGCCCGAGCTGCCGATGCGCTCGATCTTGTCCACGGCCTCGATCGTCACCGCCGGCTTGGCGCCCGCCTGGTCGAGCGCCTGCAGCAGGGCTCCGCGCAGCGAGGCCAGGGCCGTCGCCGGCTCGCCCGCATCCGCACCCAGCACCACCCGGATATGGAGACCGTCGGGCCGCGCCTCGATCTGATATTGGCGCAGGCCCGGATTCAGGAGCAATGGATCGCGGAAATGGACAGGCGGGATGCGGAGGATGCCGCCATCCTTCGCCGGCAGATCCAGCATCTCCTCGCGCCGGCCCTGGATCGAGGCCAGCCGCCATTGCGGCCGGCCGCAACGGCAGGGCTCGGTCGCCAGCGCCACCCGGTCGGTGATCTCGTAGCGGATGAGCGGCAGCACCGGATTGAAGAGCGGCGTCACCAGCATGCGCTCGCCGACGGTGCCGTTGGGCACGGGTCGATAATTCTCGTCGACGATCTCGACGATCATGAGCTGCTCCAGCAGGTGGATTCCGGCGGCCTCGGGGCAGTCGGTGCCGATCATGCCGGTCTCGGTCGTGGCGTAGGTGTCGATGATGGGCGCCTTCCAGGCCTCGAAGGCCAGGCGGCGCACCTCCGGCGCCAGCATCTCGGACAGCGAGCTGCAGCAGCGCGGCGCGATGGCGAGCCGGCCGGCGAGCTGCTCCAGGGCGAGCTCGCGCAGGATGGAGGGGTAGGTGATGAGCACTTCCGGCTGGTAACGGTTGAGCGCCGCCACCAGCTCGGGGATCGGCATGGTGACGTCGAGGGCCGGCGCGTCCGGCCGGGTCTTCCGCAGTTCCAGGAATACCTGGTTGGAGACGTGGATCATCGTGGCGGCGCCGATCCCGACGACCCGCGTCGTCTCGCTCACGCCCATCCGCTGCAGCCAACGCAGCATGTTGGCGACGCCGATCATCCGGGTGGTGCGGTCATAGACCATCATGGCGCGCAGGCCACTGAAGCCGCCGCTCGGTACGACATGGTATTTCAAGAGCAGCTCTCGGCCGGAGCCCTGCTCGCTCAGATGCTTCTCGATCACGGCGCGGCTGAGCATCGGGTCCGTCAGGAGCCGGTCATATTCGGCGACCAGGATGGATTTGGTCAGGACCGGAAAGTCCTGAAGCCGCGTGATCCTGCGGCCGAGCTTGGCCGCGATGTCCCGGTAGTAGGGGGATTCCTTCACCGCCTTCTCGACGAAAGCCTTGAGCCGGCGGCGCTGCAGATCGAGCAACTGCTGGCGCGGCCAGGTCTCTTGCTGGGCGAGCTCCGCCACGAACAGCAAGGTCCCCGGGCGTCGGCTCATCGGCGGTCTGGGCATGGAAAGTCCCCGCCGGCGGAATCCCCCTGGCGCCGGCGCCGCCGACCCTAGCAGGATGCGGGGAAGGGGTGTAGGGGCGGCGGATCGCCCGTCACCGCCTGGTCGATCGCGCCGAAAATGGAATGGCCTGACAAATCCCGCATCTCGATCCGGACCCGGTCGCCGGCGCGCAGGAACGCCGTCCTCGGCCGGCCTTCCCGGATCGTCTCGACCATGCGCTGCTCGGCGATGCAGGAATAGCCGACCCCGCCTTCCGCGATCGGACGGCCCGGCCCGCCGTCGGATCCGCGGTTGGACACGGTGCCCGAGCCCAGGATGGTGCCGGCGCGCAGGTTGCGCGTCTTGGCCGCATGCGCGATCAGGGTCGGGAAATCGAAGGTCATGTCGAGCCCGGCCTCGGCCTTGCCGAAGGGCTCGCCATTGAGATGGACCAGGAGCGGCCGGTCGAGCCTGCCGCCATCCCAGGCCTCGCCCAGCTCGTCGGGCGTCACCGCGACCGGGGAGAAGGCCGAGGCGGGCTTGGACTGGAAGAAGCCGAAGCCCTTGGCGAGCTCGCCCGGGATCAGGTTGCGCAGAGAGACGTCGTTCGCCAGCATCACCAGCCGGATCCGCTCACCCGCCTCGGCGGGCGCGCTGCCCATGGCCACATCGTCCAGGATCACGGCGATCTCGGCCTCGAAATCGACGCCCCAGCCTTCATCGACGGCGGGGATCGGGTCGCGGGGCCCGAGGAACTCGTCCGAGCCGCCCTGATAGATCAGCGGATCGGTCCAGAAGCTTTCCAGCATCTCGGCGCCGCGGGCGCGGCGCACCAGCACCACATGGTTCACATAGGCCGAGCCGTCGGCCCATTGATAGGCCCGCGGCAAAGGCGAGGCGCAGCGCATCGGATCGAAGGCGAAGCTGCCGCTGGCCCGGCCGGCCTCGAGCGCTTGGTACTGGGCTTCGAGCCGTGGGGAAAGGTTTGCCCAGCCGTCGAGTGCCGCCTGGAGCGTGGGCGCGGCCTCGGCCAGGACCGCGCGCGTCAGGTCGCGGCGGACCAGGACGAGACGCCCGTCGCGGCTCTCGGTCTTGAGGCTTGCCAGCTTCATGGATCGCGAGCGTTCAGGAACGCGAGGGGCGCCGTGGCGCCGCCACCGGGCCCGGCGACTGCCAGGACCGGGCGTAGGCCTCGAGCTCCGTGGCGGCCGCGGCCTCGCCCATCTCGAGCGGATCGCGCGCGTCGATCATGACGGCATATTCGTCGGTGCCGGGCTTGCTCTGCTCGTACATGCGCGCGAGCGCCTTGGGATGGGGCCCGTGCGTGAAGCCGCAGGGATGCCAGGTCACCATGCCCGGCTTGATGTTGTCGCGGCTGAAGAAGTCGCCCGCGTGATAGAAGATGACCTCGTCATAGTCGTCGTTGTTGTGGAAGAACGGCACCTTGATCGCGCCGGGATCGGTCTCGAAGGGGCGCGGCACGAAGCTGCAGACGACGAAACGATCGCCGAGGAAGGTGGTGTGGGCCGACGGCGGCAGGTGCTGGCGGTGCGACATCAGCGGCCGGATATCCTTGATGTTGATGCGCACCGGCATCAGGTCGCCGTGCCAGCCCACCGCGTCCAGCGGGTTGAAGGGATAGGTCACGGTCGAGAGCCGGTTCTGCCGCTTGATTACGACCCGCGTCTCGTGCTCGCCCTGCTGGGCGAGGAAGGCGCCGTCGATGGCAGGCACGTCGAGCATGGCGGCATCGAAGATCGCATGCTGCCCCACCAGCCCCTTCTCGGGCAGGGTATAGGAGCCGTTGCTGCATTCGATCAGCAGGAAATCGGCCGCACCGGCGGTCTCGATGCGCCACATGGTCGAGCGCGGCAGCATGAGATAGTCGCCCGCCTCGAGCGATAGATGGCCATAGTCGCAGAAAAGCTCGGCCTTGCCGCGATGCAGGAACAGGAGCTCGTCGCCGTCGGCATTGCGGACCAGATGATCCATCGAACGGTCGGCGCGCCACCAGCGGAGCTTGACCGAGGCGTTGGCCAGGATCGGCGCCGCCTTCCAGGGCGATGCCATGCCGGCGGAAATCTTCTCGAGATCGAAGGCGCGCGGGCGCAGCGGCCCTTCCCACGAGAGCCAGCCGGTCGGCGGATGCGTGTGATACATCATGGTCGCCGGGCCGAAGAAACCTTCCTTCCCCAGCTCGCGCTCGAACGTGCCGTCCGGCAGATCGCAATGCGCCTGACGCGAGGCGCGGCCTTCGATGCGGGGCAGGGCGATGAACTTGCGCATGCGACATCTCCCGACGAAATCGACGCCGAAACGATCGGGGCAAATTAGTTTCAAATGAAACTATTGTCAAGAAGCGACGATGCCAGGCCGGTTCCCGCGATCGCCATGGCGCCGATTCGCGTCGACCCGAGTCCTGCCACAATTGGCATGCCGGCAGCGCACTGGCATGGCGAGTCGTTCGACCGTCGCGCTCGGGACTCGCCTCGCCATGGAGGGCGAAACGAAAAAACTGCGTGGCGACGGCATTATTTTGACGCGGCCTTGTTCCGAATCGGCGCGAGACATGTTATGGGCGTGTGAGCCAACGAGGTTTGAGTTGGCGATATGGCTTTTGCCATTGAACTTCCGCTCCCGGCGCTTCCTCGCGCGGGCGGCGGAGAGTCCGTAACAACAGGGGATACCCATGGCTGAGAAAGCTGCAGTGACCACCATTCCGCTCTCGAAGCTCATCGCAGAGCTCGCAACCCAGCACGACCTGCCGAAGAAGGCCGTCGCCGCGCTGTTCGACGACTTCGTCGGCCTGACGGTCAAGAATCTCAAGAAGGGCAACAAGGTCCGTATCACGGGCCTCGGCATCCTCCAGGTTCGCAGGCGCGCCGCCCGCATGGGCCGCAACCCGGCGACCGGCGAAGCGATCAAGATCAAGGCGTCGAAGAAGGTCGCCTTCCGCGTCGCGAAGGATCTCAAGGAAGCGATCTGATCGCATTCTCGCTGCTGCAGCTTCGATCGCTCGGCATTCTTTGAGTTGATGACGTCGGCTGCGGTCCTCTTGAGGGCGCTTCATGGCCCCGAGGACCGCAGTCCCGTCGCCGGCGCGAAGCTGCGGCAGGGGATGACCCGGCGCCCCGCCTTCCTCGGGCGCCGGCTTCGGCCAGCGAAAGAGCCGGCGACAGGGCCGGCGGCGTGGTTTCTGGCCTTCCAGTTCTTTGCTATATAGCGGGGATCGGCGCCATGCGGCCGTCAGTCGGGTTGCCGGCATGACGGCGCCAGGCGGTCGTTCGGCACGGCAGACCCTGTCCCCTTCATGAGCATCGTCCATCGACTTTTCGCCGAAAGAGCGCTCCTGCCCGAGGGCTGGGCCCGGGATGTGCTGTTCGAGATCGCGGTCGATGGCAGCCTGGCGGCGGTGACACCCGATGCAGCGGCCCAACCCGCGGCCCGTCATGTCGTGCGGGCGGCCGGCCCGGTCCTGCCGGGCATGCCCAATCTCCATTCCCACGCCTTCCAGCGCGCCATGGCGGGACTGACGGAACGCGCGGGGCAGGGCGGTGCTGCCGGCGAGGACAGCTTCTGGACCTGGCGCACCGTCATGTACGGCTTCGTCGAGAAGCTCTCGCCAGGCCAGGTCGAGGCGATCGCCGGCCAGCTCTATGTCGAGATGATCAAGGCCGGCTATACCGCGGTCGGCGAGTTCCATTATCTGCATCACGACCAGGAAGGCCGGCCCTATGCCGACCCGGCCGAAATGTCGGAGCGGATATTGGCGGCCGCGACCCATAGCGGGATCGGGATCACCCATCTTCCGGTGCTCTATGCCCAGGGCGGGTTCGGCGGCCAGCCGCCCAAGCCCGGCCAGCGCCGCTTCCTCCATTCGCTGGACGCCTATCTCGCCCTGATCCAGGAACTGACGCGCCGTCATCGTGCCGATCCGCAGGTGCGGATCGGGATCGCGCCGCACAGCCTGCGCGCGGTGACGCCTGAGCTGCTGACCGGTGCCGTGGCCGGGCTCGATGCGCTCGACGACACCGCGCCGATCCATATCCACATCGCCGAGCAGACGCTCGAGGTCGAGGATTGCATCGCCTGGTCGGGAAGGCGCCCGGTCGATTGGCTGATGGGCCATCTGCCGGTCGGCCCGCGCTGGTGCCTGGTGCATGCCACGCACATGACCGAGGCGGAGACCCGGGCGTTGGCGATCTCGGGTGCCGTGGCGGGCCTCTGCCCGACCACGGAGGCCAATCTCGGCGACGGCTTCTTCCCGGCCATCGCCTATCAGCGCCTGGGCGGCCTCTTCGGCATCGGCTCGGACAGCCATATCTCCGTCAGTCCCGTCGAGGAGCTGCGCTGGCTCGAATATGGCCAGCGGCTCCTCGAGCGCCGGCGCAACCGCCTGACCGGCCGCACCGGCTCGGTCGGTGCCGATCTCCACCGCGCGGCCCTCGAAGGCGGGGCGCGCGCCTTGGGACGACCGATCGGCCGGCTGGCGGCGGGCCATCGCGCCGACCTGGTGGTGCTCGATGCCGAGCACCCGCTGCTCTATGGCCGCGAGGACGACCGGCTGGTCGACGCGCTCGTCTTCGCCGGCAATGCCAACCCCGTCCGCGACGTGATGATCGGCGGACGCTGGGTGGTCGAAGCCGGCCATCACGTTGCCGAAGAGGCGATCCTGGCGCGGTTCCGCGGCGCGATCTCCGCGCTGGCGGCGTGACGAGGCGCCGAAGGCCATCTCCACAACCCGATAAGACGCGGCTTCCCGGAACCCAGGAACCAGAGAGGACAATCATGTCGGCCCGCCTGCTTCTGACCGCCAGCCTTGCCGGATTGCTGTCGTCGGCCCTGCCGGCCTTGGCCCAAAGCCCGGTCAGCGACAGCGCCGCCTCCGAGATCAAGATCACGGTGAAGGACGGGGTGTTCGAGACGGACAGTACCAACCGGCGCTTCACGGTCGTGCAGTACTGGCCGGAGGGCAGCAGCGAGCCGGTCCATGTCCTGATCAAGGAGGAGATGGCGGCGGTCCTGCGCGACGATTCCGAAGGCCCGGTCAGCGCGAGCGTCACGGTCTCGACCTGGCGCGTCGGCACCGACGGTTCGCGCAAGCCCGGCCCGGGCTTCAAGCTGACGGGCGATTCCGGCTCCGCGGCCGGGCTCGACGGCAACGACGCCTTCTATCGCGTGGTCGAGTATGGCTGCTGCGGCGCGCTCGACCGTTCGACCTTCTTCAGCCTCGAGAGCGGAAAGCCGCTCCTCTCCGTGACGGGGGAACCCGCGACGCTCGAGGTCCCCAATGCCGGCGGGATCATGCGCGTGGCCGGCATCCTGCCTTTCTGGGCGGCCGACCGCGACGAGACCTTCGCCAAGTTCAAGGATGCGCTCGCCATCGTCACCTATGCGGATCGCACCCACACCTTGCAGCGCGCCCTGCTCAAGGGGCCGGTCGACAAATCCTTCGACGATCTTATCAACGAGGTGATGAGCGAGCCGGTGGTGGGCTTCCGCAAGGCGGACGGCAGCGACGCGCCCGACGCGCAGTTCACGCTCTGGAGCGCCGACGGCAAGAAGGACCCCGCCGCCATCACGGATGCGGTCTTCTCGATCGAGTTCACGCCCGACTACAAGGTCGAGATCCCGGTTGCCGCCGACAAGCTCGACATCGCCCACGCCACCCTGCCCAAGGGCTTCACGCTGGAGGCGTTGCCGGCGAACTGACGGCTGTTGCGAAGCGGCCGGCCCGGCTGGCCCGGGCGGACTTCCTCGCCGGACCCGAGAGGCTATCGGTCCTGCCAGTCATCGTTGACCACGCGACGGGCGTCCCGGGCCTGTCCCATCGTCCCGAAGCGCTGCTCCCAGAGCAGGCGGTCGACCGCGTCGGCGATCTCGGGGCGTGCGATCCCGATATCGCGCAACATCCGCTCGTTCAGCCGCATCAGCTGGTTGATGCTCCGGCGGCGCCGATGGTGCACCAGCAGCCACTGCCAGAAGCGGCCAACGGCGCTTCGCCGGCGCGACGGGGAGCGGGGTGACCGCAAGCGGGCGCCGCCGCTCCACCCTGTCGCGGGCAGGGGAGCCGAGGCGCGCTGAGCCAGGTTGGACATGCGAATCTCCTTCAAATAATCCTATGGCTTGAGAGCCCGGTTACCGCGATTTGAAGCCAGGAAATGGCGAGATACAAACGACTTCGCCTTGACCTATTGATGAGGAATATTTGAAAATGACGCCATGACCTCGCACCTTCCGGGACTGGGCGGGCTGCGTGGCTTCGAAGCCGCGGCCCGTCATTCCAGCTTCACCAAGGCGGCGGCCGAGCTGGGCGTCACGCCGGCCGCCGTCAGCCATCTCGTGCGCGAGATCGAGGACCAGCTCGGCGTCAAGCTGTTCTCGCGCTCGAGCCGCGTGGTCCGGCTGACGCCGGCCGGAGAAATCCTGCATCAGGCGGCGACGGAGGCGATCCAGAGCGTGAGCCGCGCGGTGGCGCGGCTGCGCGACGCGGCAGGGCGGCAAAGGCTGATGGTGACGAGCTCGCCATCCTTCGCCGCGAAATGGCTGGTGCCGCGGCTCGACCGGTTCTTGCTGCAGCATCCCGAAACGGATGTGCGGATCGAGGTCTCGCAGCGGCTGATCGATTTCGCGCGCGAGGACATCGATATCGGCATCCGCTTCGGCGACGGCGTCTATCCGGGCCTGCGCGCGGACCGGCTGTTCCACGACACGATGTTCCCGGTCTGCAGTCCGAAGCTGCTCAAGGGCGCGCATCCATTGCGTCATCCGCGCGATCTGCGCCGCTACACCCTGATCCATGTCGATTGGAACGCGCAGGGCGAGATCTGGCCCAACTGGGAGATGTGGCTGCGGGCGGCCGGCGTGCACAAGGAAGCGGGCGGCGCCCGCGGCATTCACTTCACCCAGACCGATCTCGCGATCCAGGCCGCGATCGACGGGCAGGGCGTGGCGCTCGGCGATTCGTCGCTGGTGGCGGACGATCTGGCGAGCGGCCGGCTGGTGCGGCCCTTCGACCTATCGCTCAAGGGCCCGTCGCACTTCGCCTATTATCTGGTCTGTCCGGCGAGCACCGCGGAGCAGCCGCTGGTCAAGGCCTTTCGCGAATGGATCCTGGCCGAGGCCGCCTTGATGGCGAATCCCGTGGCACCGAACCGCGCGGGCAAGCGCCCGGTCTAGCCGCGCCCCAGCTTGTCGGCGACCCGGCCCGCCAGGACGCCCGATCGCAGCAGCTTCTCGCACACGGCTTCGATCTCCGTACCATAGGGCCGGTCGCTCGCGAGCGGCGCCACCAGCTCGCGCACCGCCTCATGGGCGAGCTTGGGCCCGGCGCCCAGTGCGGGCGGCCGGGCATGATCCACGGCCTCGGCGCCGACGATCAGCTCGCAGGCGATGAGAAGCGCGTAGCGCTCGAGCGCGGTCTCGAACTTCGTGACAGCCAGCGGGGCGTTGGTGGTGTCGTCCTCGATGCCCTCGGCGCTCTGGCGCTGGTCCGCGGCGACGGGATTGGCGGCAAAGCGGATCTCGGCCGCCAGCGCTTCGGTCGTCTTGGTCATCGGGCCGAATCCCACCGAGGGCGGCGGCTCGCGGGTGAGGAGATCGGGCAGGTCGGTCAGGCGGCGCGCCATCATCCGCCCGAAGCGGGCGACGGCGAGGTTGGCGGCCTGGGCCAGGCCGATGGCGGCCGCGTCGAAGGCGAGCGCCAGGGCCGGCGTGTGGAAATTGCCGTTCGACAGGATCAGGTCGGCCTCGGGCAGCACCAGCGGGTTGTCGCCGGCGCCGTTGAGCTCGGGCAGCAGCGCCTGTTCGGCTTGCGCCAGCGCCACCGAGAAGGAGCCGTGGACCTGGCTGACGCAGCGGAAGGAAAGCGGATCCTGCAGCCGCCGGGCGCTGCCCGGCTGCATCAGCGCGGAGCCGTCGAGAAGCCGCAGCAGGTGCGCCGCCGAGGCGGCCTGTCCCGGCTGCGGCCGCGCCGCGGCGACGCGCGGATCCAAAGGCGAGAGATTGGCGCGGAAGCCTTCCATGCTGAGGGCGGCGGCGAGATCGGCGAGCAGCGCCAGGTCGCGCGCCCAGGCGAGGGCCAGGGCGGCGCGGGCCGCCGTGGCCGAGTTGGCGCTGCAGAGGGCGAGCCCTTCCTTGGGCGCGAGCGCCATCGGCGCCAGTCCCGCCCGCCGCAGCGCCTCGGCGCCCGGCATTACGGCACCGTCGAGCTCGGCCTCGCCTTCGCCGATCACCACCAGCCCGATATGGGCCAACTGGCAGAGATCGGAGGCGCCGATCGAGCCGATCGAGGGAATGACCGGATGGAGCTTGCGGTTGAGCAGCTCGAGCAGGAACCGGGCCAGCTCGGGGCGGACCCCGGCGCCGCCAGCGGCCATGCTGGCGGCGCGGATCAAGAGGGTGGCGCGCGTGGCGGTCCGCGAGAAGCGAGGACCGACCGACTGGGCGCGGCCCAGCACGGTCAGGCGGGAAAACTCGGCCAGCGCCTCGGCCGGCACCGATTTGGTCACCTGGGGCCCGAGCCCGCGGGTCATGCCATAGACCGGCCTTCCTTCGGCCAGATGCCGGTCGACCACGGTTCGGGCGACCGCCATCCGCTGTTCGGCGGCGGGGGAAAGCTGGACCGGGAGATCCTCCCGGGCGATGGCGCGGACGGCGTCGATGTCGAGCGGGCCGTCGCCGACCCGGTGCGGGCCGGCCGATGCGGCGTCGAAAGCGGTCGTGCGGTTCATGGCGGCCTGCCTATCGCGGAATGGGGCCTTGCGTCCATGGGATTGCGGGCGCCCCGATTGGCCGTTCGGGGCGGGGGCGGCCTTGACGGCATCGGGCCGGGGCCCCTAGCTTCCCCCGCGCCCCCGAGCCGGGGCATCCCTGCTGCCGGCTTCGCGCGGGTTCGATCGGGAGACAGCATGTCGCGTGACCAGCAAGGACGCCGCCGTGAACGTCGCGCGGCGGGCGGCCTCAAGCAACTGCCCTGGCGTCGGTACCGCAACCTCTACAAGCCGATCGAGGTTCTGCGCCCCGAGCAGCTCGAGAAGATCCACGAGGCCTCGCTCCGGATCCTCGAAGAGATCGGCATCGAATTTCTCGATGCCGAGGCGCTGTCGCTCCTGAAGGCGGCCGGCGCGGATGTCGATATGGGCACCCAGCGCGTCAAGTTCGATCGCGGGCTGGTGCTGGAATCGATCGCCAAGGTGCCGCGCGAGGTGACGCTCCATGCGCGCAACCCCGAGCGCAACCTGACCTTCGGCGGCGATCATGTGAATTTCGGCTCGGTGGCGAGCGCCCCCAACGTCAACGACCTCGATCGCGGTCGCCGGCCCGGCAACTTCCAGGACTATTGCGACCTGCTGAAGCTGGTGCAGACCTACAACATCGTGCAGTTCACCGGCGGCTATCCGGTGGAGCCCGCCGACCGGCCGCCGGCGACCCGTCATCTCGATGCGCATCTGGCAGCGATCACGCTGACCGACAAGCTCTGGCATCCCTATTCGCTAGGGCGCCACCGCATCGCCGATGCGATCGAGATGATCTGCATCGCGCGCGGCATCACGAAGGAGCAGCTCAAGCGCGAGCCGAGCCTGTTCTCGATCGTCAACTCCAACTCGCCGCTGCGGCTCGACGGCCCGATGCTGCAGGGCCTGATGGAGATGGCGCGCCACGGCCAGCCGGTGGTGCTGACGCCCTTCACGCTCTCGGGCGCCATGGCGCCGGTGACGATCGCCGGTGCCTTGGCGCAGCAGAACGCCGAGGCGCTGGCCGGGATCACGCTGATCCAGATCGTGGCGCCGGGCGTGCCGGCCATGTATGGCGGCTTCACCTCGAACGTCGACATGAAGTCGGGGGCGCCCGCTTTCGGCACGCCGGAATATGCGCGCGCCGCCATGGCCGGCGGCCAGCTCGCGCGCCGCTACGGTTTCCCCTACCGCTCCTCGAACGCCTGCGCCGCCAACGCGGTCGATGCGCAGGCGGCTTACGAATCCGAGATGTCGATCTGGGGGGCGGTGATGGGCGGCGTCAACATGATGCTGCATGGCGCCGGCTGGATGGAAGGCGGGCTGGTCGCCTCCTTCGAGAAATTCATTCTCGATGTCGAGATGCTGCAGATGATGGGCGAGTTCCTGCAGCCGCTCGAGGTCACCGACGACACGCTGGGTCTCGAGGCCATGACGGATGTCGGTCCGGGCGGCCATTTCTTCGGCACGGCCCACACCATGGCGCGCTACGAGACGGCGTTCTACTCGCCGATCCTCTCCGATTGGCGTAACTACGAGAGCTGGCGCCTCGCCGGCGCGCAGACGGCCGAGCAGCGGGCCAATGCGATCTGGAAGCAGGCGCTGGCGGAATTCCAGCCGCCGCCGCTCGATCCGGCCATCGTCGAGGCGCTGGAAGCCTTCGTCGCCAAGCGCAAGGAAGAGGGCGGCGTTCCGGTCTGAGGGGCGGGCCTAACCGGGGGCCCGCGCCGACGATCCGGCGGGCGCCAGGGCGCGGGCCTTGTCGTCCGAGGGGGCAGGTCCCGCGCTGGTTCCCTCGTAGGCCGTCACCTTGTTGCGCCCGTTGCGCTTCGATTCGTACATCGCGCGGTCGGCGCTGGCCAGGATGTCGGTGGGATCGTTGCAGAGATCGGGATAGAGGCTGAAGCCGATCGAGACGGTGACCCGCACCGCACCCGGCACCAGCTCGCCCAGATCGATGTTGGCCACGCCCTCGCGTAGCTTCTCGCAGACGCGCACGCCGTTCTCGAGATCGATCTCGGGCAGGAGGACAACGATTTCCTCGCCGCCGTAGCGGCAGGCGAGATCGCTGCGCCGCAGCATCCGGGCCACCTGGTCGCAGACCGCCCGGAGCACGACGTCGCCCGCCTTGTGGCCGAACTGGTCGTTGAAGCCTTTGAAATGGTCGATATCGATCATCGCCACGCCGAGCCGCGAGCGCGCCCGGTCGGCGCGCGCCAGCTCGCGCGCCAGGATCTCGTCGAGGACCCGGCGGTTGAAGAGGCCCGTCAGCGGATCGCGGATGGCGAGGCTGCGCAGCTTTTCGCGCAGATCCATGTTGGCCAGCGCCAGGGACAGGCGGTTGGCCAAGCCGCGGGCCGTGTCCTGGACCGGATCGAAGGCGCGCTCGGGATCGGTCTGCGGCGTCGCCAGGTGAAGCACGCCATAGACGGCGCCCTGGGCCGCGATCGGCACGCACATATAGGAATGGGGCGAGCCCAGGACGTGATGGCAATTCAGCCCGGGATTGCCGGAATAGGCGATATGGGGCGTGCCGCGCCGCAGGGCCCAGCACTGGTCCGGCGCGAAGGATTCGGCGAGCTGCGATTTGACGGTTTCGCCGCCCCAGGAGGCGGAGAGCACGAGCTGGTCGCGGGCGTTGTTGTAGGTATAGAGGCCGCCCGTCATGTCGGAGACGATCTTCGAGGAATAGTCGGCGATCACCAGCAGGCTTTCCTCGCGGGTGGGAACGGCCTGCAGCGCATTGGTCATGTCGGCCGCGAGCTCGACCTCCCGGCTGCGCAGCTGGAGGGCCGCTTCCGTCGTCTCGCGCCGGCGAAGCTGGCGGTTGAAGGCGAAGAACTGCGCGACGCTGAGCGCGATGGCAATGATGCCGGCCGCCGTGACGAGGCCGAAGGCCAGAAGGTTCTGCGTGTCGAGATCGCGGCCCTGGGCGGCGATCTCGTCGCGCCGCTGCGCCAGGGTCGTGCCGACCGCCTTGCGAATCCCGTCCACGAGCTGCTTGCTGCGCGCCAGGATCTCGAGATTGCCGCCGCCCATGGGGCCGTGCTGCTCGATCTGGGCGATTCCCAGCTTGAACTGCTCGAGAGGGGCCGCGATCAGGTCGGAGAGCGAGGTTGTGGCGCCGTCGATATCGAGCTTCGCGCTGAACAGGTCGGGTGACGCGTTCTCGATCTCGCGCAGCCGGTCCAGGCCCTGATAGTAGGGCTCGAGATAGCCGGCATCGCCCGTCAGCGCATAGCCGCGAAATCCAGTTTCCGCGTCGACCAGCGCCGAGAGGCTCCGCTGGATCTCGCCGGATTCGCTCTCCAATACGCGAATGGTTTCACTCTTGCGGCCGACATCGATCCCCAGGATGAGCGCTGATCCCGCCATGATGGCGAGCAGCAGGATGCCGACGAAGAAAGGCACGATAACCGCAAGAGAGCGGTGCTTTTGGGCCATGAGCGACGTCTCCCTGAATTCGATCCTACCGGTATAGGCCGGGAAATCCAGCGCCTGTTCGCTTGCGAACGGCCGGTCAGGTTCGAAGGCGAACGCCCTCGTTCAGGCGGTGGTTCCGGGACGAAAAGGAAGAAACATCCGATTCGGGCGAAGGCCCGATCGATTTCACAGCTTCAAGGGCGGTTAGGGCCGGCCCTGGGGATGAACAACGGGCTCTTTTGGCGTGAACAGCCAGCGGCGAAAGACCTCGCCGTAGCCCGACAGGCAATAGCCGCCATTGGCGGCAAGTACTTGATTGCGAACCTGGCGATAGCGCGCGGGGCGGCCGTGCCAGGGCGCACTGGGCTCGTTGTGATGCACGAAATGGAGATTGTTGTTGAGATAGAGGAACGACATGAACGGTCCGGCTTCGATCACGGCCGTACGGTGGCCGATCCGGGGCGCCGCCTGATGCTCGCAGTAGGACCGCAGCAGCGTCAGCGACAAGCCCGGATAAGCGAAACAAACGACATATTTCCAAAAGGACATGTCGCAGACGCCCATCACCCACCAGAGCACGATGGCGACCGCAGGCACATGCACCAGCCATTGCCCCAGATGCAGCCTGTCGCCGGTGACGATCGCCTTCAGCAGCTGGCGCGCCGCCCGGTAGACGCAATAGGCCGGCGTGATCAGCAGGCGGCCGGCGACCGTGGTCATCGCCCGGCGCAGCGCCCGGTGCAGCGGATTGAGCGCCGCATACTGCTCGGCGGTCAGGTAATTCGATTCGGGATCGTCGATCGGGCAGGTCAGCCGCTCGTCGCGGTGATGCGTCAGGTGCGATTCGCGGTAGGTCAGGTAGGGCAGCCACAGCCAGAGCGAAGGATAGACCAGCAGGCTGTTGAGGAACCGGCCGCGAAAGGGGAAACCGTGCACCGCTTCATGCTGGAGCGAGCCATGCAGGCAGACCGTGATGCCGCCCAGCGGCAGCAGCAGCCAGAAGGGAATCGAGCGGTGATACCAGGTGAGCAGGCCGAAGGCCGCATAGATCCCCAGCGCAACCAATAGTGTAGGAACGTCGACGGATCTGCGAACGTAGCTGGAGGGCGGGTCGAACGTGACGATGCGGGCCATGGCAGAACGGATGTATGCCCCTTCTCGGGCAAGGGCCGCAAGGGTGCGCGGCTGCGGCCAAACGCACCAATCCTGGACCAGGAGCGGTTAACGTTCCGCTCGTGGCGCCTGCCAGGGTGGGATTGGGGGCCCCGGTGGGCCGGGTGACAAGGCGTGCCGCGACCGCCATACTTCGCCCCGGATGCGCCCAGCGCCGGACCCGGCTCGCTGGGCGAACCGTTTCAGGCGGGCAGGACAAGCCGGAATGAGCCAGATTCGCCAATTGCCGATCCATGCGACAGGCCGCTGTCTTTGCGGGGAAATCCGCTTCGAGATCAACGGGCCGATGCGCGACGTGGTGGTCTGCCATTGCGGCCAATGCCGGCGCCAGCATGGGGCGCCGCCCGGCTATACCCAGGCCGCCTGGGAGCATGTCCGGTTCGAAGGGGAAGAGGCCCTGGCCTGGTACCGCTCGTCCGAGAAGGCGCGCCGCGGCTTCTGCCGCATCTGCGGCTCGAGCCTGTTCTGGGAACCCATCGGCACCGGCCGGGTCTCGATCGCGGCCGGCTCGCTGGACGCGCCGACCGGGCTCAGGACCGTCCGCCATATCTTCGTCGCCGACAAAGGCGACTATTACGAGATCGGCGACGGGGCGGAGCAGCTCTCGGGCTCCATGCTGACCGCCTATCGCTCGTGAGCCGCCCGTCATGACAGGAACCCCCACGGCGACGGGACATTGCCTCTGCGGTGCGGTGCGGTATCGGGTCTTCGCGCCGCTGCGGCCGGCGAGCGTCTGCCATTGCAGCCAATGCCGGCGCCAGCATGGTGCGCTCGGCAGCTACACGGGCGGCATCCCCGTCGACAGCCTCGAGATCGACGGCGCCGATCGCCTGGCCTGGTATCAGTCCTCGGCTTCGGCGCGACGCGGCTTCTGCCGCGAATGCGGCTCCAAGCTGTTCTGGCAGGCCATGGATCGGCGCACCCTCGACGTTGCGCTCGGCAGCCTCGATCCGCCCACCGGCATCGTGCTGGCGCGGCATATCTTCGTCGCCGACAAGGGTGACTATTACGAAATCGCGGACGAGCTGCCGCGTTTCGCAGGTAGCAGCGCCGCATGACGATCGCCGGGTTGACGATGTACGACCTGCCGCCGCTGGAGGCGGCGACCGATGCCTGGTGGTCGGGCCTGGCGCGGGCCTTCCGGCATGAGGGGCTCGAGGATCTGCCCGGGCGGCTGACGCGTGGCCTGACGGAACACGATCTCTGGTCGCGGCCCGATCTGATCTTCGGCCAGACCTGCGGTTATCCCCTGATGAAGAGCTTCCGCGACCGCCTCAAGGTGGTGGCGACCCCGGTCTATGCCGCGCCGGGCTGCGAGGGGGCGCATTACCGCAGCTGGGTGGTGGTGCGCGACGCGAGCGCGATCACGCAGGTCGCGGAGCTGAGGGGCACGCGCCTCGCCTACAATTCGACCGATTCGCAATCGGGCTACAACGCGTTGCGGGCGCTGCTGGCGCCGCTAGCGATCAATGGCCATTTCGTCTCGGCGGCGATCGAGACCGGCGGCCATCGGCGGAGCATCGCCGCCATTCGCGAGGATCGGGCGGATTTCGCCGCGATCGACTGCGTGAGCTACGCCTTGGTGATGCGTCACCAGCCCGAGCTGCTCTATGGCACGCGTATCATCGCCGCCACACCGCAAGCGCCGTCCCTGCCTTACATCACGGCCAAGGAGACGACGGAGGACGATCTGGCGCGGCTGCGCAACGGCCTCAAGGAGGCGCTGATCGAGCCCGACCTCGCCTGGGCGCGAGAGGCGCTGCTGATCGCGGGGGCCGAGATCCTGGCGGAGGACGCGTACGAGATCGTCCTGACCCAGGAGCGCGAAGCGCAGGCGCAAGGCTATGGCCAGCTCGTCTGACAAGGTCGCCGGCGGCCTGCTCCTCGCCAATCTCGCGGTGGCGGGCTCGGCCCTGTTCTGGGGCACGCTCTGGTGGCCCATGCGCCAGCTCGCGGCCCGCGGCGTCGACGGGCCCTGGGTCGCGGTCCTGACCTTCGCCACGCCGGTGCTGTTCCTGCTGCCGGTGGCGCTGTGGCGCCGCCGGCAGTTCCTGGCAGGCGGGCGGCTGTTGCTCGGGACCGGCCTGCTGATCGGCAGCTCCAGCATCCTCTATGCCGACGGCGTGCTGGTGGGCGAGATCGTCCGGGTGCTGCTGCTGTTCTATCTGATGCCGGTCTGGAGCGTGCTGTTCGAGCGCCTCATCATCGGCACGCCGGTCAGCCTGACGCGGTTCGGCACGATCGCGCTGGGCCTCGTCGGCATGGTGGTGTTGATGGGGTTCGAGGACGGGTTTCCGTTCCCGCGCTCGCTGGGCGATTGGTTCGGGCTCACCTCGGGCGTGGCCTGGGCGCTCGGCATCGTGCTCGTCCGCCTCCAAGGGCCGACCGGCGCCTTCGAAAAGACCTATGCCCAGTTCGCCGGCGCCGTGCTGACCGGGATTCTGCTGATGCCGCTGATCCTGAGCCCGGTGCCGGCTTTCCCCGTCTTTGCCGTCACGGAACACTGGCCCTGGCTGATCGCGATCGCCGTCTGCTGGCTGGTGCCGACGGCGGGCCTGAGCCTCTGGGGGGCGGGCCAGCTTTCGCCGGTGCGCTCGGCCCTGCTGCTGATGTTCGAGGTTCCGGTCGGGGTGGTTTCCTCGGTGCTTCTGACCGACGAGCCGTTCGGGGTTCGCGAGATGATCGGCGGCGCGCTCATCGTGGGGGCTGCGATCCTCGACGTGGTGCTGGTGCCGCAGGCACCGGAGCAGGCCCAGGCGGGCAAACCGACCTGAAATTCCGTCGGCGGGCGCTCCCCCCGGCCGGCGCGGCGATTGATCTAGCGCAAGGCGGCCTCCCGCCGCTCGCGGCAGCATCGCTTCCAACCTCGGAGGGCGGCCGATGGCCATGGACAAGCAACAGACCTTCAACACCTGGTATTTCCTGGCGGCGATCGCCGGGGTGCTGCTGCTGCAGTATTTGTTCTCGACGGTGCAGCAGGTGCAGCCGATCTCCTACAGCGAGTTCCAGGACCAGCTCAAGTCGGGGAAGATTGCCGAGATCACGGTGACCGAGACCCAGATCTCCGGAACCTACAAGACGCCGGAGACGAACGGCGTGCTTTACTTCGTGACCCGCCGCGTGCCGGAGGATATTGCCGCCCTGGGCGCCAGCTACGGCGTCAAGGTCACCGGCGGCACCGACAACACCTGGCTCAGGGACATCCTGTCCTGGATCGTGCCGGTGGCGCTCTTCTTCGGGCTCTGGATGTTCGTGTTCCGGCGGATCGTCGAGAAGCAGGGCCTGGGCGGCGGGTTCATGACGGTCGGCCGCAGCAAGGCCAAGGTCTATGTCGAGACCGACACCAAGGTGACCTTCGCCGATGTCGCCGGCGTGGACGAAGCCAAGGCCGAGCTGCAGGAGATCGTCGCCTTCCTCAAGGAGCCCGACCGCTATGGCCGCCTCGGCGCGCGGATTCCCAAGGGCATCCTGCTGGTGGGCCCGCCCGGCACGGGTAAGACCCTGCTGGCGCGAGCCGTCGCCGGCGAGGCCAACGTGCCGTTCTTCTCGATCAGCGGCTCGGAATTCGTCGAGCTCTTCGTCGGCGTGGGCGCCGCGCGCGTGCGCGACCTTTTCGAGCAGGCGCGGGCGAAGGCGCCCGCGATCATCTTCATCGACGAGCTCGACGCGCTGGGCCGCGCGCGCAGCCCCTTTGCCATGGGCGGCGGCAATGACGAGAAGGAGCAGACCCTCAACCAGCTGCTGGCGGAGCTCGACGGCTTCGATCCGCGCAAGGGCCTGGTGCTGCTGGCCGCCACCAACCGGCCCGAGATCCTGGATCCGGCCCTGCTGCGTGCGGGGCGGTTCGACCGGCAGGTGCTGGTCGACCGGCCCGACCGCAAGGGCCGCGTGGACATCCTGAAGGTCCATCTGAAGAAGGCGAAGCTCGGCACCGACGTGGATCCCGAGCAGATCTCGGCACTCACGCCGGGCTTCTCCGGCGCCGATCTCGCCAACCTCGTCAACGAAGCGGCCTTGCTGGCGACGCGGCGCGGCGGCGATTCCGTCTCGATGCAGGATTTCACCATGGCGATCGAGCGCATCGTCGCGGGGCTGGAGAAGCGCAACCGGCTGCTCAATCCGCTGGAGAGGGAGGTCGTCGCCTATCACGAGATGGGGCATGCCCTCGTGGCGATGACGCTGCCGGGGTCCGACAAGGTCCACAAGGTCTCGATCATCCCACGCGGCATCGGCTCGCTCGGCTACACCATCCAGCGTCCGACCGAGGACCGCTACCTGATGCGCCGCGACGAGCTCGAGAACAAGATGGCCGTGCTGCTGGGCGGGCGGGCCGCCGAGAAGATCGTCTTCGGCGAGCTCTCCACCGGTGCCGCGGACGATCTGGCGAAGGTCACCGACATCGCGCGCAGCATGGTCACGCGCTACGGCATGGTCGACACGCTGGGCCAGGTCACCTTCGAGGAGGAGCAGAGCCGCTTCCTCGCCGGTCCCGGCTCGCCGCCGGTCCCGGTCGAGAAGCATTACAGCGAGGAGACGGCCCGCGAGATCGACCATGCGGTCAAGAGCTTCATCGACGAAGCCTTCGCCCGGGCGATCAAGGTGCTGACCGAGCGCCGGCCGATCCTGGAGCGCGGCGCCAAGCTGCTGCTGCAGAAGGAGACGCTGGTCGAGGCCGAGCTGGCGGCGCTGGTCGCGGGCGCCCCTGACGCTTCGAACGCAGCGGCGAAATAGGCCGGCTCCGCCGCTAGAAGCCGAACCGTTCGGGCCGGAAGGGAGAAAGAGCGGCGGGCGCCGTTCCCGTGGTGATCTCCTCGGCCAGCAGTTCGGCGATCGCCAGCGCCAGCGTCACGCCGCTATGGGTCACCGCCACATAGGCGCCGGGCGTGTCCTTCAACGGCCCCAGGATCGAATGGCCATCGGCCGGAATCGCGCGCCGGCCGATGCGGTGACTGGCGCCGCGGCCGAGATCGACCTTGCGCAGCTCCGGCATCCAGCCGAGCGCGCGCTCGATCAGCGCGGCCCGGCCCGATGCAAGGCTGGCTTCGGACGCGTCGGCCCGGATCTGAGCGTCGATATCGTCGGCGCCGAGCAACAAGCCGCTGCCGGAGGTGAGGCGCAGATGGAATCCCGCCTCGTCGGGCGACCAGAGCACCATGTCGAAACCCGAGGCCACCGGCACCGCCGGCGTCTCGACCAGCAACCCCGCCAGCTCTTCCACGGGAAAGCCGCCCCGGCCGGTCGCCATCTGGACGATGTCCGGCGTGGCCGTACCTGCGGCGATGACCAGATGCTTGCAGGGAATGACGCCCTCGGCGGTGATCGCGGCGCGAATCTCGCCATTGGGACTGCGCTCCACGGCCTTGATCGCGCAGTTCTCCCGCAGGATGGCGCCGCGTTCGGCGAGCTGTGCCTTGAGCCAGTCCAGCAGACGCGGCACCGCGATCCAGCGGTCGAGCGAGGCGAACAGTCCTTCGGCACCGTCGGGCACCGCGAGGCCCGGCGCCAGTCGGCGCATGGCGGGCGCGTCGACGGGGTCCGCCGCATAGCCCCAGCGCCGCAGGATCTGGCCCTGGTCGCGCATCCGATCGAGCAGGCGGGGATTCTCCGGTCCCGCCCAATGCAGCGAGCCGTTGCCGGCAAGCCCGATCGCCGCGGCGCCGATCTGGCGGGCGAGCTTCTCGTAGGCGTCGACGCCGGCCCGGTTGAGCCGGTGATAGGCCTCGTTCTCGGTCTTGGAGGTACCGTTGATCCAGGCAAAGGTCGCGGCGCTGATCTTGCCGCCGGCCGGGCCGGCATCGAGGGCGACGATCTTGAAGCCGCTGCGCGCCAGGCGCCAGGCGAGCGCCAGGCCGACGATGCCGCTGCCGGCGACGACGATATCGGCTGTCCGGGGGATGGGCATCAGACCTCGCTCGATCCGTAGTAAAGTGTCACGGCATGGCGGGCCTGGGCAAAGAAAAGCCACCGCTCCACCAGCACGCCGGCCATGGCCGAGAGCGCGGCGAGGAAGGCGAGGGCCACGCCCACCGCCGGCGTCAGCAGCAGCAGCAACAGCGTCAGCAGGAGCGGCAGGACGAAAGCCAGCAGCGCCGCGATCCGCCGGAGCTTGGTCGCATGTTTGCGGGCGATGCGGAAGCCCATCTCGCGCATGAGATAGTTTTCGCTGCTGTGGGGCGCTTCGAGAAGGCGGACCTTGCCCAGGCGACCGAGGCCGGTCGCGGATTCCGCCGTGCTGCGCGGCGTCTCCCGGTCGATATGGCGCCAGTAGGCCAGCTTCACCGCCGCGGCGGCCAGGATCAGGGCGAGGGCGATCCAGGCCTGCAGCGGGTCGCCCAGGCCGAAGGCCAGCGCCAGCGCGTCGAGCCAGAGCGCCCCCGTCATCAGGCCCAGCGCCAGATAGGCCGGCAGGGTCCAGCCGTTCGACCAGCGCGGGATGGGCTTGAGCGAGGCATAGATCATGGCGGTGCAGGCGATCGTCGCCAGCGACATGACGAAAGTGACAAGGCCCAAGACCGACCAGATCCCGTCATGCCGGCCCAAGAGCACCCAGCCCAGCGCGAACAGGCCCGCCGGCAGGAAGGTCGCGCAGGCGATCAACCCCTCGCGCGATAGCCAGGAGGAGCGCCATTGCGACATCGCCCGCCAGGCCCGTTCGGGATGGCCCAGATGGAAAGTGGAGGAGAGAAGGCCGGTGACGACGGCGACAAGCCCCAACCCCAGCCCGGCCAGACCGAACCAGCGGTCGGCCGGCAGCCGGTCGAGCGCGCCCATCAGGCTCATCAGCGCCAGCAGGCCATAGCCGGCGCCGGAGGCCGTGGTGAAGAGGATGACCGAGAAGGCGGGATGCATGTCAGAAGCCGCGCATCATCGCGACAGGACCCGGTCGACCCAGCGCAGCAGCGCATTGCCGATGCCGTCGTCGCTCGCCGGCTCGAGGCAGGCCGGAGCGCCGACGGCATCGCTGGCGGTTTTGCGGGGGCGGGGCGGCAGATATTTGTTGGTCGGGCGGTAACCCTGCTCGGGCATCAGATCGAAGCCCTGCCGTTCGGCGACGAGCTGCGAGACGGCCGACAGGGGATCGCCCAGGTCGCCGAAATGACGCGCGCCGACGGGACAGGTCGCCACGCAGGCGGGCACGCGGTCGGCCTCGGGCAGGTTCTCGTTATAGATGCGGTCGACGCAGAGCGTGCATTTCTTCATCACCCCGCCATCGTAGTCATATTCGCGGGCACCATAGGGGCAGGCCCAGGAACAGAGCTTGCAGCCGATACAGATATCCTCGTTGACGAGCACGATCCCGTCCTCGGCGCGCTTGTAGGAGGCGCCGGTCGGGCAGACGGTGACACAGGCCGGTTCCGCGCAATGGAGGCAGGAGCGGGGAAAGTGCACGGTGCGGCTGTCGTAACCGTCGCCTGCCTCGAAGCTATGGATGCGGTTGAACCAGACGCCGAGCGGGTTGGGCCCGTAGGGATCCTCGTCCGTCATCGGCGCCATATGGCCGCCGCTGTTCCACTCCTTGCAATTGACCGCGCAGGCATGGCAGCCGACGCAGATATCGAGATCGATGACGAGGCCGAGCTGCCTTCCCGCCGGCTGAGCAGGCAGGGACGTCATCGCACCTTCTCCGTCCGTCCGCGGAAGGCGGCGCCGTAGCGCAGCAGCTTCGGACGCCGGGGCGAGCCCGGGAGCGGCTTGGCCGCGGGGAACTGCGGTTCGGTGAGGCCCGCCTCGTCGGGCGCGCATTTCTCGAGCCGCACCTTCAGGTCGTACCAGGCGGCTTGGCCCGTGACGGGATCGCTGTTCGAGTAGCGATGGCCGTCCGGTTTCGGCGGCAGCAATTCGGAGATCACATGATTGAGCAGGAAGCCATGCTGCGACTCCGGCGCTTTCGGCGACAGGTTCCAGGCGCCCTTGCGCTTCCCGATCGCGTTCCAGGTCCACACCGTGCGCTCCTCGACACCTTCCATCAGCTTGATCGGCGCCTTGACGCGGCCGTGGGGGCTGACGATCCAGGCCCAATCGCCGTCGGCCAATCCCAGGGCCTCGCCGGTGCGGCGGTTGACGAAGAGCTTGTTCTCGCCATGGATCTGGCGCAGCCACGCGTTCTGCGAACCCCAGCTGTGATACATCGCCATCGGACGCTGGGTGATGGCATGGAGCGGGAAGGCGGCACCGGCCGTCGCCTCCTGTTCCAGCGGGCGATACCAGAAAGGCAGCGGGTCGAAATAGGTCGCGATGCGCTCGCGGTGAGCCTCGGGTGGCTGCAGGCGGCCGTGGCCCGCGGCCGCGAGCCGGAACTTCTGCAGCACCTCGCTATAGATCTGCATCGGGATCGGCTCGGGTCGATCGATGAATCCCATCTGCGCGGCCCAGCGCAGATAGTCGGCATTGGCCATGCGGTAATAGCGCTGATGCGGCTCGAGCTCGTGGCGCCAGAAGCAGCCATTGGCCTTGTAGGCCTCGAGCTGGTTCGGATTCACCTCGCCGCGCCCGATCTTGTCGCCTTGGGCGCCGCGCCAGCCGGCGAGGGGGCCGATGCCGGGCCGGCGTTGATGATTCACGAGGTAGTCGGGATAGAAGCCCGGATAGCGGGGTTGGCCGTCGGGAAGCGTAAAGCCCGGAAGCCCCAGCCTGGCGCCGAGGTCGATCAGCACATCCTGGAACGGCCGCACGTCGCGGTCGGGCTGGATCACCGGCTGGCGGATGGCGTCGGCGCAGCCATCGGCGTCCGAGATCGGCCGGTCGAGCAGCGAGATGCAGTCATGCCGCTCGAGATAGGTGGTGTCCGGAAACACGAGGTCCGCATAGGACACCATCTCCGAGGCATAGGCGTCGGCATAGATGATGTGCGGGATCTTGTAGCGGCCGGTCGCGGGATCCTTGTCGGTCAGCATCTTCATCGTGCCGGCGCTGTTCATGGCCGAGTTCCAGCTCATGTTGGCCATGTACATGAACAGCACGTCGATCGGGTAGGGATCGCCGGCCCAGGCGTTGGCGATCACCATATGCATGAGCCCGTGGGCCGCGAGCGGCGCTTCCCAGCTATAGGCCTTGTCGATGCGCCGCGCCGTGCCGTCGGGATCGACCAGCAGATTCTCCGGGCCGGTGGGAAATCCGAGCGGCATCCCGCCCAGCGGCTCGCCGGGCTTCATCTCGAGCGCATGGCCGGCCGGCAAGGGTGCCGGCGGCACGGGCCTGGGATAGGGCGGCTTGTGCCGGAAGCCGCCGGGGCAGTCGATCGAGCCCAGCAGCATCTGCAGCAGATGGATGGCGCGGCAGGTATGGAAACCGTTCGAATGGGCGGAGATGCCGCGCATGGCGTGCATGCTGACCGGGCGTCCGATCACATGATCATGGTGCCGCCCCAGCCAGTCGGTCCAGGGGATGTCGAGGCGGATCTCCTGCGCGAATGCCGCATGGGCGAGCTCGGCGGCGATGCGGCGCGTCGTGTCGGCCGGGATCCCGGTCTCCTCGGCGACCGCCTCGGGGCTGTAGCGCGGGTCGAGATAGCGTTCCGCCATGAGCTGGAACACGGACACGGTTCGCCGGCCGTCGGGCAGGATGAATTCGCCGATGAGTCCCGGATCGAGATCGGCCTCGTAGGCGGTCATGGGCGCGTTCGCGCGCTTGTTCCAGGCCAGCGGCTGGCCTTCGTCGTTGCGCGCGAAGAGGCCGTCCTCGGCCGTTCCGGGTGCCCGGATCACGAGCCAGGAGGCGTTGGTGTAGCGCACCAGATAGTCGACATCGATCTTGTCGGCCCTGAGCAGCTCGTGGATCAGCGCCAGCACGAAGAGGCCGTCGCTGCCGGGACGAACGCCCAGCCACTCGTCCGCGATGGCGGAATAGCCGGTGCGCACGGGATTGATCGACAGGAACTTGGCGCTGCGCTCGGGGGGGCGTCCCTTGAGCTTGCCGAGCCCGATCTTGATCGGGTTGCTGGCATGGTCCTCCGCCACGCCGAACATCACGAAATAGCGGGTATGCTCCCAGTCCGGCTCGCCGAATTCCCAGAAGGACCCGCCGATGGAGTAGAGCCCGGCGGCCGCCATATTGACCGAGCAGAAGCCGCCGTGAGCGGCATAGTTGGGGGTGCCGAACTCCTTGGCCCAGAACCCGGTCAGCGCCTGGCTCTGGTCCCGGCCGGTGAAGAAGGCGAGCTTCCGCGGGTCGCGCCAGCGCAGCTCCGACAGCCATTGCGTGGCCAGGCGCAGGGCCTCTTCCCACTCGATCTCGACGAATTCGCCCGTACCGCGCTCGCCCACGCGCTTCAGCGGCTTGCGCAGCCGCGCGGGCGAATACTGGGTCATGATGCCCGCGGACCCCTTGCCGCAGAGCACGCCCTTGTTCACGGGATGGTCGCGATTGCCCTCGATATAGCGGACCCGGCCGTCCTTGATATGTACCTTGATCCCGCAGCGGCAGGCGCACATGTAGCAGGTGGTCGTCTTGACCTCGTCCGCGACCGGGGGCGAGGTGTCGACGTCTTCCTGGACGGTGGCGAAGGGGTCGAATCGCAACGGAAAGAGGACCTCGAAATGGACGCGGGCCGCGAGCATAGCCGCTGGCGGTCCGATCATCGGTAAAAACCTTATGCCGTCCAGGGTCGCGGCGTCTTCGACGGCCCCTGGCCTCGGATTTTGCTAGGATGTGGCCCAGCCTTTCGAGCGGTTTCTCAGAGCATGACAACCACCCTTGATGCCCGCGGCCTGAAATGCCCGCTGCCGGTCTTGCGGGCACGCAAGGCCATGAAGGAGATCACGCCCGGCGGATTGCTCAGGGTGCTGGCGACCGATCCGGGCGCACCGAAGGATTTCGTGCATTTCTGCGCGACCACCGGCCACGAGCTGGTCGAATCGAGCGAGTCGCAAGGAGTCTACAGCCTGGTGATCCGCAAGATCGCCTGACGGCTGGCCTTGGGACGGCAACACCGCCCGTCGTCGGTGAAGGAATCGCAAGGGGTCATGATCAGCTGGAAGACGCGGCTGCCTCCCGCACTGCGAAATCCCCTTCGCCGATTCCTGGTGCGGGTGATGGAGACGAGCAATCTCCGCGCCGGCAATGATTTCTCCTGGCTCCTCCGGGAGTCCTACTGGCGCGCCGACCTGCAGGCGCTCGACGAGGCTTGTGCGCGCGGCTCCGATGAAGCGGCCTGGCGGCCGCTGATCGAAAGGCTGCCCCTCGAGATCTTCCTGCTCCTGCTCTTCACCCGCCAGACGGAGTGGCCGAACATCGCGCGACGCTTTCCCTCGCTGCCCGCGGCCGGGCTGCAGGAGACCTACACCTCGAAGGTCAATCAGGGGCATCTCGCGACCCTGGCCTGGTTCGTTCCCGCCGTGGTCCAGCGCTACCAGGCCGGTGGCCGGCGGATCGAGGAGGCGATGGCGCTCGATATCGGCTGCGGCTGGGGCCGCTTCCTCCGTGCCTTCTGGCGATATATCCCCGGCAGCCAGCTCTACGGCATGGATATCAGCCCGGACATCCTGAAGTCCTGCGACGAATGCGGGGTGCCCGGCCGGCGACTTCTTCCCGGCGGCTTGGCGACACCGGAGATGCGCCGTCGGTTCTCCCTGATCTATGCTTATTCAGTCTTCACCCATCTGGCCGAGGCCACGCATCTCGAGCTGCTGGCGCGGCTGCGGGAGGTGGTGACGGACGATGGGCTGGTCGCGTTGACGATCCGTCCACGCGCCTTTTGGGATCTCCTCCAGGTACAGTGGCCCCAGCGGGCCGCGACCTGGGCCGAGCTCGACAAGACGCACCAGAGCAGCGGCTATGGATTCACCGGGCATGCCGGCCCGACGACCTATGGCGAGGCCTCGATCGACCGCAGCTATATCGAGCGAAGCTGGAAGGATTGGCAGGTCGAAGGATTCGGCTTCGTTCCCGGCGAGGCCTATCAGATCGTGGTCTGGCTCAGGCCGCGCTAGGTATCGATTCAGGGGATGGAAAGAGCGGCGTGGGCCATATCTTGCCGGTATGACGGCGACGTGGCGGCGTGTGGCAATCGTGGAGGCGGCGCTTGCCTGACGGTTTGCGCGACAACGGGTGTTTTCGGCACCTGACGGGTGCCGCCGCGCCTTCGATCCGGCGGTTGGCGGCGATGGCTGTTGGCACGATCGGGCGCACCTCCAAGGGGGGCGCATGAAGCTCGAGGTCGTTCCCGAGCAGGCGGCTTTCCCACGCGCGGGCGGTATCGTCGATCTGATGGGCGATTGGCCGTCTTCCATGCGCGGCCGTTGGGTGCAGCTTCTGCCCGAAGAGTATATCGGCGAGCTCGATCTTCGCAGCCGCCTGCGGATACGCACCGCGGGCGAGCCGCTTCCGCCTTGGCATGATGGGGCCGAAGGCCGTGTCAGGGGTGAGCTCGTCCTGACCCGGGTGCGGGACGCATACTGCATGCCGAAATATGGTGCCGTCATCGATGCCGATGGAAGGATTCTTCACAGCTCGGTCGAAGAGGCGCTCTATATCACGCCCACGCTGGGGAGATTGCCCTTCGTCAAGCGGGAGGAGAACCGGGTGATCTTCGATCCCCCGGTAAGCTGCGAGGAATACGAACGAGGCACCGTGTTTCTGCCGTGGGGCGCACTCAACAATTATGGGCATTTTGTGATCGACGGGTTGGCGGCCCTTGCCGCGGTCTCCGAGCAGGTGCTCCTCCCTTCCTTCCCTCCGCTTGTCCCGTCATTGGCCCCGTGGCAGCGCGAGCTGCTGGACCTGTTTCTCGGCGATCAGCCGCGGATCGAGGTGCGGAGCGACGTGGTCAGGATCAAGGATGTCCTCTTTGCCAACCCGATGGCGCATTTCCTGCACAAGCCGAACGGGCTGATCCGCACCGTGCGCCGAAGGATCCTGGCACGGGCGCCGAACCGGCCTTCCTCGACCGGAGCCCGGCTCTATTTTTCGCGCGCGGGCCTGAAGAAAAGGGTCATGACGAATGAACCCGAGCTCGAGGCGCTGTTGAAAGCCGAGGGTTTCGTGATTCTCCATCCGGAGCGGTTCAGCGTCGCCGAACAGATCCGGATGGTGCAGGAGGCCAGTGTCATCGTCGGCGCGACCGGCGCCGCGCTGGCGAACGGCATCTTCCTGCCGGAGAGATCGGCGGTCGTGGAGATCCTGCCGGACCGGGTCATGAGCCGATGGGTTCGTTCTCTATGCGACGAGAACGCGTTGCGCTGGCACGGGTTCTTCTGCCGCGTCGTCGAGCCCGTGCAACCGACGAAGATCGAAGGGATCGACCGGATTGTGAACTTCGACTACGAACTACCCCTCGGCCCGTTCAAGGGTTTTCTTGAGAGCCTGCTCTGACGGGACGGGCCATCGAGCCCGGCCAGGCACGTTCAACGCTGTCCCGTCGCAGACAGAACTTGCCTGAGCGAACGCAAGCGCGAGGCGACAGCCGACAAGCGGCCTCGCAGGGCGGAGCCCAGCGTCTCGGCCCTCGTTTCCGGCGATGAGCGCGCGGTGGCTTTGACATTCTGGGCGGCGAGGGCGCGGCTTATCGCCATCACGGCACCCGCCAGGTCATCGACCAGTACCTTGTTGTCGATCGCGGCCAGTACGGCTTCCGACCGGTCGTTCACCTCCAGGCCGACGACGGAACGAGAGGCACGAAGAAGAGCAAGCTGTTCCAGGTATTTCTGCTTGAGTTCATGACGGATATCGGCCGGCAGGTTTGTCTGCGGCTCCGCGACGGCGAGCCGGGAGAAGCCCTGGAGCACCTTGTCGATCTCTTCTTCCTTGCGGCCTTGCTGCCTGAGCGCGCGAGCGATCGCGACCAGATAGGCCGGAGCGCTGACGAGCAGCCGTTCCTCCTTGCCGTTCAGCAGCAGCTCGCCGATCGGCGCGCCGATCTCGCGCATGAAGGTGTCGACGACCCCACGCTCGCGGATGCCGTCGAAATTGATCACACGGATCCGCTTGTCGAAAGCGACCGCGGCCCAGGCCTCCGCCCTCGACGCAAGCGAGAAGGCACCCTCGTAGACCGACAGGCATTTCTCGATCGACCAGGAGGTCCTGTAGGTGATGGAAAGAAGCTGATAGATGGCGTCGATATAGTCCGGAAAATTCCTGACGAAGAGAACCGGCACAACATCGAACTCGGAGAACGCCGCGCCGAAGCGCTCGATGCTGTCATGCCGCATGACGGAGAAGATCTCGGACGACAGGACGGCGCAGGGGCAGGTGCTGACGGCGATCTCGTCTTTCAGGTCGGCAACGATCTTCGCGTAGTCGAGACCATCGAATGCCTTGTCCCCATGGGTCGTGCCCAGCCGCTCTTCTTCCGTCATGAGAGCGAGAGAACCGGCCACGTGCTGGGGAAAGCTCCCGGGGCCCCGGCCGGAGCGGGGGTACAGGATTCCCTTCTCGCTCAGCCACTGTTCATGGCTCTTCATGAAATACTGAAGGCTTGTCGTCCCGGTCTTGTGCATGCCGAGATGGAGATACAGCCTCTTTCTCGAGCCGTTCCTCAACTGGGTATCTGTCCTTCTGTTTGATGATCGGGCTTGGCGCCGGTCGATCTTCTGGAAAAAGTCCTTCCGGCCGGCGGCGACAGGCGAACCCCTTGAAGGAACGTAAGCCCACTTGCCACAAGTTCAAAGCATGGATCTGACCGCCGCCACAACTTTTTGGATGTCGACGGCATAAAGCACGCCCCGGTTGGTGATGGCGATGTTCTCGATCCCGTCGGTATGAATCAGCGGCCAGCTCATCTGCCCGAAGATGAGCGTGTAACGCTGGGATAGCATATTGGTGAGGCGGTATATCCATTTGGCTTGGATGGTGTCGGCCCAGCTTTCCGGCATCAGGTCGATGACGGCGGCGTTCGACGGCGCGAAGACGAGATTGGCCAGGGCGGAGCCGTGAGGCGCGATCACCATCCGCGCGTTGGAGAACAGCGCAATCTGCTCGCGAAAGCCCATCTGGCCGGGAAGGACCTTCTCGAATCCCAGCGGCACCAGCTGCGCCAGAAGCTCGTCCTCATTGACGAGGTCGCGCTTCGAATGGACGTTGGCTTCCTGCCGGCTGATATAGATCAGTCGCTCGCCCTCTCGATTCCGATCTCGCCCCACCGATCGGATCAAATGGTCTCCCATCTCGCGTATCGCCGCCGGCGGGTTGAGGACGTTGCCCATGCTGCAGCTTGAGCTCACCACCGCGTCCGAGAGGCCGAGAACGGGACTTTCCGGCTTGAACAGGGCGCCGACCGGGATGCCGAGCAACTCCAGCGAATCCGCCTGCCATTTTCTTGTCGGCGAGAGCGGCAGCATGAGCTTCATGGCGCCGCCCGCGAGAGCCTCGCGCCAAAGCCAGACCGACGGCAGCGTGTCGGTCATCCAGTGACCGTAGACCATGGAAGATCCATGCACGCTGAGCAGACAGGAGTCCCGGACTTGCGGCGTACGTGCGGCGACCGAAGGGTCGAAGACGATCGCACCGCCTTTGGCGCCATAGCCGGGCACCAGGCTGTAATCCTGTCGAAAGGAGACGGCGGCCCGCGACGTCTCCCAGATGGCGATGCCCGGGGCGGCCATGGCAAGGCCCATTCTCGGAAAATAGATGAGGTGCGGGAAGCGGGTGTAGCTCTGCTCGTAGCTGTCGAAAGGATCGCCCTCCATCATCTGGCGAGGAACGGCGTGATCGGGCGTTCCTTGCGAGTGAGCTCGATCGAATCCCCGATGAGGGCCCACATGGCGCGAGGGCTCGAGCACGACGCGCAGCGGTCCGGATGGCGGGTCGGGCCGCGCCAACCTGCTCGGAGCCGCCGCCCCGCCGGCGCGAAGGAACGCCTCCGGCGCCACTTCGCTTCCGGACAAGTTCTTCAGGAACTCGAATCTGATCGGCAAGGGCTCGCTGCCGAGCGCCTGATAGGAGCGGTTGCTGGCATTGTGATCCCGACTTCGAAACATCGCTTTCTCGGGAAAGCAGGTCTGCAGCACGCCGGCGAATGGGGAACCGCGCCGCCGGCCTCGACGTCACTCGGGGCGAGGGCCACGCGTATCGATGAATTCTCTCAATGCGGTCTTCAGTTTCGGAAAGGGCGTGAGCACGTAACCGACGAAGCGCCGCAACCGACGTTTGCCCTGGGCAAGCACGGGACGGCCGTGAGTGTCGATGAGCGCTTTGAGGTCCTGGCGGAGGGAAGGTGGCGCGGTTTGGGAACGGACCGCTTCGGCGGGAATCCCGAAATGCGTGAAAGCCGTGAGAGTGGACGCTCCCGCTTTCGCCGAGGCGGTGGCTTCAAGGAAACGCCGGCCGAAGCGTCTGTCCGGTTCCAAATGGCAGCCTTCGGCCCATTCGTTCCAGGCGTTGATGAAGACGGGCCGCTCCTCGCCCGGGTATTTCCATTCGACCTGCCGTACGGTCTTCGCCAGCCAGTATTCGTAGTTCTCGGGCGTGCCGTTGAGCACGATCAGCGCCCGTCTGCTGGTCCGGGCGGTGTTGTCCCACGATGGAAACACGGTGGGGAATATGTTCTGCCCCTGGTGGTCCTTGCTGAGATACAGACTCGCGATGTCCTGGTAGTCGACGACCAACCCCTGGAAAGGCTCGTCGAAGGCGATGTCCGCATTCTTGGCGTTGATGATCAGGTTGTGGGGAGGAAACTCGACCCCGGCGTCGAAGCCGTAGCTCTCGTAGTTCCAATTGCCGTGCGTGAGCGCCGCGCAGAGCAGGAGCTTCGGGATGCCGATCGAGGCGCAGTAGTCCCGCCAGGTCTGCAGCGCCTTCGGCGCGTCGGGTATCTTCTGGGGCCGGTAGACGATCAGCAGGGGTGCGCCACCGATCCGCAGATAGCGCGGATCGGAGAGGAACGGCGCCACGCTTTTGATGAAGGCGAGGTCGTCGCCGGGCAGGTATTTCTGCTCGATCAGGATTTCCTGTTCCGCCGCGTCCCATCGTCTGGTCCAGTTCTCGTTGGCCCAGCACAGGCAGAACGGCATGTCGCTCGCGGGATCGGCAAGCATGTCGTCGAGGGGCTGGTTGAGGAGGCGCGTGCCCGAGAACCAGTAGTAGTGATAGCAGAAGGCGTCGATCCCGTAGGCTTTCGCCATCGCGATCTGCTCGCGCCGTGTCGCCCGGACGCGAAGATCGTAGAAGCCCATATCGGCGGGAAGGTGCGGCTGGTAGTGGCCGGGAAAGAGCGGTCGCGCCTTGGTGACGTTGGTCCACTCGGTGAATCCCTTGCCCCACCACGCGTCGTTTTCCGGTATCGGGTGAAACTGCGGCAGGAAGAACGCGATCAGTTTGACGTTGCCGCCGGTCATCTCACCGCTTCCTCTCCGTCGCGACGCTATCCATCCCGTCGCCGTCCCGGTTCTTCCTGTCTGGAATCGACGCCGGATCCCTGCGCGCGATTGTCGGCGCGGCCGTCAAGCTGCCAGCCCCAGCATCCTGGCGGCGCGGCGCAGAATGCTCCTGGTTCTGGGGTCGAGATATTTCCGCAACACCCTGCGATGCCACCTTTCCCATGGAGGCACTTGCAGCGGCGGGATCTCCACGGGCAAGTCCATGAGCTGGATCGTCGACGAGGAGCGCTCGGCGGGGACGGACTTTGTCACGACCTGATAGACATGGCCGAATTTTTCCGCATGGAGAATCTTGCGGGTCGATATCGGCAATTGTTGCCACTGCCAGGCGTACTCGGTCGATTCCGGAGCCTTGATGACGAACCCGGCGTCGATGATCTTGAGGCCGGCGTCGGCAATGAGGGCCTCCATGTTCTTGAGGCCGAAGAAGCGGAGATGGGTCCTGTCGAGAAGCCCCCAATCCCGGTACTCGAAGTTCTGCTCCATCAGGCAGGCGACGATGGAGAGGTGACCGACATGGGGCAGGGAGAGGACGACGAAGCCCTCTTCGTTCAGCAGGTTGCGGAGATCCTTCAGCGCGCGCCAGGGGTCCGTCAGATGCTCGAGAACGTCCGCAGCCACCACCGTGTCGAATTTCGGCAGGCCCGCCAGGCACCGATGCCACTGGGGATCGTTGAGGTCGGCGGAATGGACCTGCGGGCAGAACGATTTGAGACGCTCGACAGCGTCCGGATCGATCTCGACGGCGACGACGTCGCACTGGCCGTGATCGATGAGATGGCGCGTGATCGATCCGGGGCCCGCCCCGACCTCGAGCACGCGCTTTCCCTTTCCGACCATGGCGATCACGCGGGCGCCGGCGCTGTCTGACGCCAAATCGATCGAATATTCGTACTTGTGAGGAGTCCCGTGCGCCATATCGGGAGGTGTCGGATCCGCGGTTGCCCGGCATCGTAAGGTGCAAGGATAACACAGGCTTAATGGTGTGCGAACATGACCGGCCCTGGATCCGAGGGGCTGCAACCCGCTGCCCCTCGGCTGTGTCTCGCGAGAGCCGATCGACGGGCGGAAGCGGCGCTGGGGCAGAAAAAGGGCAAAGGCGATGCGAATTCGCGGAGGGACCCCCGCGGGTTTCGGCGGATGGCTAGTTCGACGTGCCGGTCGGCGCCTTGCCGAGCTCGGCATAGTATCGCGCCGCACCCGCATGGAGCGGGATCGGCAGACGCAGCAGGGCGGCGTCGAGCTTGATCTTCTGGCCGATCGGCCCGGCCTGGTCGAGAAGCCGCCGTGTCGATTGGTGCCAGAGGGCGCGGGTCAGCTGATAGACCAGCTCGGAATCGAGCTTCTCGTCCACCACCCAGAGGGCGCCGATCCCGAGCGTCACGGTGCTGCCGACGCCTTCATAGGCGCCGGCTGGGATCAGGTCGACCGTGAGATAGGGTTCCGCCTCGCGCAGCGCCAAGGCCTTGTCGTCGTTGAGCGGCACCAGCTTGATGGGCACGTCGCCGGCGAGATCGACCAGGGCCGGAATCGGATAGCTGCCGACCGTGATGATGGCGTCGATCTCCCGCGCGGCGAACTTTTGCACGGCGTCGGCGAGGCCCAGATAGGCGGGCTTGATGCGCTTGGCCGAGAGCCCATAGGCGCCGAGGACCAGGAAGGAGGTCGAGGCGGCGTCGGAGTCCGGCTCGCCGACCGCCACGCGCCGGTTCTTGAGATCGGACACGCTGTCGATCGCGGCGTCGGCATGGACCACCACATGCACGCCTTCCTGATAGAGATTGGCGATCGCGCGCAGGCCGGGCATGGCGTGATCGCCGTCGAAGGGAGGCTTGCCGGCGATGGCGGCGGCGGCGATGTCCGCCTGGCACAAGCCGGAATCGATGGTGCCGGCGGCGATCTGATTCAGATTGTCGATCGAGCCGTTGGTCGTCTGCGCGAGCGCGATGAGACCGGGCACGCCGCAGCTACCGCCCTGGTTGCAGCCCCGCCCGCCGGGCGGATTGGAGACGGCGCTGGCAATGATGCCGCCGATCGGAAAGTAGCTGGTCTCGGGTGCACCGGTGCCGATGCGGAAATAGCGGATATCCTGGGCCTGGGCCGGCTTCGGGAAGCCGGCGGCGAGCAGGCCGACGGCAAGGATCGCGACGGCGAAACACCCGCCCAGCCGGCGCCACCCTCGGCGCTCCTGCCGGTCCGCAGGGCCCTGCGCGGCCGCGGCCTCCGAGCGACGCGATGCGGCAGCCGGTGCGGGCTCGGTCGAGATACGCATTCGCCTCACGGATGCTGCGCCGATGTTGGGGCGCTCAGCATCATGAATAGTTAGACCAAAACAAGGCGGCAGGAAGGGCCATTTGTGGCAAAGGCGTGGGCCAGCTCGCGTACCTTGCCGGTCCCGATCTTAGGAATCGAAGCGCTTCAACGCCAGAACGCAATTGAGCCCGCCGAAGGCGAAGGAATTGGAGAGGGCCGCCTCGATGGCTGCCGGGCGGGCCTGGTTCGGCACATAATCGAGATCGCAGTCGGGATCCGCCTCGGTGAAGCCCGCGGTGGGCGGAAGCACGCCTTCGCGCAAGGCGCCCAGCACCGCGACCAGTTCGATGGCCCCGGCCGCCCCCAGCGCATGGCCATGGACCGCCTTGGTCGAGGAGACCGCCAGGCGCTCGGCATGGCGGCCGAACACCTGGCGGATCGCTTTGGTCTCGGCGGGGTCGTTGGCGGGCGTGGCCGTTCCATGGGCGTTGATGTAGCCGATGCGCTCGGGCGCGAGCCCGGCATCGGCGAGCGCACCGGCGATGGCGGCGGCGGCGCCATCGGCCGACGGCGCCACGATGTCGCCGGCATCCGCCGACATGCCGGCACCGACCAGCTCGGCCAGCGGCCGGGCTCCTCGTGCCTGTGCCGCTTCCAGCGGCTCGAGCAGGAACATGCCGGCACCCTCGCCCAGAACCATCCCACGCCGGTCGCGACAGAAGGGGCGGCAGCCATCCGGCGACATGACCCTGAGCGCTTCCCACCCCTTGATCGTGCCGAACGTCATGCAGGCTTCGCTGCCGCCGGCCAGCGCCGCCGGCACACGTCCCAGCCGCACCATGTCGAAGGCGAGCGCCAGGGCATGATTGGCCGAGGCGCAGGCGGAGGTGACGCCGAAGGCGGGTCCGCGCAGGCCGAACTCCATCGTGACATGGCTGGTGGCGGCACTCGGCATGGCGCGCGGCACGCTCAGGGGAGGGACGCGGTCGGCCTTCTCGGCATAGAGCCGCTGGAACCCTTCATCCTGGGTGGTCTGGCCGCCGATGCCGCTGGCGACGATGACGGCGCAGCGCCGGGCAACATCGCCGGCGAACGCTATCCCCGATTGCGCGACGGCTTCGCGGGCCGCCACCAGCGCGAACTGGGTGAACCGATCGTAGAGGGGCAGCTTCTTCTCATGAAAATGGCGGGCCGGGTCGAACCCCCGGACCTGGGCGCCGATCGTGATCCGCATCCGCTCCAGCGGCAGCCCCTCGAGCGTCCCGATCGCGGAACGTCCCTCGCGCATCCCCGCCCAGGTCGTCGCCAGGTCCGGTCCCAGCGGCGAGATGCATCCGGCGCCGGTAATGACAACACGGTTCATGACATCCGGTCGGGTCTCAGGCCGACTTGGCCGCGAGCTGCCGCTCGATCTCGGCCACCAGGCTGGCGACCGATCCGGTCTCGGCCCGAGGATCGTTCGTGGGCAGGTATATCTTGTACTCCTCCTCGATCGCGAACATGATCTGCACGAAATCGAGCGAGGGAATATCCAGATCCTTCAGTGTCGAGTTGGCTGAGATCTTCGCCCGGTCCAACCCGCTCTCGCGGGCGATGATCTCAATCACCTTGGTCTCGATCGCCGACATGCTTCCCGTTTCTCCCCTGCTGATCACTCATCCGGGCGGTCCTTGCGACGTTCCAGCCCACTCAGCCGTTCCCCCAGGCTCCTTATTTCTTCGGCCATTCGCTTCAGCCTTGCAAGCCAAACCCACTGCTCGAAGAGCTGTTGCCTCGGCAGGGCCGGGGTTCCTCCCACGACCGTGCCGGAAGCGACATCGCGGCCCACCCCCGAGGAAGCCATCACCACCGCGTCGTCGCCGATGGTCAGGTGATCGGCGATCCCGACCTGCCCACCCAGAACCACCCGGTTGCCGATCCGGGCGCTGCCGGCGATTCCGACCTGGCCCGCGATCAGGCAGTCCTCGCCGATCCGGCAATTGTGCCCGATCATAACCAGATCGTCGATCTTGGTGCCCCGCTGGATCAGGGTTTCCCCGAGCGTGCTGCGATCGACCGTGCTGTTGGCGCCGATCTCCACATCGTCGCCGATGACGACGCGCCCCAGGGAGGGGATCCGCTCGATGGCATGGTTGCGGGCCTGGACCTTGGCTTCCGCCGCCAGCGTCTCGATGCTGCCGGGTTCCGGCGTCGCGTAGGAAAATCCGTCGGCGCCCAGGCACACGTTGAAATGCAGGATCACCCGCGCCCCCAGCCGGGTGCCGGCCCCGAGCCGGACGCCCGCGTGAAGCCGGCAGCCCGGGCCGAGGCGGCAGCCGTCGCCGATCGTCACATGGCCGTCGATGATGCAACCGGCGCCGATCTCGACATCGGCACCGATCTGGGTGAAGGGCCCGATCGAAACGTCGGAGGCAAGCCGCGCGCTCGGATCGACGATCGCCGTCGGATGAGGACCGGCGCTCGGCCGGCCGGGCGGCAGGAAGAGCGGCAAGAGCCGGGCCAGGGCATAGCGCGGGCGCGCGACCCTAATCACGCCGGCAAACCGGCCGGCCGGGAGGCCGAGACCTTCCGCTGCCAGCGCGGCGCGCGGCAGATCGGAACGCAATTGCTGGAGGGCGTCGTTGGAGAAGAGCAGGGGCAGATCGGACGCCGATCGCGCATCGGCAGGCTCGCAGGGCCGGTCGACCTCGATGCCGGCATCGCCTTCGCAGCGTCCGCCGATGCGGGAGGCCAGCGTATCGAGACGGTGACGTGACGCGGAGCTCATGCCGATCGCCGCGCGGGGTGGCTCAGGGCTGCAGGTTCTTGGCCTTGCAGCTCGACGCGATCGACTTCAGCTTGTTCAGGGAATCGGCGTTTGCCAATGCCGCCGAATTGAGGTCCTTGGCGAGCTGCTGATACTCCTCATAGGTGAACTGCGCCTTGGCTCCCTCGTTGTTGCATTTGCAGAAGTTCGTGCATTTCGTCTGATCGAAATTCTGTGTGCAGTTCTGCATGCAGCTCTTGAAATCGGCGTCGAGCTGTTCCTGCGGGATCTCGGTGGCAAGGACCGGCCCGGCTGCCAGGAGGAAGGCGAGGCCGAAGCAGGCAATAAGAGAGCGGAGCATGGGAAAAGACGTCCTTCCATATGGAATGATGGCGGCATCCTCGCCTTGGCCGACAACGCCGTCAATCGCGGGCGGATAGTATCCTCTTGGGCGGGATCGGTCGGCGTTGGACAGGCCGGTTGTGGCCAATCTCGGGCGTCTGCGGTTTCGATGGGTGCGGGAGAGGAGCCCTCGACGGGGACCGAAGGAGCCGCTAAAGAGACGGCGCCGCCTATGCGGAAACCACAACGGATTTGTCGGGTTTTCAGCCGCCGCTTCATGTCGCCATCCACGCCCATCGCTGCCTCGACGATTTTTCGACCAGGCCTGCTGGCCGGGCGGACGGCGCTGGTTACGGGCGGAGGCACCGGCATCGGCCTGGCCATTGCACACGAACTGGGCGCGCTGGGCGCGCGGGTGACGATCGCGGCGCGCGACCGCGACCGGCTTGCCGAGGCCGCCGCGGGTCTTCGGGCCGCGCAGATCGAGGTCCGGGCGGAGACCGTCAATATCCGCAAGGAGACCGAGATCGAGGCCTTGCTGGATCGGCTGCAGGCGGAAGGCTGGCTGCCGGACATTCTGGTCAACAATGCCGGCGGCCAGTTCCAGGCCGATCCTCTGGCGATCAGCGCCAATGGCTTTCGCGCCGTGGTGGATCTCAATCTGAACGGCACCTGGCACATGACCAAGGCGGTCGGCGGGCGGCTCCTGGCCGCCGGACGCCCGGGCCGGATCGTCAATATCGTGCTGTCCCTGTTTCAGGGACTGCCCGGCGCCGCCCATGCCGGGGCCGCGCGGGCCGGCGTCATCAACCTGACCAAATCCCTGGCGCTGGCCTGGGGCCGGCACGGCATCACGATCAACGCGGTGGCGCCCGGCACCATCGATACGCCGGCGCTGGCCCAATATGACCAGGCGGAGATGGCGGCCGATATCCAGCGGCTGCCGATCAAGCGGATGGGGCGGCCGGAGGAGGTGGCGCAGCTCGTCGCCTTCCTGGTGTCGCCGGCGGGCGATTACATGACGGGCACGACGCTGATTCTGGATGGCGGCGACCATCTGATAGGGCCGGTTCCGGCCGCCTGAGCCCTTCCTATCCCGGCCTAGCCAGCCCCTTTCATCTCGGCCAGACTGGATGCCGAAACCTGCCCCGTAGCCCCGTTCCCATGAACATCGCGATCGATCCCACGCCCATGTCCGCGCCCGACGACCGGCAGAAACGCCGCCTGGCCAACCTGCGCCGCCTGCTCTCGCCGCGCCATGTCGCCTTCATCGGCGGCCAGGGCGTCGCCGTCCCGATCGAGCTCTGCCAGAAGGCCGGCTTCTCCGGCAAGATCTGGCCGGTCAATCCGAAATATCCCGAGATCGCCGGGCTTCCCTGTTTCAAGACGCTGGCCGATCTGCCCGAGCCGCCCGACGCGGTGTTCCTGGCGGTGCCGCGCGAGATGACGGTCGAGATGGTGGGCGAGCTGGCGCGGATGGGGGCGGGCGGGGTGGTCTGCTATGCCGCGGGCTTCGCCGAGGTCGGCGGCGAGGGGATCGAGCTGCAGAAGGCGCTGGTGACCAATGCCGGCGATCTCGCGGTGGTCGGCCCCAACTGCTACGGCCTGCTCAACTATGTCGACGGCGTCGCCATGTTCGCCTCGGGGCCGGGCTGGGCGCGCTCCCAGGGCGGCGTGGCGCTCGTGATGCAGAGCGGCAATATCGCGCTCAACCTCACCAACCATCAGCGTTCGGTGCCGCTCTCCTACGTCATCACCTGCGGCAACCAGGCGGTGTTCGATATCGCCGACTATATCGAGTGCCTGGCGGACGATCCGCATGTGTCGGTGATCGGCCTCTACATGGAAGGCATGCCGGATGCGGCGCGCTTCGCGCGCTCGGCGCTCAAGGCGCTCAAGGCCGGCAAGCCGGTCGTGGCGCTCAAGGCCGGCAATTCCGAGCTCGGCAGCAAGCTCGCCATGAGCCACACCAGCTCGCTCGCCGGCAACGACAAGCTCTACAGCACGCTGTTCGACCGGCTGGGCGTGGTGCGGGTGCGCGAGCTCTCCGAGCTGCTGGAGACCGCGAAGCTGCTGTCGATCGGCGGCGTGCCCGCGGACAACCGCCTCGTGGTCTTCACCTGCTCGGGCGGCGACAGCCTGATGACGGCCGACCGCTCGGCCGAGGTCGGCGTCGAGCTGCCCAACTTCCCGCCCAAGACGGCGGCTTCCTTGCGCGCGCAGCTGCCGAACTTCGCCACGGTCAACAACCCGCTCGACTACAACACCTCGCTCTGGGGCCACAAGGACAAGCTCGAGACCTGTTTCGAGACCGCGCTGCACGGCGACTATGACGCGGCGATGCTGGTGATCGACTTCCCGATCGACGACAAGAGCGGCTACGACGCCTGTTTCATCGCCACCGACGCGGTCATACGCGCCGGCAAGATCCATGGCAAGCCGGCGCTGGTGACAAGCTCGCTCTCGGAACTGATGCCGATCGAGGCCCGCGACCACATCATCAAGTCCGGCGGCACGCCGCTCCAGGGCCTGCAGACCGCCATCGACTCCTTCGCCGGTGCCGCCCGCTTCGGCCGGCGCCACCGCGAGTTGACGGCGCCGGGCGCGCTCGAAGCGGCCTTGCTGCCGAGCTTGCCGCCGGTGCCGGCGAAGACACGCCTTTTGGGCGAGGCCGAGGGCAAGGCCGCCTTGAAGGCCCATGGCCTGACGGTTCCGGAGGGCCGCCTGGCGAGCGCCGCCGATGCGGCGGCGGCCGGCGCGGCGCTGGGCTTTCCGGTGGTGGCGAAGCTGGCGGAGCCGGTGCTGGCGCACAAGACCGAGGCGGGGGCCGTCAAGCTCAACCTCAAGAGCGCGGACGAGCTCAAGGCGGCGGTTGCCGCCATCGGCGAGAATCTCGGCCGCTACAAACCAGGCGCCAAGGCGGAGCGCTTCCTGATCGAGCGCATGGTGTCGGATGTGGTCGCCGAGCTGATCGTGGGCGTGAAGCGCGATCCGCAGTTCGGCCTGGTTCTCGTGGTCGGTGCCGGCGGCATCCTGGTCGAGATGGTCGAGGATGCGGCGACCCTGCTGCTGCCGGTGGTGCGCCAGGATGTGGCGCGGGCGATCGGCGGCCTCAAGATCGCGAAGCTGCTCAAGGGTTATCGCGGCAAGTCTGCCGGCGATATCGAGGCCGCGGTCGACGCCGTGATGGCGATCGCGGGCTATGCCTATGCACAGCGCGACAAGCTGGTCGAGCTCGACGTCAATCCGCTGATGGTGCTGGCCCAGGGCAAGGGCGTCGTCGCGGTCGACGCGCTGGTGGTGATGGGCGCCTGAGCTTCGGTGCGTCCTGCCCGCGCGCCCGGGAACGCAGGCGCTCTTCCTAGGGCACGCCGATCCGCGGCGGGCCGCCGGTAGCGGCCTGGCTCGGCCCGAGGGTGTTCAGCAGGCGCGTGGAATCCTCCGCCAGCTTGATGCACTCGGTCAGCATGCCCATGATCCGGACATTGTTGTAACGCACCGGGGCCGCAACGGGGCTCGGATCGTCGAGGATCTTGTTGCAGCGGCGGATGATGTCCTTCTGGATCTCGCTGAGGATGTCCTCGAGGCGCCATCCGGTCGGGTTCTCGGTTGTGACGAGGAAGCGGGTCACGGGGGTCGATCCTTCTGTGCCTGGCCTCATGGGCGCAAAAACCAGAGGCCGCTCCAGATTGACCTTAAGGGACAAGGGTAGCGATTTGGTTACCATGCCGTCTTCCGGCAGCGCTTTAACGGTTCCAAAAATATCCTGAAAAATCCTATGGTTGTGCGCCGCTCTTGAAGGGCGTCAACTGGCGTCGGCGCGCCATCCGGCAGGCGGGCGCGGAGAGGTGCTGGACGGAAAAAAGGAGCCCAGGGGATGGCGAAGGCGCTTGGCGTGGCGGTGGTGACCGGCGGCAATCGGGGCATCGGCCGGGAGATCTGCCGGCAGCTTGGCGGGCAGGGGTTTCACGTGGTGCTGACCGCGCGCGACCCGGCCAAGGGCAAGGAGGCCGTCAAGGCGCTCAAGGGAGAGCTGGGGCCGAAGGCGGGGCCGGTCGAATTCTTCAGGCTCGACGTCACCGACGCGAAGCGGATCCGCGCGCTCGCCCGCCATCTGGAGAGCAAGCTCGGCGGGTGCGACCTGCTGGTGAACAATGCCGGCATCTATCTCGAGGGCGGCTATGACGCCAAGGGCTCGCCGATCGACAGCATCCAGTCGGAGCCGATGTCGAAGGTCCGCGAGACCATGGAGACCAATCTCTACGGGCCGCTGCAGCTGATCCAGGCGATCCTGCCGATGATGAAGCGGCGCAAGCATGGCCGGATCGTCAATGTGTCGAGCGGATCGGGCCAGCTCGAGGACATGGGGGTGGGCGAGGCGGGCTATCGCATCGCCAAGACGGGCTTGAATGCCGTCACGGCCATCTTCGCCGCCGAGCTCAAGGCGGACCCCAAGGCCAAGGACATCCTGGTCAACTGCATGTGCCCGGGATGGGTGAAGTCGGACATGGGCGGCCCCTATGCGACCCGCAGCCTGGCCGAGGGCGCCGATACGGCGGTCTGGCTCGCGACCTTGCCGAAGGGCGGGCCCTCGGGCGGCTTCTTCCGCGACCGCAAGCGGATCCCCTGGTAGATTCCGCTTCATGCAGATCGTCTTCACCGAGGCGCAGCTCGGCCATCATCCTTCGGGCTTCCTGGTGCGCGGACAGCGCCAGCCCTGTCCCGAGATCCCGGCGCGGGCGATGGTGCTGAAAGAGGCGGCCGAAAGCCGCGGCCACCGGCTGGTGGCGCCCGAGAGCCACGGACCCGGCCCTCGGGCTGCGGTCCATACGCCGCGCTATCTGCGCTTCCTCGAGACCGCGCATGAGCGCTGGCAGGCGCTGCCGGGCGCTTCGGCGGAGGTCATCCCCAATGTCCATCCCAACGGCCGGCGCGCCGGCTATCCGGAGAGCGTCGTGGGGCAGGCGGGCTATCACATGGCCGACACCGCCTGTCCGCTCGCTTCCGGGAGCTGGGCCGCGATCACGGCCAGCGCCGACACGGCGGTTCATGCCGCGAGGCTGGTGCAGGCGGGCGCCCCGGCCGCCTACGCCCTCTGCCGTCCGCCCGGGCATCATGCCTTCGCCGACATGGCCGGCGGCTTCTGCTACCTCAACAATTGCGCGATCGCGGCGACCGAGCTGCGCCGCACCGCGTCACGGGTCGCCATCCTCGATGTCGATCTCCATCACGGCAACGGCACGCAGGGCATCTTCTACCGGCGCGCGGACGTGCTGACCGTCTCGATCCATGCCGACCCCGCGAACTTCTATCCGTTCTTCTGGGGCCATGCCGCGGAGCGGGGCGAGCAGGCGGGCGAAGGCTACAATCTCAACCTGCCGCTGGCGCTGGGCAGCGGCGACGAGCCCTTCCTGGCGGCGCTTGACCGTGCGCTCGGCGAGGTCCGCCTCTACGCGCCCGAGGCATTGGTGGTGGCGCTGGGGCTCGACGCCTATGAAGGCGATCCGCTCGCGGGCCTCAAGGTGACGACGCCGGGCTTCGAGGAGATCTGCCGGCGCATCGGCAAGCTCAGGCTGCCGACCGTGCTGGTGCAGGAGGGCGGCTATCCCTCGCCCGAGCTGGGGCGGAACCTGGTTGCGAGCCTGAAGGGGTTCGAGGAGGGGCTGCGGGTGTGACCGCATCCCCTCCCGACGACCGCGTTACTGCGTCAGTTCCGTATCCTCGAGCGTGAAGCGCCCCAGGGGATTCTGGGTGAAGTTCTTCACGTTGGTCCGCGTCGCGTTGCGATAGGGCGAATAATAGAGGTCGATCCAGTTCACATCGTCCTTCGCGATGGCCTGGATCTTGTCGTAGATCGCCTTGCGCTTGGCGGGGTCCATCTCGGTTCGCCCCTCGTCGATCAGCTTCGAGACCTCGGGGTTCTTGTAGCGCGTGTGATAGGACATGTTGTCCGGATCGCCATAGAGGCTGAACGAGGTCTTCTCGTCCGGATCGATGATGTCGTTGGTCCAGTAGTTCATGCTGAGATCGTAATCGCCCGCGATCTCCGTCTCCCAGGCCTGCCCCACCTCCTGCTTCTCGATAGCGACGGTGATCCCGACCTGGGCGAGTTGGCTCTGCACCAGCACCGCGACCTGCTCGGCCGTGACGTCGCCCGACGAGATCAGCAACTTGAGCGTGAGCCCGCTGACGCCGGCGGCGGCCAGCATCTGCTTGGCCTTGTCGGGCTCGTAGGCGCAGCGCGGGTTGTCGGGGTTGTAGAAGAGGCTGCCCTTGGGGATATAGGAATTCGCCGGCGTTCCGATGCCGAAGGTCGCGACCTTCACGATGGCGTCGAGATCGATCGCCTTGCAGAGCGCCTGGCGCACCTCCTTCTTGTCCAGGGGCGGGTGGCTGTGATTGACCAGCAGATGATCCTCGCGGGTCGAGAGGTCGAGATGGACCTGCAGATTGGGGTCCTTCTGCAGCTCGGCCACGCGGTTGAAGGGCACGAAGATCATCGCGTCGATCTCGCCCGCCTGGAGCTTGAGGATGCGGGTGTTGTCGTTCGGGATGTAGTGCCACTCGACGCGGTCGAGCTTCGGCTTGGCCGGCCCCTCCCAGGAATAGGGGTTCTTCTCGAGCGCGACATACTCGCCGCGCTTCCACTCGACGATCTTGAAGGCGCCGGCGCCGATCGGGTGCTCGAGATACTCGTCATAATGGTTCTTGACGTAGTCTTCCGGCAGGATCGAGGCCGCGAACATGGCGATGAAGGTGATGAAGGGCGCCGTCGGCTGGGAGAGCGTGATCACCACGGTCCGATCGTCGGGCGTCTCGATCGTCTTCATCGGCGCATACATCGCCCCGAACACGGACTCCTTCGTGTCGCGCAGCCGCTCGAGGCTGAAGCGGATGTCGGAGCCCTTGATCGGCGAGCCGTCGCTGAACTTGAGGCCGTCGCGCAGCTTGAAGGTATAGACCAGTCCGTCCGGCGACACCGTCCAGCTCTCCGCCAGGTCGGGCTCGACGGCGGTGCCGTCGAAATTGTTCCGGACGAGCGTGCCGTTGGCATTGATGATGACCCAGAGATCGGCGTTCTGGCTGATCAGGATGGGGTCGAAGGTCGTGCTGTCCTGATCGCGCCCGATCTTGAGTGTGCCGCCGGCGCTGGCGGCGCCGGCGCCCAGGGTCAGGGCGAACAGCCAGGCAATCGAGATCGCCGCGAGGCGGTGAAGCGTGGCGCGCATGGGAAACCCCCGAAGGTTCGTTGGTTTTTATTCCTCAGCGGCCGGAATTATGGCGCTTCGGGCCCGAGCGCCGTCAATGGCCGGCGGGGGCGCTGCCGTTCACGAGAGGGGGATAGAGCTCGCAGGCCACCTGGACCGGTTCCTGGCGGCGCAAGGCGGGAGCGGGGCCCTGTCGGCAGAGAGCGAAGGCCTTGGGGCACCGGGGATGGAAGGCGCAGCCTTGCGGCAGGCGGGTGGGGCTGGGCGGCTCGTCCAGGAGCTGCGGCGGCGGCAGGCTGCCGTCAGGCGCCATGCGCGGGATCGAAGCGAGCAGGGCCGCGGTATAGGGATGGCGGGGGTTCGTGAAGACCGCTTCGGTCGGGCCTTCCTCGACGATCCGCCCGAGATACATGACGGCCACGCGCCGGCAGAGATGCCGGATCACGCCCAGATCGTGCGAGATGAAGATCAGTGCCAGATGCCGCTCGGCGCAGAGCTGCGTCAGCAGGTTGAGGATCTGGGCCTGGATCGAGACGTCGAGCGCCGAGACCGCCTCGTCGGCGATCAGGAGCTCGGGCCCCACGGCCAGCGCGCGGGCGATACCGACGCGTTGGCATTGGCCGCCGGAAAGAGCGGCCGGTCGGCGCGCGGCCAGGTCGGGCGACAGGCCCACGCTCTGCATCAGCGCCGCCAGCCGTTGCGGGATCTCGCCGGGGGCGCAGAGACGATGGACACGGAACACCTCGGCGAGGGTCTCGCCGATGGTCAGCCGCGGATTGAGCGCCGCGAAGGGGTCCTGGAAGATCATCTGCGCCCGGCGGCGGAAGCGCGTGAGCCGCGCGGGGTCGAGGGCGGCGAGATCGGTCCCGCCGAACCGCACGCTTCCGGCGCGCGGCTCCACCAGCCGCAGCATGGCGCGTCCGAGCGTGCTCTTGCCGCAGCCGCTCTCGCCGACCAGCCCCAGGGTCTCGCCGGGAGCGACCGACAGCGAGACGCCGTTGACCGCATGGGTCACGCGCGCGCCCGCGGGATTGAACAGCGCGCCGAGCCCGCCCTCGCGGAACTCGACGGTCAGGGCGTCGGTCTCCAGGAGCGCCGTCATGCGCGCCCTCCGGCCGGGCCCGCATAGAGCTCCTCCCAGCGCAGGCAGGCGGTGACGCGATTTCCCGCGGCCGCGGCCAGCGTGGGCGTGGTGGCCTCGCAGGCGGGGCGGCTGTGCCTGCAGCGCGGATGGAACCGGCAGCCCGCCGGCAGTTGCGACAAAGTGGGCGGCTGGCCTTCGATCGAGGGCAGGAGCCGGCCCACGGGCACCTGCTCGGGACGCGAGCGCATCAGCGCCTCGGTATAGGGATGCAGGGGCCGGCGCAGCAGGTCGGCCTTGCGGGCGCGCTCGACGATCCGTCCGGCATACATGACGGCCACGCTCTCGCAGGTCTGCGCCACCACGCCGAGGTCGTGCGTGATGAGGATGATGGCGAGCCCCGTGCGGTCGCGCAGGTCGAGCAGCAAGCGCAGGATCTGGGCCTGCACCGTGACGTCGAGCGCCGTGGTCGGCTCGTCGGCGATGAGGAGCTTGGGCCGGCAGGCGAGCGCCGCCGCGATCATGGCGCGCTGGCGCATGCCGCCGCTGAACTGGTGGGCATAGGCGTCGAGCTGGCGGGCGGGATCCGGAAAGCCCACCTGGCGCAGCAGCTCCGCGGCCTGCGCGCGCGCCGCCTTCCTGCTCATGGGCTCGTGAGAGCGGATGGCTTCGGCGATCTGCTCGCCGATGGTCATGACCGGGTCCAGATGCGAGGAGGGATTCTGGAAGATCATCGCCATCTGCGGGCCGCGCAACGCGCGCATCTGCGCTTCGGGGAGCCCTGCGATGTCGCGGCCCTCGAACAGCACCTTGCCGCCGGCGATGCGCGCCTGTCGGCCGGGGAGCAGGCGCATCAGCGCGCGGCAGGTCATGGATTTGCCGGAGCCGCTTTCGCCCACCAGCCCCATGACCTCGCCGGCCCGGAGCACGAAGGAGACCCGGTCCACGGGCCGCAGCCGGTTGCCCCGGGTCTCGATCTCGACCGTGAGGTCCTGGGCCTCGATCAGCGCCGCGGTCATTCGCGGATTCCCAACGTCTCCGCCAGCCCGTCGGCCAGCAGGCTGAAGCCCAGGGCAAGCGTCACGATGGCAAGCCCGGGGAAGAAGCTGATCCACCAGGCCGTGGCCAGGAAGGTCTGGCCCTCGGCGATCATCACGCCCCATTCGGCCGCGGGCGGCTGCACGCCCAGCCCCAGATAGGAGAGCGACGAGCCCAGCAGGATCGTCAGCACCACGTCGGACATGGAGAACACCACCGCCGGCAGCACGGCGTTGGGCAGGATATGGCGCGCCATGATGCGGCGGCGGCTATAGCCCAGATTGCGCGCCGCCAGCACGAAGTCGCTATGCTTCAGCACCAGGGTCTGGCTGCGGATCAGGCGCGCATAGCTGACCCATCCGACCAGCGCCACGGCGATGAAGAAGCTGGCGAGGCCGGCCCCCAGCACCGAGATGATCGCGATCACCAGTACGAAGAAGGGAAAGGAGATGGTGATGTCGAGGAGGCGCATCAGCAGCGTGTCGACGAGGCCGCCGAAATAGCCCGCGACCAGCCCGATGGCGCTGCCGAGGATGAAGGGCACGATCACGCCGAGCAGGCCCATGGCGAGATCGAAGCGCGCGCCCCAGATGATGCGGCTCAGCACGTCGCGGCCGAAATTGTCGGTGCCGAGCCAGTGGGCCCAGCCCGGATGGCGCAGCGTCTGCTCCAGGTCCTGGGCGATGGGGTCGTAGGGCGCCACCAGCGGTGCCGCGAGGGCGAGGAAGAGCCAGGCGAGCGAGATCGCGGCGCCCAGCTTCAGCGCCGCGGGTGCGGCCAGGCCTTGGGCAGCGAGGCGAAAGGGGAGGGTGGCGGCGCGATGGGCCGGCGTCAGGGTCATAGCTTGATCCGCGGATCGAGCGCCACCGTGACGATGTCGACGATGAAGTTGGTGAGGATCACCGCCAGCGCGAAGGCCAGCGTCACCACCTGCACCACCAGATAGTCGCGGGCGAAGATCGAGCTCACCATCAGCGAGCCCAGGCCCGGCACCGAGAAGACCTGCTCGACCACGACCGTGCCGCCGATGAGCCAGCCGATATTCACGCCCAGCAGCGTGATGGTCGGGATCAGCGAGTTGCGGAACACATGGCGGCGGAAGATCCTGGCTTCGGCGATTCCCCGCGAGCGGGCGGCCTTCACATAGTCCGCCTCCATCTCGACCAGGAGACTGGCACGCAGGTTGCGGATCAGCACCGGCGAAAGCGCGAGCGCAATCGTGAGCGAGGGCAGGAACAGGTGATGGAGATGCTCGAGCGGGGTCTCGCCGTAGCCCGAGACCGGAAAGAGGCCGAGCTCGATGCTGAAGAGGATGATGAGCACGATGCCGAGCCAGAAGGCCGGCAGTCCCAGCCCCGCCGTGGAATAGACCCGGACCAGCTGATCGGGCAGCCGGCCGCGATAGAGGGCGGCCAGCACCGCCAGCCCGATGGCGATGACCACCGAGAGCAGGATCGCATAGCCCAGCAGGAACAGGGTGGGGACGATCCGGCCGACCACCAGCTTCGGGATGCCGACCTTGAAGATGATCGACTTGCCGAACTCGCCGGCGGCCAGGTTCTTCAGGAAATAGAGATATTGCAGGGCCAGCGGCTGGTCGAGGCCGTACTGGGCGCGGGTGGCCTCGATCACCGAGGCGGTCGCGCGGGTGCCGAGCAGGACCCGGACCGGGTCGCCCGGAATCGAATGCACGAGCAGGAAGCTGATCAGGCTCACGCCCAGCAGCACCGGCACCAGCTGCAGGGGACGCCAGAGGATGAAGCGGTATCGGCCCATGGGCTCGTGAAGCTGTCCGGTGACGGGCGGCGGTCGGGTTCAGGCGGCAATCCTATCGGCCTTCCCGGCCGCGCTCCAGACGGCGCGACCCCGGCCGGGCAACGAAGAGGGCGGCGCCCCTGGGGACGCCGCCCTCCCACGCCCTCAGCCCCGCTCAATTGACGATGTCGGCCGTTTCCAGCATGTAGCGGCCGAGCGGGTTCTGGACGAACCCCTTCACGTTCGACCGCGACGCATTGCGGAACGGGCTGTAATAGAGGTCGATCCAATGCACGTCGTCCTTCGCGATGCGCTGGATCTCGTAATACATCTGCTTGCGCTTCTCGGGGTTCTGCTCGACCGCGGCCTTGTTGACCAGGTCGCTCACGACCGGGTTCTTGTAGTTGGTGTAGTAGGACCGGTTCTCGGGATCGCCCGAGACGCAGAACTGGGCCTTCTCGTCCGGGTCGAACACGTCGTTGACCCACCACATCACGCCGATGTCGTAGTCGCCGTTGACCAGCGCGTCCCACTGCTGGCCGCCCTCCATCTTGTTCAGATTGACCGTGACGCCGATCTTGGCGAGCTGGTCCTTCACCAGCACGCCGATCTGGTCGTGCGCCGTGTCGCCGGCGACCAGCGCGAAGCTGAGGGTCAGGTCCTTCACGCCCTGCTCCTCGAGGATCTTCTTCGCCTTCTCGGGATCGTACGGATAGTTGGGGTTGGCGGGGTTGTAGTCCATGCCGTCGAGCGGGAAGAAGGAGTTGGCGGGCGTGCCGAAGCCCTGGGTGACGACGTCGACGATCGCCTTCTGGTCGATGGCCATGTTCAAGGCCTGGCGCACCAGCTTGTTGTCGAGCGGCTTGTGCGCATGGTTGACCAGGATGTGGTCCATGCGCGTCGACTTGTCGAGCTGGACCTGGATGTTCTTGTCGGCCTGCAGCTCCTTGATCTGGTTCCAGGGCACGAAGGTCGCGGCATCGACCTCGCCGGCTTTGAGCTTGAGCATGCGGGTGTTGTCGTTGGGCACATAGATCCACTCGATGCCGTCGAGCTTGGGCAGGCCCTTTTCCCAGTAGAGCGGGTTACGGGCGAGGATGATGCTGTCGCCGCGCTTCCATTCCTTCAGCACGAAGGCGCCGGAGCCGACCGGCTTCTCGCCGAAGGCCTCGCCCTCGGCCTTGACCGCATGCTCGGGCAGGATCGAGGCCGCGAACATGGCGAGCGTCGACATGAGGGGCGCGCTGGGGCCCTTGAGCCTCAGCACCACCGTGCGGTCGTCCGGCGCCTCGGCCTTGTCGATCGGCGAGAACATCGAGCGCAGCACCGACTTCTCGTCGTCGCGGGCCCGCAGCAGGCTGAACACCACGTCGCTGGCGAGGACCGGCGTGCCGTCCGAGAATTTCGCCTCGCGCAGATGGAAGGTATAGACGGTGCCGTCGGGCGAGATATCCCATGTCTCGGCGAGATCGGGCTCGATCCCGGTCGCGTCCGCATTGGCGCGCACCAGCGTGGAATAGAACTGGTTGAAGACCCAGATATCGGGCGCCAGGATGGTGTAGATCGGATCGAAGGTGGTGCTGTCCTGCTCGCGCGCGATCTTGAGCACGCCCCCGGCCCAGGCCTGGGCCGCGGCGAAGACCAGTGCTGCCGCGACCAGCAGGGCCGGCAGCAGGCGCCGTGGCTTGTCGAATGTCATGATGCGGAATCCTCCCCGTCTCTGGGCCGCCCCTTGATGGAGCGGTTCGTCTTCAGCCGCCCCGATGCCGATCGAGGAAGCTCCTGAGTGTCGCGATATAGTCGGTCGGCTCCTCGAAGAACGGCATGTGCGAGCTGTTCTTGAAGATCCTGAGCGTCGGCTTCTTGAGCCGGCGGGCGATGCGCGCGGCGCTGTCGGGCGTCAGTTCGTCGTGATGGCCGCAGAGCACCAGGCAGGGCTGCTCGATGCGCGGCAGGTCGGCGAGCCGGTCCCAGTCCTTGAGATTGCCGATGCAGGTAAACTCGTTCGGCCCCCACATGGTGCCGTAGATGTCCATGTTGATGCCGTCGAGCGAACGCATCAGCGCCGGCGGCCAATGGTCGAGGCGGCAGACATGGCGGTAGTTCAGGATCTGGAGGGCGCCCTGGTATTCCGGGTGGTCGGTCGTTCCCTCGGCCTCGTGGCGCGCCATCATGGCGACCGTCTCGGCCCCGAGCGCGCCGCGCAGCCGCTGGAGGTCCAGCAGGTGCAACGGCACCTCGGCGGTGCCGTTGGCGCAGACGAAGCTCTTGGCGCCTTCGGGGTGGGTCAGCAGATATTCGAAGCCGAGCCAGGTGCCCCAGGACTGGCCCAGCAGATGGACCCGTCCGAGGCCCAGCGTCCGGCGCAGCGTCTCCACCTCCCCGACATAGCGGCCGATGGTCCAGAGGCCCTTGTCCTTGGGCTTGTCGGACCGGCCGGTGCCGAGCTGGTCGTGGACCACCACGCGATAGCCATGGTCGGCCATGACGCTGTGGGTCTCGCGCACATAGTCGCAAGGCAGGCCCGGCCCGCCATTGAGGCAGAACAGCACCTCGGGCCCCCGCCCGTAGCTGTAGACCTGGACCTCGTAGCCGTCGATCCTGACCCGGAAAGTCTCATCCGGCGGACGGGCGTCGGCAGGAAGCGGCGGGTCGAGCAGGGCCATGGGGCGGTTCCAGGTCTGAAAAGGGGGTAGGGCGCGGAAAGAACCGCGCCGGCCCATTCCAGGCTAGGAGCCGCGACAGGACGGGGACAACTAGCAGAACTGATAGGGGACATGCGGTCTCGCCCCGGAAACGGGGAAGACCGGTGCTGGCGCCTTAGAGCCCCGCGCCCAGAAGCCGGTAATGCGCGGCGCGGGCGATCGCCTGGGCGCGGTTCTGGGCACCCAGCTTGTGCTGGGCGTTGTTGAGATGCAGGCAGATGGTGGCCGGGGCGCGGTCGAGGATCTCGGCGATGTCCTCGGCCGTCTTGCCGCGCGCCGCCCAGCGCAGGCATTCGATCTCGCGCGGGCTGAGCGACACCGCGTGGCAGCGCCGCGTCTCCTCGTCGAAGCTGCGCAGGGCCGCTTCGTGCATGAAATGCGCCAGATAGGCGAAGGTCGCGAGCTCGCGGCGCGCGAAACGCTCGAACCCGTCCTCGGCGTCGATCCGGATGGCGGTGACCGTGGCCAGGCTGCCATCGCGCGAATGGATCGGCACCGTGGCCCCGCAGCTCAGGCGCGTGTCCTTGAGATAGGCGATCACCGGCTGGTGCTCGCGCGTCAGCGGCCGCTCCAGCAGATGATCGTTGCTGCCCGTGAAGGACCAGAGGAAGGGCAGGTTGGACTCGATGCAGGTCTGCTGCACCGGGTCGATGCGGTAATAGCCCTGGTCGCACCAGAGCCCGGTGAAGTCGTTCGGTATGTTGCGGGCGTTGAGCAGGTTAGGGCGGATCATGCGCCCGTCATGCGCGACCGGCACGGGCGCATAATCGTATATGATCGAGGAGAAGCCGAGCGGAGCCACGGCTTCGAGCAGCAGATCGAGACAGCGCTCGAGACTTTCGGCGCCGCCAATCCGCTCGGAGAAACTGTCGATCACGTCGCGCAGCGCACGAAGCTCCCTCTGCTTCGCGGCGCCTCTCCGCCATCGGCTGCCGGGCGCCTTCACCCGCCAACAATAGGGCCCGCCGCCCGCGGTGGTCAAACCCGCCGGCGCCGCTTCAGCCGCGATGCTGCCCGAGAAAGGCCGAGACCCGCGCCAGATAGGCCGCCGGCTCCTCGTACATCGGCATATGCGAGCTGTTGGGGAACACGGTCAGCTCGGCATCGGGCAGCGCCTGCTTCATGCGCATGGCGCAGGCCGGGCCCAACTCGTCGAAATGGCCGGTCAGGATCAGGCAGGGCCGGGTGATCCGGTGCAGGTCCGGGATCCGGTTCCAGTCCTTGAGATTGCCGATATAGAGGAACTCGTTAGGCCCCTGCATGGTGCCGTAGGGCCCCATGTTCCAGTCGCCGAGCGAGAGGGAGACCGGTTCGGGCCAGTGCTGCAGCCGGCAGACATGGCGGTAATTGAGGATCGTGACGGCCGCCTGATATTCGGGATGGTCGATCGTTCCGTCGGCCTCGTGATGCTGCATCATGGCGACGGTCTCGGGCCCCAGCGCCGCGCGCAGCCGGTTCAGCTCGCCAACCAGATGCGGCATGTCTCCGCAGGTGTTGGAGAGGATAAAAGTCTTGATCGAGGCCGGGTGGGTGAGGGCGTAGTCGATCCCGAGCCAGCCGCCCCAGCTATGGCCGAGCAGATGCACCGGGCCGAGCCCCAGCGCCTGGCGCACCGTCTCCACCTCGGCGACATAGCGTGCCATGGTCCAGAGCTTCGGGTCGGTCGGACGGTCGGAGGCGCCGCAACCGAGCTGGTCATAAGTGACGATCCGATAGCCCTGCTCGAGCAGGGGCAGCAGCGGCTCGCGCAGATAGAGCGAAGGCAACCCCGGCCCGCCATTCAGCAGGAACAGCACCTCGCTCCCGCTGCCGAAGCTGTAGGTCACCACCTCATACCCATCGACCTTGACCCGGCTCGAAGCGTCCGGTTTGCGGCTGGCCATGCTCCCCCCTGTCCGGCGTCTTCTGGGGCAGGTTCGGCGCCCGGTGCGATTGCCCCCTGTTCGCGGGCGTAGAGCCTGGGGCGGCTTGTCGCGCCCGTCAAGGAAGCCATTGATTCGCGGCCGATCACGCCTGCGTTCCTGGCATTGCCGGAAGGCCCGGGCGGCACCAAATGAAAAGCCATGAAACCCGCAAGAAAACGGCTCGCGGTGAGGTTCTGGGCCCTGGGGTTGGCGATTGCGACCCTGCTCGCCGGGCCCGCCGCTTTTGCCTATGACGACATGCATGGCGTGGATCTGTTGCGCCCCGGTGCCCAGTTCCAGCCGCAGATGCCTTCGGGGCTGACGCCCTATGGCGGACCGACGACCCCGCCCCCGGCCAGCAGCGGCGGCGGCTTGCCGCCCGGCGGAGACGTCACCTCGCCCGGTACGCCGCCCGGCTTCAACGACATCCACAACAACCCGTCGCGCGGCTATGGCGACTGCTCGGGTGCCGCGGTGTCGTCGAGCCAGCAGATCGGTTCCGATAAGACCTTCTGCGGCGCCGGCAAGAGGTAGCGATGATCGGGTTTGCCGCTCGCGCCCTGGCGGTGCGGGCGGTGGTGCCCCCAGCAGGATTTGAACCCGCGACCTTCGGTTTACAAAACCGCTGCTCTACCAGCTGAGCTATAGGGGCGTCCGCCGCGGCCGGCGCTGAAACAGCGCTTCGCATGGACCAGAACAGCCCTCGCTGTCAACCGCTTCTCCGGGACTGAAGACCGGAGGATATATCACGCGCAAGATCACGACGGATCGGCCGGCGGCGGTGCTGCTGGTGTTGCCGGCGCTGTGCTGCAACTTCAGGGAGCGATGCCCGGCCTGCGGTCCCCGAGGGCGGTGGCGCGGTCATCAAGCCTCACGACGAGGTCGTCCGGATGGCTGGCCCGGGGGGTGACTCTCGGGCGACGGTCAAGGTTGTTCCGCTGCCGGGCGCGGGATATGGTTCCGGACCTGCGACACCCCTCCCGCGCCAGGCCGGGGTCGGGATGCACTGGTGCTCATTCGGGATGAGGTACTAGCCATGTCCAACCGCTTCCGTGTCGCTGTCGTGCAGAACTGCGCCGAGCGCGAGATGGCGCCGTCGATAGCCGCGATCGAGCCGCTGATCCGGGGCGCCGCGAAGGACGGGGCCGACCTGATCCAGCTGCCCGAGATGGCGACGATGATCGAGCCCGACAATGCGGCGGTGCTGCGCAAGGCGGTGACCGAGGCCGAGGATCCGGGGCTCGCCGCCTTTCGCCGCCTGGCCCGGGAGCTCGGTCGCTGGATCCATGTCGGCTCGCTGCTGATCAAGGAGAAGGGCGCCTCGCGGGTCGCCAACCGTGCCTTCGTGATCGATCCCGAGGGCCGCATCGCCGCGCGCTACGACAAGATCCATCTCTTCGACGTCGCCATCAAGGATGGCCATGTCTACCGCGAATCGGCGACCGTGGCGCCCGGCGACAAGGCCGTGCTCGCGGCGCTGCCCTGGGGCCCGATGGGGCTTTCGATCTGCTACGATCTGCGTTTCGCGGCGCTGTTCCGCGCGCTGGCGCAGGGCGGTGCCGCCTATCTCGGCATCCCGGCCGCCTTCACCTACACGACCGGCCTCGCCCATTGGCATGTGCTGGTGCGGGCCCGCGCGATCGAGACCGGCAGCTATGTGTTCGCGGCGACCCAGAGCGGGACCCACGCCGAGGGACGGCGCACCTTCGGCCATTCGCTGATCGTCAGCCCCTGGGGCGAGGTGCTGGCCGATGCGGGCGACAAGGTGGGCTATGTCATGGCCGAGATCGATCCCGCGAAGGTCGAGGAGGCGCGGCAGATGATCCCGGCCTTGCGCCACGACCGTCCGTTCCAGGCGCCCGAGCGCCTGGTGCCGCTGGCCGCGGCGGGCGAGTAAGGCGCAGGTTTCGCCCAGGGCGCCCCGGGGAATGGCAGCCGACAGCAGGACAGCCCCGTCGCCGGTCGCCGGCGACACCGCGGACGCGGCGGCGGACCTCGCCCACAAGGTCGAGGCGATCAGCCGTGCGCCGATCTTCTCGCGGCTCGAGCGCGACGACCGCGTCATGCTGGCGGACTTCGTCGAGGAGCAGGACGCCGCGGAGGGCGAGGTCCTGTTCCGCGTCGGCGAGGAAGGCGAGCGGATGTATATCGTCTGCGAGGGCGCGGTCGAGCTCGCCACCACCGACAAGCTCGGGCAGAAAATCGTGCTCCACGATGCGGGCCCGGGCGAGCTCTTCGGCGAGCTGTCCCTGCTGGACCAGGGGCCGCGCACGGCCAATGCGGTGGCCATGGCGGCGACCCACCTGCTGGTGCTCGATCGCGGCGCGCTGCTGCGCTTCGTGCGGGCGCGGCCGGAGGCGGCGCTCGACATGATGGCGGTGATGGCGGCGCGGCTGCGCGTGACCGATCAGCGGCTGCGGCAGGCGGCGGTGCGCAACCCCAACGACGTGATGGCATCGCGGGCGACCCTGATCCAGCGGGCGACCGATGCCATCGCCGAGTTCAGCGGCAGCTTCGCCTTCCTGGTCCTGCACGGGGTGCTGTTCGCGGTCTGGATCGGCTGGAACATGATCCCCGGGCTTGAAGCCTTCGATCCGTTCCCCTTCGGGCTCCTGACGATGTGCGTGTCGCTGGAGGCGATCTTCCTCAGCGTGATCGTGCTCCTGAGCCAGAGCCGGCAGGCCGCCAAGGACCGCATCCGCACCGACATCGAGTATGACGTGAACCTCAAGGCCGAGCTCGAGGTCTCGCATCTGCACGACAAGATCGAAAATATGCAGGTCGAGCTGCTGAAGCGGCTCGGCCGGATCGAGCGCGACCTGGAGCGCAAATAGCGGGAACCGGAAGGGCGGGAGCAGGGCGATGAAGCCGGTCAAGGCGGGCGAGCGCATCGTCCGCAATCTCTACTCGGAACCCTTCCGTTCCTTCGACACGCCGGACATCGTCTATGAGGGGCTGAGCTGGCTGCCGCTCGACGAGGCGCGGCCCGTCGGCACCGGCTTCCACGTGATCCGGATGGCGCCGGGCGCCGCCTCGACCGCGCATGAGCATACCGCCGACGAGATGTTCCTCGTGCTCGAGGGCGAGCTGATCGACCATGACGGGAGCCGCTACCGTCGCGGCGACATGGTGCTCCTGCGCGCGGGCACGCAGCACGGGTCACACACCCCCGGCGGCTGCACGCTGCTGGTCTATGTCGAGACCCTGGAGCCGATCGGTTGAAGGCATGTAACCCTCTTCGAGGGTAGACGCGTTCACTCCTTCGTCATTTCCGCGAAGGCGGGAATCCATGAACACCCATCAAGCAAGATGGGGCATGTGTCCGTGTTCATGGATACCGGCCTGAAGCCGGCATGACGAGGAAAGCAGTCTCGCGATTCGCTGAGAGAAGAGGGACGAAGCGCTTCGCTACTCCGTCAGCGGATAGGCGCGCTTGAGCTGCTGCTCGCGCAGCCAGGAGGCGAGCAGCACGCGCCAGCCCGCGGGCTCGTGGCCGACCTCGCGATGGGCGGCACCGATCTCGAACAGGATGCGGGTCTGCGCGAACAGGTCACGATAGGCCGAGAGCAGCGTGGTATCGGGATCCCAGATGTGGGTGGCCTCGCTGCCGCCGCCGTTGAACTCGACGATGGTGAAGCCCTGGCCCTGCATCAGCTCGCCCAGCGACCGGAAGCGGACGTCGAACCGGCCGAAATGGAAGGAGGGGATGGTGCGGGCCAGCTCGTCGATGCGCCTGGCCAGCTCCGGCGTCACCAGGCGCCCGCCATTGCGGAACATGGCGCCCTTGCAGTGATTGCCGGCGAAGACCAGCCGCACGCGCTTGCCTTCCGGCGGCACCCAGTGGATGCGATGCTGATGGCGCGGCAGATACATGTGGGCCAGGCGGCCCGCGCGCGGATCGTGCCGGATGAGCTGCCCCAGCGTCGAGACGCCGTCGCCGATGACCGTGGGGAAATATTTGAGGGTCATCGAGAAGATCCGGCCGACCGCGTCGTTCGGGCGGCGGACATAGAAGATGCCGGCTTCGCCCTCGTAATCGACGAAATGCTGGATCAGCAGCCGCTCATGGGCGGGAAAGGCGCGGAGATAGGCGCGCAGCTCGGCGCGGTCATGGACCAGGCGCACGCCCGCGCCATGGCATCCCACATCGGGCTTCGCGACCAGAGGAAACTCGAGCCCCGCGCTGTCGAGCTCGGCCGTCAATCGCTCGACATCCCGATCGATGGTGCTCTCGTCGCCGCGCACGAAGCTGACATAGGGCGCCAGCCATTCGCGACCCTCGGGCGCCATGCTGCCGAAGAGCTTCGTCTTGGATTCGCCGCACAGGCCGCCATGCTCGATCTGCGGGTTGGCGACGGCGGGCAGCGTCAGGCTGCGATGGCGCAGGGCCAGGAGCAGCCAATAGACGATGACCGGCGCATAGAAGAGGACCGGGGGCCAGGATTCGAAAGGTGAGAGGATTCGCTTGGGCGAACCGACTTGGGCGTGACCAGCTTCTGGGGCATGGCCAATTTCTGGCGCGTTGGGACGGTGTTCCGTCATACTCGCACTTCATTTCCGGTCATGTCGGCGCCCTCAGCGGGCGGCCGCGCCATGGAGATCAGGCTTGATTGCATTGATCACTGGCCAGACTCGGGAGCGGCCCCAGCTTAGCATCAAGTCCCCTGGACAGGCGATAAGACGCGAAAACGGCCGTCTCGGCATCGACGACCATCGCGAGCAGAAAGCGCCAGAGCCATAACGAAAACCCCCGGCCGGGCCGTTGCGACACGCTGGCATCTGCGGGTCCGTTCTCGATCCCTTCCGGCGTCCCAAGCCCCGGTCGTGTGGAGGGGCTTTGAGAAGCGCGCCCGAGCATGTTTCTATCGGACACCGGAATCCAGATGAAAAAGCATCGCCCGCGATTTGTTGCCGGTGCAGCGGACGGTGTTCGATTAGGAGAACCGATCATGAATCGGATTGTCGTGCCGGCTGCCGAAGGCCGTGCCATTCCTGTGGCAAAGGGCAAACGGGTTCGGGTCACGACACCGGCCGGGCACCAGGCCGCGGACTTTTTCGCCTACAACGCCGACGATCTCAACGAGTGGTTGTCGCCCATGCATACGTGGGTAACGACTCGCTCGATCAAGCCGAAGCCCGGCGACCAGCTCCTCAGCCGTTTCCGCCGGCCGATGCTGACGCTACGGGAAGATAGCGCAGGCGGCTGCCATGACATGCTGATCGCCGCCTGCGACCAGGCCCGCTACGCACAGTTCGGCCATGCTGCACCGCACCGAAGCTGCGCCGCCAACCTGGCCGAGGCCATGGCGGGGCTCGGTCACACGATCGCCGTCACCCCGCAGCCGGTGAATTTTTTCACCAACACCCATGTGGAGGCGGACGGCGCGCTGATCTCGCCGCCCAACCCGGTGGCACCCGGCAGCCATGTCGAGCTCGAGGCCTTGATGAACCTGATCGTCGTGGTCTCGTCCTGCCCCTTCGACCTCAAGATCCCTGGCTGGACCATCAATGCCGGCGGCGGCGTGACGGAACTCTGGGTGGATGCGGGATAAGGGGCCGCGTCAGTTCCGGTAGTTCACGCCCGGCAAGACGCACAGCATTTCATAGAGCAGGTTGGCGCCGGTGAGCGCCGTGTTCCCGGTCGGATCGTAGGGCGGCGCCACCTCGACCAGGTCGCAGCCGACGATGTCGAGGCCGCGGCAGCCGCGGATCACCTCCATGCCCTGCGTGATGGTGAGGCCGCCGATCTCGGGCGTGCCGGTGCCGCCGGCGAAGGCCGGATCGAGCCCGTCGATATCGAAGGTGAGATAGACCGGGCCGCCGGCCACCTGCCGGCGCACCTCCTCCATCAGCGGCGCCAGCGACTTGTACCAGCACTCCTCGGCCTGGACGACGCGGAAGCCCTGCGCGCGCGGCCAATCGAAATCCTCGGCCGCATAGCCGGTGCCGCGCAGGCCGATCTGCACCACGCGCTTGCCGTCCAGGAGCCCTTCCTCGACCGCGCGGCGGAACGGCGTGCCATGGGCGATCGGCTCGCCGAACATGTTGTCGTTGATGTCGGCATGGGCGTCGACATGGACCATGCCGACGGGCCCGTATTTCTTCTTCATCGCGCGCAGGATCGGCAGGGCGATGGTGTGGTCGCCGCCGAGCGTCAGCGGGGTGCAGCCATGGCTCAGGATCTCGTCATAGGCGGCCTCGATGATCCCCATGCTCTTCTGCAGGTTGAAGGTGTTGATGGCGACATCGCCGATATCGGCCACCGACAGGCTGTCGAAGGGAGCCGCGCGGGTCGCCATGTTGTAGGGGCGGATCAGGCAGCTTTCAGCGCGGATCTGGCGCGGGCCGAAGCGGGCGCCCGAGCGGTTCGAGGTTCCGGTGTCGAGCGGCACGCCGACGAAGCAGGCGTCGAGTCCCTGGGCCGAGGGCAGCGAAGGGAGGCGCATCATGGTGGCGGGCCCGCCGAAGCGAGGCATCTGGTTGCCGCCGAGCGGCTGGTGATGGGTCTTGCTCATCTCTGCATCTATGGGGCGTGAAGAGGGGGCGGGCTTGAAGAGGGCCAGGACGGGAAGGGCGCCGGAAGGGCGGCCCCGATAGCCGTTTGCGGCGATTGCTCTCGGGCGCGCTCTCTGCTATCGAGCCCGAACCGGTCCCAGGGGTCAACCCCCGAGCTTTTCGAAGATCACGTCGAGCCATGCGATTCTCTTCGTTCGTCGAGCGCATAGGCGGCGAGGGCGCCGCGGCTTGGGAGATTCATGGCCGCGGCGCGCGGCTGAAGCGCCAGGGCAAGGACGTCATCCTGCTGAGCGTGGGCGACCCGGATTTCGACACGCCGCCCGCCATCACCGACGCGGCGATCGAAAGCCTCCGGCGCGGCCGCACCCACTATGGGGAGGTCGTCGGCGATCATCGGCTGCGGGCCGCGATCGCCGCGGCGCATCAGGCGCAAAGCGGGCAGCCGACCGATCCCGACCAGGTGGTGGTCATGGCCGGCGCGCAATGCGCGCTCTATGCCGCGGCCGTCTGCGTGCTGGATCAGGGCGACGAGATCATCGTGCCGGAGCCGGCCTATGTGACTTACGAGGCCGTGGTCGGGGCGAGCGGCGCCCGCATGGCGTTCGTGCCGCTGAAGCCCGAGCGCGGCTTCCAGATCGATCCCGAGAGCATCGAGCGGGCCGTCACGCCGCGGACGCGGGCGCTCCTGCTCAATTCGCCCAACAACCCCACGGGCGCCGTCATCACCCGCGCCAACTGGGAACGGATCGCGGCGATCTGCATCCGCCACGATCTCTGGCTGCTGTCGGACGAGGTCTATGCCGGGCTGACCTACGAATCCCAGCATGTGAGCCCGGCCGGCCTGCCGGGCATGGCCGAGCGCACCGTCACGATCAACAGCCTGTCGAAGTCGCATGCGATGACGGGATGGCGGCTGGGCTGGAGCATCTCGCCGCCGGCGCTGGCCGAACATCTCGGCAATCTGGCGCTCTGCATGCTCTATGGCTCGCCGCCCTTCATCCAGGATGCGGCGCTCCAGGCCCTCACCGCCGAGCCGCCCGAGGTGAAGGCGATGAAGGAGGGCTATCGCCGCCGCCGCGACCTGGTCTGCGGGCGGCTGGGCAACGTGAAGGGCTTGCGCTGCCACCGGCCCGAGGGCGGCATGTTCGCCATGGTCGATGTGCGCGGCACGGGCCTCGGCGCCTACGATTTCGCGAGCGGCCTGCTCGATGCCGAGGGCGTGTCGGTGCTGCCGGGCGATGCGTTCGGCCCGAGCGCCGCGGGCCATGTGCGCATCTCGCTCGGCAATGCCGACGAGGAACTGGCGCGCGCTTGCGACCGGATCGAGCGCTACGCGGCGAAGCTCGCGCCGTAGCAGCCGACTTCCTTCCTCTCCTCCCGCTTTCGGGAGGAGAGGGCAGGGTGAAGCGGGTGGTGAAGCTTGCGGTTCCGGGCGCCTTACCCGAACATCCAGCTCGCGGGATTGGGATGGGCCTGCTGCTTGCCGAGATACTGCATGCCCTTGATGCAGCGCACGATCCACCAGATCGCCACCAGCAGCAGGATCAGCCAGCCGATCAGGATGATCGTCGTCACGACCCCGATGATCGAGAACAGGATGCCGATCCAGAAGGTGCGGATCTGGAACCGGTAGTGGGTCTGCAGCCAGTCCGGCGCCTGGCTCTTGTTGACATAGGCCAGGATCACCCCGACCAGCGCGGTGATGCCGACGATCAGGCTGACGAGATAAAGGATATAGACGAGATTGGCGGTGTTGCCCGCCTTCGGATCGATCGGATTGCTGCTCATCTTGCGGCCCCCTAACCGGCAAGTGAAGGAACGGGGCCAGTCTAGGACAAAGGGCCTAGATGCTGCGAAGGAAAAACGGCCGGCCGATCCCGGTCAACCGCGGGGCGCCAGCAGGCCGGTGAAGGCGACCCTCACCTGGCGCGCCATCTCGCGCTTGAGCTCGGCCAGCGTGCGCTCCTCCCGCGCGACGAAATGCATGAAGAGGCTGTTGCAGGCGGCGAACAGCAGGTCGCCCGCGGAACGGCAATCGACGGCCGTATCGATCTGGCCGCGGGCCTGCAGCATCCGCAGCAGGTCGCCGACCTGGTCGGCGAGCTTGCGGTCGAGCTCGGCATAGCCGCGGCCGAAGGCGGAATCGGCCTGGGTGAGAGCGGTGGCCATGGCGTTGCGCCACATGCTCTTGCTCAGATGCACCAGCGAATGGTCGACATAATGCTCGAGCAGCCGGCGCACGGCCTGGACCGGATCCTTGGGCGGGTCGGCGATGATGTCGCGGCCGGTGGCGCGCACCTCCTCGCCGTCGCGCGCGACCAGCGCCAGCAGCAGGTCGCCCTTGGATTCGAAATGATTATAGACCGTGCCGGCGGCGACCTCGGCCTGCTCGGCGATGGCATCGACGGGTGTGGCGTCGAACCCGTCGCGCCGGAACAGGTTCTCGGCCGCCGCCAGGATCGAGCGCCGCCGTCCCGCCTTCTGTCGTTCGCGCAGACCCGCCATCGGCAGCGCCCATCTCCCTGAAATTCGCGTTCGTTGGAGCTTGACGCAAATTTAGAGACGGTTCATTTTTTCCGCAACCCCGTCCGCGAGGGGCATCCCCGCGGACGGCAAAGATCGGGACTCGAATCCCGTCATCCCAGAGGAGGCTTCCCATCATGATCCGCTCCCATCTCCGCATCTCGCGCCGCCGGCTGCTCAAGACCGGGGCCGCCGGCGCCGCGGCCGTCGGCTCCTTCTCGATCGTCGGCCGTGCCCAGGCCGCGGAGCAGCTCAACGCGCTGGTCTGGTGCGATCACTCGGACCCGAACCTGCTGCAGCCGTTCGAGCAGACCCACGGCATCAAGGTGAACACCAAGGAGTTCGCCGCCACCGGCGAGGCGCTGGCGATCCTGGAGCAGTCGAAACCGGGCGACTGGGACGTGCTGGTGCTGGACACGGTCGACATCACCAAGCTCGCCAAGATGGGCCACCTGGCGGCGCTCAACAAATCGGACTATCCCTGGGACGATATCTTTCCGGAGCTCACGACCGAGAGCCTCCATTTCCTCGACGGCAAGCTCTATGGCGTGCCGGAGAAGTTCGGCTACAACACGGTCGCCTATAACTCGCAGAAGGTCGACCCGGCCGACATGCGCAAGGCCGCGGTGCTGTGGAACGAGAAATACAAGGGCCGCATCGCCATCTACGACTACTACGTGCCGCTGATGCAGATGGTGGGCATCGGGCTGGGCATCATTCCGCCCCAGCTCAAGCCCGAGCATCTGCCGGCGATCAAGGCGAAGCTCCTGGAGATGAAGCCGCTGGCCGCCCTGATCGGCGACGTGGTGACGGTGCAGAACGCGCTGGTGAGCGGCTCGGCCGACATCATCGCCGGCGGCGGCGAGTTCGCGACCGCCGGCCTCCATGGCGAGAACCCGGCGCTCGACTGGGTGCTGCCGGACGAAGGCGGCATCCGCTGGATGCAGTCGCTCGCCGTCTTCGAGAAGAGCAAGCGCAAGGAAGCCGCCACCAAGTTCGTTCAATACGTCATGAGCCCGCAAGGCCAGGCGCGGCTTGCCACCTCGGCCTGCTACTGGGCCATGCCCGCCAACAACAAGGCGGCCCTGACCGACGAGCAGAAGAAGATCCTGCGCTGGGACGAGCAGCCGACCTTCCTGCCCAAGTCCTACCACTACATGTCGCCCGACCCCGAGATGGACAAGGCGATGCTCGAGGTGTGGACCGAGTTCTTGAACGCGTAGTGACAGCGGAGCACTTATCGCTGTTCGGTGCAGCCCCCTCCCTAGCCCTCCCCCTGAACGGGGGAGGGGACAATGGAGCGACCCCTGCGCCGCTATCCCCTCCCCCGTTCAGGGGGAGGGCTAGGGAGGGGGCAAACTCGCTGTCGGCCACATCGGCGCCCGCGCGATACCTTCCATGACCGCGCTCCCCTCCCGCCAGCTCGACCTCAAGCGCTGGGCCACCTGGCCCGCGCTCGCCTGGACCGGGCTGTTCTTCCTGCTGCCGCTGCTGATCATGCTGGCGGTGAGCTTCTCCGCGCGGGTCGGCGACCGGATGCTGGGCGCCTTCTCGCTCGACAACTATACGGCCTTCTTCACGCAAGGGGGCGGCGTCTATGTCTCGGCCCTGGCCAACTCGATCGAGGTCACGCTGATCACCACGGCGGTGAGCCTCGCCGTCGCCTATCCGCTGGCCTATATCCTTGCCTATGGCGTGCCGGCGCGCTGGCAGCGGCTGCTGCTCGTCGTCATCGTGCTGCCCTTCTGGACCTCCTACGTGATCCGCTCCTATAGCTGGCTCCTGGTGCTGTCGGAGAAGGGCGTGATCAACCAGGTGATGACGGGACTGGGGCTCTTCGACCAGCCGATCGGGCTGGGCAACACGCGCGGCGCCACCGTGCTGGGCTTCGTGCATTTCTTCACGATGCTGCTGACCCTCACCATCTACGCCAACCTGGTGCAGATCAAGGAGAGCTACCGCAAGGCCGCGGCCGATCTCGGCGCCTCGCCCCTGCAGGTCTTCCTGCGCATCACCCTGCCGCTGAGCCTGCCCGGCGTCATGGTCGGCGCCTTCCTCACCTTCGTGCTGGCGATCGGCGACTACATCACGCCGCAGATCCTGGGCGGCAGCCGCGAGCTGCTGCTGCCGCAGGCGATCATGCTGCAGATCAGCCGCCAGGCCAATTTCGAGATGGCCTCGGCCATGAGCATGGTGCTGATGCTGGTGGTGAGCGCCGCTTTCCTGCTGTTCGCGCGCCATCTGCGCATGGAGCGCGTGTGAGGCCATGAGCGCGCGCCGGGTCCTCGCGATCGCCTACCTGCTGCTGGCGCTGGGCTTCATCTTCCTGCCCGTCGTCATGCTGGTGCAATATTCCTTTCAGGACGGGCTCCTGCCGGTGCCGCCCTTCAAGGGCGTCTCCCTGCGCTGGTACGAGGCCTTTCTCGCCAACGACCGGCTGATCCATGCCATGGGCAACTCGGCCCTGGTGGCGATCGCCTCCTCGGCGGTGGCGACGGCGCTGGGCTTCCTCGCGGCCTATGGCATGGCGCGACGCCGGCGCCGGCTCAATCTGGGCCTGCAACTATTGCTGATGGCGCCGATCGCGGTCTCCTATCTCATCATCGCGATGGGGCTCCTCATCGTCTTCAACTGGCTGGGCATCGACCGCTCGCTGCTGGCGGTCGGGATCGGCCATGTGGTGATCAACCTGCCGCTCTGCTTCGCCATCACTTATTCGCAGCTGGGCGAGCATCAGGCCAATATCGAGCGCGCCGCCCATGACCTGGGGGCGAGCGACCTCAAGGCGCTGCTGCTCGTCACCGTGCCGATGCTGTGGCCAGCACTGCTGGCGGGCTTCCTGATCGCCGCGACCCTCTCCTGGGACGAGTTCGTGATCGCCTTCCTGCTCTCGAAGTTCGAGGTCACCATGCCGGTGATGATCTGGAGCATGCTGCGCTCCGGCCTCAACCCGGCGCTCAATGCCGCGGGCACGGTCGTGTTCGCGGTCTCGATCCTGTTCGTGATCCTGATCGAGCTGTTGCAGGCGCGGAGCCGGCGGAATGGCTGAAACCGCGCGGGAGCCGCTGGTCCGGCTCGAAGGGCTCTGCAAGAGCTATGAGGGGCAGGTCGCGGTCGAGCGCTTCAACCTGACGATCGCCAAGGGCGAGTTCGTGGTGCTGCTGGGTCCTTCGGGCAGCGGCAAGACCACGGTGCTCTCGATGCTGGGCGGCTTCACCGAGCCCAGCGAGGGGCGGGTGCTGATCGAGGGCGCGGACGTGACGGCCCTGCCGCCGGCCAAGCGCCCGACCGCGACCGTGTTCCAGGATTACGCGCTCTTCCCGCATATGAGCGTGCGCGCCAATGTCGGGTTCGGCCTCGCCATGCGGAAGGTGGCGAAGGCCGAGCGCGACGCCCGGGCCGAGGAGGTGCTGAAGCTGGTGGGGCTCGAGGGCTTCGGCGCGCGCCGGGTGCATCAGCTCTCGGGCGGCCAGCGCCAGCGCGTGGCGTTGGCCCGCGCCATCGCGGTCAAGCCGGCCGTGCTGCTGCTGGACGAGCCTCTGGGCGCGCTCGACCTGGCGCTGCGCCGGCAGATGCAGGAGGAGCTGGTGCATATCCAGAAGCGGCTCGGCACCTCCTTCGTCCATGTGACGCACGACCAGGAAGAGGCGATGAGCGTCGCCGACACGATCGTGGTGATGAACAAGGGCCGGGTGGAGGACCGGGGCGCGCCCGCGCGCATCTATCGCCGCCCGGCCAGCCTCTTCACCGCGACCTTCATGGGCGAGAACAACATCCTGCCGGCGAAGCTTGCCGGCAGGAATGGCGAGGAGCTGACGGTCGATACGGCGCTCGGCCGTTTCCTGCTCACCAGCGGCGAAGGCCTGGCCGGTCTGGGACCGGGCGCGTCGCTCCATGTCGCGGTCCGGCCCGAGCAGATCTTTCCCGCGGCGACGGCGCCCGAGGATGCGGCGCCGCTCGGGGCCGCGGTTCTCACCGAGCTCGTGTTCCAGGGCACTCATTGGCGCGCCCATGCGAAGGCGGGCGCGAACGGCGCGCTGCCCTTGCTGCTGCGGCTGCCGCCGGAGCTGACGCCGGCCGTGGGGCAGATTCTCGATCTCTATGCGCGGCCGCCGGACATGACGGCGCTGGTCCGATGAGCCCGCGGCCGGCGGTCATTCTCGAGACGGGCCGCCTCATCCTCCGCCCGTTCCTGCCGGAGGATCTGGGCCCGCTGTTCGCGCTCTATGACGATCCCGAGGTTCGGCGCTACTTCCCGGGGGGCACGCTGACCTATGAGCAGACGCAGGAGGAGCTCGACTGGTTCCTCCAGGGCGGCGATCCCGATCACCCGCGGCTCGGCCTCTGGGCCACGATCCACAAGGAAAGCGGCCGCTTCATCGGCCGCTGCGGCCTGATCCCCTGGGCGATCGAGGGTCGGGACGAGGTCGAGATCGCCTACCTCCTGGACAGGGCCCATTGGCGGCAGGGGCTGGGCGCCGAGATCGCGCAGGCCCTGGTCCACCATGGCTTCGAGGCGCTGCGCCTGCCGCGCCTGATCGCGCTGATCGATCCGGCGAACCGGGCCTCGATCGCCACCGCCGAGAAGGCGGGCCTGCGCCTCGAGCGGCACATCGAGCATGAGGGCTCGGCTTGCGCGCTCTATGCGATCAGAGCACCTTCCCCGGGTTCATGATGCCCTTGGGGTCGAGTGCCGCCTTGATCTTCTGCATCAGCTCGAACTCGATCGCGGGCTTGTAGCGCCGCACCTCCTCGTTGCGCAGCTGGCCCAGCCCGTGCTCGGCGCTGATGCTGCCGTGATAGCGGGCGACGATGTCGTGCACCACGCGGTTCAAGCGGTGCGTCTGGGCGGTGAAATCCTCGGGCTTCATGCCCTTCGGCTGCATCAGGTTGAAATGGATGTTGCCGTCGCCGAGATGACCGAAGGCATAGACCAGAACGCCGGGCTGGGCCGCCTCGGCGGCCTGCCGGGCCTCCTTGAGGAAAGCCGGCACCGCCGCGACAGGCACCGCCACGTCATGCTTGATGCAGGCACCCGGCGCCTTCTGCGCCTCGACGATGGCCTCGCGCAGGAACCAGAGCGCTTTCGCCTGGGCCTCGTTCTGAGCGATGGTCGCCTCGGTGATCAAGCCGGCTTCCATGGCCGCGGTGAGCGCCTCCTCGGCGATGGTCGTGACGCCGCTGTTCTCGCGGCTCGATGTCATCTCGATCAGGAGATAGGCCTCGTGCGGATCGGGGAAGGGATCGAAGCTGCCCGGCACATGGGCGATGGCCATCTCGAGGGCGACGCGCGGGATCAGCTCGAAGCTGGTCAGGCTGTCCCCGCTGGCGGCGCGCAGCCGGCCCAGAAGCTCCAGCGTCGCCTCGAGCGAGGGCACGGCCACGAAAGCGCAGGCCCGTTCGCGCGGCCGCGGGAAGAGCTTCAGCACCGCCGCGGTGATGACGCCCAGCGTGCCCTCGGCGCCGATGAAGAGCTGCTTGAGATCGTAGCCGGTATTGTCCTTGCGCAGCGCCCGAAGCCCGTTCCAGATGCGCCCGTCCGGCAGCACCACCTCGAGGCCCAGCGCCAGGTCGCGCATATTCCCGTAGCGCAGCACGGCGATGCCGCCGGCATTGGTCGAGAGATTGCCGCCGATGCGGCAGCTTCCCTCGGCCGAGAGGCTCAGGGGGAAAAGCCGGTCGGCCTTGGCCGCGGCCTCCTGCACCTGCTGCAGCACGCAGCCCGCCTCGACCGTGATGGTGTAGTTGGCGGGGTCGATCGACCGGATCTTGTTCATGCGCTCCAGCGACAGTACGAGATTGTTGCCGTTGGAGGGAGGGACGCCCGCACCCGCGAGGCCGGTATTGCCGCCCTGGGGCACGATCGAGATTCCGGCTTCCGACGCCAGCGCCACGATGCGCGAGACCTGCCCGGTGTCGCGCGGCCGCACCACGGCCAGCGCCTGGCCGCGATAGAGCTTGCGCCAGTCGGTCAGGTAGGGCGCGGTGTCGCTGGCCTCGGTCAGCAGATCCGACGGCTCCAGGATTTCGGCGAGGCGTTCCAGAATCGACATGCGGCTCACTTGAATTCGATCGGTTCGGGTCGGGGAAGGGCGGGGCGCGTCTTGCAGGCGTGGCGGTGAAGAGGGTAAGTCTCGGGCGCCCCGTTGTCCGGGCGCATTCTCGCCGCCGGGGGGCGGCGAGGACAATCAGCCGGCATCATCCCGTTTTCCACAGCCCGCCGGATCATCCTAGAACGAGGCTCCATGCCATATATGCTGTTCGCCTTCATCGCGGGCGCGGCGCTGTCGCTGCAAGCGCTGATCAATGCGCGGCTGGCCGCCGGCCTCGGCGGCGCGCTGTGGGCCGCGGCGGTGTCCTTCTTCGTCGGCGGGGCGGGCCTGCTCGGCGTGCAGCTCGCGACCCGCGCGACCTGGCCCGCGATGGAACGCGCGGCCGCCATTCCCTATTGGGTCTGGTGCGGCGGGTTCCTGGGCGCGGTCTTCGTCTCCAGCGTCATCGCGAGCGTGCCGCGGCTCGGCAACACCTCGGTCTTCGGGCTGGTGATCTTCGGGCAATTGGCGGCCTCGCTGCTGCTCGATCATTTCGGCGTCCTGGCGACGAACCCGCATCCGGTGAACGCGGTTCGGCTGATCGGCGCGGCCCTCGTGCTCGGCGGCGCGGTCATGGTGCTGAAGGGTTAGACCGCACCTGCGAAATCGGTTTTTCGCAGTGCGAAAAACATGGCAGCGCCGGCACGATCCGCCCGGGCGTCTTATCCGACTTGTCGATCATATTGTCGACAATCTTGTTTGCAAAGTGACGCTGTGCCATCGTTCGCTCCAGCGCAATCGCCTCCTTCCGACAAATCGACAAGGACGCCTTGATTCTCCGGGGTCTCGAGCGTCTCGACCAGGGACCGAGCGGGCGCGCGAAGGCGGCTGCCAAGCCGTGAGAGAGAACGCCAGGAGGACTCTGAGGAATGAGCGAGGATCGCAATCCCTCCAGCCGCGCCCCCAAGCGCGGCGAGGAAGTGGATGTCTTGATCATTGGCGCCGGCCCGTCGGGCTCGGTCGCCGCCAAATATCTGTCGGCCGCCGGGATGTCGGTGGTGACGCTGGAGCAGGGCAACTATCCGGACCGCGACAAGTTCCCGGGGCGGCGCCCCGAATGGGAGCTGGTGAGCCAGCGGCAATGGCATCCCAACCCCAACATGCGCGACATGCCGCGCGACTATCCGGTCGACACCTCGGAGTCCGACATCAACCCGCTGATGTTCGCCGGCGTCGGCGGCAGCGCCACGATCTATGCCGGCCACTGGACGCCCTTCCTGCCTTCCGATTTCCGCGTCCGCACGCTCGACGGCATCGCCGACGACTGGCCCTTCACCTACGAGGATCTTCTGCCCTATCTGGAGCAGGTCGAATGGGATGTCGGCGTGTCGGGCCTGCCGGGCAATCCGGCCTATCCGCCGAAGAAGGCCTATCCCACGCCCTGCCTGCCGATCGGCAAGGTCGGGCGCAAGGCGGCCGAGGGGCTGGACAAGCTCGGCTGGCACTGGTGGCCGGGCACGAACGCCATTCCCTCGCAGCCCTATAACGGCCTCAATGCCTGCGTGCGCCGCGGCACCTGCATGACGGGTTGCCCGGAAGGGGCCAAATCCACCACCGACGTCACCTACTGGCCGGCCGCGATCAAGAACGGGGCCAGGCTGGTCACGGGCGCCCGCGTCCGGCAGATCGAGGTCGACGAGCGGGGCCTTGCCACCGGCGCCGTCTATATCGACGAGAACGGCCGCGAGCATCGCCAGAAGGCGAAGGTCGTGATCGTCTGCGCCAACGGCATCGGCACGCCCCGCCTGCTGCTGCTCTCGGCCTCGAAGCGCTTCCCCGACGGGCTCGCCAACTCCTCGGGCATGGTCGGCAAGCGGCTGATGATGCACCCCTTCTCGGCGGTGCTCGGGATCTATGACGAGGATCTCGAATCCTGGCGCGGGCCGTTCGGCCAGAACATCTCCTCCTATCAGTTCTACGAGACCGACGAGAAGCGCGGCTTCATGCGCGGCGCCAAATGGGGCGCCATGCCGGGCGGCGGGCCCCTGGGTGCCACCAGCTTCGTCGGCACCAAGGTGTTCGCGGGCGCCACGGCCAAGGTCGGCGACATGTGGGGCAACAATCTCCACGAGATGGTCGACCGCCGCTTCGGCCGCAGCATCGTCTGGGGGATCATCGGCGAGGATCTGCCGGAGGAATCCAACCGCGTGGTGCTCGATCCGACCATGACCGACACCGACGGCATCCCGGCGCCGAAGCTGCTCTACAAGGTCTCGCAGAACTCGCACGACATGCTGAAGTTCCATGTCGCGCGCTGCCTCGAGGCGGTGGAGGCGGCGGGCGCCATCGAGACGGCGGTCGTGCACCAGATGCGCGACACCGGCTGGCACCTGCTCGGCACCTGCCGCATGGGCGACGATCCCAAGACCTCGGTCGTCAACCCGTGGGGCCAGTCGCACGACGTGCCCAATCTCTACATCCTCGACGGCAGCACCTTCCCGACCTCGGCCGGCCTCAACCCGACCGCGACCATCATGTCGGTGGCGCTGCGCCAGGCGACACGGATGATCGCCGAACGTCGCAACCAGAAGGCGGCCTGACCCATGAGCAAACCCGCAACCGCGAAACTGTCGGCCGAGGACCGCGCCATTTTCGGCGGTATCGCCGATTTCCTGATCCCGAAGACCGCGAAGATGCCGGCCGCGACCGAGGTGGGCGTCGCCGCGGCCGGGATCGACGATGTGCTGAAGTTCCGCCCCGACCTGATCGAGGATTTCCATCGCGGCCTCGAGAAGGCGAAGGGCCTGTCGGGGGCGAAGGGGGCCGAGCTGCTCTTCGAGAGCGACAAGGAGGCCTTCGGCGCCGTCAGCCTGGCGGCCTCCGGGGCCTACTACATGTCGCCCGTGGTCCGGAAGATCATCGGCTATCCCGGCCAGGAGAGCCTGACCTACGACAATCACGAGACGCCGGACTATCTGACCAACGGCATGCTCGAACGCGTCGCGCGCCGCGGCCCGACCTACAAGCCGACGCCGAAGTGAAGGCCGGCGGACCCTCGCTGCCGCTCGCGGCGGCGAGGGATTCCGTGGGTCACGAGGATGCGGGCCGGCGGCGGCGAGGCTGTCGCCTCAGCGCTTGCCGATCTCGTCGCTGTCGAACGGCACGGTCTGATAGAGCTGGTTGATCCAGTTGCCGAACAGCAGATGGGCATGGCTGCGCCAGCGGTTCTCGGGCTGGCGGGTCGGGTCGTCTTTCGGGAAATAGTTGCGCGGCACGGCGATGGGCTTGTTGGCCGCGACATCCCGGAAATACTCGTCGCTCAGCGAGTTGGAATCGTACTCGATATGGTTGAACATATGGAGCGACCGGTAGCGCGGGTCGTCCAGCAGGCAGAGGCCGGCCTCGTCGGACTCCATCAGCACGGTCAGCCCGCTCTTCGCCGGGATGTCCTCGCGCCGCACCTCGGTCCAGCGTGAGACGGGGATCTGGAAATCGTCGGAGAAGCCCCGTAGGTAGGGCGAGGCGGGGGCGAGATTCCGGTGGCGGTAGACGCCGAACGCCTTGGCCGGCAGCGGGTATTTGGGCATGCCGTGGAAGTGATGGACCGCCGCCTGTGCGCCCCAGCAGATGTTGAGGCTCGCATGCACGTTCGTCTGGGTCCAGTCGAAGATGCGGCGCAGCTCGTCCCAGTAGGTCACCTGCTCGAACGGCATCTGCTCGACCGGCGCGCCGGTGATGATGAAGCCGTCGAAGCGCTCCGACCGGACATCCTCCCAGGAGCGGTAGAACGAGATGATATGCTCGCTGGGCGTATGGCGCGCCTCGTGGTTGGTGATCTTGACGAGCGTCAGCTCGATCTGCAGCGGCGTGGCGCCCAGGAGCCGCGCGAACTGGGTCTCCGTCTTGACCTTGTTCGGCATCAGGTTCAGCAGCCCGATGCGCAGCGGCCTGATGTCCTGGCGCACCGCATCGGCCTCGCCCATCACCATGACGCCTTCGGCAGCTAGGGTGGCGCGGGCGGGGAGGTCGTCAGGAATCTTGATCGGCATCGGTCTGCTTCATCAGGGATTGTCGGGCCGGGCGTCCGTCCGGTCGATCCGGGACCGCCTGGCCAGCCCGGCGGAACCGGGCGGCGCGGCGTAAACGCCCATCATATCGCGAATTTTATCGGAAAAGGACTAGCGAACGATCAGGTCGAAGGCGGCCCCTTCGTTCCAGCCGAACTGGCCGTTCGGCTGTTTGATCAGCTCGGGGAAATGGCCGGGGATGATGCGGTCGGCCATCTCCAGGATGCGTTTGATGCTGGCGGTGCTGGATGCGACCGTGTCGTAGACATTGTCGCCGCACTGCATGATGACTTCCTTGGCGTATTTGATCGCGTCGCCCGCGATCACCACGCAGCCGCGCTCCTTCGTGTCGAGCCGCACCGCGAAGCTGCCGGGCGTATGGCCCGGGGCCGGGAAGAAGCTGACGCCCGGATCGATCACGCCGTCGCCGTCGAGGATCTCCAAGTCGTAGCGCTCGAGCATCTCGTGGATGCCCCAGGGCATGAAGATGTCCTCGTGGTGGGGTGACTTCGCATAGCTCCATTCGGTCCGGCTCACGAACACCTTCGCCTTGGGGAAGAGGTCGATGTTGTGGCAGTGGTCGAAATGGAGATGCGAGAGGAACACCATCTTGATGTCGTCGCGCGCGATGTTGCGTTCGCGCAAGGCGGTGATCAGCCCCAGCCGCGAGATGTAGCCGGCCGTGTCGAACAGGAGATAGCCCCGCCCGGTCTTCACCAGCGTGACGTTGGACATGGCGAGGAAGCCGTCGCGCAGCCTCAGATTGTTGCCGCGGACGATGATGTCGTAGGTGATCTCGGCCAAGGCCGTCACCGCCGCGCGACGACCGTGAGCCGTTCCGGGACGGCGCGCTGGCTGCCGGCGGCGCCGGCCACGTCCCACCCGCCATGGGCGCGCTTATAGGCTTCGAGCGCGGGATAGATATGGTCCACACATTGCTTGACCAGCTCTTCCCGGTTGCCTTCCTTGATCGCGTCGATCATGGCGCGATGCTCGCGCCGCGACTGCTGCAGGAGCTCGGGGTCGCCGATCGCATAGCAGCGGATCGCGGTGGTGCGGATCCAGAAACGCTGGATGGTCTCGGTCAGGTAGCGGTTGTTGCAGGCCCCGAACATGGTCTCGTGGAAGACGTTGTTGAGCGTGCAGGCCGCCTTGAGCTCCATCTTGTCCACGTTCTCGGAATATTTCGCGTGGATCGCCTCGAGCTGGCTGACGAGTGAGCGGGGCGCGGGCAGAGGGATGCGCCGCGCGGCCTCGCCCTGGAGGAGGGCGCGCATCTCGTAGATCTCCTCGATCTCCTCGACCGAGAAATCGCAGACGATCACGCCGCGGTTCGGGCGGCGGGTAACGAGCCCCATCTGGTCGAGCGTGCTCAGCGCCGAACGCACCAGGTGGCGGCTGGCATTGAAGCGCTCCGCCAGCTCCTCTTCGACCAGGCGCTCGCGCGGCCGCAGCCGGCCGAAAATGATCGCCTGGCGTATGGAATCGACCAGGTCCGCCAGGAGTTTTTCGCTTGTTTCACGCGCCAAGGCTGTACTCGCTCTTCTCTTCGTTCCGATCCGATAGGAAAGCTAACCGATCCCGCGACGGTTGTCGGCCGTTAAAATCCACAATCACGCGTCTCACATAGTCGGCGATGGCAAGCGAGGAGGTCAGGCCCGGCGACTCGATGCCGTAGAGATTTACCAAACCCGGAACCCCGTGCGCCTCCTCGCCTTGGATCACGAAGTCCGCATCGCCGTTGGGGTTATCATACAGTTTCGGACGGACTCCAGAATAGTCCGGCACCAGCGCGCCATCCGGGAGGCCCGGCCAGTAGCGATGGATGGAAGCATAGAAACTGTCGGCGCGTTTCGGGTCAACCGCATAGTCAATCCTGTTGACCCACTCGACATCGGGGCCGAATCGCGCGCGGCCCGCGAGATCGAGGGTGAGATGGGCGCCGAGGCCGCCGCCGCCGGGCATCGGATAGATCAGATGGCGGAAAGGCGCACGCCCGTTCAGGCCGAAATAGTTGCCCTTGGCGAAATGGAGCGGCGGCACGCTGGCCGAGGGCACGCCCTTGATCGAGGCCGCGACCGGTTGCGCGCCGAGACCGGCGCAATTGACCACCGTCCGGCAGAGCAGGTCCATCGGCTCTTCCTGCTCGACATGGAGCAGGATCCCGTCCGGCGTCGCTTCGCCGCCCGCGACGCGCGCGCCGAACGCGATCATTCCCCCGCTATCCTCGAGATCCCCGCGATAGGCGAGCATGAGCCCGTGGCTGTCGATGATGCCGGTCGAGGGCGACAGGATCGCACCGACACAGCGCAGCGCCGGCTCCATCGCCTTCGCCTCGGCTTCGCTGAGCCAGCGTAGATCGTCGACGCCGTTCTCCCCCGCGCGCTGATGAAGCCGCTCGAGCTTCACGATCTCGGCCTCTTCGGTCGCCACCAGGAGCTTGCCGATGCGCGCATGGGCGACGCCGCGGCTCTGGCAGTAGTCGTAGAGCATCTGCTTGCCGGCGACGCAGAAGAGCGCCTTGAGCGAGCCCGGCGGATAATAGATGCCGGCGTGAATGACCTCGGAATTGCGCGAGCTGGTGATCGTGCCCATCGCCTTCTCGGCTTCCAGCAGCACCACCTCGCGGCCGGCCTGGGCGAGAGCTCGGCCGATGGCCAGGCCCAGAAGACCGGCTCCGATCACCACGACGTCGGCGGGTTCGCCCTTGCTGCCTGATTTTTGGGCGTCGCCCATGCCGGTTCAGCCTTCACTCCGCAAGATTGTTGACAAGCAGAGTATCTTACAGACAATGATGTTTACAATCTTGTCGACAATTTGAGCAGGCCATGCCGAAATATCGGGCGGGCCGGCAGCCAGCGGCGCGCAAGAACGCCGCGGCGGAAAACCAGGGAGAAGGCTTATGGCAACAGGCGAGGGGACTCTGCGCTGCAACGGCGCCGACCTCGCTTATCGGATCGATGGTGCCTCCGGCCGCCCGACCCTGCTTTTCAGCAACAGCCTCGCCTCGGACATGTCGATCTGGGACAACCAGGTCGCGGCCTTCAAATCCGATCATCGGATCGTCCGCTACGACACGCGCGGCCATGGGCGCTCGTCCCTGCCGGAAGGCACGCCGACGATCGACGATCTCGCCTCCGACGCCATCGCGCTGATCGATCAGCTCAAGCTGGGACCGGTGCATTTCGTCGGCGTTTCGCTGGGCGGCATGCTGGGGCAGGCGCTCGCCGCCCGGCGCCCCGACCTCCTGCGTTCGCTCACCCTCTCCGATACCTCGAGCGAGACCGACAAGCCCGAGATCTGGGAGCCGCGCATCCAGGGGGCGCTCGCCGACGGCATGGCACCGCTGGTCGAGGGCACGCTCGAGCGCTGGTTCACGGCCCCTTTCCGCGCGGCGCATCCCGAGCGCATCGAGCCGGTGCGCCGGATGATCGCGGCGACGCCGGCCCAGGGCTACGCCGCCTGCGCGCGCGCCATCCAGGCCATGCGCCAGACCGCGATCCTGGCGAAGATCGTCACGCCGACCCTGGTCATCGTCGGCCGCGAGGACGGCTCGACGCCGCCGGCGGCGGCGGAGCGCATCGCCAAGGCCATCCGCGGCGCCGAGCTCGTCGTGATCGAGCAGGCGGCGCATATCCCGCCGATCGAGCAGGCGGAAACATTCAACCAGCATCTGCGCCGCTTCCTGTCGAAGGCGGCGGCGAAGGGGGCCTCGTCAGCGGCGTCGGGCCCGGCGGCGGCGTCGAGTTGAGGTGAATTCGGGTATCGGGCCCTTCGAGGGCCCCAACAGAAACCGGAGAGTGGGCGAGCAGTTCGTCCCACGTCGGGACCGGTGATGAGGAGGAAACCAGACGTGACTAATAAATTTCTCGGAGAAGAATTGCGCGAATGGCTCGATGTCTCGCGCCGCGAATTCATGCAGCGGATCAGCGTGGGGGCTGCATCGGCTGCGGTGGCGAGCTCGGTCATGGCGAAGTCGATCAGCGCCGACGAGCTGCGCGACCATGTGCAGGTCGCGGACTCCGGCAAGAAGGTGAAGGTCGGCATCGGCCTCAATTACGGCCCCTTCAACCAGCCCTGGCGGCGCGGCTGCTGGCGCCTGGTCAAGACCGTGCTCGACGGCGGCGGCGAGATCGTCGCGGTCCGCGGCGAGCCCTCCAAGGACAGCGAGCAGCAGTCGGAGCGCCAGCTCCTCGACCGCGGCATCGACGTGCTCTGCCTCGGCATCTATTCGCAGGAATCGGAGACGGCCTTCATCGTCGACGAGGCGAAGAAGCGCGGCATCAAGACGGTCGGCTTCGCCGTTCCGGTCAAGGACTCCCCGGCGGTGGTCGAGGATACCTGGGGCACCGCGATGGTGATGGGCTACCAGATCCAGAACGTCCTGCAGCGGCAGGGCACGCTGGTCCAGACGGCCGAGGATCGCGGCTTCTACACGCCGTTCGACATGGAAGGCGACCTGCTCGAGCTCATGACCAAGTATGAGCCGCGCATGAAGGTGCTGCCCTTCATGCCGGGCAGCACCTCGACCAACGACCAGATCTCCAAGGGCCGCGAGAACGCGCTGGCGCTGCTCCAGGCCAATCCCGACCCGAACAGCATCCAGGCGATCGTGTCCTGGTGGTGGCCGCTGACGCTCGGCGCCGTGCAGGCGCTGAAGCAGATGAACCGGAAGGACATCAAGGTCTTCAACCACTACTTCTCGGACCAGTTCCTGGGCGAGTTCCAGAACCCCGACAACACCATCGAGTTCAGCACCGACACGCCCTGGCACATCATGGGCGACAAGACGGGCGAGCTCGCGCTGGCGCTGGGCCGCGGCGAGGACGTGAAGCCGAACGTCTATCACGTGCCGGTCACGTCCATCACCAAGGACCAGGCCGCGAAGTCGCTGGCCGAGATCCAGGACATGGACAAGCAGGCGATCGCGCTGCTGAAGCAGTACGGCGGCTGATATCGAGTGGCGGCCGGGCGTTTTCCGGCCGCTCGCGAGGCGAAGGGCCGGCCCTGGGGCGCTGCTCCGGGGCCGGTCGTCCTTTGCCCGCAAGGGACGTGACGGAAGTTTCATTGTTGCGAGAAGGGAATCCAATGCCGGTCGTACAGGTGCATCTCAAGGCGGGGCGGACCACGGAGCAGAAGCGCCGGCTGGTCGAGAAGATCACCGACAGCCTGGTGGAGATCGCCGGCGCCAATCGCGAGCGCGTGCATGTGATCATCGACGAGGTGCCCGCCGATAGTTGGGGACGGGCTGGCAAGCTGCTGTCGGACGACTGAAACGGTTATCAGGAATGCCGGCCGCGGCGTTTCCCCGGGGGGAGCGGGCGGGACCGGATCAGCAGGAACGGAAGGGAATCATGGGCGAGCGTCTCAAGGGTAAGCGGATCATCATCACCGGTGCCGCCACGGGCATCGGCAAGGAAGCGGTCAAGCAGTTCGTCGCGGAGGGCGCCAAGGTCGTCATCGGCGACATCAACGACAAGGACGCGGCCGCGACCGCCAAGGAGTTCGGCTCCGCCGTCCATTTCATCCATTGCGACGTCACCAGCGAGGACAGCGTCAAGGCGCTGATCGACGACGGCGCCAAGTGGCTGGGCGGGCTCGATGTGCTCTGCAACAACGCCGGGCTGCAGCATTCCGGCAAGGTCACGGATTTCGACCAGAAGCGCTGGGACGCGCTCATGGCCGTCAATGTGCGGGCGCATTTCTTCGCCTCCAAATACGCGGTGGCGCATATGCGCAAGGCGGGCGGCGGCTCGATCATCAACACCGCCTCGCTGGCCGGCCAGCGCGGCGGGCCGGGCATGACGGCCTATTCGGCCTCGAAGGGCGCGGTCATCGCCTTCACCACGGCGCTCGCCATGGAGCTGGCGGGAGACAGGATCCGCGTCAACGTGATCTGCCCGGGCTGGGTCGACACCCCCTTCAACAACCCGGCCATCGCCTTCATGGGCGGCCGCGAGGCGCAGGAGCGGGCGGTCAAGGCGATCGTGCCGCTGGGGCGCCAGGGCGTGCCCACGGAGATCGCGCCCATGTTCGTCTACCTGGCCTCGAACGAGTCCTCCTATATGACGGCCCAGGCGATCACCATCGACGGCGGCGTCTATAACTGACCCGCTGTCGCCGGCAGGCATCGACCTTGACCAAAGGCAGCCCGGGACTCCGGGCCGCCGTCGCAATATTGTAGTTTGGCAAATCAATCCGTTCGGCTTCGGCGCGACGGCGGCAGGATAGGCGGAGAACTCCCATGGCGGCGACATCGACAGAAACCAAGACGGCGGCCCCGGCGGCCAAGCCGGCGGCGAACGGAGGGGAAGGCCTCGGGCTCCGGTTGCTGCGGCGGTGGGGGACGATCACCATCATCGTCCTGGTGGGGATCGGCTTCTCGGTCTCTTCGCCCTGGTTCTTCACCGTCTCGAACTTCAACAACATCCTGTTCTCGATGATCGTCAGCTGCCTCGTCTCGATGGGGCTGACCTATGTCGTCATCGCCGGCAGCTTCGACCTCTCGATCGGGCTCACGGTGACGACGGTCTCGATCGTCACCGCTTACCTGATCCCGGTGGTCGGGCCCTGGGTGGCGATCGTCGGCGCCTTGCTGACCGCGGTGGTGATCGGGCTGCTGAACGGGCTCCTCGTCACCTACGGACGGCTCTCCGGCATCGTGGTGACGCTCGGCATGATGTTCGTGCTGGGCGGCGTGAACATCTTCCTGACCAACGGCTACCAGATCGCGGTGGCCTATACCGAGAAGCCGTTCCTCTATATCGGGCAGGGCACGATCGGCCCGGTCGCGGTGCCCGTCATCATCCTGCTCTGCGTCTTCGTGCTGGCGCACCTGCTGGCGACCAAGACCAAGGTCGGGCACTACATCACCGCCGTCGGCGACAACCCGATGGCGGCGTTCTATTCCGGCATCAAGGTCTATCACTGGGTGATCCTGTCCTTCATGCTGTCGAGCTTCATGTCCGGCGTGGGCGGCGTGATCCTGACCTCGATCTCGACCTCCGCCCAGCCCTCGGGCAACTCGAACTATCTGCTCGAGGCCTTCGCTGCCGTGTTCCTGGGCGCCACCATCATGGGCCGGGGCAAGCCGCACGTGCTGGGCACGCTGCTCGGCGTGTTCTTCCTCTACATGGTCAGCGCCGGCATGAGCATGCTGGGCTTCCCCTTTGCGATGCGCCAGCTCTTCATCGGGCTCGTGCTGATCCTCGCCGTCGGCGCCAATGCGCTGCTGAACCGCGAGGAAATCCACCTGAAGTTCATCTGAGCGGCGGGATGGATCGGCCATGACCGACACTCCGATCGTCGAATTCCGCAACCTGGGGAAGGAGTTCTCCGGAACCCGGGTCCTGCGCGGCGTCGACCTCAAGTTCGAGCGCGGGGAGGTCCACGGCCTCCTCGGCGAGAACGGGGCCGGCAAATCGACTCTGATCAAGATCCTGACCGGCGTCTATTCCCACTCCGAGGGCGACATCCTCGTCGAGGGCAAGCCGGTCACGATCTCGAGCCCGATGGACGCCCACAAGCTGGGCCTGGGTGCCGTCTACCAGGATGCCGAGCTGATCGGCAGCTTCACGGTGGCGCAGAACGTCGTGCTCGGCGGCGAGCCCGGCCGTTTCACCCTCAACCGCAAGGCGATCCGCGACCAGGGTGCGCGCATCCTCAAGGAGATCGGGCTCACGCTCGATCCCGATCGCGTGGCCTCCTCGCTCTCGGCCGCCGAGGCGCAGCTCGTCATCCTCGCCACCCTGTTCCAGCGCAAATACAAGCTGATCGTGCTGGACGAGCCGACCGCGCGCCTCTCGGCTTCGGAAGCCGAGCTCCTGTTCCGCCTGATCCGGCGGTTCCAGGAGGAGGGCATCACCATCATCTACATCTCCCACCGCCTGGGCGAGATCCGGCAGCTCTGCGACCGGATCACGATCCTGCGCGGCGGCCGCGTCTCGGCGACGCTGGCGGGAGCCGACATCACCGAGGAACGCGTGACCGAGCTCATGGTCGACCGGACCAAGAACGAGCTCGAGGTGTTCAATCCCGGCCTGGCGCGGCCCGAGAACATGCTCCAGGTGGCCGAGCTGAGCTGCGAGCACCTGGCGCCCCTGAGCTTCGAGGTGCGCGCGGGCGAGGTGCTCGGGCTGACCGGGCCGGTCGGCGGCGGCATGGAGCTGGTGGCCCGCGCCGTGGCCGGGCTGGTGCCGCATCATGGCGAGGTCAAGATCGCGGGCCAGAAGGCCGACATCTCGACCCCCAACAAGGCGCTGACGGCCGGCATCGCGCTCATCCCCGAGGATCGGCGCAAGCAGGCGCTGTTTCCCAACATGTCGGCCGCCGACAACATCGCGCTGCCGGTGCTCTCGCGCCTCAGCCATGGCGGCTACATCACCGAGCGTGCCAAGTTTGTCTATGCCGACCAGGTCATGAAGCGCCTCCAGGTCAAGCCGCCGACGCCGGCCAAGGCGATCAAGTTCTTCTCGGGCGGCAACCAGCAGAAGGCGGTCATCGGCAAATGGATGAGCGCCAAATGCCGGGTCTATATCTTCGTCGAGCCGACCTCGGGCGTGGATGTCGGCGCCATCCGCGACATCTACGAGATCATGCTGGGGCTGGCGCGCGACGGCGCCGCCGTCATCCTGGTCAGCTCCTCGATGCGCGAGATCATGGCGCTGGCGGAGAACGTCATCGTCATCCGTGACGGCAAGGCGATCTATCGCGCGCCCAAGGCGAAGTGCACCCACGACCAGCTGCTCGGCATCTCCATGACCGGGCGCGTGGCCTGACGCTTCCAGCGATTCGACCCCTCATTCCGAACAGACAGGAGAAGAAGACATGACCGAGATTTCCGCCGATCGCGCCCAGAAGGGCATCGCCGCCGCCGCCGCCAAGGCCAGGGAAATCGGTTCGGCCCACAGCATCTCGATCGTCGATTCCGGCCGCAACCTGCTGGCCTTCCACCGCATGGACAATGCGCTGCTGGCGAGCATCGAGATCTCGCAGGGCAAGGCCTACACGGCGCGCTCGCTCAACATGAAGACCGGCGACGTGACGCAGTATGTGCAGCCGGGCGGCCCGTTCTACGCGATGGAGACCTCGCACCGCACCCCGCTCGTGGTGTTCGGCGGCGGCCTCCCGGTCGAGCTCGGCGGCAAGGTCGTGGGCGCGGTCGGCGTGGCCGGCGGCTCGATCGATCAGGACGTCGCCGTCGCCGAAGCGGCGATCGCGGCGATCACCAAGGGCTGACGCCTCAACTATCCCCTCCCCCGGAACGGGGGAGGGTGAGGGAGGGGGCTGCTCGCTGTCGGACACCGAGCGGCCCTCTCCCTAACCCTCTTGTATGAGCGAGATGTGAGAGCATGGAGCGTGGTCCGGGCCGGGGTGGCCACCCCGGCCCGGACTGTCGGTTGTCGGATCGACACCCTCGAAGTCTTCTGGACTGCGCGGGAGCGGGATCGCAGCCGACCCTTCATCGGACCCGGATGGTTGCAAGAACACCCTGGTTCGGATCAACGCAAGGTGGGGTCGACGAAGATGAGCAAGTCTATCACGGAAACGGCGGGTATCGACGTGTCGAAGCGCAAGCTCGATGTGGCGTTGGCCGCTGGGCCGGACCGGCTGCAGGCCAGCAACGATCCGGCGGGATACCAGCAGATCGAGAGCTGGCTGCGCGAGCATGGGGTCGAGCGGGTCGGGTTGGAGGCGAGCGGCCATTACGAGGCGGCGGTGGCGGCGCATCTTCGCCGGGTGGGGTTTTGCGTCGTGCTGCTCGATCCGGCTCAGGTGAAAGGCTTTCGGCGGTTCAAGAAGAAGCGAGCCAAGAACGACAAGATCGATGCTCGCCTGATCGCGGTGGCGACGGCGGACATGGAGCCCGACAGCATCCGCCCGGCGCCCGATGAACGTTTGGCGCCGTGGGCCGAGCATCTCACCCTGATCGAGCAGATCGGCGAGGATATCAGCCGGCTGAAGACCCGGCGCGATCGCTACAGCCTGCCGGCGCACAAACGCTATCTCGAGACTGAGATCACCCGCCTGTCCAGGCGCCGCGACAGGGAAATCGTCCGGCTGCTGGCCAAGCTCCGCCGTCACCCCGACCTGGCTCTCAAGCTGGATCTGCTGGAGAGCATCCCCGGCCTGGGCCCGCTCACCGCCCTCAGCTTCGTCCTGCGCATGCCCGAGCTCGGCCGCATGACCCGTGCCGAGGCCGCCGCCCTGGTTGGTGTCGCTCCCTTCGACGATGAAAGTGGCGAGCATACCGGTGAGCGCCATATCGCCGGCGGCAGAAAACGGCTCCGACGCAGCATCTACCAGGCCGCCTTCTCTGCCTCTCAGCGCTGGAACCCCATCCTCCTGGCCCTCTACAAGCGCCTTATCGCAAAGGGCAAGCACCACAAGGTCGCCACCGTCGCTTGCGCCAGGAAGCTAGTTGAGATCGCCAACGCTATCCTCGCCAGGGCTACTCCCTGGCAGGATAAAGCCGTCACTCCATGATCCCCGCACGATCATGGTTGCTCCCGGAAGTGGGAGAGGGGACAGGAAATCCATCAGTCGTAAAGCTGCTTCGGATTCTCGACGAGGATGCGCCGGCGCGCCGTCTCGTCCGTCACCCAGTCTCCCAGCAGATCGGTCAGCGGGCCGTCGTCGGGCATCGCCAGCTTGTTGGCGGGGTGCGGCCAGTCCGTGCCCCAGACGCAGCGCCCGGGTGCCGCTTCGGCCAGCGCCCGCGCGATCGGCGTCACGTCGGCATAGGGCAGGTCCGGCCGGCGCGTGAAGAGATAGGGCCCGGAGAGCTTCACCCAGGCCTCGCCGCCCTTCAGCATCGCCAGGAGCTCGCGGAAGGCGGGCAGGCCCGTCCCGGCCGAGGCCGGGAAATGACCCATATGGTCGATCACGACCGGCAGGCGCAGCCGCTTCAGCGCCGGGCGCAGCTCGGGCGTCTGCGAGATGTCCAGCAGGAACTGGATATGCCAGCCCAGCGGCCGGATGCGGTCGGCGATGGCCTCGGCCGCCGCGAAGGAGACGCCGCCGCGGAAGAGAAGGTTGATCCGTACCCCACGCACGCCGACCGCGTGCATCGCCTCGAGCTCACGGTCGGAGATCGAGGGGTCGATCACCGCCACGCCCCGGAGCCGGCGCGGCTCGGCCTTGAGCGAATCCACCATCATGCGGTTGTCGGTGCCATAGACCGAGGGCTGCACCAGCACCCCATGCTCGACCCCCAGCAGGTCGAGGAGTCCCAGATAGCGCGCCAGCGAGGCCGCGGGCGGCGTATAGCTGCGATCGGGCCAATAGGGGTAGCGGTCCGTCGGGCCGAACACATGGCAATGGCAGTCCCAGGCGCCGGCCGGCAGGGCCAGGCGCGGACGGCTGGGGCTCGGTTGGGGCGGGGGAACCGGCGGCGGTTCGGCGGTCGGTGACGTCATGGCGGCCCTCCGGTGAGCCGAGCGAGGCCTAGGCGAACAGCTCGGCGATATCCTTCACCTGGATCTTGTCCTCGACCGCGAGCGACTGGACGGCCGCGGTATACATGACCAGGTCCTTGGGGCAGGCGACCGCGAAGATGGTCGCATCGCCCAGCGCCAGCGCCTCGCGGATGCGGTTCTCGCTCGGGCGCTCCTTCACGCCGGTATCGTCCTGCCAGATGCGCCCGCCGCCGGCGCCGCAGCAGAAGCTGTTCTCGCGGCAGCGGGCCATCTCGTGGAGCTTGTAGCCGAGCTCGGCCATGATCTGGCGCGGCGGCTCGAAGCCGTTGTTGTAGCGGCCGAGATAGCAGGGGTCGTGATAGGTGACGGTGCCCTGGACCTTCTCGTTGGCGGCCTTGGCGATCTTGCCTTCGCGCATCAGCTCCAGCAGGAGCTGGGTGTAATGCACCACCTCGTATTCGGCGCCTTGGGCCGGATATTCCTGGCGCAGCGCGTTGAGGCTGTGCGGGTCGGTGGTCATGATGCGCTTGAAGCTGCAGTTCCCGAGCGCCTCGATATTGTGCTCGGAGAGGGTCTGGAACAGGCCCTCGTCGCCGACCCGGCGCACGTCGTTGCCGCTGTTCTGCTCGGCGTCGTAGAGGATGCCGAAATCGACGCCCGCCTTCTGCAGCAGCCGCGCCACCGTCTGGGTGATGCGCTGGACGCGCGGATCGTAGGAGGCGTAGTCGCCGACGAACCAGAGGATGTCGACCTCCTCCTTGCGCGCATCCTTGATCTTGAAATCGAGGCCCGAGGTCCATTTCGCGCGCATGCGCGGCGGCTTCTTGAAGGAGTTGCCGTACTGCTGGAAGCTCGCCATCGCGTCCTGGATGCCGGGCGTCACATGGCCTTCCTCGACCATGTGGCGGCGCATGTCGATGATCTTCGGCACATGCTCGATATGGAGCGGGCAGACCTCCATGCAGGCGCGGCAGGTGGTGCAGGACCAGAGGGTCTGCTCCGAGATCACGCTGCCGACCAGCGCCTCGAGGTTGGAGCCGGCGGCCGGTACCGCGGCGGGCGCGGTGGCGGTATGCGTGACGGTCTCGTCGATGAGCGCGTCGCGCATGTTCATGATCAGGATCTTGGGGCTGAGCGGCAGGCCCGCGGCATAGGCCGGGCAGGCCGCCTGGCAGCGGCCGCATTCGGTGCAGGAATAGAGATCCAGCATCCCCTTCCAGTCGAGCGCGCGCACGTCGGAAAGCCCGATATGGGCGGCCTTGGGATCGGGCGTGCGCGACTGGCCCTTGGGCCCGATATTGCGCAGGAAGATGTTCGGGATCGCTGCGAACATATGGAGATGCTTCGAGCCCGGGATATAGGTGAGGAAGCTCAGGATCACGCAGACATGGACCCAGTAGAAGACATGGGCCGCCCGGTCGGCGCTCTCGCCCTCGAATCCCAGCGCCTCGAGCAGCCGGGCGATGGTCGAGCTCAGGGGCCGCCAGGGCGCCGACGGATCGCCGCCGGCGGCGATATGGAAGGAGAACTCCAGCAACATGCTGGTCACCACGCCGGTGACCAGGATCAGGATGACGGTCGCATCCTTGTTGTTGGAGCCTTTGAAGCGCGCCGGCTTGATGACATAGCGGTTATAGAAGGCCATGCCGACGCCGATCATGATGACGACGGCGAAGACGTCCTGGAGCAGGGCGATCACGCTGTTGCCGCCGACCGGCGCCAGGCTGAAGCCCGGGAAGAGCCCTGAGCCGAAAGCCTGGACGATCGCGGTGAAGAGCACGATGAAGCTGCTGAAGATCATCGCGTGCAGGATGCCCGAGTAGCGGATATTCAGCAGGCGGCGATGCAGCAGGACGTTCGGCACCAGGCCCCAGAGCCGCTCCCCGATATGATCGAGCCGGTCGATCCCCGGCGCGCTGAACATCGGGCGCAGGCGCAGGAAGAAGCGATAGCCGGCGAAGGAGAAGGCCAGCAGCATCAGCGCCGCCAGCACCAGGGGCTTGGCCATGACGTCAGGCGTTCCGCGTGTTCAGCCGTTCCGTCAATGCCGGCAGCAGGTCGAACAGGTCGCAGGTGGTGCCGATATGGGCGACGTCGAAGATCGGCGCCTTGGCGTCCTGGTTGACGGCGACGATGAAGCCCGCATCGCGCATGCCCTCGAGATGCTCGGGCGCGCCCGAGATGCCGACCGCGACATAGAGCTTCGGCTTCACCTTGTGGCCCGACTTGCCGACCTGCCGGCTTTTCGGCATCCAGCCGGCATCGACCACGGGGCGGCTGGCCGAGACCACGGCGCCCAGCGCCGTGGCCAGGGCCTCGGCGATCTCGATATTGGCGGCATCGCCGATGCCGCGGCCCACGGAGACGAGGCGCTCCTGCTGGGTGATGTCGACGTCGCCCGATTCCTCCTTGAGCGCCTCGACGAAGCCGGTGCCGAGGCTGCCCAGCGCCGCCGGCGGCGGGAGCACGACGGTCTCCGCGGCTTTCGCGGCCGCCTCGCCCTTGAAGGTGCCGGGATTGACGGCGGCCACGGCGGGCAGCCTGGTCTCGGCGACCGCTTCGATCTTGCCGCCATAGACCTGGTTGGTGGTGGTCAAGAGGTCGCCCGCGAGGGAGACGGCCATGCAATAGCTGACCACCGGCCGGTCGGTCGCGATGGCCGTGCTCGCGGCGAGGTCGAGCCCGATATAGGAGTTCGTCAGCAGCACCAGGTCGGGCTTGCGCGACTTCACCGTCTCGACCAGCACGGCCTGATGCGCCTCGGGCAGGTACTGAGCCAGCGCGGGATGCGAGACCGTCAGGACGCGGTCGGCGCCGACGACCTGCGATGCGATCGGCGCGGGATCGGCGGCGAGCACCAGCGCCTCGACCGAGCCGCCCGCGGCGTCGGCGAGCTGACGCGCGCCGGCCAGCGTCTCGAGGCTCCCGGCCGAGACGGTGCCATCATGCGCTTCGACGTAAACCAGGATGACGGACATGATTACTTGCCTCCCACCAGGCCGCGGCCGACGAGCGCGTCATAGATCTTGCCCGCGACCTCCTCGGCCTCGCCTTCGATCATCTCGGCGCCCTGGCCGCGTGCCGGCCGGCGCATCTCCTTGACGGTTCCGCTGCCGCCGGCGCTCGCCGTCGCGGACAACGTCTCGATCTTGGTGCCCTGGATCGCCTGGCGCAGCTTGGTGCCCGAGACGTAGCGGGGCGGCTGCGAGGCGGACTGGATGCCCAGCACCGCCGGCAAGGCGAGGGTGAGGCGCGCAGCCCGGCCGGCGCCATATTCCTGCTGGATCTTCACGGCGTTGCCTTCGGCCTGCGCGCCGGTGACGCCGCTGGCATGTGGGCGGCCCATCAGGGTGCCGAGGAAGGGCACCAACTGGCCGAACAGATCCTCGGGCGTCTGCACGCCGGCCAAGACCAGGTCGGGCTTGAGCTGGGGCAGGGTCTCGCTCAGCAGCTTGGCGAAGCTGCGGGAGTCCAGGTTCGTCTCGCCGCACTCGATCTTGACGGCCCGGTCGGCGCCGCGCGCGACCGCGGACTGCAGCACGCGATCGATACCCTCGACGGCAATGCCGAGCGCCGTGACCGTCGCGCCGGTTGCCTCTTTGATGAGCACGGCTTCTTCCAGCGCGTGATCGTCGAACTCGCAGAGCTTGACGCCGATCCATTCGCGGTCGATGTCGGTTCCCTGCTCATTGACCTGGATCTCTTCGAGCAGGTCGGGAACCAACCGGACCACGGTGACGATGTGCATTCCTGGATTCTCCTGAAAGCGAAGACCGGCCCGATGCGGATCAGACGGCCGAGGCCGGAACTCGAAGCACCGATGATGCGGGAAGGAAGAGCCGGGACCGTGGGAACAGGCCGGCGAACAGAGGGTGCGTTTACGAGATCTACCTGGAGCCTGAAGAACACCTCATGCCGACACACCCGAACGCGACAAAACCGCGACCGCGACGCCGCGAGCGCCGTTGCGGTGAGTGTGGGACCGTGCGCAGAACGGCCCCCGAGCGAAGCCATTCTTCTGCCCAGAAATCTAGCATCGACGCCGCCAATTTTGTCAACGATAATGTCGACAATCTTGGCGCTCCATCGACCCCATGGCAAGATGAGCACCGGCCGTTTCCGCCAGGTCCCTGGCGGATTCCAGCCTTTCGCGGACGCCGCCAGGGAGGCCGCGAAAGAGAGAACGAAAAACGACAAATAGAGAGAGAAGAGCTCAGATGGCAAGTGCGGGAAGCGACCGGCGCGGCGAGAGCGCCGACGTCCTGATCATTGGCGCGGGGGCCTCCGGTTCGCTCGCGGCGAAGCATCTTTCGGAGAACGGTTTCAAGGTCGTCTGCCTCGATCAGGGCCCTTGGGTCGACAACAAGGAATTCGCCGGCGCGCGGCCCGAATGGGAACTGATGGCCCAGAAGCGCTGGCATCCCAATCCCAATGTCCGCGATCTCGAGAACGACTATCCGGTCGACACCTCGGAATCGGACGTCAATCCGCTCATGTACAACGCCGTCGGCGGCAGCACGATCCTCTGGGCCGCGCATTGGCAGCGTTTCATGCCGTCGGACTTCCGGGTGAAGACGCTCGACGGCGTCGCCGACGACTGGCCCTTCACCTACGAGGAGCTCGAGCCCTTCTACGAGCAGGCCGAGGAGGAGATCGGCGTTTCCGGTCTCGCCGGCGATCCGGCCTTCCCGCCGGGCAAGCCGCTGCCCCTGCCGCCGCTGCCGATCGGCAAGATCGGGATGAAGGCCGCCGAGGGCATGAACAAGCTCGGCTGGCATTGGTGGCCCGGCCCCAACGCGATTCCGTCGAAGTCCTATCGCGGACGCAATGCCTGCGTGCGCCGCGGCACCTGCCTGACCGGCTGCCCCGAGGGCGCCAAGGCCTCGATGGACCTGGTCTATTGGCCGGCGTCGCTCAAGAACGGCGTCAAGCTGATCACGGGTGCCCGCGTGAAGGAGGTCCTGGTCAATGACCGCGGGCTTGCCACCGGCGCCGTCTATATCGACCGCCAGGGACGCGAGCGCACCCAGAAGGCCGGCATCGTCATCGTCTGCGCCAACGGCATCGGCACGCCGCGCCTGCTGCTGCTCTCGACCTCGAAGCGCTTCCCCAACGGCCTCGCCAACAGCTCGGGCCTGGTCGGCAAGCGGCTGATGATGCATCCCTACGCGGCCGTGACCGGCGTGTTCGAGGAGCCGCTGGAAAGCTGGCTCGGGCCCGCCGGCCAGACCATCCAGTCGATGCAGTTCTACGAGACCGACAAGTCGCGCGGCTTCGTGCGCGGCGCCAAGTGGCAGGTGATGCCCTCGGGCGGTCCCTTGGGCATGCGCGCCGCCTATGGCGGACGCCCGCTCGAGGAGGCCTGGGGCGCCAACCTCCATCGCAACACCAAGCGCGTCTTCGGCCATGCCTTCGAGTGGGGAATCATCGCGGAGGACCTGCCGGAAGAATCGAACCGCGTCGTGCTCGATCCCAAGCTGACCGATTCCGACGGCATCCCGGCGCCGAAGCTGATCTACAAGAATTCCGAGAACACGAAGAAGCTGATCGACTTCCACCTGGCGCGCGCACAGGAGGCGATGAAGGCCGCCGGCGCGGTATCGATGACGATCACGCCCCTGATGCGCGATTGCGGCTGGCACCTGATGGGCACGGCGCGCATGGGCGAGGATCCGGCGAGCTCGGTCATCGACCAGTGGGGCAAGGCGCACGACGTGCCGAACCTCTTCATCTATGACGGCAGCACCTTCGTCACCTCCTCGGGCTTCAACCCCACGGGCACGATCTGCGCGGTGGCCTTGCGCTGCGTGAAGCATTTGATCGCCAACCGGCGCGACCAGGAGATTGCGGCATGAGCACGGGCCTCAACGACGACGACCGCAAGACCTTCGCCGGCATCGCCGATGTGCTGATCCCGGCGGCCGAAGGCATGCCGGCGGCGAGCGAGATCGGCATCCAGGGCGAGATCCTCGACAAGGTGCTGGGCTTCCGCCCGGACCTGCGCGAGAACCTGCTCCGGGGCCTGCGTGCGGTGAAGGGCAAGGCCGCGCGCGAGGCGGCCGAGTTCCTGAACAAGACCGACGGCACCGCCTTCGGCGCCATCAGCCTCGCCGCCTCGGCCGGCTATTACATGGATCCGAAGGTGCGCAAGCTCATCGGCTACCCGGGGCAGGAGAACCGCCCCTACAACGCCGACGAGACGCCGGAATATGTGCGCAACGGCATGCTCAAGGTGGTCTCCGACCGCGGGCCGATCTACAAGCCGACGCCGAAGTGAAGCGGTCGAAAGAAGGGGCACAGCCTCAATGATCCCTTCCCCCGTTCAGGGGGAAGGTTAGGAAGGGGGGGTGCTCGGTCTGGGATCAGAAACCGAGCAGCCCCCTCCCTGACCCTCCCCCGCGAGGGGGGAGGGGACCGATACTAGGCGCCGCGCTTCTCGTTGAGATAAGCGTCGATCAGCGCCACGAACCGCTCCCGGCCGAAGCTGGGGAAATGGCCGCCATGGACCACGCGCACCGGCAGGTCGCGCAGGCGCTCCATCGAGCGGATATAGGCCGCGATGTCGGAATGGTAGGCGTCGTCGATCAGCGGCCCGTCATAGACGGTGTCGCCGGCGAAGAGAATGCCGCTGGCGGCTTCCCACAGGCCGATCGAGCCCGGCGAATGGCCGGGCAGGTGGAACACCTCGAAATGCCGGTCGCCCAGATCGACGATGTCGCCGTCCTCCAGGACCCGCGTCGCCGGTGCCGGCGTCACCTGATAGGCGGGCGGATCGAAACCGCCGGGCGGCAGGCTGGTGAACATCTCCTCGGTGGCATAGAGCGTCGCCAGCGTCTCGTCGCGGCCGGGATGGGCGAGGAGCGGCGCTTCGGCCGCGTGGATGGCGCGCTCGGCGAACTCGTGGTGATTGCCGACATGGTCGAAATGGACATGGCTCGCGACGGCGAATTGCGGGCGCTCGGCCAGGAAGGCGACGTGGCGACGCAGGCTCACCACGCCGAGGCCGCTGTCGATCAGGAGATCGCGCTCGCGCCCCCGCACATGCCAGATGTTGCAGCGGTAGAACGGCTTGATATGCGGCTCGTCGATATGGGTGACGCCGTCGCCGACGGCCCGCACGCGATACCAGCGATCCGCGGTCACAATCTCCATGGGCTCAATGGGTCTCGTTGTGGTCGGGAAGGATGTCCATCTGGTCCGCCTCCTGGGCGGTCGAGGCCGGGTTCGCGGTCGCGAGCCAGGCCTGCACCTGCTCCTCGGCCCGCTCGATGTCGCTGTGCGACAGGCGGTCGGCGATGCGGTCCGCGGCGGCGGTCGCGTGCTTGTGCTTCTTGGCGGCGGCGAGGCTGTACCAGAAATAGCTGCGCGCCAGGTCGAGGTCGACGCCGTCGCCGTTGGCATAGAGGATGCCGAGGCGATACATCGCATCGATGACGCCGCCCTCGGCCGCCTGCTCGTACCAGCGCGCCGCCTGCACGCCGTTGGCGAGCACGCCGTAGCCATGGTCGTAGGCGAGGCCCAGCCGATAGGCCGCCAACGGCTCGCCCTGTTCGGCCGCCTTCTGGAACCAGTGCACGGCTTCCTTGTCGTCTTCATGCAGGTTGCCGGTGCCTTCGGCATAGCCCACCCCCAGCATGAGCTGGGCCTCGGCATTGCCGGCCTCGGCCGCGCGCTTGTACCAGGCGATGGCGGCGTCCCGGTCCTTCCGGGTGCCGCGCCCGTCCTCGGTCATGCGGGCGAGATCGACGGCGGCGCGATTGTTGCCGGCCTCGGCCGCGACCAGGAACCAGCGCACGGCCTGGCCGTCGTCGCGTTCGATGCCGCGGCCCGTCGCGTAGGCGAGCCCGAGGTCATAGGCGGCATCGGTATCGCCGGCCTCCGCCGCCTCGCGCAGCAACCCCGCCGCCTTGCCCTCGTCCTTGGGAATCCCGTCGCCGGTGAAGAGCATCTGGCCGAGCCGGCTCTTGGCCTGGATCGATCCATGCCCGGCCGCGCGCTCGTACCAATAGGCGGCCGCCGGCTTGTTGCCGCTGACGCCATTGCCCTGATAGTAGGCGTCGGCCAGCGTCAGCTGCGCCTCCGGCCTGTCGCCCTCATAGGCATCGCCGAAGGTGACGACGAGCCGGCCATTGTCGATGGTGAAGCCGCGGCCGGAGGCGCGCAGCGTCTTGAGCTCGTCGGCGGCCTCGCCGACGCCCTGGTCCGCCGCCTTCTGGTACCAATAAGCGGCCTGGATCTCGTCGGGGACGCCGTCATAGCCGCGCTCGCAGAGCAGGCCCAGGACGAACTGGGCACCGGCATTGCCGGCCTTGGCCAGGGGCTCGGCTTCCTTTCGCGCCGTCGCATAGTCGCCCTCCTGGAGAGCCTGGAGCGCGCTGTCGACGCCGTCCGCGCGCAAGGGGGCCGTCACCAGCAGCGCCGCGAACGCAAACGGCAGCAGGAGCGGGCGGAACACCGGGCCGCCTAGAGGATGTCGGCGAGGAAGTCGCGCATCCGTTCAAGATAGAACGCGACCTCCGCTTCGGCCATGGCGAAGGAGACCGTGGGGCCGGCGGTCGCGACCGACTCCCACACCTCGCGATTGGCCATCCACAGGCGCAGCAGGCGATAAAGCGCCGGCTGCGCCAGGGCCCGCGCCTCGGCCGCATTGCGGGGCAGGTGATCCGCGAAGGTGAAGCCCGACCGGCTGGTCAGGCGATGCACCTGCCAATCGAGGCTCGCCGCCGCGAACAGCCCCGCAAGCCCGTCGGCCAGCTGTGTCCCCAGCGCCGCGGTCCGGGCGAAGCCCTGGGGCGTCAGCACCTGCGACAGCGCCGCGCGGCAGGCCGCCAGGGAAAGGGCGTTGCCATAGAGCGTCCCGCCGGTGGCGACGCCGCCGACCGATTCCATCGGCGCGCCCGGCATCGAAGGCGGCGTCTTCAACGGCTGCGCCAGCACCTCGCTCAGGCCATAGGCGCCGATCGGCACGCCGCCACCGATGGTCTTGCCCAGGCCGACCGCATCGGCCTCGAGCTGCCACAGCTGCTTCAGCCCGCCGGGGCTGGCGATCTGGGTGTGGGTCTCGTCCAGCGCCAGGAAGGTGCCGTAATGGCCGGTGAGCTCGCGCAGGCCCGCATGGAAGCCTTCATCCGGCAGCACCACGCCGACATTGGTGAGCGCCGGCTCGACGATGCAGAGCGCCACGTCGCGGGGCTTGAGCGCGCGCTCGACCGCATTGAGGTCGTTGAACGGCACCATGCGCGCATGGGCGGCGTGGTCGGGGGTGAGCCCGTGCAGCTCGGGCTTGACCTTGCCGTCGGCCATGATCACGAGGCTGTCCTCGATATGGCCGTGATACTTGCCGTCGAACATCAGGATCTTGTCGCGGCCCGAGGCATGGCGGGCCAGGCGGATGATCTCGGCATTGGCGCCGGAGGCCGACAGCGTGAACTGCCAGTAGGGCAGGTCCCAGCGCTCGGCCAGCGCCTCCGCGCACCAGACCGCATCCTCGGTCGGCAGCATGAACTGGCTGCCGCGGCGCATGCGATCGGCCACGGCGGCCACCACCGCCGGCGGGCCGAAGCCGACATTCATCGACAGGTCGGCCTGGTTCATGTCGAGATAGCGGTGGCCGTCGATGTCGGTGAACCAGGCGCCGTCGCCTTCCGCGGCGAAGATCGGCGCATGGCCGTGCATCGCCGTCATCCAGCCCATCGGCACGCCGCCCGGCATATGCGCGCGGGCACGCTCGAGGAGCGCCCGCGAACGCGGCCGGTCGGCCAGGAAGCGCTGTTCCTCTTGGGCGGTGAGGAAGGCGAGGCGGGCCGGATCGAGAACCGGCCGGCCGCCGCGGGCGGGCGTCGTCAGCGACACCGCCGCCGCCCGCTCATGGCGAGGCGGCCGCTCAGAGCGCGGCCACCATCGCCACGCCGGCGGCCGCGATGCCGCCGCCGATGACGCGCAGGACCGGCTTGGGCGCCAGGCGCCCGACCAGGAGGGCGAGCCCGAGACCGACCGCATGGAGGAACGAGGTGGCCAGCACGAAGCCCAGCGCATAGGCGGCCGGGTTCGCGGCTTCCGGCAGCTCGGTGCCGTGGGCATGGCCGTGGAAGAGGGCGAAGAGCCCGACGATCGCCATGCCGACGACGGTGGGCACGCGCGCGGCGGTCGCGATCAGGAGGCCGAACAGCAGGACCGAGCCCAGGATCCCGGGCTCGACCAGCGGCATCGAGACGCCCGTCACGGCCAGGACGCCGCCGACCACCATGAAGCCCACGAAGGCGCAGGGCACGGCCCAGATCGCGCGGCCGCCGAGCTGGGCTGCCCAGATGCCGACCGCGATCATGGCGAGCAGGTGATCCAGCCCCGAGAGCGGATGCAGGATGCCGGCCTCGAAGCCCGCGCCATGCTCGCCGATCAGATGGGCTTCGGCGACCGGCGCGCCCAGGAGAGCGGCGGCGGCCAGGGTGAAGGCGAGGCTCAGGCGGGAAGCGCGGGTCATGAGGATCGCTCCGGGCAATCAAGGGATTGGAGGAAGGCGCGAGGCGCCCTCCGGCGCGACCCAGACTCTATGGCCAAGGGCTTGCCCGCGACAATAGGGCGGGCGACGGATTCTGCCCCGTCCGCGCCGGGCTGGCTGCCTGTTTTCTAGCCGTCGCTGGCGGCGTTGGCGCCGGCTCCCAGGAGCTGGCGGCGCGCATAGTGGAGATGGTTGGTCACGATCGCGACCGCGCTCTCGACGTCGCGGGCCTGGATCGCCTCCACCAGCGTGCGGTGCTGGCGGTTATATTCGGCGATCCGCTCGGCGGTCAGCACCTTGTCCTTCATCGCGTTCCATTGCGCGTGGGTGCGGACGTCGTTGATCTGGCGGTAGAGCGAGACCATCAGCGGGTTGCGGCTGCATTCGGCGATGCAGAGATGGAACTGCTCGTCGAGCTGTGTGAAGCTTTCGGAATCGACGCTCGCGCGCTCCATCTCGCCCAGCGCCTCGGTGAGGCGGTCGAGCTCGCGCGCCGTCGAATTCAGCACGGCCAGGCGCACCATATGCGGCTCGACCGCGAGGCGCACATCGATCAGCTCGAGCGGGCTGGTGAGCTCGGCCACGTCGTCCTGCGGCGAGCGCGGCTGGTAGTTGACGAAGGTGCCGCTGCCGACGCGGCGCGTGACCAGCCGGTCGGTTTCGAGCTGGTTGAGCGCGCTGCGCACCGTCGTGCGCGAGGCGCCGAAGATCTCCGCGAGTTGGCGCTCCGCCGGCAGCTTCTCGCCATGGCGCAGGCTGCCCTCGGTGATGGCCTGGCGGAGTTGCTGCATGATCCAGGCCGAGCCGCGCATCGGGTCGGCAATGGCGCGCGGTTCGTTGCGGGGCAGCAGGAACGGCGGCGCGTCGTTGCGCTCCTTCAGTGGCCGACCACCAATGCGGGCCATTTCTGTGCCTTTGGAAAAAGTGGTTTGAAACCGGCTGCGCTTATGTTTCACTAACTGGGCCTTCCGATCAAGTCCGGCGAGGCGCGGTGCGGACCGGCTTTCGTTTCCGGACGCCCGCTGCCGCCGGATGCCGGCCGGATCGGCGCAACGGTCTCAAGCGCAGCCGACGTTTCTCGACATCATGCCCGCTTCGTCAACCACGACCGACAGGATCTCGTCGCCGCGCCGGCACCGGCGTGGAGCGGCCTGTGTCGCGATGGGAGCACAGGGCGCGTCCTGCGGCGGCGACTCATGGCATCTCGGTTTCGACCGTCCGGCAAGGCAGGTGAGCGGTATCGAATTGGTTTGATTGGGCGGGATTGTCCGGGCCGACCGGCAAAAGGCGGCCCGAAAGCGCAACCGGTTCAGTCTTTTTCACGCTTGGGCGCGGCGGGGCGGTCGAGGAAACTGGCGCCCGGCTCCGTCCTGGAGACCTGGACAACGATAAACGACCGTAGGGGAGACAACGCAGCCATGACCGACTTGGAAGCCCATGTTTCGCAGAAAGGGCGCAAGGAGCTCGTCAAGCAGGTACGCGCCAAGATCAACGAGCTTGGCATCCAGTACATCTACTATCAGTTCGTGTCGGTGACCGGCCGCATCGTCGGCAAGGGCGTCCCGGCGGATCACTGGGAGAGCGTCGCCGAGCGCGGCTTCCAGCTGGTCTATGGCTCGACCGCCAATCTCTTCGTCGATCGCCACAAGAACTATATCGGCTATGGCCCCGAGGCCTCGGAGCTGGTCGGCATCCCCGATCCCGAGACCTTCGTGCAGCTGCCCTGGGACAAGCGCGTCGCGCGCGTCTTCTGCACCTGCTTCCGCAATCGCGAGGAGAAGGTCAATCCGGGCGGCCACCTGACCTCGGACTGCCGCGGCAATCTCCGCATCATCCACGAGGAGTTCAAGAAGAAGCACAAGGGCCTCCACATGCGTCACGGCTGCGAGCCGGAGATGATGTGGCTGAAGAAGGGCGCCGACGGTCTGCCGGATGGCGGCTTCTCCAAGCCCAACTGCTATCACATCGACCAGTTCGAGAGCCTGCGTCCGGTCTTCATGCGCGTGATCGAGTATTGCCGCGCCATGGGCCTCGACATGATCCAGGGCGACCATGAGGACGCGCCGGGACAGCTCGAGCTCAACTTCATGTTCGACGACTGCCTGCGCACCGCCGACCGCCTGACGACCTACCGCCAGATCTGCGCGCAGGTCGCCCGCGAGTTCAACCTGATCGCCTGCTTCATGTCGAAGCCCTTCATGGGCGTCTCGGCCTCGGGCTGCCACCACAACATCTCGCTCTGGCGCGGCGGCGAAGGGAAGCTCAACAAGCTCGGCAACGACAACCTGCCGGGCCTCGAGGACAACTACACCTATCTCAAGGGCGGCGAGAACACCTTCATGCCGCTCAAGGGCGAGGCGAAGCCGGGCCCGATCGGGCTCAACTGCATCGGCGGCATCATCAAGCATGTGGGGGCGCTGACCTCGATCGGCTCCTCCACGGTCAATTCCTACCGCCGCCTGTGGGACACGGGCTTCTGGGCGCCGGTCTATGCCGACTGGGGCTACCAGAACCGTACCTGCGCGCTGCGCATCTCCGCACCGGGCCGCTTCGAATACCGCTCGGTGGATTCGACCGTGAACCCGTACCTCATGGCCGCCGGCATCCTGATGGCCTTCGACGACGGCATCGTCTCGAAGCTCGATCCGGGCGAGCCCGAGGAGCGCAACATCTATGCGGCGATGGCGGCCGGCAAGAAGGTCAAGAAGCTGCCGATGTCGCTGGGCACGGCGCTCGACGAGCTGGAGAAGGACGAGGTCATCAAGAAGGCGATGCCCGACGAGATGTACAAGGTCTTCACCCACTACAAGCGCGACGAGTGGGAGAAGTTCATGTCCACCGTCACCAACTGGGACCTGCAGCAATACTGGGACTATCTGCCGTAAGCCTCCTCGATGGATCCCCGAGGAACGCCGGAAGCGGCACAGGAGAAAGAGAGAGCGAGATGTGCGGAATTGCTGGACTGATCCATAGAGGCGGCAAGACCGGCGATATCGGCACCGAGATGACGGCGATGTTGCAGTCGCTGAAGCACCGCGGGCCGGATTCGACGGGCTACGCCCTCTATGGCAAGCCGCTGAAGGGCAACGAGCTGATGTTGCGCTTCAAGGTGGCCGAGCAGGACGAGATGTCGAAGGGCTTCAAGATCCACGAGCAGGTCAAGGAGCGCCGGAACGAGGTCGACCGGCGCATCAAGGAGCTGGGCGGACGGATCGAGGAAGCGCACGACGCCACCGAATACGCCTTCCGCTACAAGATCGACTTTGCCGGCGACCGGCGGAAGCTCGCGGACTATATCGAGGACGTGGAGGGGGCGGAGATCCTCTCCATGGGCCACGGGCTGGAGCTGGTGAAGGATCTCGGCGACGCCGCGCGCGTCGCCGAGCAATATGCCCTCAAGGGCTTCACCGGGACCCACGCGCTGGGCCACACCCGCATGGCGACCGAATCCGACGTCGACATCCGGTCGGCCCATCCCTACTGGGCCTATCCCTTCGCCGACGTCTCGGTCGTCCATAACGGCCAGCTCACGAACTACTGGAACGGACGGCGCGCGCTCGAGCGGCGCGGCCACCGCTTCATGTCGAACTGCGATTCCGAGCTGATCGCCGTCTATCTCGCCGACAAGATGCAGCAGGGCGCGGATCTCAAGGACGCGATGACGGACTCCATCGACGAGCTCGACGGCGTCTTCACCTACCTGGTCGCGACCTCGGACGCGCTCGGCATGGCCAAGGACGTGATGGCGGCCAAGCCGATGGTGCTCTACGAAAGCGACAAGTTCATCGCGCTGGCCTCCGAAGAGGTCGCGATCCGCAGCGTGTTCCCCCACGAAATCGACACCTTCGACCCCTATGAGGGCGAGGTGCGCGTCTGGAAGAGCGCATAAATGGCCCTCAGAACCAAAGCCCACGACATGGGGATGCACACGGAGCAGCTCTCCGGGCGCACCCAGCAACGCTTCTTCACGCCGTCCGAAGAGGAGAACTTCACCTATCCGGAGGCCTTCGACGTCGATTTCAACAAGCGGGCCGAGCTCGATTGCGGGCCGCTTTCGCCGCGCGACGTCAACCTCAAGATCCGCGACCTGATGAGCAAGGGCTACGGCACCATCGTGCTGAAGAACCCCGGCGCCAAGCATTCGATCGCGGTCGGCATCCTCAACAAGCTGAACCTCCATATCGAGGGCAGCCTGGGCTATTTCGGCTGCGGCCTGATCGACGGGCCAAACATCCGCATCAAGGGCCGCGTCGGCTGGTCCTGCGCGGAGAACATGCTGGCCGGCACCATCATCATCGAGAAGAATGCGGGCTCGACCTTCGGGGCGGCCTTGCGCGGCGGCGACCTCGTCTGCATGGGCGATGTCGGCGCGCGCATGGGTATCGACATGAAGGGCGGCACCATCATCGTGGGCGGGCGCTGCGGCGCCTTCTGCGGCTTCATGATGCAGCGCGGCCGCATGGTCATCCTCGGCGACGCCGGCAAGAACCTCGGCGATTCCATGTATGACGGGACCATCTATGTGGGCGGCAAGATCGAGGGGCTGGGCGTGGATGCCGTGCCGGGCGAGATGAACGATCTCGACGTCAGCTGGCTCACGCGCAAGCTCAAGATGTACGGGCTCGAGACGCCCAAGGGCGTCAAGAACATGCAGAAGATCGTGGCCGGCAAGCAGCTCTGGAACTACGACAATCTGGAGCCCACCGAGAAGAAGCTCATCCTCTAGGCCCCGCGACGGAACGCACGAGAAGGAATTCGCCCATGGCGAGAGAACGCAAGAAAGCACCCGCTGCGGCCCCGGCCAAGAAGCCGTCGTCGCGCAACAAGAGCCTCCTGGGACGGAGCTTCATCTTCCCGCCCACGGTCATCGACGATATCCACATCAAGTCCGAGCTCGGCCGCTATCGCATGCGCGGCTTCTCGCTCTTCAAGAAGATCCCGACCTGGGACGACCTGACCTTCCTGCCGGGCACGCTGACCCGCTTCGTCATCGAAGGCTACCGCGAGAAGTGCCTGACCCAGACGGTCATCGGGCCCAAGGCCAAGCGGCCGCTGGTGCTCGACATCCCGATCTACATCACGGGCATGAGCTTCGGCGCGCTTTCCTTCGAGGCCAAGATCGCGCTCGCCCGCGGCGCCACCATGGCCGGCACCGCGACCTGCTCGGGCGAAGGCGGCATGATCCCCGACGAGCGCCGCTATTCCTCGAAGTGGTTCTATCAGAACATCCAGTCGCGCTACGGCTTCAACCCGCATCACTTGCGCCTCGCCGACGCCTGCGAGTTCTTCATCGGCCAGGGCTGCAAGGTCGGCCTCGGCGGCCATCTGATGGGCCAGAAGGTGACGGACCAGGTGGCGGAGATGCGCTCGCTGCCGGCCGGCATCGACCAGCGCTCGCCGGCGCGCCATCCCGACTGGCTGGGGCCCGACGATCTGGCGCTCAAGATCCAGGAGATCCGCGAGGCCACCAACGGCGAGATCCCGATCCAGCTCAAGCTGGGTGCGGCGCGCGTCTATGACGACGTCCGCATGGCGGCCAAGACCGGCCCGGATTCGATCTATATCGACGGCATGGAAGGCGGCACCGGCGCCGGTCCGCATATCGCGACCGAAGAAACCGGCGTGCCTGGCATCGCCGCGATCCGCCAGGCCCGCAAGGCGCTGGACGATGTGGGCAAGACCGGCGAGATCAGCCTGGTCTATGCCGGCGGCATCCGCAATGGCGGCGACGTGGCCAAGGCGCTGGCGCTCGGCGCCGACGCCGTTGCGATCGGCCATTCGGCGCTGATGGCACTCAACTGCAACAAGGACATCCCCGAAGCCGATTTCGAGAAGGAGATCGGCGTCGAGGCGGGTTATTGCTACCACTGCCATACCGGCCGCTGCCCGGTCGGCGTGGCGACGCAGGACCCGGCCTTGCGCAAGCGCCTCGACCCCGACGAGGCGGCCGAGCGCGTCTACAACTTCCTGCACTGCCTCGCCATCGAGTGCCAGATGATGGCGCGCGCCTGCGGCAAGACCAACGTGCACAGCCTCGAGCCGGAAGACCTGGCGGCCCTGACCATGGAAGCCTCGGCGCTCGCCATGGTGCCGCTGGCCGGCTCGCAGCACACGGTCGGCCGGCCCGACATGACCCGGTACTGAGGAGAGCCTCGCTATGGCAAAGGCAACGAAGAAGCCGGTGATGAAGGTCGTGAAGGGCGCGAAGGCCGCAAGCCCCAAGAAGGAGGACGTCGACAAATACCTCAAGGGGAAGGGGCTCGATTCCAGCCGCGAGAAGGAGATCGGCCAGCACATCGGCTATCGCTACGACGTCAATCTCGTGCCGGACTACTCGCGGCTCACGCCCTTCCTCAAGAGATACATGGAGGTGATGGGCTGGGACGACCTCAACTGGCTCGAGGACGTCCATATGGGCTACGAGGAGGGCCGGGCCGCGGTGTTCGACCGCAACGTCAATGGCTGGGTCACGATCCCGGCCGGCATGAAGCTCCCCGACAACCAGCAGGATCGCGACATGATCGCGCGCGAGCTGCTGATCAAGTTCCAGATGTCCCGCAAGCACCCGATGGTCGACCTCAACAAGGCCTACCGGAAGTTCTGAGCGGATTCTCGAGGAAACGAGCCATGAGAAAGGGCCGGACTCACCAGGGTCCGGCCCTTGCTTTTATCGGCCCACCTCCAGCCCCTGCCTCTCATCGTTATCCCCGCGAAAGCGGGGATCCACGTCAATGCCTGGTGTCCTGGATCGGGATGGATTCCCGCTCGAGTTTACGCTTGGGCCGGCCTGCGGCCGGACCTGGGCGCGGGGATGACGTGGAATGAACCGGGCCAGCGTCTGTGTGAGAGGGGCGGCGGAGTGCCGTTTCTGCGGAGCGCATCACTCCCCGTCCGGGTCGACGTCGAAATCGGCGGAATGGGTCCAGTCCGGCGTAAAGGAGAGCACGCGCACCCCGGCCGGCATGTTGGCGTTGAAGAGGCGGTTGTGCCAGTAGGTGGCCTGGTAATGGGCGTCGGTCTCGGCCAGCTCGAGCACCGAGCAGGGGATCCGGTAGCCGCGGGCATATTCGACGAATTCGAGCTCGCAGCGCCCCTGCAGCAGCAGCCGGTCGACCAGCGCCGAGCCGGGGCCGAACAGGCCGGTCATGACGTCGGTGAAGTCGCGCGGCCGCTGGTAGTACCAGGCCGACAGGATCTCGAGCGCCTTGTCGTAGCGCTCCACGGGGTCTTGCGTCTTCTGCACCTGGAAGCGGAACTCCTGGGTGCTTTCCGCCGGATCCTCGCGCATCAGGAGGAGAGTGACGGCCGGCGCCAGCTCGGCGCCGTCGAGCGTGCTCACGCGCGGCCGCATGCCGCTCGAGGGCCGGCCCAGCCCCTCGCGCACCGAGAGCTGGCGCAGGCGGCATTGCCAGCCGATGAACTCGTCGCGCAGGGCCTGCGCGGTCGGTTCCATCAGGACGATGTTCTTGCGCCGGTCGCCGGCCTTCATGGTCGATCCCTGTTCCTGTCTGCCGGCGGGAGTCTGGGACGATCCCGGCGCCCGCGCAAGCGCCGGCCGGCGTTGCTCGCATACCAGCCCTCCGGTCGACCCGGTCGGATTTGCGGCAGATTTCGCCGGCTTTCCGCCGATCTTCGGAGTGATGTTTCTTGTCCGCCAGGAAACCGGCGGCTAGCCTGCCGGCCGGATTCGATCCGCGTTCCTGCCTCTCAAAGACGGGGTTCCCGATGCCCTTCGGGCTGCTGAAATACGGCCTGCGCAAGACCTATCCGGCCGAGCGCCATTTCCCGCTCGCCCGGGACCTGAAGCCCAGCTACGACGTGGTGATCATCGGCGGCGGCGGCCATGCGCTCGCCACCGCCTATTACCTGTCGCGCGACTACGGGATCACCGATGTGGCGATCCTGGAGAAGGGCTATCTCGCCGGCGGCAACACCGCGCGCAACACCGCGATCATCCGCTCGAACTATCTGACGCCCGAGGGTGTGAAGTTCTACGACACCTCGGTCAAGCTCTATCAGGAGCTGAGCCAGGATCTCGACTACAACATCCTCTATTCCGAGCGCGGCCATTTCACGCTGGCCCATACCGACGCCGCGATCCGCACCAGCCGCTGGCGCGCCGAGGTCAACAAGCATCTGGGCGTCAATTCCGAGCTGATCGGGCCGGAGGAGATCCACCGGATCTGTCCCGTGCTCAACATGTCGGAGGATGTGCGCTATCCGATCCTGGGCGCGCTCTATCACCCGCCGGGTTCGATCGCGCGCCATGACGCGGTCGCCTGGGGCTATGGACGAGGGGCTGCCCGGCGCGGCGTCGAGATCCACCAGCTCACCGAGGTGACCGAAATCCTGCAGGAGGGCGGCAAGGTCAAGGGCGTGGTCACCAACCGCGGCACGGTCTATGCGAACAAGGTGCTGCAGGCGACCGCCGGCTCGAGCTCGCTGGTGGCCAAGATGGCGGGCTTCCGGCTGCCGATCCGCACCATCCCGCTGCAGGCCTGCGTCTCGCTGCCGGTGAAGCCCTTCCTCGACCAGATCATCGTGTCGGGCTCGCTCCACGTCTATATCTCGCAATCCTCGCGCGGCGAGCTCGTGATGGGCGGATCGACCGATCCCTATGGCGTCTACTCGACGCGCTCGACGCTCGATTTCAAGGAAGGCCTGCTCGGCCACATGCTCGAGCTGCTGCCGTTCCTGGGCGAGATGAAGCTCAACCGGCAATGGGCCGGCATGGCCGACATGACGCCCGATTTCAGCCCGGTCATGGGGCTGACGCCGCTCGAGAACTACTACATCGATTCCGGCTGGGGCACCTGGGGCTTCAAGGCGACGCCGGTCTGCGGCCTCACCATGTCCTACACCGTCGCCAACAACAAGCCGCACGAGCTGATCGAGCCTTTCCGCCTGTCTCGCTTCGAGGAGATGAAGCAGGTGGGCGAGAAGGGCGCGGCCTCGGTCGGCCACTGAGCGGGGAACGCGCCATGAAGATCATGAACTGCCCGCTCAACGGCCCGCGCAACATCTCGGAGTTCATCTGGGGCGGCGAGGTCAAGCCGATGCCGGATCCTGCGCGCGTCAGCGACCGCGAATGGGCCGAGTATGTGCATATCGAGAACAACACGGCCGGCGTGGTGCGCGAATGGTGGTGCCATGTCCCGACCTCCTTCTGGTTCATCGCCGAGCGCAACACGGTGACGGACGAGATCCTGCGCACCTATCCCGCGGGCGAGGTTTTCAAGTCCCGCGTCGAGTTCACGGCGGCGCCGAAGGCCAACGAGGAAAAGAAATGAGCGACGGCGTCAACCGTCTGCCGGCGCCGGCCGGCTCGCTGATCGACCGGGGCCAGCCGGTCGATTTCACCTTCGAAGGCCGCGCCTTCCAGGGCTTCGTCGGCGACACGATCGCGAGCGCGCTGGCGGCCAACGACGAATGGCTGATCTCGCGCTCGTTCAAATATCACCGGCCGCGCGGCATCCTGACGATGGCGGGCCAGGACGCGAACACGCTGGTCCAGATCGGGCCCGAGCCCAATGTGCTGGCCGACATGCGCGCCATCACGCCGGGTCTGGCGGTGATGGGCCAGAACTACAAGGGCAGCCTGGAGCAGGACCGGCTCTCCTTCATGGAGAAGATCGGCCGCTTCCTCCCCGTGGGCTTCTACTACAAGGCTTTCTACAAGCCGAAATGGACCTGGCCGCATTGGGAGAAGGTGATCCGCGAGATCGCGGGCCTCGGCAAGGTCGATGTCCATGCCCATCACGACTATTACGACAAGGAATATCTCTTCGCCGACGTGGCCGTGATCGGCGGCGGCCCGGCCGGCATGGCGGCCGCCTGCGAGGCGGCCAGGAGCGGCCTCGAGGTGATCCTGATCGAGGAGAATCCGCGCCTCGGCGGCTCGCTCGGCTATGCCCGGCTCGATGCGGCGGGCGAGCAGGGCGCGCGATTGGCCCGCGAGCTCGCGGCCGAAGTCGCGGCCGCGCAGAACATCCGCGTGCTGTCCGACGCCACCTGCAACGGCTTCTTCTCCGACAACTGGCTGGCCGTGATCCGGGGCAACCGGCTCTTCAAGCTGCGCGCCAGGGCGGTCGTGGTCGCGACCGGCTCGCTCGACCAGCCGGCCGTGTTCCGCAACAACGACCTGCCCGGCGTCATGCAGGGCTCGGCCGCGCAGCGGCTGATCAAGCTCTACGGCGTCAGGCCCGGCCGCCGCGCGGTGGTGCTGACCGCCAATGCGGACGGCTATGGCGTGGCGCTCGATCTGGGCGATGCCGACGTCGAGGTCGCCGCCGTGGTCGATCTCAGGCCGGCGACCGACGCTTCCGACTTGGCCCAGGCCGTCCGCGCGCGCGGCGTCACGGTCCTGCAGGGCCAGGGCGTGGCCGAGACCCTTTATGGCGTCGGCAAGCGCCATATCACGGGCGCCCTCGTCGGCGAGGTGACGGGCGAGGGCGAGCTCTCGCCGGCGCTGGCGACGATCCCTTGCGACCTGCTCTGCATGTCGGTCGGCTACAGCCCCACGGGCCAGCTTCTCCATCATGTCGGCGCCCGGTTCGCCTATGACCGGGCGAGCCACATGTTCGCGCCGAGCGCCCTGCCGGCCCATGTCTTCGCCGCGGGATCGGTCAATGGCAGCTATGCGATCGACGCCGTCATCGCCGAAGGAAGGCGCGCCGGCTGGGCTGCCGCCAAGGATGCCGGCGGCGCAGCGGGCGCCGAGCCCGCGGCACCCGGCGAGCGCGGCGCCGTCGGCGTCACCCATCCCTGGCCGATCTTCCCGAGCAGGAAGGGCAAGGATTTCGTCGATTTCGACGAGGACCTCCAGTTCAAGGATCTCGTCAACGGCATCGCCGACGGCTACGACCATGTCGAGCTCCTGAAGCGCTACAGCACCGTCGGCATGGGGCCGTCGCAGGGCCGCCATTCGGCGGTCGCGACCGTGCGCGTCGACGCCAAGGTGACGGGCCGTGACATCGCCACCATGTCGGTGACGACGCAGCGCCCGCCCTACCGGCCGGAGAAGTTCGGCGTGCTGGCGGGCCGCGTGTTCGAGCCCGAGCGCCACACCGCGATGCACCAGCGCCACCTGGAGCTGGGCGCCCGTATGATGCCGGCGGGCCTCTGGTACCGCCCGGCCTTCTATGGCAAGAAGGAGGAGCGCGAGCAGGCGATCCGCGAGGAGGTCCGCAATGTCCGCAACAATGTCGGGCTGATCGACGTCTCGACGCTGGGCGGGCTCGATGTGCGCGGTCCCGATGCGGCCGAGTTCCTGAACCGCCTCTACACCTTCGCCTATGCCAAGCAGCCGGTCGGCCGCTCGCGTTATGTGCTCATGACCGACCAGTCGGGCGCCATCATCGATGACGGCGTCGCCTGCCGCTTCGGCGAGGAGCATTTCTACGTCACGGCCACCACCAGCGGCGTCGACGGCGTCTATCGCCTGATGCTGTTCTGGAACGCGCAGTGGCGCCTCGATGTCGATGTGGCGAACGTCACCGCCGCCTATGCCGGCGTCAATCTGGCGGGACCCAAGTCCCGCGAGGTGCTGCAGACGCTCTGCCCGGATGTCGATCTCTCGGCGGCGGCCTTCCCCTATATGGGGGTGCGGATGGGCAGCGTCGCCGGCATCCCGGCCCGGCTGATGCGGGTGGGATTCGTCGGCGAGCTGGGCTACGAGATCCACGTGCCGGCCTCGATGGGCGAGGCCCTGTGGGACCGGCTCATGGAGGCGGGGCGCCCCTTCGGCATCCGCCCCTTCGGCGTCGAGGCGCAGCGCGTGTTGCGCCTGGAGAAAGGCCATATCATCATCGGCCAGGACACGGACGGGCTGACGCATCCCTACGAAGCCGACATGGCCTGGGCGATCTCGAAGAACAAACCTTATTTCATGGGCGGACGGTCGATCGACATCCAGAACCGCGCGGGCCTCACCCGCAAGCTGGTGGGCTTCACGCTCGACGATCCCAATGCACCGGTGCCGGAGGAATGCCATCTGGTGGTGCGGGGGCCGGAGATCCTGGGACGCGTGACCTCGGCCGTGATCTCGCCCTCGCTGGGCAAGGTGGTGGGGCTCGCCTATGTGGCGCCCGACCAGGCCGAGCCCGGCAAGAGCTTCGACATCAAGGTCGACGGCGGCCGGATCATCCAGGGGCGGGTGGTGCCGATCCCGTTCTTCGATCCCGAGAACAAGCGGCAGGAGATGTAAGCCATGGCCCCGGGAACCGTCTCGCCGACCGCCTTCAGCCGGCGCAGCTATGTTTATCGCAGCCTGGAGGCCAAGGGCGCCGAATGGGCCGCGCTGCGCGACGCGGCGGTCGCCATGCGGCTCGGCCGCCCGGTCGAGGAGGAAGTGGGGATCGGCCGTCGCCTCGGCCTGACCGATCTCTCGCCCCTGCCGCGCACCGGTTTCAAGGGTACGGGTACGATCGAATGGCTGACGAGCCAGGGCCTGACCATCGGGCCCGAAAGCAACATGGCCTATCGCCAGGCTGATGGCTCGCTGGCGGCGCGCCTGGCGCCGTCCGAGATCTTCCTGATCGACGGCCTCAAGGGGGAGGCGGGCCTGATCGACCGCCTCAACGGCGCCTGGGCCTGGGGCACGGAGAAGCCGCGCAAGCTCATCGGCTATCCGATGCCGCGCTCGGAGAGCCATTGCTGGTTCATGGTCTCGGGCTGGCAGGCGCCGGCGATGTTCGCCAAGGTCTGCGGCGTCGATCTGCGCGCGCATAAATTCAAGCAGGGTCAGATCGCCCAGACCTCGGTCGCCAAGATCAGCGCGATCGCGATCCGCGACTATTTCGGCGAACTGCCGGCCTATCATCTGCTGACCGACAGCGCCTCGGCGGAATATATGTGGGCCTGTATCGTCGATGCGATGGCGGAGTTCGGCGGCCAGCCAATCGGGCTCGCCGCGCTGCGGAGGCTCGCCGAGACACGATGAAGGGCAAGCGCAAGGCGGGATCGACCGCGCCGGCCGGCGAGGCGCGCAAAAGATCGCTTGCGCCGCGAAAGCCGGCGAAGCCCGCGGAGGCGCCGCAGGCGTTCCAGGACCCGCACGGGTTGATCAACAAGGACTATGGACGGCTCGAGGAGGCGATCGGCCGCGAGGTGCGCGAGTTCCGGCGCAAGCAGGACATGACCGTGGCCGAGCTCGCCAAGATGGCGGAGCTCTCGGCCGGGATGCTCTCCAAGATCGAGAACGGCATGACCTCGCCCTCGCTCGCCACCTTGCGCGCGCTCTCGGTGGCGCTCCATGTGCCGGTCACCGCCTTCTTCCGGCGCTTCGAGGAGGAGCGGGACGCCACCTTCGTCAAGGCGGGGCAGGGGCTCGAGATCGAGCGCCGCGGCACCCGCGCCGGCCATCAATACCGGCTCCTCGGCCATACGCTGCGCAAGAGCATCTCGGTCGAGCCCTACATGATCACGCTGACGGCGGATTCGGACGTGTTCCCGCTGTTCCAGCATGACGGCGTCGAGTTCATCTTCATGCTCGAGGGCGAGGTCAGCTACCGCCATGGCGACCGCACCTACACGCTGCTGCCGGGGGACTCGCTGTTCTTCGACGCCGACGTTCCCCACGGGCCCGACGAGCTGCGCAAGCTGCCGATCCGGTTCCTCTCGATCATCTGCTACCCGCGCGACGGCGAAGGCTGACCTCGCGCCGGTTTCCTCATAGGAAACATTGTTTCCTTTTCATTGATTCCCGGGATTTCCTGGGGTATGGTCCGGCCTCGCTCGGGCCTCCCGAAAGGATCCATCCATGTGCGGAATCGTCGGACTTTTCCTCAAGAATCCGGCCCTGAGGCCCAGCCTCGGGCGGCATCTGAGCCATATGCTGATCGAGATGACCGAACGCGGTCCCGACAGCGCCGGCATCGCGGTCTACCACAAGCCGGTCAAGGGCAAGGCCTCGAAGCTGACCCTGTTCCATGCCGATCCGCATTTCCATTGGCGCGAGGTCGGCGGGGCGCTCGGCGAGGCGCTCAAGGCCGAGGTCGATGTCGAGACCAAGGCCAACCATGTGGTCATGACCGTCTCGGCGCCCGACGAGCATGTGCGCGGCTGGCTCAAGTCGCACCATCCCGAGATCCGCATCATGGGCTATGGCCAGCTGATGGAGGTCTACAAGGATATGGGCCTGCCCAAGCAGGTGGCCGAGCGTTACGGCCTCGGCAGGATGGAGGGGACCCACGCCATCGGCCATACCCGCATGGCGACGGAGAGCGCGGTCACGACCGAGCATTCCCATCCCTTCACCGCCGCCTCGGACATGTGCCTGGTCCATAACGGCTCGCTCTCGAACCACAACAACCTGCGCCGCTGGCTGGTCCATCGCGGCCACCAGTTCGAGACCGACAATGACAGCGAGGTGGCGGCGCGCTACTTCGCCCATCGCCTGGGCGAGGGGGCGAGCCTGGCCGAGGCGCTCGAGGCGGGCCTCAAGGATCTCGACGGCTTCTATACCTTCACCATGGGCACCCGGAACGGCTTCGCCGTGCTGCGCGATGCCTTCGCCTGCAAGCCCGCCGTGCTGGCCGAGACCGACGACTGGGTGGCGATGGCCTCGGAATACCGCTCGATCGCCAACCTGCCGGGCGCCGACAAGGCGGTCGTGTGGGCGCCGGCGCCGGCCGTGGTCTATACCTGGGACGTGCAGGCCGCCGCATGATCACGGTCGATCTGGACAAGAGCTCGGTCCGGGATCTCAACGAGCGCCTGCATCGCCTGCCGCCGGAGACCAACGAGAAGGCCTGGCGCGTCGTCAATCCCAAGGGCGCCCATGCGCTCTGCGCCGGCCTCACCGTGCCGATCGAGGTCACGATCGACGGACATCCCGGCTATTACTGCGCCGGCATGAACAAGGAAGCGACCGTCGTCGTGAACGGCCATTGCGGCGTGGGGCTGGCCGAAAACATGATGTCGGGCGAGGTGCGGGTGAAGGGCAACGCCTCGGACGCGGCCGGCGCCACCGGCCGCGGCGGCCTGCTCGTCATCGAGGGCGATGCGGGCCTGCGCTGCGGCATCTCGATGAAGGGCATCGACATCGTCGTCGGCGGATCGGTCGGCCATATGAGCGCCTTCATGGCGCAGGCCGGCAGCCTCGTCGTCTGCGGCGATGCCGGATCGAGCCTCGGCGATTCGATCTACGAGGCGCGGCTCTATGTGCAGGGCAAGGTCGACAGCCTGGGGGCCGACTGCGTCGAGAAGAAGATGACGCCCCATCACCTGGCCAAGCTCGAGCAGCTGCTCGCGCGCGCCGGCATCAAGGCCGACCCGAAACGCTTCCGCCGCTACGGCTCGGCCCGCCGCCTCTACAATTTCCACGTCGACAATGTCGACGCCTATTGAGAACGGGATTCCGCGATGAGCGCTCCGACCTCCCCGACGCCGATGCCGCCCCGCCGCTCCGCGACCTTCGACGAATATGCGATCGCCGAGATCCATCGCGCCGCCGCGACCGGCATCTATGACATCCGCGGCTTCGGTGCCAAGCGGCGGGTGCCGCATTTCGACGATCTCGTGTTCCTCGGCGCCTCGGTCTCGCGCTATCCGCTCGAGGGCTACCGCGAGAAATGCGCGACCGATGTCGTGCTCGGCACGCGCTTCGCCAAGAAGCCGATCCATCTCAAGATCCCGGTCACCATCGCCGGCATGAGCTTCGGCGCGCTCTCGGGCCCGGCCAAGGAAGCGCTCGGGCGCGGCGCCAGCGCCATGGGCACCAGCACCACGACCGGCGATGGCGGCATGACGCCCGAGGAGCGCGGCCATTCCAGCATCCTGGTCTATCAGCTCCTGCCCTCGCGCTACGGCATGAATCCCGACGATCTGCGCAAGGCCGACGCGATCGAGGTGGTGATCGGGCAGGGGGCGAAGCCCGGCGGCGGCGGCATGCTGCTGGGCCAGAAGATCTCGCCGCGCGTCGCCGCCATGCGCAACCTGCCGGAAGGCATCGACCAGCGCTCCGCCTGCCGCCATCCCGACTGGACCGGCCCCGACGATCTCACCATCAAGATCCAGGAGATCCGCGAGATCACCGACTGGGAGAAACCGGTTTATGTGAAGGTCGGTGCGACCCGGCCCTATTACGACGTGGCACTCGCGGTCAAATCCGGTGCCGACGTGGTGGTGCTGGACGGCATGCAGGGCGGCACCGCCGCGACCCAGGAAGTCTTCATCGAGCATGTCGGCATCCCGATCCTGGCGGCGATCCGCCCGGCGGTGCAGGCGCTGCAGGATCTCGACATGCACCGCAAGGTGCAGCTCGTCGTCTCGGGCGGCATCCGCAACGGCGCCGACGTGGCCAAGGCTCTGGCGCTGGGCGCCGACGCGGTCGCCATCGGCACCGCGGCTTTGATCGCGCTCGGCGACAACGACCCGAAGCTCGAAGAGGAATATCGCAAGATCGGCAGCGCCGCCGGCTGCTATGACGACTGGCATGAGGGCCGCGATCCGGCCGGCATCACGACGCAGGATCCGGAGCTCGCCAAGCGGCTGGATCCGATCAAGGCGGGCCGGCGGCTGTCGAACTATCTGGCCGTGCTCACCATGGAGACGCAGATCATCGCGCGAGCCTGCGGCAAGAGCCATGTGCTCAATCTGGAGCCCGAGGATCTGGTGGCGCTCACCATCGAGGCCGCGGCCATGGCGCGCGTGCCGCTGGCCGGCACGAGCTGGATCCCGGGCCAGAGCGGGGGGCTGTGAACGGCCAATGTTTGGGAGCGGGGAAGGGCTGAACCCTTCCTGAGCCGTCATCAAGGAAAAGGGCCGCCGCGCCGGAACCGAGGCGTCGAGAGGCCTGAGGAAAACACGAGGGGGAACGATCCATGGCTGCCGATCTGTCGAAAATCGCCAAAGAGCGGAAGATCAAGTATTTCCTGATCAGCTACGTCGACCTGTTCGGCGTGCTGCGGGCCAAGCTGGCGCCGGCCGAGGCGATCGCCGGCATGCAGCGCGACGGCGCCGGTTTTGCCGGCTTCGCGACCTGGCTCGACATGACGCCGGCGCATCCGGACCTGTTCGCCCGTCCCGATCCCGACAGCCTGATCCAGCTCCCCTGGAAGCCCGAGGTGGGCTGGCTCGCCAGCGATCTCTGGATGGACGGCAAGGAGGTCGCGGACAGCCCGCGCGCCCAGCTCAAGAAGCAGATCGCCAAGGCGGCGACCAAGGGCCTGCGGATGAAGTCCGGTGTCGAATGCGAGTATTTCCTGATTACGCCCGATGGCAAATCGGTTGCGGATTCGCTCGATTCCCAGGAAAAGCCCTGCTACGACCAGATGGCGCTGATGCGTCGCTACGACGTCATCACCGAGATCTGCAACTCGATGCTGGCGCTGGGCTGGAAGCCCTATCAGAACGACCATGAGGACGCCAACGGCCAGTTCGAGATGAACTGGGAATATGATGACGCCCTCGTGACGGCCGACCGCCACGCCTTCTTCAAATACATGGTGCGCCAGATCGCCGAGAAGCACGGCATGCGCGCCACCTTCATGCCGAAACCGTTCCTCAACCTGACCGGCAATGGCTGTCACGCCCATGTCTCGGTCTGGGACAAGACCGGCAAGACCAACCTGTTCCACGATCCCAAAGGCGAGCTGGGCCTCTCGAAGCTGGCCTACAGCTTCCTTGGCGGCGTCATCCACTCGGCCGACGCGCTCTGTTCCTTCTTCAATCCGACCGTGAACAGCTACAAGCGCATCAACGCGCCCCGCACGCTCTCCGGCGCCACCTGGGCGCCCAACACCATCACCTATGGCGGCAACAACCGCACCCACATGGTCCGCATCCCGGATGCCGGCCGATTCGAGCTGCGGCTGATGGACGGCGCGGCCAACCCCTATCTGCTGCAGGCGGGGGTGCTGGCGGCCGGCCTCGACGGGGTGGAGAACAAGCGCGACCCGGGGCCCCGCCTCGACATCAACATGTATACCGAGGGCCATAAGGTGAAGGGCGCCAAGAAGCTGCCCCTGAACCTCCTGGACGCGCTCCGGCTGACCGAGAAGAGCAAGGTGCTGCGCGAGGCCATGGGCGACAGCTTCATCGACGCCTATACGAAGATGAAGCATGAGGAATGGTCGCGCTATTGCCGCCACCTGACCCAGTGGGAGATCGAGAACACCCTGGATTGCTGAATGGAAAGACAGGTTTCCGGGCCTCCCGGGAGCGTTTCCGGGGCGCCTCGAACTGGTCCGGATTTGGTGTTCCCGGCGAGACCAATTCGCGTCGTTTCGGGACCATCCGGCGGGGCCGGGCCCGGATAGCCTCCGGCCCGGCCCTTTCGGTCGGCACCAGGCCGGGACAGGATCCCGTGCCCGTCGGCGCTCCTAGGGGCAGGCCAACCAAGAGGACTGGGGACGATGATCAAGAAGGTCGGTAGCGATATCGAGATCGCGCGCGCTGCCAAGATGCAGCCCGTGGAGAAGATCGCCGAGAAGCTGGGGATTCCGGAGAAGCACCTGTTCCGCTACGGGCCCAGCAAGGCGAAGGTCGATCTCCACTATGTCGACAGCCTGAAGTCGCGCCCCGACGGCAAGCTGATCCTCGTCACCGCCATCACGCCGACGCCCGCGGGCGAGGGCAAGACCACCACCACGGTCGGCCTCGGCGACGGCCTCAACCGGATCGGCAAGAAGGCCATCATCTGCCTGCGCGAGCCCTCGCTCGGGCCCTGCTTCGGCGTGAAGGGCGGGGCTGCCGGCGGCGGCTATGCCCAGGTCGTGCCGATGGAGGACATCAACCTCCATTTCACCGGCGACTTCCACGCGATCGGCACCGCCAACAACCTGCTGGCGGCCTTGATCGACAACCACATCTATTGGGGCAACGAGCTCGGCATCGATCCGCGCCGCATCTCCTGGCGCCGCGTGCTCGACATGAACGACCGCGCGCTGCGCTCGATCGTCTCCTCGCTCGGCGGCGTGGCCAACGGTTATCCGCGCGAGGACGGGTTCGACATCACGGTGGCTTCGGAGGTCATGGCGATCTTCTGCCTCGCCAGCGACCTCGACGACCTGACCCGCCGGCTCGGCAACATCATCGTCGCCTATACCCGCGACCGGAAGCCGGTCTATGCCCGCGACCTCAAGGCCGAGGGCCCGATGACCGTGCTGCTCAAGGACGCGCTGGCGCCCAACCTGGTGCAGACGCTCGAGAACAACCCGGCCTTCATCCATGGCGGCCCCTTCGCCAACATCGCCCATGGCTGCAACTCGGTGATCGCGACCCGCAGCGCCCTCAAGCTCGCCGACTATGTCGTGACCGAGGCGGGCTTCGGCGCCGACCTGGGCGCCGAGAAGTTCTTCGACATCAAGTGCCGCAAGACCGGCCTGAAGCCCTCGGCGGCGGTGATCGTCGCCACCATCCGCGCTCTCAAGATGCATGGCGGCGTGGCCAAGGAGGATCTCGGCAAGGAGAATGTCGAGGCGCTGAAGAAGGGCCTCGAGAACCTCGCCCGCCATGTCGAGAACGTGAAGCGCTTCGGCGTGCCGCCGGTGGTGGCGATCAACCGCTTCGTGGCCGACACGGACGCCGAGCTGGCGGCGCTCAAGCAGGCCTGCGCGGGGCTCGGCACCGAGGCCATCGAATGTACCCACTGGGCCGACGGCAGCGCCGGCACCGAGGCCCTGGCGCATAGGGTCGTCCAGATCGCCGAGAGCGGAAAGTCCAGCTTCCAGACGCTCTATCCGGACGACATGCCGCTCTGGGACAAGGTCCGTACCATCGCCAAGAGCCTCTATGGCGCCAGCGACATCATCGCCGACAAGAAGGTGCGCGACCAGTTCGCCGAGTTCCAGAAGGCGGGTTTCGGGCATTACCCGATCTGCGTGGCCAAGACGCAGTACAGCTTCTCGACCGATTCCAACCTCAAGGGCGCGCCCTCGAACCATGTGGTGCCGGTGCGTGAGGTCAAGCTGTCGGCCGGCGCCGAGTTCCTGGTGGTGATCTGCGGCGAGATCATGACCATGCCGGGCCTGCCCAAGGTGCCCTCCGCCAACCACATCAAGCTCAACGCCCAGGGCGAGGTCGAAGGGCTGTTCTGACCGCCCTTCGCCTCCTCGGCTGAGATCCTCGGGCGGGCCGCTCCGGCGACGGGCGGCCCGCTTGCTTTTGCTCCCCGGCCTCGACCAATCGATCCGTCTTATCAATGGCTTCGGGCCGGCTTGCCGCCCGGCGGGCCGGCCTTTAATGTCGCCGCCATCCCCTCCAGACCCACCAGATTTCGGGAGACATCGGATGTCCGCTGCGCTGTCGATCGACACCGTCAAGGAGCAGGCCTCGCGCCTGACCTTCCGCAACCAGGCCTTCATCAACGGCAAATATGTGCCGGCCGCTTCCGGCAAGACCTTCGACTGCATCAACCCCGCCACCGGCAAGGCGATCACCCAGATCGCCGAGGGCGACAAGGAGGATGTCGATCGCGCCGTCAAGGCGGCGCGCGCCGTCTTCGAGAAGGGCAGCTGGTCGCGCATGGCCCCGACCCAGCGCAAGAAGGTGCTCATGAGGTTCGCGAGCCTGATCGAGAAGCACACCACCGAGCTGGCGCTGCTCGAGACGCTCGACATGGGCAAGCCGATCCGCGACAGCTCGCGCATCGACGTGCCGCTCGCGGCCCAGGCGATCGGCTGGTATGCCGAGGCGATCGACAAGCTCTATGACGAGATCGCGCCGACCGGTCCCGAGGCCGTGTCGCTGATCCGGCGCGAGCCGGTGGGCGTGGTCGCGGCCGTGGTGCCCTGGAACTTCCCGCTGCTGATGGCCTCCTGGAAGATCGGCCCGGCGCTGGCCACCGGCAACTCGATGATCGTGAAGCCGGCCGAGCAGTCGCCGCTGACGGCGATCCGCATCGCCGAGCTCGCGGCCGAGGCCGGCATCCCCGAGGGCGTGTTCAACGTGGTGCCCGGCTTCGGCGAGACCGCCGGCCAGGCGCTCGGCCGTCACATGGATGTCGACTGCGTGACCTTCACCGGCTCGACCGAGGTCGGCAAGTTTTTCCTGCGCTATGCGGGCGAGTCCAACATGAAGCAGGTCTCGCTCGAGTGCGGCGGCAAGTCGCCCAACATCATCATGGCCGACGCGCCGGACCTCGACGCCGCCGCGACTGCGGCCGCCTGGGGCATCTTCTTCAACCAGGGCGAGGTCTGCAACGCAGGCTCGCGCCTGGTCGTCGAGGAATCGGTCAAGGACCGGGTGCTCGAGAAGGTGATGGCCGTCGGCAAGAAGCTCATCCCCGGCGACCCGCTCGATCCCAAGACCGGCCTGGGCGCCATGGTCGACAAGACCCAGATGGAGCGCGTGCTGGGCTATATCGAGGCCGGCAAGAAGGAAGGCGCCAGGCTCGCGCTCGGCGGCAGCCGCGTGAAGACCGAGACCGGCGGCTACTACATCGAGCCGACCGTGTTCGACAAGGTCGACAACAGGATGAAGATCGCCCAGGAGGAGATCTTCGGGCCGGTGCTCTCCACCATCACCTTCAAGGATGCCGACGAGGCGGTGAAGATCGGCAACGACACGATCTACGGCCTGGCGGCCGCGATCTGGACCAAGGACATCACCAAGGCCTTCAAGGTCTCGCAGGCGCTCAGGGCCGGCGTGGTGTGGGTCAATTGCTTCGACAACGGCCACATCTCCTCGCCCTTCGGCGGCTTCAAGCAGTCGGGCTTCGGCCGCGACAAGTCGCTGCACGCGATGGAGAAGTATTCGCAGCTCAAGGCCACCTGGATCCATATCGGCGCCTGATCCGGCCGGGATCGTCGCGCCGTACCGAAGACGGGGAAGCGGGCAGCCGCTTCCCCGTTTGCTTTTTCGCGGAACGCGGGAGGAGACGTCATGGAACTGCAGGGAAAATCGGTCCTGATCACGGGTGCCAGCTCCGGCATCGGCGCCGCGATCGCGCGGGTCGCGGCGGCGGCCGGCGCACGCCTCATGCTGACCGGCCGCTCCGCCGAGCGGGGCGAGGCGGTGCGGCGCGACTGCGGCGCCGAGGCTAGGTTCGTGGCGGCCGATGTCACCCAGAAGGGGGCCGCGGAGCGCCTCGTCGAGGAGACGGTCCGGCAGTTCGGCCGGCTCGATGTGCTGGTCAACAATGCCGGCGTGATCCATCGCGGTACGGTCGCGACCACCAGCGACGAGGAGTGGGAGCGCCTGTTCTCGGTCAACGTGACGGGCGTGTTCTACATGGCGCGGGCGGCGGTGCGCCAGATGCAGCGCCAGGGCGGCGGCACCATCGTCAATATCGGCTCGGACTGGTCGGTGGTGGCGGGGCGCGACGCCTTCGCCTACTGCGCCAGCAAGGGGGCGGTGGCGCAGATGACCCGCGCCATGGCGCTCGACCATGCCCGCGAAGGCATCCGCGTCAATTGCCTCTGCCCGGGGGACACCGAGACGCCGATGCTGGTCTCCGGCCTCGAGGTACGCACCGGCGATGTCGCGCGCGGGATCAAGGTTCTGGGCGAGGCCCTGCCGCTGGGCCGGGTGGGCAGGCCGGAGGAGATCGCGAAGGCGGCGGTCTTCCTGGCTTCCGACGCTTCCTCGTTCATGACCGGCAGCCTGATGCTGGTCGATGGCGGCAACACCGCCGGCTGACGGCGAGTTCGCCGCCGATCTCAGCTGGCGCCGTATTTCTGGCGCAGCAGCTTCTTGTCGGTCTTGCCGACGCTGGTCTTCTCGATCGAGGACACGAACAGGAACCGCTCGGGGATCGCGTATTTCGGCAGAAGGCCGTTCTGGCAATGCGCCAGCAGATGCTGCTGCAGCAGTTCCGTGGTCAATTGCCCTTCATGGCCGGGCCGCACCACCACCAGCGCCAGCGGGCGCTCGCCCCATTTCATGTCCTTGATGCCGATGACCGCGACCTCGGCGACGCCGGGATGCTGCGAGATCAGGCTCTCGAGCTCCAGCGACGATACCCATTCGCCGCCGGTCTTGATCACGTCCTTGATCCGGTCGGTGATCTGCAGATAACCGTCGGGCCTGCGGGTGGCGACGTCCTGGGTGTGGAGATAGCCGCCGCGCCACAGCGCCTCGGAGCTCTTGGCATCGTGCAGATAGCCCTGGGTCAGCCAGGGCGCGCGCACGACGATCTCGCCGACCGACTTGCCGTCCGCGGGCATCTCGTTCATGTCCGTATCGACGATCTTGATGTCGACCATCGCGATCGGCAGACCGGTGCGGCAGCGGACCGCCAGCTCCTCCTCGTCGGAGAGCGTGCCTTGATCCTCGGGTCTGACCTGCGAGGCGGTCAGGATCGGGCAGGTCTCGGACATGCCGTAGCCGCACCAGATGTCGATGCCGCGGCTGCGGGCCGCGCGCGCGAGGCCCTTCGGCAGGGCCGAGCCGCCGATCACGACCTTCCAGCCGTTGAGATTGGCGCTCGCCGCCTCGGAGCAGTTCAGCACCATCTGCATGACCGCCGGGACGCAATGGGAATAGGTGACGCCTTCCGCGACGAACAGCTTCACGATCATGTCGGGCTGGTAGCGGCCGGGATAGACCTGCTTCACGCCGAACAGCGTGGCGAGATAGGGGAAGCCCCAGGCATGGACATGGAACATCGGCGTCAATGGCATGTAGACGTCGCCGCGATGGAACGACTGGCCACCCGGATGGCTCCCGGTGGTGAGGCCGACGGCCAGCGTATGCAGGACGAGCTGGCGGTGGCTGAAATAGACCGCCTTGGGCAGCCCGGTGGTGCCGGTCGTATAGAAGGTGGTGGCGCGGGTGTTCTCGTCGAAATCGGGGAACGCGTAGCCCGGCGGCGCGCGCTCCAGCAGCGCTTCGTACTCGCCGGCGAAGCGCGCCGGGTCGAGTGCCGCCGGAGCCCCGTCGGCGATCAGCACCACCGTCCGGACCGTTTTCAGCCGGTCGCGAATGGCATCGAGCACCGGCAGGAAGTCGGCATGGACCAGCAGCAGGTCGGCGCGGGCATGATCGAGGCAGTAGAGGATCTGCTCGGGCGCGAGGCGCACATTCGTCGTCATCAGGACGGCGCCCATCATCGGCACGGCGAAATAGGTCTCGAGATAGCGATGGCTGTCCCAATCCATCACCGCGACCGTGTCGCCGGGCTTCACCCCCAGCGTTGCCAGCATGTTGGCCAGCCGCCCGATGCGCCCCTGCAGGTCGCGATAGCGGTACCGCAAACGGTCGCGATAGACGATTTCCTGATCCGGCGTCGTCGCCAGCGGTGTCAGCAGAAGCTGCTTGATCAGCAGCGGATAAGCGTAAGCCGATGGCGTCGTCTCGACCAAATTGGCCGGCATGCTGCCCCCGAAATCCATCAAGCCCACGGCAACTGGCGGTTGCCGCGGCCTTGTCATTCGACACGTCCCCGGGAGCCAGTATGGCACGGCGGCAGGACCGGCATGTAGTCCCATCGCGATGCTGATCCGGTTCTTGATTTGCGAATCGGTCAGGAAAGCGGTCGGAACGGGAGACAGCCTCGCCCGCCGGCCGCGAACGTCAGGCAGGATTGCGGGCGGTTACCGCTCGGGAACGGTCATTCCGACCAGTTGCGCCCGTCGAGGGTGAAGAGGGCCGTGTAGAGCTCGGGGCGCCGGTCGCGGAACAGGCCCCAGGAGGCCCGCTGCGCGCGCACCTTCTCGAGATCGAAGCTGGCGGTCAGGATGGTTTCCTCCTCGCGGCCCGCGGCCGCGACGATCTCGCCCTGGGGCCCCGCGATGAAGGAGGAGCCGTAGAAGATCTGCTCGAAGCTGTCGCCCTGCTCGGTGCCGATGCGGTTGGAGGCCACCAGCGGCATCATGTTGGCGGCGGCATGGCCCTGCATCACGCGCTGCCAGTGATCGCGGCTGTCGATGCCGGCATCCTGGGGTTCCGATCCGATCGCGGTGGGATAGAGCAGGATCTCGGCGCCCTGGAGCGCCAGCGAGCGGGCGCATTCGGGGAACCACTGGTCCCAGCAGATGCCCACGCCGATCGGCGCATAGTGCGTCTCGAAGACGCGAAAGCCGGTGTCGCCGGGATTGAAGTAGAACTTCTCCTGATAGCCCGGTCCGTCGGGAATGTGACTCTTGCGGTAGAGCCCGCGCGTCTCGCCGTCGGCGTCGAGCACCATGACCGAGTTGAAATAGGCGTTGTTGGCGCGCTCGAAAAAGCTCACCGGCAGCACGACCTCGAGCTCCCGGGCGAGCGCGCTCATCCGGGCGATCATGGGATTGCCGACGGCCGGCTTCGCCAGGCCGAACAGGGACCGCTTTTGATCCCGACAGAAATAGGGGGTCTCGAACAACTCCTGGAGCAGGACGATCTGGGCGCCCTTCGCCGCCGCCTGGCGCACCAGCGTCTCCGCCTTGTCGATATTGGCGGCGCTGTTGGTCTGGCAGGCGAACTGCGTGGCGGCGACGGTGATTTGACTCATCGATCCGTATCCTGAGGTCGATATCCCGAGGGTCCCTTGCCGTGACGCCGGCAGCGACGTGCATTGGGGTGAATTAGACCGAGGGAGCCCGGGCTCTGCAAGCAGGAGATCATGGCACCTGCCATGTGCGTCGCGGGCGGGCGCCGATGTGAGAAGAGGAGGGCAGGGAAAAATTTGCGCCGAGGCGCAGCCGTCACGTTGCGGCGGCGGCCTGGAGCGAGGCGCGCTGCCAGCCGTCGGCGCCGTAGAGCTCGATCGGGCGGAAGCGGGATTTGTATTCCATCTTGCGGCTGCCCTCGACCCAATATCCCAGATAGACATAGGGGAGGCCCCAGCGCTGCGCCTCGCGGATCAGCCAGATCACCACGTAGCTGCCGAGGCTGCGGGCCGGCAGCTCGGGATCGAAGAAGCTGTAGACCGCCGACACGCCGTCCTTGGTCCAGTCCGTGAGACAGCAGGCCATCAGGGTTCCCGAAGGCGCGCGCAGCTCGACGACGCGCGTGTCGAGCGGGCTGGTCTCGATCATCGCGCCATATTCCTGCAGATTCATGCCGAGCATCTCGCCATCGCTGTGGCGATGCTCGAGATAGCGGCTGAAGAGGCGGTACTGCTCCTGGGTGGCGCGTGCGGGCCGCACGGCGCTGCGGAGGTCCTGGTTGCGCCGCTCGATCCGGCGCAGCGTGCGACCGGGATCGTACTCGTCCGCGACGACGCGCACCGGCACGCAAGCCTGGCAACCGCGGCAGGCGGGGCGGTAGGCGATGCCATGGCTCCGCCGGAAGCCGGCGCGCGACAGGGTCTCGTAGGTGTCGGCGGCCGTGGGGCCCGACAATTCCGTCACGACCTTGCGCTCCATCCTTGCCGGCAGATAGGGGCAGGGGAGTTCCGTCGTGACCAGGAAGGGGAGCGGCCGGGTGCGGTTGAGGATACTCATGGCAGGCTGATCTTGAGCCGGAGTGGATATGGCCGAGCCAACATCCCCGGGTCGCTCTCGTCGATCCCGGCTCTCCCGCCCGGCAACCCTAGCTTAGCGCATTCTGGCTCAATCGCCAGTGCGGCAGCGGCGCCGGCCCCGCCGGCCGTTAACCAGACGGGCAACGGCCCAGGTCATTAGAATAGCGCGATTTTCAGGCGACCGCGGGGGCGCCGGCGGGTCTCGAAGGAACCGCGTTCGGAATGAAATCCGGGTCCGGCCTGGCCGAAGGCGCCGCTCCGGCGATCAGCCGCCGACCCGTTCGCTGCGAACCACCACGGTGCCCGACAGGTAGTCATGGAGCGTGCGGCCGCGGCTGTTGAAGAGCGAGATCAGCAGGATCAGGGAGCCCGTCAGCGCGATCGTGGTGAGGAACAGGGCCGTCATGAGGAAGGCCTGCAGCAGGTCCGGGCGCGTGCCGGTCCAGTTGCGGACCTCGACGCCGAAGAGGCGCATGCCGATGGTCGCGGAACGGGGCCCCGCGACCTGGAGCGTGTGATAGACCAGCGGCACCAGCGCCACGCCAAGCGGCAGGAGCGGCATCAGCAGGCCCAGCGTCACGACGCCGGCAAAGACGAGCGCGAACCACACGGCCACGCTGAGCAGGCCGACCAGGACCAGATCGACCAGATAGCCGAGCACCCGGCGGGTGCGGATCCCGTCGAACAGGAGGGGATCGGACAAGGGCTCGATCACCGTCGGTCCCTCCGTCTCCTGCCAGCCGGCTTGGCCGGTCGCCACCGGCAGGTGATTGGTCGAGCTCATCCTTCGGTTTCCCTCCAGGGCGGTCCCTCGGGCCGTCTCCGGGACCTGTCCCGAGACGCGAGGGGTCAGCCACGCCACAGGCGGAAGATGGGAACGGCAAGGCCCTCTGACAAGACCGCGATGGCGGTAGGGGCAAAGGCCCTATTGCTGGGGCTGCGGCTGCTGCTCGTGGAGCAGGACGATGCTGATGCGCCGGTTGCGCGGCGAGCTGGTGTCGTCGGGCAGGAGCGGATCGGTGTCGGCCTTGCCGACCACGTTCGCGATCCGGTCGGGGGAGAGGCCGGCCGCCAGCAGCTCGCGCCGGCTGGCATTGGCGCGGTCGGCCGAGAGTTCCCAGTTGCTGTAGCCGTTGTCGCTCTGGTAGGGCGTCGAATCGGTGTGGCCGGAGATCGAGATCTTGTTCGGCATCTTCGTCACGACCTGGGCGACCAGATCGAGGAGCTTCTTGGTGTAGTCCTCCATCTTGGCGCTGCCGCTGGAGAACATCGAGATCCGGTCCTGGTCGACGAGCTGGATGCGCATGCCCTCGGGCGTGCGGTCGATGATCAGGTTCTGCGCCAGGGTCTTGAGGTCGGGCACCTGCTGGATGGCCTGGCGGAGCTGATGCTCCGCCTGCCGGAACTGCTCGTCCTCGAGCTCCTTCAGCAGCTTCTGCGCTTCCTGGTCGCTGGCATTCGCCTGCTGCGTCGGCGCCTGCTGGTCGGCCGTGTCGTTCTGGGCGGCCGCCATCGCGGCAGCGGCCTCCTCGGTGGCGTTCGTGGCGGTGGCGCCGCCATCGCTGCCGTCGGTCTCGGTGGGCGGCGTGTTGATCTCGACCGTGACGCTGGGCGTGGAATTTTCGGCGACCATCGCGCCGTCGGTGGTGATGGTCTGGCCGCCCATGACGCCGTTCGAGCCGCTGGTGGAATCCGGCGCGACGCTGGGCGCGAAGTAGTTGGCGATGCCGATCCGCTGCTCCTCGGTCGTGGCGTTGAGGAGCCACAGCAGGAGGAAGAAGGCCATCATCGCCGTCACGAAGTCGGCATAGGCGACCTTCCAGGCGCCGCCATGATGGCCATGGCCGCCGCCGCGCTTCTTCTTCTTGATGATGATCGGCGGCTGGTTGGTGCCGGCTGCGGTTTCGGCCATGGGGACCTTGCGGGGTTCCGGTGCGGGCGGGGCTTAGACCGCCGGCAGGGCCTGAACCGCCTCCTCGATCTCGTAGAAGGTGGGGCGGACGTCGGACAGCAGCGCCTTGCGCGCGAACTCGACCGAGACGGCCGGCGGATAGCCCTGCATATGGGCGAGCAGGCCGGCGCGGATGCATTGCAGATACTTGGCTTCGGCGTCGAAGCGGCTCTTGAGGGCGCTCGCGGTGGGCGCGACGAAGCCGTAGGACAGCAGCACGCCCATGAAGGTGCCGACGAGCGCGCCGCCGATCAGGTGGCCCAGCACCTCCGGCGGCTCGGTGATCGAACCCATGGTGTGGATCACGCCCAGCACCGCCGCCACGATGCCGAGCGCCGGCATGCCGTCCGCCATGGTCTGGACCGCGTCCGAGATGACGTGCTGTTCCTTGTGGTGGGTCTCGAGCTCCTCGTCGATGACCGACTCGACCTCATGCGGGTTGTCGGTGCCGAGGGTGAGCATGCGCAGATAGTCGCACAGGAACACCATCGCATGATGATCCTTGGCGAAATTCGGGAATTGCTGGAAGAGCGTGCTCTCGTCGGGCTTCTCGATATGGCTCTCGAGGGCCAGCATGCCCTTGGTCTTGGAGAGCTTGAAGACCTGGTAGAGCAGGCTCAGCAGCTCGACATAGCTGGCCTTGTTGTAGCGCGGCCCCTTGAGCAGGCCGAGCACCGAGGCGAAGGTCTTCTTCAGCACGGCCGGCGAGTTGGCGATGATGAAGGCGCCCGTGGCCGCGCCGGCGATGATGAGCACCTCGAAGGGCTGGAACAGCACGATGAGGTGCCCGCCCGACGCCATATAGCCGCCGATCACGCAGGCGATCACCACGACCGAACCGATAATGAGAAACATGGGCCGCGATTCCCGGACGGAGTTTTGTTCGTTCGCTGTTTGGCCGTCGAGGGTGCGGGATTTGGGTTAAGAACCAGTTTAGCCAGGGAAATCAGGCTTTAGGCCCGGGCGCGCGAGAAACTGGTACAAGTGCGGAGAGGACGGCTTCCGGCCGCGCCAGAAGTTCCCTGCAATTGGCTGATTTAGAGACGATTTTCCGAATTCTTCAGATTTCAGGCGAGCGCCTGGGCGAGGTCGGCGATCAAATCCTCCCGGTCCTCGATGCCGACGGATAGCCGCACCAGCCCGTCGCCGATGCCGAGCTTGGCGCGGGCCTCGGGAGGCACCGAGGCATGGGTCATGATGCCCGGATGCTCGATCAGGCTCTCGACGCCGCCCAGGCTTTCCGCAAGGGCGAAGATCCGGCAGCGCTCGAGGAACCGCTTGGCCGCCGCGAGACCGCCCTTGATCTCGGCCGACACCATGCCGCCGAAGGCACGCATCTGCCGTTTGGCGAGCGCATGCTGCGGATGGCTGGGCAGTCCCGGGTAATGCACCTTCTCGATGGCCGGGTGCTTCTCCAGCCAGGCGGCGATGGCGGCCGCATTCTCGCAATGGCGCTCCATGCGCAGCGCCAGCGTCTTGACGCCGCGCAGCGCCAGGAAGCTGTCGAACGGCCCCGCGACCGCGCCAATGGCGTTCTGCAGGAAGGCGAGGCGCTCGGCGATCTCCCTGTTCGGTCCGACCACCGCGATGCCGCCCACCATGTCGGAATGGCCGTTGAGGTATTTGGTGGCGGAATGCATCACCAGGTCGAAGCCATGCTCGAGCGGGCGCTGCGCCCAGGGGCTGGCGAAGGTGTTGTCGGCGACGGTGATGATGCCGCGCTTGCGTGCGGCGGCCGCGATCGCCTCGAGATCGACCAGGCGGAGCAGGGGATTGGTCGGGGTCTCGATCCAGATCATCCGGGTGTCGGGCCGGAGCGCGGCTTCGAGCCGCGAGGCGTCGGTCAGGTCGACATAGCTGACATCGAGCCTGGCGCTCAGCGCGCGCACGCGCGAGAAGAGGCGCCGCGTGCCGCCATAGAGATCGTCCATCGCCACCAGATGGGAACCGGCATCGAGCAGCTCGAGAATGGTCGAGCTGGCGGCGAGGCCCGAGGCGAACGCAAAGCCCTGGCTGCCGCTTTCGAGATCGGCGACGCAGCGCTCATAGGCCATGCGGGTGGGATTCTGGCTGCGCGAATACTCGTAGCCCTTATGGACGCCCGGGCTTTCCTGCACATAGGTCGAGGTCGCGTAGATCGGCATCATGATGGCGCCGGTCGAGGGGTCCGGCGACTGGCCGGCATGGATGCCGCGGGTAGCGAAGCCGAGGCGGTTGGGGCGGCCGGCGCCGTCGGAGGCGGTCATGAGGTGGTCCCTCGCGTTCGTGAAACCGGGTTACGGCAGCTGGCGCCGCAGGTGGTTGATGAGGTCGATCCGGGTGATGAGCCCCAGGAACTCGCCGTCATGCGTGACGATGGCGACATGGTCGCGGGCGAAGATCGGCAGCAGCTCGTCGAGCCCGGCGCTGGCATCGACCGTGTCGAGCTTGGTCGTCATGGCGCTGCGGACGGGGTTGCGGAAATGGCTGTTGTCCTTGGCGACCGCGAGCAGCAGGTCGGACTCGTCGACGATGCCGACCACCTTGCCGTTCTCCAGCACCGGCAGTTGCGAGACGTCGTAGAGCTTCATGCGGCCATAGGCGGTGAGCAGCGTCTCGTCGGGCCCGATGGTGACGGTCGCGCGCTCGGCGTGCCGGCGCGAGATCAGGTCGCCCAGATCGCCTTTGCTCGGGCGGTCGAGCAGGCCCTGATCGGCCATCCAGAAATCGTTGAACATCTTCGAGAGATATTTGTTGCCGCTGTCGCAGACCAGCGTGACCACGCGCTGGGGCGAGGTCTGGGCGCGGCAATAGCGCAAGGCGCCGGCGAGCAGCGTGCCGGTCGAGGATCCGCCCAGCACGCCCTCCTGCCGCAGCAGCTCGCGCGCCGTGGTCATCGCCTCGCGATCGTCGACCGTATAGGCCTCGGAGACGAGCGAGAGGTCGCAGTTGGGCGGCACGAAATCCTCGCCGATGCCCTCGACCAGCCAGGAGCCCGCCTCGGTCATCTTGCCGGTCTTGACCAGCGGCGCCAGCACCGAGCCCTTCGGGTCCGAGAGCACCATCTTCACGTTGGGTGCCGTCTTGCGGAAGAAGCGGCCGAGGCCGGTGAGCGTTCCGCCCGAACCCACGCCGCAGACCACGGCGTCGAGCCTGCCCTCCATCTGCTCCCAGATCTCGGGGCCGGTGCCGGTCTCGTGCGCCACGGGGTTGGCGGGATTGGCGAACTGATTCACGTAGAAGGCGCCGGGCGTCTCGCGCGTGAGCCGCTCGGCCATGTCCTGGTAATAGTCCGGATGGCCCTTGCCGACATCCGAGCGCGTCATCCGCACCTCGGCGCCCAGCGCCCGTAGATGGAAAACTTTTTCTTGTGCCATCTTGTCGGGGATCACGAGCAGCAGGCGGTAGCCCTTCTGCGACGCGACCAGCGCCAGCCCGAGGCCGGTATTGCCGGCGGTCGCCTCGATCAGCGTGCCGCCCGGCTTGAGACGGCCGTCGCGCTCCGCGGCCTCGATCATCGAGAGGGCGATGCGGTCCTTGATCGAGCCGCCAGGATTCTGGTTCTCGAGCTTGAGGAACAGGCGGCAGGGGCCGGTGTCGAGACGGCGCACCTCGACCATCGGCGTGTTCCCGATCATCTCCAGGACGCTGCGGAAGCTGGGCATGGTTGCCACCTTCATCGGCATTGTCAGATCCCGCGCGGAGCCGCGGGGCGAAACCGGTTCAGGCTAAGGGTGGGCGATTGCCGATCCGAGCGCAAGGGCGGCCCGCAGGGCGCCGTTTGCGACAAATTCGGGTCCGACGTCAGTGCGGCGATTCGATCGAGCGGCTGCTGAGCAGACGGCAGGGGAAGCCCGCCGCTTCGAGCTTGGAGACGATGTCGCGCACATGCTGCGGGTTGCGCGTTTCGATCACGGCATCGACATCCGCGCGTTTGACCGGCAGGTCGTAGAACATGCGCTGATGGTGGATCTCGATGATGTTGCCGCCGCAATCGCCGATCGCGCGCGCCACCGCCGCCAGCACGCCCGGCTGATCGGTGATCTCGATCCGCAGCGTGATCACGCGCCCGTCGCGCACCAGGCCCCGCATCAGCACCTGCGACAGCAGCCGCGCGTCGATATTGCCGCCGCAGATGACGGTGCCGACCTTGCGCCCCTTGAACCGGGCACCATGGGCGAGGATCGCGGCAAGTCCCGCGGCGCCGGCCCCTTCGGCCACCAGCTTCTGCGATTCGACCAGGAGCTGGATCGCGCGCTCCACCGCATCCTCATCGACCAGGAGGATGTCCGACACCAGTTCCTTGATGATCGCCTTGGTCAGATGGCCCGGCGACTTGACGGCGATGCCCTCGGCGATGGTGGCGCCGCCCGCCAGCGGCTTGTTGGAGCCGCGCACGGCCTCGAACATGGAGGGGTAGAGGGCCGCCTCGACGCCGACGATCTCGATCGAGGGCCTGAGCGCCTTGAGCGCGGTGGCGATCCCGCCGATCAGGCCGCCGCCGCCGATCGGCACCACCACCATGTCGAGATCGGGGCAGTCTTCCGCCAACTCGAGGCCGATCGTGCCCTGGCCGGCGATGATGCGGGGATCGTCATAGGGATGGACGAAGATGAGCCCCTCGCGCTGCGCCAGCTCGCGCGCGAAGACGGCCGCCGAATCGATCCCGTCGCCTTCGAGCATCACGCGGGCGCCGAAGGCGGCGGTGCGCTCGACCTTGGTGAAGGGCGTGCCCTTCGGCATCACGATGGTGGCGGGAATGCCGAGGCGCTGCGCGTGATAGGCGACCCCTTGCGCATGGTTGCCGGCCGACATGGCGATGACGCCCGCCTTGGCCTCGGCCGGCGTCAGGCTCTTGAGCTTGTTATAGGCACCGCGGTCCTTGAAGGAGCCGGTGAATTGCTGGCTCTCGAGCTTCAGCACCAGCCGGGCGCAGCCGGTCGTCTCCGCCAGCCGCGGCGTCTCCACGGCCGGCGTGCGCACCACGTGGCCCGCGATGACGGAAGCCGCCTCGCGGATCTGATCGATCGTCACGCTCATGAGGATGATCCTAGGGTCCGGCCGGCTTCAGGATCAGCCTGCCGCCGGCATCGTCCCCGACGATAGAGAGGGTTCCGCCGTCGCGCCAGAGGGGCAGGAGATCGCCGTAATTGGGCGACAAGGGGTTGCCCGACTGGCCGCCGGCGATGACGAACCGCGCCGCATCGAGATCGGCCAGGTCATAGACGCCGCGGAAGCCCGCGCCATGGAGATGCGGAAAGGCCTCGGGCGCGCGGCGCATGTCGGGCGATCCGCGATCGAGCGTGTCGTCGGCCCCGCCCGTCACCATGGGCCGCCCGGTCAGGTCGGACAGCACGGGCACGTAGCGGAACAACATGTGGCCGAAGGGCGCGATATGGGTCCGGCCCCAGCGCCATTCGGCCGGCTTATCGCCGAACCGCTTGGCGAGCAGATCGATGGCCTCGGCGAAGCTCGACCGCACCACGCCTTCGCAGCCTTCGACGGCCGGCGTTACCGGATCGTCGCACCATTGCCGCCCGGCCGGATCGGGGCCGAACAGCAGGCGGTCGATCGTCGCCATGTTCCACCAGGCCCAGCTCGAATAGAGATCGCCCAGCTCGTCCTTGAAGAGCTTCTGGCTGAGGATCGCCATCCAGGCGGAGAAGATCGTCGGCTGGGCGAGGTCGGGTGCCATCCGGTAGTCCCAGCTCGAGAGCAGGTTGCGCGCGGCCAGGGTCGCGATCGACCGGTTCGCGCCCGGATCCTCGAGCATCGGCAGGAGCTTCGGCAACAGGGCGCGCGCCGCGGGCGACAGCATGTCCATCTGGATCGCCGTCATGTCGTCGGGCGTGTAGAGACGGCCCGGATCGGACAGAAGCTCGCGGATGCGGTTCACCCGATAAGGCGAATCGAACCGCGCCGCGAGGTGGGGGGCGTAGCCGGGCGGACGCACGTCGTTGTTCGCGGTCGCGAGCAGCCCGTCGACCGGGTCGACCGATTGCGGCAGCTCGTTGCGCGGCAGCAAGCCCGTCCAGTCGTTGTCGCCGGTCCAGCCTTCGACCGGGAGCTGGCTGAAGTGATCGAGCCGCTTGCGCACCGGCACGCGGCCCGCCGCCATGAAGCCGATATGGTCCTGGTCGGCATAGACGATGTTCTGCACCGGGCAGTCGAAGCGGTCGAGGGCGGCGCGGAAGGCCGCGGCGTCGCTGGCATGGTTCATCGCCCAGAAGGCCTCGGGCGTCTGCGCTCCGGGCGCGAGGCAGGCCCAGCCCAGCGCCACCATCTCGTCCGGCTCTGCGATCGCAGCCTTGGCCCGGCCGATATCCGAGATGATGGGCCCATGGCGCGTCTCGCGGACGGTGAGGATCTGGTCGGGCTCGCCGCGCACCTTGATGACCTCGTCGCGGGTGACGAAAGGCTTGGGCCCATCGGGCGTCAGGTAGAAACCCGGCGCGCCCGCCGCGGGCTTCTCGAGGAACAGATCCTGGTTGTCCGCCATGGTGGTGGTGAAGCCCCAGGCGACCTTGGCGTTATGACCCAGGATCAGGAAAGGCACGCTGGGCGCAGAGGCGCCCGCCACCTGCAGGGTCGGCGTCTCGATGCGGACCAGGTACCAGTAGCCGGGCAGGGACAGGTCGAGATGGGGGTCGTTGGCGAGGAGCGGCTCGCCGCTGGCGCTGTGCTTGCCGGCGAGGACCCAGTTGTTCGAAGCGCCGGGCATCGCCGGCAGTGGGGAAAGGTCGCCCATCGCCGCCTGCCAGGAGGCGGGCGTGCCGAGATCGGCGCTGCCGACAGGCGGGGGCTGTGTCGGCCAGAGCGATTCCAGCGCCGCCGGGGAGAGCTTGCGCGCGAGCGCTGCGCGCAGGGCCTCGTCCGTCCAGTTGCTGCTGAGCGGCAGCGTCATGGCCCAGCCCCAGAGCAGCGAATCCGACGGCTGCCAAGGCTCCGGCCGGTAGCGCAGGGCCAGGAACTCGGGCGGCCATGCGCCGCGCCGGGTGGCGAGAAAGGCGTTCACGCCGGCGGCATAGGCGCCGAGCGCGGCACGGACCGGCTCGGGCAAGGCCTCATAGTCGGCCTTCGCCCGCGCGTCGAAGCCCAGCACCCGCATCAGCCGGTCGGTGTCGAGCGCCCGCTCGCCCAGCACCTCGGACAGCCGTCCCGCCGCCAGGCGGCGGGTGAAATCCATTTGAAACAATCGGTCCTGGGCATGGACGAACCCCAGCGCGAAATAGGCGTCATGCTCGCTTTCGGCGCGGATCGTCGGTACGCCGTAGCGGTCGCGGCGAATCTCGACCGAGGCCTGCAGCCCCGGCAGGCTCACCTCGCCCGCGGTCTGTGGCAGGGAGGTCCTGAGCCAGAGAAAGCCGCCGGCGCCCGCCAGCAGCAGCAACAGCAACAAGGCGCCGACAATTCTCAGCGTCCAACGCCGCCATCGCCGCTTGCCCAAGCCAAGCCTCCCGACTGCCATATTCCCGCCGGCTTGATAGCCGAGCCTTCGGCCGGCTGGCAAATGCGGCGGGAGCGCGCAGCCCCTTATTTATCCCCTCCCCGAGCCTGGGGAGGGTCGGGGAGGGGGCTGCCCGGTGTCGTCGCGTCACGGCGCCGGGGTGGTGGCGATCACAGCTTTGGGCTAGAACCCGCCGGACGGCCTGGAGAGGCAGCGATCGGCCAGACAGGGAGCAGGCATGGAACGCCAGTTCGAGAATGTGCGCGCGATGGTGGCGGCGCTGACGCCCAGCTACCCCGTCTATTGTCTGCGCCCGCAAGTGCTCCGGCGCGCGGCCACGCGCTTCCTGGAGCTGTTCCCGGGCCGGGTGCTGTTCGCGGTCAAATGCAACCCGCACCCGGCCGTGCTGCGCATCCTCTATGAAGCGGGGATCCGGCATTTCGACACGGCCTCCCTGCCCGAGATCGCGCAGGTGCGCGAAAGCTATCCGGATGCCGGCGCCTATTTCATGCATCCGGTGAAGAGCCGCGCCGCGATCCAGGCCGCGACCCGGATCTATGGCGTCGATACCTTCACGGTCGATCATCCCGACGAGCTCAACAAGGTGCTGGACCAGGCGGGCGGCGGCGAGGGCGTCACCATCATGGTGCGCATCAAGACGCCGCCGGTCGAGGGCGTGCTCTATCACCTCGCCGGGAAGTTCGGCGCCGAGCCGCTCGACGCGGCGGGCATGCTCAAGGAAGCCCATGCGCGCGGCTGCCAGGTGGGGCTGGCCTTCCATGTGGGCTCGCAATGCCTGGTGCCGGAGGCCTACGGCAAGGCGCTCGCCATCTGCGGCGACGTGATCGAGCAGGCGGGCACGCCGCTCAACTATCTCGATGTCGGCGGCGGGTTCCCGGCCGAGTATGTCGGCACCAACATCCCGCCCCTCGAAGCCTATATGAGCGAGATCGAGAAGGGGGCCAAGGCGCTCAAGCTCAGGCGCGACTGCGTGCTGATGTGCGAGCCGGGGCGCGCGCTGGTGGCCGAGGCGATGTCCTCGGTGGTCCAGGTCCAGCTGCGCAAGGACGAGCGGCTCTATATCAACGACGGCGTCTACGGTTCCTTCAGCGAGATGGTGACGGCGGGGATCCGCCTGCCGGCCGAGATGGTGCGGCTGAATGGCGGTGCCGCGACGCGGGAGATGAAGTCCTTCACGCTGATGGGTCCGACCTGCGATTCGGTCGATGTTCTGCCGGGGACCTTCGAGCTGCCGGCCGACATCCATGAAGGCGACTGGATCGAGATCGACCGGCTCGGCGCCTACAGCTTCGCCAACACCACGCGCTTCAACGGGTTCTATCCCGACACGCTGGTCACCTGCCTGGACGAGCCGCTGGGACGGCGCCAGGCGGCCTAGCCGCCGGTGCCCGGCTACTTGCCCCAGATCCGGCGATAGGCCTGGCGATAGCCGTTGGGCGGATCGAAGAAGAAACCCTCGCCCACCGCGCCGGCAAGGTTGCCACTGGTGAAGAGGCGCGGGCGCGGAACGTAGCCGCTCGGCCGTTCGTTGTGGAAGGCGCGGTTGAGTTCGTCGATCAACTGCCAGCCCTGGAGATTGAGCGGCTCCGCGACGGTGGCGGTCTGGCCCAGCCCCGTGCCGACCCGCAGGAATGCCGAGGTCGAGCCGTCGCCGGCCGAGATGTTGACGAGGTCGGCCCGCGCGTCGGGCAAGGCCGCCATGGCGTCGAAATAGAGGTCGTTGATGCCGAGATTGACGGTCCAGCGATCGCCGAACTGTCGGTCCAGGTTCTCCAGGCGGGCCGGCATGTCCTCGGCGGTACGGTCGAGGCGGACATCCTCGATCGACAGCAGCTGGCAGCCGGGGCAGTTCTTCACGATCGTGGCCATGTCGTCGGTCTTGGCCTGGGCCACAGAGAAGCGGGAATCCGTGAAAATCACGAACCCGCCAGCCCCGCCGCTCTTGACCACGGCATAGGAGGCCGCCGCCAGCGCCACTTCGCGCGCGCTGCTGGCCACGTTGGTGAAAAGCTGGGTGCCGGGCACGATGCCGGGCTCGTAGGCGGCATGCCAGCCGATCACGGTCATGCCGGCGGCGGCGACGTTGTCGATCCAGGGCGCGTAGGGCGTCGCGTCGAAGCCGGCAAAAATGACGCCGTCGAAATGCGCCGCGGCGATGTCAAGCAGCGCCTTCTTGCGGTCTTCGTCGTTGCTCGCCGTGTCGAAGACCTGAAGCTTCCACCCGATCGCTTCCGCCGCTTCCTCGACGCCGTTGAGGGCGCCCTTGACGCCGCCATTCTTCAGATCGGAGGCGACGAAGGCGATCGTCTTGCCGGTCGCGGCCTCGGGACCGGTCGTCGGGCCGTTCCAGACCGTGAGATCCTCCAGCGCCAGGTTGGCCCGCTGCTGGGCGATCGACAGGGAGTCGGCGGAGGGTGCCGCCAGTGCCGGCATTGCGGCGGCGAGCAGGAACGTTCCCGCGAGCAGCACCCGCGCGGCGACCCGGCGCGGGTTCATGCGCTGGCCCTCCGCCGCAGCGGCTCGATGTCGACCGCATCGATCTGCGCCGGCGACAAATATTGCTCCGAATAGCGGCGATAGACGCCCGAGGCGAGGAACAGATCGAAGAGATCGGGATCGATATGGTTGGTATCGCGCATCTTCGCCATGATGGCGAGCGATTCCGACAGCGTCTTGGCCTTCTTGTAGGGGCGGTCGCCCGCGGTCAGCGCCTCGAAGATGTCGGCGATGGCCATCATGCGCGCCGGTACGCTCATCTCGTCGCGCTTGAGCCGCTTGGGATAGCCGGTACCATCCATCTTCTCGTGATGGCCGCCGGCGATCTCGGGCGCATTGCGCAGATGGCGCGGCAGCGGCAGCCGCGTCAGCATCCGGATCGTCTCGATCATGTGCTCGTTGATCTTGTAGCGCTCCTCCTCGGTGAGCGTACCGCGCTGGATCGTCAGGTTGTAGATCTCGCCGCGGTTATAGAGATATTCCGGCACCTTGACCTTGAAGCCCCAGGGATTGTCGGCGGCGATCTTCTCGCGGTCGGGCCGCAGGATGATGTGCTCGGGCTTGTCGGCGAGCAGCGGCTCGCTGACGGGAAGCGGGGCCGCCTGCTGGCGCGACTTGCGTTCGGCCTCGTCGTAAGAGACGCCGATCCGGTCGTCGAGGGTGCGGGTCCAGCGCCGCTCGGCGATCTTCCTCACGCGCTCGATATCGGGCGGCGCCATGAATTCGCCGCCGACATTGCTCCTGGCAAGGAAGGCGAATTCCTCGTCCAGGGTCGCCCAGAGCTTGTCCAGCTCGGCGAGGGCGGCCGTCCGGTCGGCGCCCTCGGCGATCGATTTCCAGCAGGCCACCTCGGCTTCGCGCTTGATCACCTCGAAGCGCATCCGGACCTCGTGCAGCCGGTCATAGATCGTCTCGAGCTTGGTCGCCTTGTCGATGACGTATTCGGGCGAGGTCACCTTGCCGCAATCGTGGAGCCAGGCGGCGATATGCAGCTCTTCCCACTGCTCCTCGGTCAGGGAGAAGTCCTTGAAGGCGCCGTCCTCGCTGTCCTGGGCCGCTTCGGCCAGGAGCTCGGTCAGCACCGGCACGCGCTGGCAATGGCCGCCGGTATAGGCGCTCTTGGAGTCGATGGCGCCGGCGGTCAGCTCGATCAGGCTCTGCAGCAGGTCCTTCTGCTCCTGGATCAGGCGCTGCGTCTCGATCGCCACGGCGGCGGTGCCAGAGATCGCCTCGACCAGCGCCAGCCGGTCCGCCATGGTGCGTTCGCTCAAGCTCTCTTCCTCGGGCGAGACCAGGAGCACCCCGATCACCTGGCCCTGCCGGTCGCGCAAGGCCACGGCCATGGAGATCAGCGGCTTGTCGGCATTGAGATGGGGATGCCAGCGGCGCAGATCCTCGACGCTCAACCTCTTGGCGCATTTGCCCTCGTTGAAGGCGATGACGAGGGGATGATCCTTGTCCTGCGCGAGATCGAAGAGGGTCGGCACGATCTGCCGGTCCTGTCCGTCCCAATAGGCGAAGCGGGGTTCCAGCTTGCCATCGTCATTCACCAGATAGATGAGGCCGCCGCGCGCGTTGGTGATGGCGGTGGTCTCGGACAGGATCCGGCTCAGCAGCCGGTCGAACTTCCGCTCGCCGCCCAGGACCGAGCCGATCGACAGCAGGCGATGGATGGTGCTCTTCATCCGGTCCATCGACCGGGCCAGCTTGTCGATCTCGTCGATGAAGGAGCGGACCGTGATCGGCTCGTCGAACTTGAGCGCCTGGACCGCCCGCGTCTCGCGGATCAGCGCCTTGAGCGGGCCGGACGCCAGCCGAGACAGGATGTAGGTGATCGGGATGGCGAACAGCAGCATGGCGACGGAAAGCCAGAGGCTGATATTGCGGATGCGGGTGGCGGTCGCGAGCAGCTCGCGCTGGGGTGCCGCGATCGCGATGTAGTAGGAGCTCTTGTCGGACGCCCAGCCCGTGACGATGCCCTGCCAGATTCCGTCGGGCGTGTTGTAGGCGCGCGTGCGATTGAGCTCGGTGGAGGCGTGCGCCGAAATTGCGCTCAGCAGCGGATGGCTGAGGTCCTCGATCTTGGGCAGTCGCGGCGTTCCCAGATCGTCGACCTGGAGCTTGTAATCGGAATCCGTGTCCGCCAGGACCTCGCCCTTCTCGTTGAAGATGAAGATCTGCGCCGACGGCGTCGGGCGCTGCGTGTCCAGGAAGCTCGACAGGGCGCCCAGCGTCACGTCGACGCCGACCACGGCGGTCCCGTTGATGGAGGCTTGCGCCACCGTCGCGCCGACTTCGCGGGTGGTATAGAAAAGGTAAGGTGCCGTCGAGATCACGCGCTGCTGGCCCTGCGCGGCCTGGTACCAGGGACGCGTGCGCGGGTCGAAGATATAATTCGGCACCGGCTGGCTGGAGAGCTGGGTCAGGTCGTCCGAATAGAGCACGAAGCGCGGATCGCGCAGGCCTTCCGTGTCGCGCGCCATGCTCTGCACCAGATAGGCGGCCTCCGGCGGCGCGCCCAGCGCACGGCCGAGGAAGGAATGGGGATCGAAGCGCCGCAGCAGGAAGAAGTCGCCGTTCTGGTAGCCGACATAGACGGCCGACACTTCCTGATGGTTCTGCAGCACCGCCGCCATCAGCGGCAGCCGCACCAGCCGCTTGTCGAGCGTGTTGGCATCGATGAGCGAGCTGCGCGACAGCAGCTCGGCGGCGCTTCGCGCCGGCTGATAGATCGCCGCGATCGATTGTTTGACTTCCTGGCCGATCCGATTGAAGAGGGTTTCGGCCGAGGAGAGCATCATGCCGCGGCTGAGATAATGCTGGGTCGCGATGGAGATCGCCGCGAAGGCGACCAGCAGGGCCAGGAACAGGGTCGCGATATAGATGTGCAGACGGAACGTGCGTTTGCGGAAACCCGGCCGGTCGGCCATTCCTGATCACCCCGATCTTGTTTCGAATCTGGTCGTGCAGGCCCCTGGTCTCTTGCTTTGACGCCGCGAAAGTCTATGGAGGCGTTTCCGTGGAGGCAATGGCCCAGGCTCGCGGGCCATGCTGCCGACGGCTGTCATTGCGAGCAATTCGCGGCGAATTCGATCCGTTGGCCGTCCGGCCAACCTCGCGGACGCGGCTATCCTCTCGCCGGAACGGGAGCGGCGATCGGGGCGGCCGGAGAGGGGGAAAGCGGTCGGGCTAGCGCTGAGGGCCGTAGCCGTATTCGCCGCCGACGCCGAGCACCAGGTTGGCGCCGGCCTGGTAGAGCCGGTCGCGGAAGCCCGGCTGGTCCGAGATGGCCACGACTCCGCCGCCGATCCCGGTGTTCGCCAGGACCCGGCCATGGGCCGCCTCGACGACCGCTGCGGCGTCCTCGGGACCGCCGCCCAGCACGAAGACGCTGACCGGCACCGGCGTGACGTCGGACGGGCTCGGCGCGGCGATGGCACCGATGGCCAGCAGGCTGCCGAAGAGGGCGAAGACGAGGATGGCGACCAGGCGGGCGCCGGACGCATCCTTGGCGCGGGGCTGGGTGGGAGCGGCGGAAGCGCCGCTGGCGATGATGGCGGTCATGGCGGAAGTGAAGGCTATCGGCGAGATTTTAATTCGCCGTTAATTCGACCGGCTTTCTCGCTCGAATTTTTGCGTTCGCGCTCGTTCAGGGCAGCGGCGGCACCAGGCGGGCCCGTCGCCAGTCGACCAGCGTGTAGAGCAGCAGCGCGATCAGCACGACCGCGCCGCCGATCAGCGCCCGCTCGCCCGGCTCCTCGCCCACGGCGAACCAGACCCAGAGGGGCGCCAGGGCGGATTCCACCAGCCCCAGCAGCGCCACCTCGACCGTCGGCACCAGCCGGGCGCCGGCCGTGAACAGGACCAGGCTGAGCCCGAACTCGCCGCAGCCGAAGAGCGCCAGATAGCCGGCGTCGGCCAGGGAAACCGAGAAGGGATGCGCCCAGGGCAGGACGAGGAGGGCGCCCGTCGCCCCGGCCACCACCATGGCCGGCAGCAGGTCGATATCGCCGAACCGGCGGATGGTGACGATCACCACGGCGAACATGCCGGCGACCGTGAGCGCCATCAGGTCGCCGAACCCGCTGCCGCCGCCGAACTGGCCCCAGACCATGTAGGCCACGCCGCCGAAGGTGGCGACCAATGCCAGGACGGTGTGGCCGGCGATCCGCTCCCGCAGCACCAGCCAGCCCGCGAATGCCGCCAGCAGCGGGTTGATGGCGATGATGATGAGGGCCTTGGCGATGGTGGTGTGGGTGAAGGCGAGGATGAAGCAGACCGTCTCGATCCCCATCCAGATCCCGAGGAACCAGCCGACCGGGCTCAAGGCCCGGAACCGGGCGAGGAGGCCGCGGCCCTGGACGGCGACCGCCGCCAGCAGGAACAGGCCGCCGATGGACGACCGCCAGAAGGTCAGGGTCCAGGAATCGGTCTCGACCAGCCGGGTGAGGATCCCCGCCATGCTCCACAGGAGGGCGGCGCCGAAGATCATGGTGCGGCCGCGGGCAAGGCCCGGGTTGTGCGCGGGGCCGGTCATGGCCGGGGTCAGACGGCCGGCGGAGCGAGGCGCCGGCCGGCATGCATGTCGTAGAGGCCGTGCAGGATCAGCGAGCCGATCAGCATGACGCCGCCGATGACGGCGTAGAGGCCGGGGTTCTCCGCGAAGACGAGCCAGACCCAGATGGGCCCGAGCGCGGGTTCGAGCAGCGCCGCCAGCCCCGCCAGGGCCGCCGGGATATGGCGTGCGCCCGAGGTGTAGAGGGCCATGCCGAGGCCGAGCTGGCCGAAGCCGAAGAAGAACAGGTAGGGCAGGTCGTGGCTCGAGATCGCGACCGTGGGCGCCTGGGTGTAGGCGATGGTGCCGGCGAAGATCGTGGCGTAGCAGGCGGCGGGGATCATCCGTACCTTGCGGTTCGAGCGCAGGATCACGGTGGCGCCGGCGAAGGCGAAGCCGATGACGATGCCCAGGAGGTCGCCGATCGGGTTGCCGCCTTGGGCGAAGGCCTCGATCTCCATGATGCCGATGCCGACGAGGGCGCCTGCCATGGCGACCCAGGTCCGCAGGCGCACCGCCTCATGCAGGATCAGCCAGCTGGCGATGGCGGCGATGAAGGGCGAGATGCCCTGGAGGAAGAGCAGCTTCGCCACCGTGGTGTAATCGAGCGCCACGACGAAGCAGACCGAGGCGGTGCAGAAGCAGAGCCCCATGCCGATGCTGGCCCAGGGCGCGTCGCGCAAGACGCCGACGATGCGGCCGCGCTCGCGGATGACCAGCAGCCCGAACAGAAACAGGAAGGCGAAGAAGGAGCGCCAGAAGATGATCGTCCAGGCGTCCGCGGTGACGCTGCGCACCACCACGCCGCCGCTGCTCCAGATGATGGCCGCGAGCGAGCAGGACAGCAGCCCGCGCAGATGCTGTGCCCGTTCTGCGGCATGGGCCGCAGCCAGGCTGGAGCCGCTTGGGTGCGTGGCCGCACTCGGGCTATGGTGGGTCGAGGCCATGGGGCTGGAACGAAGGCACTGGAACAAAAGGACGCGGTTGGGTCAGGCCGCGTACATGAAGATATTGTCATCGGTAACATGAGGCCATCGGACTGTCCATGCAGTCAAAGCGCGTTCTGTGCCTGAACCCCTACGGTTTCCACGGCATGCATTATACGGAATGGGGAGACCGTTCCGCCGATCGGGTCGCCGTCTGCGTCCATGGGCTGACACGCAACGCCCGGGATTTCGATCCGCTGGCGGCGGCCTTGAGCGGGCGCCGGCGGGTGGCCTGCCCCGACATCGTCGGCCGCGGCGAAAGCGAGTGGCTCCCCGTCGCCGCCGCCTACAGCTATCCGCAATACTGTGCCGACATGACCGTGCTGCTGGGCCGGCTCGAAACCGCCTCGGTCGACTGGATCGGCACCTCGATGGGCGGGCTGATCGGCCTGATGATGGCGGCCCATCCCAACACGCCGGTGCGCCGGCTGGTGCTGAACGATGTCGGGCCCTTCATCGCCAAGGCGGCGCTGCAGCGGATCGCCACCTATGTCGGGCAGCGGCCGCGCTTCGCTTCGTTGGCGGCGCTCGAGGCCTATCTGCGGCAGGTCTATGCCCCCTTCGGCAAGCTCACCGACGAGGATTGGCGCCAGATGGCCGAGCACAGCCAGCGCCCGGCGCCCGATGGCGGCTTCCTGCTGCATCACGATCCGAAGATCGCCGAGAACGCGCAGGCCGGCGCCAACCAGGATGTCGATCTCTGGGCGCTGTGGGACAAGGTGACATGTCCCGTGCTGCTGATCCGCGGTGCCCAGTCCGACCTGCTCTCCAAGGAGACGGCCGTGGAGATGACGCAGCGCGGCCCGCGCGCGCGGCTTATCGAGATCGAGGAGGCGGGCCATGCGCCGGCCCTGCGGTCGGCCGACCAGATCGCCCTGATCCGGGACTTCCTGGAGGCTGCATGAGAGGGGCGGCGTGATCGATCCCCGCTTTCCGCGGTTCGTCGCGCGGCCGCCCTGGATCGGCGGCGATCTGCAGACGGTCCGGAACTATCTGCGCCGGGTCGAGGTGCCGCTGGACGACTATCCCGAGGAGCGGATCGAGTTTCCGCTGGCCGATGGCGACCGGCTGGTCGCCGCGCTGCATCGCCCGGCCACGGACAACGGCCGGCCGCTCGCGATCCTGATCCACGGGCTCTCGGGCTCGCAGGACAGCATCTACTTGCGCCGGTCGGCGCGCCATCTGCTGCAGGCCGGGTTTCCCGTGCTGCGCTTCAACCTGCGCGGTGCCGGGCCCTCGGGACCGTTCTGCCGCCTCAGCTACCATGCCGGGCGATCGGAGGACCTGCATGCGGCGCTGATGCAGCTCGACGGCCGTCTCGCGGGGCGGGGCCTGCTCGCGGTGGGCTACTCGATGGGCGGCAACCTGCTGCTCAAATATCTGGGCGAGCAGGGACGGCGCGCGCTCTTCCTCGGCGCCGTCAGCGTCTCGGCGCCGGTCCTGCCGAAGGAGGCGCAGCTGCGTATCATGCGGCGGCGCAACGCCGCCTATCACCGCCATCTGCTGGAGGCGGTGAAGCAGGATTTCGGCCGCCCGACCTCGGCGATCCCGGAGAGCTTGCGGGCGCTCATGCCGGCGATCCGCACCATCTACGAGTTCGACGATCGCGTGGTGGCGCCCGTCAACGGCTTCGCCGACGCGGAGGACTACTATGCGCGCACCGCCTCCTTTCCGCTGCTCGACAAGATCAAGGTGCCCACGCTCGTGATCCATGCGCGCAACGATCCCTGGATCCCGGCGGCGCCCTACCTGCAGTTCGACTGGAAGCGCAACCCGAAGCTCCTGCCGTTGCTGCCGCGCGGCGGCGGCCATGTCGGATTCCATGCGCTGGGCCACGCCGCGCCCTGGCACGACCGCTGCACGGTCAGCTTCTTCGAGGGGCTGCTGCGGAGAGGGCGCTAGGCGCCCGGGCGCGCGGTTTTCAGTTCGGCGCACACGTTATTTCCTCAACCGGACACTTGACCGAGGCACGGTCTGTCGCCATATTTGGATGATCATCAAGGATACTTGATGATTAAAAAATATCCTGTAACTATCTCATAGAGTTCGGATATGGCGGCAGATGTGGAGGCCGGATCGACGGTTCGGCTCGAAGCGGAAATCGCCCGGCGGCACACGCCGGAGTTCGCCTGGCCGACGCTTGTGCTCGGCGCTGGCCTTTTCCTCGTCTTCCTGACCGCAACCGCGCTGGCTCTCGCGGGCGCGCTGCCGATCGGGCTCGCCGCCGCGATCAACACGGCCTTCATCTACGCGCTCTACACGGTGGTGCATGAGGCGGTTCATTCGAGCATCAGCGCCCGCCGGAAGGACCGGCGCTGGGTGGATATGCCGGTGGGGATCGTCGCCTGCGTCCCGCTCTGGCTCTTCTTTCATCACCATCGGAAATCCCATCGCGTGCATCATGCGCGCACCAACAAGGACGACGATCCGGACATCTATGCGCGCGGGAGCTTTCTGGGCTGGTGTTTCTGGCGCCTGCCGCGGACGCTGCTCGCCTACTTCAATCCGTTTCAGCTATGGCGCGAATGCGGGCGCTTCGGTCTGACGGCCCGGGAGCGGCGCATCACCATGGCGAGCTTCGCCGCTTACGCCGCCCTCGTGATCGGCCTCGTCGCCGCAGGCTACGGCTACGAGCTCGTCATGCTCTGGTTCGTTCCCTGGTGGATCGGCCAGTCGGTCATGTTGACGCTCTTCACCTGGACGCCCCATCACGACCATGGCGAGACGGGACGCTATCGCAATACCCGGGTCTCGATCTGGCCGGGCGGGAACGCATTGTTGCTGGGTCAGGGCTATCACCTGATCCATCACTTGATCCCGAGCGTTCCCTGGTACCGCTATGAGAGCACCTTCCGCGACATGCGGCCGCTGCTGGAGCGCCAGGGCGCGCGCATCGAAGGCTTCTGGCCGCGGGCGAACCCGGCTTCCGCGCCGCAGGGCTAGTCTCTGAGGGCGCGCGGCCCTTCTGGCCGGGAATCGGTTCTCGGGCGTATAAGGCGGCGACCGCTCGAGCCGGCGGGCAGCGTTCCTTCTGGGGAAGATCGCATTGAAAACGAGCATCGAGAAGATTCGCCGGCAGGATCTGGTCCGCGCGGCCTACCGCACTTTTCTCGAGCATGGCTTGAACGGCATGACGATGGCCCGGATCGGCGAGCGCGCCGGCATGTCCCACGGCATCGTCAATTACTACTTCAAGAGCAAGGACGAGCTTCTCGACGCGGTCGTGCGCCATGCCAATTGCCTGATCATGCAGGACGTGGCCGCGCGCCTGCGCCGCTCGCAGACGCCGCGCGAGCGGCTGTCGGCGATCATCGAAGGCAATTTCCGCGCCGAGCTGTTCGATCGGGAGACGGCGAACGCCTGGACCTCGTTCTATGCGGCCGTGCCGGCGCGGCACGAGTTCGAGCGGCTGCAGAGCGCTGTCTATCGCCGGCTTCGCAGCAATCTTCTCTACGATCTGACGCGGCTCGTGGACCGTCCCCGGGCCGAGGAGATCGCCCTGGGGGTCAGCGTCTGGATCGACGGGCTTTGGCTGCGGCGCGCCATGGATCGCGAGGGGCTGAGCGCGGAGCAGGCGATCCAGGCGGTGAATCGCTATATCGACCAATGCCTGGCTGCGGGCGCCCCCGACGCGCGCAAAGCCTCCACGAAGAAGAAGCAGAAAACCCCAGGGCGGTGAGGCCCGTGCCGACATCGGCAACGAGAAGCCCAGGACACCCATCCTGGTGTCCTGGGCCGGTCACGTCGGGCGAAGGCGCTCAGGGCTTGAGGTGCTGGCGGAAGCCCTCATTGGCCTGTTCGATCGCTTCCTCGGTCGAGGGGACGTGGCGAAGCGCATTCAGCAGCACGAAATCATGGATCGTGCCGTTGTAACGCACGGCCGCCACCTCGACGCCGGCCTCCTTGAGCTTGCGGGCATAGGCTTCGCCCTCGTCGCGCAGCGGATCGTTCTCCGCCGTGATCACGAGGGCCGGCGGCAGGCCCTTCAGCTGCTCGAGGCTGGCTTGCAGCGGTGCCGCATAGGGATTGCGGCGCGTGGCGGCATCGGGCGCGTAGATGTTCCAGCCGTACTGCATGAAGGCGCGGGCCAGGAAGCGGCCGGTGCCGAAATCGCGGTAGGAGTCCGTGTCGAAATCGGTATCCGTCGCGGGAATGAACAGAACCTGATAGCGGATCGCCGGCCCGCCGCGGTCCTTGGCCATCAGGGTGAGGGCGGCCGACATGTCGCCGCCCACCGAGTTGCCGGCGACCGCCATGCGGCTGCCGTCGACGCCGATCTCGGCGCCATGCGCGGCAACCCATTTGGCGGCGGCGTAGCTCTCCTCCAGCTGGGTCGGGAAGACCGCGTCGGGGATGGGCGTGTATTCGACGAACACGACGGCGGCCTCCGAGCCGACCGCGAGGTCGCGGACGAGCCGCTTGTGGTTCTCGAAATTGCCGGCGAGCCAGACGCCGCCATGAATGAACAGGATGACCGGCGGGGTTCCTTTCACGCCGTCGGGCTTGACGATATAGAGCTTCACGCTGCGGCCGTCCTGGAGGATGGTCTTCTCCGCGACGGAAATGCCGGAGATGTCGACAGGCGTCTTCGCCTGAAGGCCGGTCAGCGTCGCGCGGACCTGGGGGCCGGGCAGCTCCCAGAACGGGCTGCTGTCCTTGTTGAGCTCGGTGAGGAAGGACCGAACCTGCGGATCGAGATGCGGATCGGTCGAGACGTCGGTGGCGGCTTTGGCGGATGAAGACATGAGGCTTGCTCCTAGGATCAAAGCGGTGAGTTTCGTGAAACGGTTCATCGAATTCGCTCGGGGTTGGAGGGATGGCTGAGGCACAGGCGGGCCTCGACGCGAATGTGATCGGCTTCACCGAGCGCGTCTTTACTGCTTCTGCTGTTCTTTTGATCCCGGCCGCGCTTTATCGGGGCCCGATATCCGGACGGAACCGCTATCGGCGCAGCCCTCGACACTCGCCTGGCGTCACACCGGCCGCGCGCCAGAAGGTCCGGCTGCCGGCAGCCCGTCAGAGGAAGACCCGGTCCTCTTTCATGTCGAAATGGCGGCAGAACGCTGGGCGGGAAACGCCAGATTTTTCAACGACGTCACCGCTCGTCGATCAATCGAAACCCCGATCCAGGAAAAGATTCATCGCGCGCCGGGACCGGCTCCGCCTGATGTCGGGGTGTCGCGCTTCCCTCGCTCCAACCAAGAAAAATTTTCGGTAATGGCACCGGGTACCATTTTTCTATTGGCGCGACGGCGGGATATGTTGGAGTACGCTCGCCGCGGCATGCCCATGACGCCACGGGTCTCCGGGCGCGCGGCGGCCGGAATGACAGTCATCCCTGGAGAACATGAATGGCGACCACGATCACACGGCGACAGTTCGGCGTGCTGGCAGCCGGCGGGGCCGCCGTGGCAAGCCTCGGCCTCGATGCCTCCCAATCGGCGGCTCTGGAGACGGCGGCAATCACCTGGGTCTCGAGCGATCCTCATCTGAGCGGCAACTTCGCTCCGGTCGGGCCCGAGCTGGATGTTCCCGACTTGCCCGTCACTGCAGGCCAGATCCCTTCGGATCTCAGGGGCGCCTATATGCGCAACGGCCCCAATCCGCTCTACAAGCCGATTGCGTTCGCCTATCCGATGGACGGCGACGGCATGATCCACGCGGTCTATTTCGACAATGGCCGCGCCCATTATCGCAATCGCTTCGTGCAGACCGCCGGCCTGACGGCCGAGCGCCGGGTCGGGCACGCGATCTATGGCAGCTTCACGCACCCCGTGCCGATCGATCCCAAGCTTCTCCAGCCGGGCGATCCTCCCGGCCCCTTCAAGAACGGCGCCTTCATCAGCATCCTTCAACATGGCGGCAAGCTGCTCGCGCTCGACGAGGCGACGACCGCCTACGAAATGACGATGGATCTCGATACCCTCGGCGAATGGAAAGCGGGCACCGATCAACCGATCAGGCTCGGCGCGCATAATCGCCGCCATCCGCAGACCGGCGCGCTGTTCACGCTCGCCTACTCGCCGCTGCGGCCGGTCGTCGATTTCCATCAGATCGATGCGACCGGCAATGTCGCCAGGAGCTTCTCCATAGCGCTTGCCGCGCCGACGATGATCCACGATTTCGTTCTGACCGAGCAGCATATCGTCCTGTTCGCCTGCCCCGCGGTGTTCGACGCCGAGGCCGCCCGGCAGGGGCAGCCGTTCCTGCAATGGCGCCCGGATCTGGGCACGCGCATCGGCCTTATCGCGCTCGACGGCAGTGCGACCCAATGGGTCGACGCCGATCCGTTCTTCGTCTTCCATTTCGCCAACGCGTTCGAGCGTTCGGGTCAGATCGTCGTCGATTATGTCCGGCACGATGCCCTGGTGCTCGGCTACTCCGCCCAAGTCCATAAGCCGCCGACATTGCACCGGATGACGATCGACATTGCCGCCGGCAAGACCAGCGACGTCGAGGTCGCTCCCCTGGTCACCGAGTTTCCGCGCGTGAACGACGCGCTCAACGCGCTGCCGACGCGTTTCGTCTATCTCCCGACGCTGACCGACACGCTGCTCCAGGCCAATCCGCCTTCGGCCACCTTCAACACCATGATGAGGATCGACAGCGAGACGGGGGACGTGGTGCGCCACGATTTCGGCAACAAGATCGCCGGCGAGGCGACGTTCATTCCTCGCGGAACGGCAGGGGAGGACGACGGTATTCTCGCGGTCTTCGCTTTCGATCCGGTCACCGAGGCCAGCGACCTGGTGCTGCTCGATGCCGCGCATGTCGATTCCGACCCGGTTGCCGTGATCCGACTGCCGCAGCGCGTGCCGCAAGGTCTGCACGGCAATTGGACGCAGATGGCCTGAGGCCGGGTCAGGCGTTGAGTTGGAGAACAGGCGACGCCCGGTTGGGGCGCGGCCGCGCCGCTAAGGCGTCACGATGCGCGGCTCGACCGTCACCGGAAAGCTCACCGAGTTGGCGATGAAGCAGATCTGATGCGCCTGGGCGTGCAGCCTCGTCGCTTTTTCGACGTCGCCGCCGCCGGCAAGCGTCACGGTCGGGCGCAGCGTGGCTTCGGTCACGCGCACGCGGCCGTCCTTCATGTCGACGATGCAGGAGGCGTCGTCCTCATAGGCGGCGACCGGAAGGCCGGCCCGCACCGCCAGCGCCAGGTAGCTCTGGAGATGGCAGGTCGAGAGCGCCGCCAGCAGCAGGTCCTCGGGATTGTGCTTTCCGTCATCGCCGCCATAGGCCGAGGAGGTCGAGCCTGCGACGGCGGGCTTTCCCGCGATCCGGATTTCCAGATCGCGGGAATAGTCCTTGCCGGCGGCGAGCGCACCCTTCGCCGCGCCGGTCCAGACCGCGCGCAGCGCGTATTCGTGGCGATGGCGCGAGGGTGTGGCGCTCACCACGGGATTACGCGACCGTCAGGCGCACCGGGATGTTGTTGCGCGTGGCGTGCGAGTAGGGGCAGACCACATGGGCCTTGGCGACCAGGTCCTCGGCCGTCTTGCGGTCCATGCCGGGAATGGTGATGGTCAGGTCGACCTCGATGCCGAAGCCGGTGCCGTCGTCGCGCGGACCTATCCCGACCTTGGTCGCGACCGTGGCGTCGGGCGACACCTTGATCTTCGCCTGGCCGGCGACATAGCGCAGCGCGCCGAGGAAGCAGGCCGAATAGCCGCAGGCGAAGAGCTGCTCGGGATTGGTGCCCTCGCCGCCGGGGCCGCCCAGCTCCTTCGGGATCGAGAGCTTGAATTCCAGTTTCCCGTCGTCGGTCTTGGCGACACCGTCGCGGCCGCCGGTGGCATGGGCTTGGGTCCGATAGAGGATGGCCATCGCGTTTCTCCGGATGCTGGAAGGAAAGGGGGGACGTCGGCCCAAGAGTGGGCCAGGCCCGCCCGCGGGTCCAGTCCGGTTCTGCGACGATTGAATGACCTTGCGGTCTTGGCGGCGGCGAAAGACCCTGCCGTCCGTGGTGCTATCAGCCCTTCTTGAGGCGCTCCGCGACCTCGATGGCCGTGTAGGTCAGGACGGCGTCGGCGCCGGCGCGCTTGAAGCCCATCAGGCTTTCCACCAGCACCCGGTCGCGGTCGAGCCAGCCGCGCTCGATCGCCGCCATCAGCATCGCGTATTCGCCGCTCACCTGATAGACGAAGGTCGGCAGCGAGAAGGCCTGCTTCACCCGCCAGACCAAGTCGAGATAGGGCATGCCCGGCTTCACCATCAGCATGTCGGCGCCCTCGGCGACATCGAGCGCGCATTCGCGCAAGGCTTCGTCGCCGTTGGCGGGGTCCATCTGATAGGTGCGCTTGTCCCCGGCACCGAGATTGGCCTTGGAGCCGACCGCGTCGCGGAACGGGCCATAGAAGGCCGAGGCGTATTTCGCGGCATAGGAAAGAATGGCGACCTTGTCATGGCCGCGGGCATCGAGCGCCTGGCGGATGCGGCCGACGCGGCCGTCCATCATGTCCGAGGGCGCCACCACATCGACGCCGGCCTCGGCCTGCGCCAGCGCCTGGCGCACCAGCACATCGAGCGTGACGTCGTTGAGGATCTCGCCATCCTCGATCAGCCCGTCATGGCCGTGGCTGGTATAGGGATCGAGCGCCACGTCGCAGATCACGCCGACATCGGGCACCTGCGCCTTGAGCGCGCGGATGGCGCGGTTGACGAGATTGTCCGGGTTCCAGGCTTCCTCGGCGGCGGCCGATTTCAGCGCCGGCGGCACGACCGGGAAGAGCGCCACCGCCGGAACGCCGAGCTCGCCCGCATGGCCGACTGCGTCGATGAGTGCCGGAATGGAAAGCCGGTCGACGCCGGGCATGGAGGGCACCGGCTCGCGCACCTTGTCGCCTTCCATGACGAAGACCGGCCAGATCAGGTCGGAGGCGTCGAGCTTGTTCTCGGCCACCAGCGCTCGCAGCCAGTCGGTGCGCCGGTTGCGGCGCATCCGCACCTGAGGGAACTGCCCCGGCTCGAAGCTCTTCGGCGCCGGCAGCGCCTCGGGCGGGTTGGACGAAGGCAGGGGGCGCAGGGCGGCTTTGCGCGGGGCGGCACGATCGGTCATGACAACCTGGAGCGTGGAAGGGACCTGGGACCGGATTCTAGGCGCCGTGGGCGGGAGGGTCCAGCCCGATCGGGCACCGGGGGCTGAGGCTTGAGGTCGCGCTGGGAAGGCCGCCGGGAACCGCCGAAACCGCCGATTGCCGTCTCCGCCCGAATCACGCTTTGATGACCCGATCTCCGCTTCGATCTGCCTTCGTGCGACGCCGCTTTCCCGCGAGACGCCGGTGATCTCTGTCCGCCATCTGACGAAGCACTACCGCGTGCATGAGAAGGATCCGGGCCTTCTCGGCAGCCTGCGTTCGCTGCTGCATCGCAGGCATCACGACGTGGTCGCGGTGAGCGATGTGTCGTTCGATCTGGCGGACGGCGAGATGGTGGGCTTCCTCGGCCCCAACGGCGCCGGCAAGACCACGACGCTGAAGATGCTCTCAGGCCTGCTCTACCCGACCTCGGGGGAGGTGACGGTCAACGGCTTCGTGCCGCAGCGGCGCGAACGGGCGTTCCTTTCCACCGTCACGCTGGTGATGGGGCAGAAGCAGCAGTTGCAGTGGGACTTGTCGCCCGCGGACTCGCTGCTGGTGAGCAAGGCGATCTACGGGATATCCGATGCCGATTATCGTCAGCGCCTGGGCGAGCTGACGGAGCTGCTCGAGATCGGTAAGGTCCTGCGCAAGCCCGTCCGCAAGCTGTCGCTGGGCGAGCGGATGAAATGCGAGATCGCGGCGGCCCTCCTGCATCGCCCGAGCGTGCTGTTCCTCGATGAGCCGACGATCGGCCTTGATGTCAGCATGCAGCAGAACGTCCGCCGGTTCTTCGCCGACTACAACCGGCGGCATGGGGCGACGGTGCTCCTGACCTCGCACTATATGAGCGACGTGACGGCCCTGGCCAAGCGCGTGCTGGTCATCGACGGCGGCGAGCTGATCTTCGACGGCGATCTGCAAGGGCTCGTCGAACGCGCCGCACCCTGGAAGCTGCTCAAGCTTCAATGCAGCGAGCCGCTGGATCGCGGCCGCATCGAGCGCTTCGGGACGGTGGAGCTTTGTGACGGGCTGCGCGCTTCCCTCCGGGTGCCGCGCAAGGCCGTGACGGAGACAGCCTCGGCGATCCTCGCCCATCTGCCGGTCGAGGACATCGCGATCGAGGATATTCCGATCGAGGAGGTGATCGCCGAGGTCTTCCGTGCGGAGCGCCGGGTGAAGGTGCAGGCGGCGGAGGGCGCGACACCGCGATGATCCGGCTCCTGAAGGCGTTCTGGGCCTGCTTCGCCGGCGCCTACGCGATCAGCACGCAGTATCGTGCCGAATTCCTGCTCTACATGCTGTCGGGCGTCACGCCCCTCATCATGATGTTCGTCTGGATCTCGATCGCCAGGACGGGCGCCGTCGACGGCCATGGCGGCGCCTGGTTCGCAGCCTATTTCCTGGTGGCATATGGCGTCCGTCAGTTCAATCCGATCTGGCTGACCCGCGAGCTGGATAGCGAGGTGCGGTTGGGCCGGCTCTCGGTGCAGCTCATGCGCCCGCTCAATCCCTATTGGCGCCTGCTGGCCTGGCATGTCTCCGACATGGCGATCCGCGGGCCGATCGTGTTCCTGTTCATTCCGCTGGCCCTGTGGATCTCCGGCGGCTATGCCGAGCTCTCCTTCGAAAACGCCCCTTTCTTCGTCCTCGCTGCCGTGGCCGGGATGCTGCTGCATTTCCATATGGAGTATCTGCTCGGGCTGAGCGCGTTCTGGACCGATCAGTCGCTGGCCTTCGAAGGGTTCTATCTCACGCTGTTCTCCCTGCTGGGCGGCCTCGTGGTGCCGATCAATCTCTTCCCCGAGGCCGTGCGCGATCTGATCCTGCTGACGCCGTTCCCCTATATCTTCGGCTTTCCCGCCGGCATCGCGCTGGGCGTCCCGGACAGCGCGGCGCTGCTCCGGGGCTTCCTGATCCAGGGGGGCTGGCTCCTGGTGCTGGGCTCCCTCGGCCAGATTCTGTGGCGCCGGGGCTTAAGGCGGTACGGGGCGGCCGGCGCATGAGGCGGCATCTCGCCATCCTGCGGGTCTGCGTCGCCAGCTCCCTCCAGACGGAGATGGAGTATCGCACCAGCTTCGTCGTCAATTTCGTCAACAGCCTGCTCAGTCTCGGGGCCAGCCTCCTCATTCTCTATGCGCTGTTCGCGCAGGGCCGGCCCCTGGCCGGCTGGTCCTTCACCGAGGTGCTGGTGGTGCTGGGCACCTTCACCATCGCCGACAGCATGGTGGACATGCTGCTGCGCCCGAGCCTGGGCAAGGTCTCGGAATATGTGCGGCAGGGGAGCCTGGATTACCTGCTGCTGAAGCCGGTCAACCTCCAGTATCTCGTCTCGGTGCGGAACTGGACCTTCTGGGGCCTGCCCAACCTGCTGCTCGGGATCGGCCTCGTGCTCTATGGCATGAGCGCGAACGGCGCGCTCGGCGTCGCCAACCTGGCGCTGTTCGCCGTCATGGCCATGGCCGGCATCGCGGTCATCTATGCGCTCTGGGCGACCCTCGCCGTGCTCGCCTTCTGGTTCGTGCAGGCGAGCCAGGCCCAGTTCCTGCTCTATGCGGCACTCGATGCAGGCCGCTTTCCCGTGGGCGTCTATCCCGTCTGGCTCAGGCTGATCTTCACCTTCGTCGCGCCGATCGCCTTCGTGACGACGGTGCCGGCGGCAGCGGCCGTGGGGCGGCTGGATTGGGGCCTGGCCCTGGGCGGCCTGGTCGCGGCCCCGGTCGCGCTCGCCGTGTCGGTCCTCGTCTGGCGGCTGGCGATCCGCAGCTATACCAGCGCCAGCAGCTGAGGATCAGCCGCGGTCCATGGCGCGCAGGACGGCCTTCTGGATCTTGCCGTTGGCGTTGCGCGGCAGGGGATCGCTGAGGAAGGTGACCGTCTCCGGCACCTTGTAGTCGGCCATGCGCTCGCCGCAATAGCTGCGCACCGTGTCGGGCGTGAGGAGCGCGTTGTCGCGCGGTTTGACGAAGACATGGACGCGCTCGCCGAGGACCGGGTCCGGGATGCCGATCACGGCGCATTCCTGTACGCCCTCGAGCCCGGTCAGGATGTTCTCGACCTCGGCGCTGTAGACCTTGTAGCCGCCGCGATTGATCATGTCCTTGCGGCGGTCGAAGATGCGCACGAAGCCCTCCGCATCGACCGAGCCGATATCGCCCGAGCGCCAGAAGCCGTCGACGAACTCGTTGGCATTGGCCTCGGGCCGGTTGAAGTAGCCGGGAACGACCATGGGGCCGGCGATCCAGAGCTCGCCGGGCGTTCCGGGCGGTACCGGCTTCCCCGTCTCGTCGCGCACCACGACCTCGCCGCAGGGCACGACCTGGCCGACGCTGTCCATGTTCTCGCGCCAGCAGCCGCGCGGCATGCAGGTGGTGGGCGAGGTGGTCTCGGTCGCGCCATAGGCGTTGAGCAGCAGCAGATGCGGCAGCCTCCGCGCCAGCATCTCGATCGTCGGCACCGGCATGGGTGCGCCGCCGAAGCAGCCGATCCGCCATTGCGAAAGATCGTGCTGATCGAGATCGGGATAAAGCGCGCAGAGCGTGTAGATGGCGGGCACCAGGATCGAATAGGTGATGCGTTCGCGGGCGGCGAGCGCCAGGAAATCCGGCGTCTTGTAGGCCTGGCGCATCAGCACCACGCAGCCGCCGACGATCATCGTCGCGAAGGAAACGCCGACCAGGCCGGTCACGTGCGAGAGCGGCACCGCCACGATGCAGCGATCCTCCTCGGTGAGGCCATGGCATCGCGCGAAGGTCAGCGAAGAATGGATGATCGAGAGATGGGTGAGGATCGCCCCCTTGGGCCGGCCGGTCGTGCCGGAGGTGTAGAGGATGACGGCGGCGTCCTCTTCGGAGGCCGGCGGTGCTGCGGGCGCGGTATCGGGCCCGACCAGCAGCGCGTCGAAAGGCTGGCTGCCCGGCGCTTCGCCGCCGATGGCGAACAGGTGCGTGACGGTGGCGATGCTGGCGGCGGGCGGAATCTCGTCGGCGAGCTCGGCCTCGTGGATCACGATCTTGGCGGCGCAGTCGTTGATCATGAATTCGAGCTCGTTCGCGCGCTGGCGGGTGCCGATCGGCACGGCGACGGCGCCGATCCGCGTGCAGGCGAGGACCGTGGCCAGGAACTGCCACCGATTGCCGAGGAAGAGCACGACGCGATCGCCGGCGCTGATGCCGTAGCGGGCGAGGCCGGCCGCGATCGATTCCACCAGCTCGTGGAGCTCGCAGTAGCTCAGCCGGCGATCCTCGACGATCGCGGGGCGGTCGGGAAGGCGCTCGAGCAGGGTGGCGAACATCGCCGGGATCGTCGCCGGCCGCTCCGAAAAGCAGCGCATGGAGCGGCCGTCGTAATGCCGCTCGATGCGGAGCGGACCACCGAGCCGGTCGCCCGCCCAGTAGCGGTCCTGCAGTCTCTGCAAGTCTTCCTCCCAGGATGATGGTCGGCCCGTGAATCCGGGCTCTAAGCCGGCAGTCTTTCCAGCAATGCCTTGCCGCCGATCAGGATGTCCCGCGTGATGGCCTGGCGGGCCATCTCGGGGTCGCGCTTCTTCAGGCTGTCGAGAACGCCGATATGGCCGTGGTCCTCGCCCTGGAACGGGCGGCTGCGGCCGTCATAGAGGTAGGAAAGCACCGGGCCGAACTGCATCCACAGATTCTCGACGATGCGGAAGAGGGCGGGCGAGCGCGCCAGGCGGCAGAGCCCGAAATGGAAGTTCTCGTTCTCGGCCAGCGCCGAGGCGAAGTCCTTGTTCTGCTCGGTCTCGATATAGCGATCGTGGATGGCGGCAAGCTCGTCGATCTCGGCATCGGTGACGATGCGCGCCGCCCGGGCAGCGCCTTCGCCTTCGACCAGGGTGCGAAGGTCGCGGATCTCGATGCAGCGCTCGCGGCTGAGCTCGGGCACCATCACGGTGCCGCGCTCGTCCATCACCAGCGCCGCCTCGGAGACGAGGCGCAGCAGCGATTCCCGGACGGGCGTGACGCTGATGCCGAGCTCCTCGGCCACCTGGCGGGCGATCAGCTTCTGGCCGGGGCGCAGGCGGCTGCGCATCAGCGACAGCCGGATCGCGCCATAGGCCTGTTGGCTGAGGCTCTCCTTGCTGATCTGCCCGCCGAAGGGGCGGCCCGGCCAGTCCCGTTCCAACATCGCGAGGGGCATCCCCCAGCCTCTTATTTGAGCAGCCTTGACAAAATCGTCGCCATCGGGCCGTCTGTAGCGTATTATAACAAATAACACATAACAAACAATCGGGCGGACAGCCTAGCTGATAGCCACGGTTGCGAGAGTTTTGGGCAGGTCCGGCCGAGCCGGATCGGCCCCCGAAGAATGTGAAGCGGCCGCGGTTTGCCGCTCACGGGTGTTCGGCAGGGGAGGACATCGATCGTGGCGATGGCGACCACCACGGGCGTGCGCAAGTCCGGCTACAAGCCGAGCCAGGCGACGATCGTCCTGGGGCTGACGCTGGTGCTTTTCGTGGCCTTGAGCGCCGGGCTGCCCGGCTTCCTGACGCTCGGCAATTTCTTCACGCTGGCGCGCGGCGTCTCGATCCTGGGCATCCTGGCCTTGGGCATGGCGGTCGTCGTCATCGGCCGCGGCATCGATCTCTCCCAGATCGCCACGCTCGCCGTCTCGGCCGCCATCGCCGTGACCCTCATCAATGCCGGCGCGCCGGTCCTCGTCGGCCTTTTCGCCGGGCTGGTGCTGGCGATCGCGATCGGCGTGCTCAACGGCTACCTGATCTCGGTCGTCGAGATCCCGGCGCTTTTCACCACGCTGGCGACGGCGCTCTTCGCGCTGGGCGTGACCCGCGCGCTGGTCGTGCCGCACTACCAGGTCTTCCTCGAGCCCGGCCATGACTGGTTCCTGGCGCTGGGCGGCACGCTTGCCGACGGGCTGCCGGTGCCGGTCATCGTGTTCGCGGTCTGCGCCGTCCTGCTGCATCTGTTCCTGTCGCGCACCGTGCTCGGCCGCTTCATCTACGCCCATGGCGACAACGCCCAGGCGGCGCGGCTCTCGGGCATCGCGACCCGTCCGCTGACGATGCTGGAATACGGTCTCTGCTCGGCCATCGGCTATGTGGGCGGCGTCGTCATGGTGGCATCGACCTCGCTGATCCATCTGCAGATCGCGGAATCGACCATGATCTTCGACGTGATCCTGGTGGTCGTGCTGGGCGGGGTCAGCCTCGTGGGCGGGCGCGGCAATGTCGTCAGCGTGATCGCCGGGACGCTTCTCATCGGCGTCCTGCTCAACGCCATGACGATCATGAATCTCGACGTCCAGACCCAGGACATGATCAAGGGCGCCGTTCTGCTCTGCGCGATCATGTTCGACAGCTACGTGCATCCTCGCGACGAGGAGACCGCGAAACAGGGGGATTGAGATCGGGCAACCGGGCGCCGCTCGGCGCTCGTAAAACAACAAGTCGTTCTTCGGCACTAGGGAGGAAACCAATGTCGTTCAGAAAATACGGGTTCGCCGGAATTCGCACCGCCGTGGCTGTCGCCGCCTTGACGGCCATCGGGATCACGATCGGCGCCGGCGCCATCGGCAAGGCGCAGGCCGCCGATCCGCGCGAGGAGCTGTTCCAGAAATTCACCGCCGCGACCAAGGGCAAGAAGGTCGCCTGGGTTCCCGTCTGGCTCGGCGTGCTCGAGTCCGAATGGACCCGCGTGATGAAGGCCAATTTCGACAATTACGGCATCGAGCTCACGATGCGCGATCCGAACTTCAAGTCGGACGTGCAGCTCCAGGCCGTCAGCACGCTCATCAACGAGAAGCCCGACATCCTGATCGTGCAGAACCCGACCACCACGCTGCTGGCCCGCGAGCTCAAGCGCGCCATGCAGTCGGGGATCAAGGTGATCCAGGTCAACATGTCCTCGAACACCACGACCGACGCCTATGTCGGCGCCGACGTTCCGCATATGGGCCGGGTGCTGGCGCAGGAGACGCTGAACGTCTGCGGCGGCGGCAAGGGATCCGGCAAGGTCGCGATCCTGCAGGGCGAGGCCACGGCGGCCTATTCGCTCGACATGACCAAGGCGGCGACCGAGGTGCTGGGAACCGATCCCACGATCAAGATCGTCTCCTCGCAGCCGACGAACTGGGACGCCAACAAGGGCGCCGAGATCATGACCAACGTGTTGCAGCAGAATCCCGATCTCTGCGCCGTCATCAGCGTCTGGGGCCCGCAGACCGCCGGCGCCGCGCAGGTGATCAAGAACGCCGGCAAGCAGGGCGAGATCAAGGTCTTCGTGGCCAGCGACGGCCAGCCCGCCGACTGCGACCTGCAGGAGCAGGGGCTCTACACCAAGATCCTCTCCTACACCGCCAACCTCCAGGGCGAGGCGATCGTGAACGCCGCGCTGGCGCTGCTGCAGGACGACCGGCCCGCCGGTTCCACCCAGTACGCGTTCTACACCACCAACTACTGGGTGAGCGGGCCGCAGGACCGCCAGTACTGCTTCACCGTGCCGAAGGAATAGCTCCTATCGCCCGGCTCGACTCCGCTTTGGCCGACGCCCCCGCCGAAAGGCGGCGGGCGTCGGCGCCTGCGCTGACCAATGGATTCGGCATGACCTCGCTACGGCGCCTCTGGTACCGATACTCGCCTCAGCTCTATCTCAGCGAGCTTCTCGAGAAGCGGTGGATGGAACCGATCATTCCGTTCATCCTGATGTGCGTCGTCTTCCTCGTCTTCGCCCTGATCATTCCCGGCTACGTCTCCTTCATCCAGCTCCAGCAATTGATGCGGAGCTTTCCCGAGCAGGCCTTCGTCGCCATGGCCATGGCGATCGCGATCCTCTCGGGCGGCATCGACCTTTCGGTCGGCGCCGTCTTCGCCATGGCCAATTTCGTCGCCCTCTATCTGCTGCAGATCCTGGGCCTGCCTTTCCCCGTTGCGGTGCTGGGCGTGCTGGCCTGGGGCGCCTTCATCGGCGCCGTCAATGGCGGCCTGATCGCCTATGCCAAGACGCGGCCCTTCCTGACCACGATGGTGGTCCTGATCGTGGTGCGCGCCGCCTACAACAAGCTGACCGCCGCCTTCACCGACGAGCTGGCGAGCGGCTACGCCGACAGCCCGACCTGGGACTTCATCGGCATCGGCTCGATCGGGGGCATCCCGGTCAACATGGCCTGCCTCGTGGTGATCGGGATCGCGGCCCATTTCTACCTGACTCGGATCCGCCCGGGTGTCCATATCATGGCCGTCGGCTCGAGCCGCAAGGCCGCGCGCCATGCCGGCATCAATGTGAAGTTCTCGCTCTTCTTCGCTTACGTCCTGTCCGGCCTTCTGACCTCGTTCGGCGGGCTGCTTTATGCCGCCCGGCAGAACAGCGCCGGCACCGACACCGGCGTGGGCTGGGAGGTCAACGCGCTGGCGGCGGCGGTCGTCGGCGGCATCAGCCTCAGCGGCGGGCGCGGCACCATCAGCCGCGCGCTCATCGGTGCCGCCATCATCTTCCTGCTCATCAACGGCCTGGTGCAGCTCGGGACCCATGGCAGCCTGACCTCGGCCGCGATCGGCTTCATCCTGCTGGCGGCCGTGGGCTTCAACGTCAAGTTCGTCAAGAACAAGGGCAAGATCCTGCAGAAGATCTATGTCAGCCCGAGCCTGGTGGAATTCACAGCCCCGCCCTCGATCGAGCGCGGCAGCGGCAGCGTCTATGCGGAGAACGACCGGCTGAAGAGCGTCGAGGCCATCGCCCTCAACCGCATCGAGGGCCCCGAGGACGTCATCCTCGACCGCAAGGACAATCTCTACACGGTCAACCGCAACGGCTCGATCATCCGCTTCCTGGCGCCGGACTACGAGACGCGCGAGGAGTTCGCGCGCATCGGCGGCCGCCCCTTGGGCCTCGCCTTCGACCGCGACGAGAACCTGCTGGTCTGCGTGGCGGCGATGGGCGTCTACGGGGTCAAGCCCGACCGCACGGTCTTCAAGGTCACCGACGAGACCAACCGCACGTGGTACCGCTTCAAGGACGATGCGCGGCTCTGGCTCGCGGACGATCTCGACGTGGCGCCCGACGGCAAGATCTATTTCAGCGACGCCACGACGCGCTACGACCTCTCCGACTGGGCGCTCGACGGGTTCGAGGGGCGCGGCAACGGGCGGCTCGTCTGCCACGATCCGGCCACCGGCAAGACGCGCACGATCCTCAAGAACCTGGCCTTCCCCAACGGCATCTGCATCGCCCATGACGGGCAGTCGGTGCTCTGGGCCAGCACCTGGCTCTGCAAGATCTACCGCTACTGGATCGCGGGCGAGAAGGCGGGCCAGCTCGAGATCCTGATCGACAACCTGCCGGGCTATCCGGACAACATCAACCGCGCCTCGGATGGCAACTACTGGCTCGCCTTCGTGGGCCTGCGCTCGCCGGTCTACGATCTCGCCATGGCCGATCCGGCCTTCCGTGTGCGCATGGTCAAGCAGATCCCGCCCGACGAATGGCTCTGCCCCGGCATCAACTACGGCTGCGTCATCAAGTTCAACGATGAAGGCGAGGTGCTGGAGTCGCTCTGGGATCCGGGTGCCCAGCAGCACCCGACCATCACCTCCATGCGCGAGCACAAGGGCTATCTCTATATCGGCGGGCTCGAGAACAACCGCATCGGCCGCCTGAAGCTGCCGAATGCCGATCCGGGATGGACCGGCTGGGATTCCTATTGGGGCTCGAAGCGGCGACCGGGGCCGGGTGCGGCCGCGCCGGAGACGAGGGTGGGTCATGTCGCTCGCGCGTGACATCATCGATCGCGTCTTCTTCCCGAACCGCGATGTCCATGCGATCCCGGTGCTCGATGGCGGCTTCTCGCCGAACCAGCGCCTCGAGCAGGCCGAGGTTCTGGCCTCGTTCGAGGCGCCCGATTCCCTGGCGCTGGGACCGGACGGGCGGCTCTATGTGTCGGCCGGCCCGGCGATCCATGCTTGCTCGGGCAGCCGCCTCGACAAGCCGGAGATCTTCGCGCGGGCCGAGGCGCCCGTCAGCGCCCTCCGCTGGACAGGCGACGGCAGGCTGCTCGCAGCCGTCGACGGCCGGGGCCTCCATGCCTTCGATCGCGGCGGCAAGCTGGTGGCGCGCCTGGATGCGCTGGGGGGCGTGCCGCTGCGCTGCGTGACTGCTATCGCCGTCGCTGCCGACGGCACGGTCTATGCCACCGACGGGTCGCGCCATAACGAGGCCGCGCAGTGGCTGACCGACCTGATGCAGAACCGGCGAGGCTCGGGCCGGCTCATCGCCGCCGCGTCGGACCTTTCTAATCCCCGCCTTGTCAAGGACGGCTTGTCCTGGCCCGCGGGTGTCGCGATCGGCCATGACGAGAAGGAAGTGCTGGTGGGCGAAGCCTGGGCGCACGGGCTTTCGGCCGTGAGCCGGGCCGACGGAAGCGTTCGCAGGCTGGTCAGGAACTTCGTCGGCTATCCGGGCCGCATCTGCCGTAGCGCCAAGGGCGGCTACTGGGTCGCGTTCTTCGCGCTCAGGACCCAGCTCACCGAGTTCATCCTGCGCGAGCCGATCTTCCGGATGAAGATGATGGAGCAGGTGCCGCCCGACCTGTGGATCGGCCCGACGCTCGGCGGCAAATTCGACTATCGCGAGCCGACGCAGATCGGGCGCATCAAGAAGCTCGGCATCCAGAAACCCTGGGCGCCGCCGCGCTCCTACGGGTTGGTCGCGCGTCTCGACGAGCAGGGGCAGGCGCTGGAGAGCCTGCACAGCCGCGTCTCCGGCAACCTCCATGGCATCACCGATGTCGCCGAGATCGGGACGACGCTCTACGCCGTCTCGAAGGGGCATGGGAAGGTGGCGTCGGTCGCGCTGACGCCGGCCGCGGGAGGCCGGGCATGAGCGAGCCGACGCGAGAGCCGGTCCTGCGCATCGGCCGCGGCAGCAAGGTCTATGGCGGCGTCCATGCCATCGACGGGGTGGATTTCGACCTCATGCCGGGCGAGATCCATGCGCTCCTGGGCGAGAACGGTGCCGGCAAATCGACGCTCTGCAAGGCGATCGCTGGCGCCATCGAGCTGACCTCGGGCGACTATTTCCTCGGCGGCGAGAAGGTCTCCTTCGCCACGCCGGGCGAGGCGCTGCGGGCGGGCGTGGCCATGGTCTATCAGGAGACCAGCCTGGTGCCTTCCATGACCGTCGCCCAGAATCTCGAGCTGGGGATGGAGAAGCTCTTCACCGTCTACCGCAAGATCAACATCGCCGCCCAGCAGTCGCAGCAGGCCTTGAACTTCAACGTCGACCCGCTGGCGCTGGTCGAGACGCTCGGCACGGCGAAGCGCCAGATGGTCGAGATCGCGCGCGCCGTGCGCCACAACGCCCGGGTCATCATCTTCGACGAGCCGACGGCGAGCCTCACGCCGGAGGAGATCCAGCATCTCTTCCATCTCCTGAGGCGCCTGCGCAGCCAGGGGGTGGGGATCATCTTCATCTCCCACGCGCTGGAGGAAGCGCTCAAGATCGCCGACCGCATCACCGTGCTGCGCGACGGCAAGCTGGTCAGCACCGGCCCGGCCGCCGGCCTCGACCGGGCGCAGATCGTGCGGATGATGGTCGGGCGCGACATCGCCGCCACGCATTATGCCGAGGTGGAGGGCGGCGAAGCGCCGGCCGCGAGCGCGGCGACGGTTGCGCCCACGCCGCCCAGGGAACGGCGGCAGGTGCTGGTGGTCGAGAACATCACCATGGGCAACGTGGTGAAGAACATGTCCTTCTCGGTCTATGCGGGCGAGGTGGTGGGCATGGCCGGGCTGGTCGGCGCCGGCCGGACCGAGATCGCCCATATCGTCTGCGGCGCGCGCAAGCGCAACTTCCTGCGCGGCGGGGCGATCTATCTGAACGGCAAGGCCGTGCGCTACCGTGTGCCTCGCCAGGCGGTGCGCGACGGCATCGTCTACATCACCGAGGACCGCAAGCTCGACGGCTTCTTCGAGACCATGACGGCCGACGACAATATCTATCTGGGCTACCTGGCCTCGCCCAAGGGCCGGCGGCTGCTCTATTCGCTGAAGGAGCGCAAGACGGTCGCGGACCGCTGGGTCAAGAACCTGGCGATCTCGGCCTTGAAGCGCAGCCTCAAGATCATCGAATATTCGGGCGGCAACCAGCAGAAGGTCGTGGTCGCGAAGTCGCTGGCCCAGGAGCCCTCCCTGGTGATCTTCGACGAGCCCACGCGCGGCGTGGATGTGGGCGCCATCCCGCAGATCCATGCGGCAATCCGCGGGCTCGCGGCGCAGGGCAAGGCGGTGGTAGTCATCTCTTCCTATCTGCCGGAGATCCTCTCCGTTTCCGACCGCGTGCTCGTCGCGCGCGCGGGCCGGATCGTGGAGGAGATGCCGGCGTCCGAGGCGACGGAAGAGAAGATCATGTATGCGGCGATCCACTGACGGGCCCGTTTCGCCGGCCTTCCTCGACGGATCACCCTCCACGAACCTTCCGCCTTCGGCCAGCCCATGGGAGTGTCAGAACCTATGTTCTATGAGAAATCGGAGAAGGTGCTGCAGCTGACGGCCCGGCTCGAGGCCTTCATGGACCGGCATGTCTATCCGAACGAGGCGCGGTTCTACCGCGAGGCGGAGGAGCTCGGTCCCTGGAAGATCTATCCGGTGGTGGAGGAGCTGAAGCCGCTGGCGAAGAAGGAAGGCCTGTGGAACCTGTTCCTGCCGGCGAGCGGCCACGGGGCGGGCCTGACCAATCTCGAATATGCGCCGCTCTGCGAGATCATGGGACGCTCCCATCTGGCGCCCGAGCTTTTCAACTGCAACGCGCCGGATACCGGGAACATGGAGGTGCTGGAGCGCTACGGCACGCCCGAGCAGCAGGAGCGCTGGCTGAAGCCGCTGCTGGCCGGTGAGATCCGTTCCTGCTTCGCCATGACCGAGCCCGCGGTTGCCTCCTCCGACGCCACCAACATCGAGAGCTCGATCGTCCGCGACGGCAACGAATACGTCATCAACGGGCACAAGTGGTACACCACCAACGCCACCGATCCGCGCTGCAAGATCTGCATCTTCATGGGCAAGACGGACCCGGCCAACCCGGACCGCCATCGCCAGCAGTCGATGATCCTGGTGCCGATGGACACCCCCGGCGTGACGGTGACCCGTGCCCTGCCGGTCTTCGGCTATTACGGCGTGCCGGACCGGGCCTCCGAGGTGCTGTTCAAGAATGTCCGCGTGCCCGTCTCGAACATGCTGCTCGGCGAGGGCCGGGGCTTCGAGATCGCGCAGGGCCGCCTCGGGCCGGGCCGTATCCATCACTGCATGCGCCTCATCGGCCTGGCCGAGCGGTCGCTGGAGAGGATGTGCATCCGGGCCTCGAGCCGGGTCGCCTTCGGCAAGCCGATCGCGGAACAGACCGTGACCCAGGAGCGCATCGCCGAGGCCCGGATCATGATCGAGCAGGCGCGGCTGCTGACGCTGAATGCTGCCTATAAAATGGACACGGTCGGGAACAAGGCCGCCCGGATGGAGATCGCCATGATCAAAGTGGCGGTGCCGAACATGGCCTGCCAGGTGATAGACTGGGCGATGCAGGCTCATGGCGGCGGCGGGACCAGCAACGATTTCGGCCTCGCCACCGCCTATGCCACTGCCCGTCTCCTGCGTCTGGCCGATGGGCCGGACGAGGTCCATCGCAACCAGATCGCCCGCCTCGAGCTGAAGAAATATTCCAACCGTGCATGACGTGACCCTGACCAGCACATCCCCGACGAATCCTGAGAGAGTGGCATGACGGCGGCTGGATCGCCGCTGCCCGCGGAATGGGCGAGACTGGAGCCGTGGCTCGCCGCTCATGTCGCCGGATTCCGCGGACCGGTCACCGTCACCCGCTTCGAGGGCGGCCAGTCCAACCCGACCTATCGCCTGGATGCGGCCTCGGGTTCCTATGTGCTGCGGCGCAAGCCGCCGGGCGTGCTCCTGCCGAGCGCGCACGCCGTCGATCGCGAGTTCCGCGTGCTCGCGGCCCTGAAGGGCAGCGGCGTGCCGGTACCGCGGGTCCATGCGCTGGGCGAGGCCGACATCATCGGCACGCCGTTCTACGTGATGGACCATGTCGAGGGCCGCGTCTTCTGGGACCAGCGGCTGCCGGGCCTCGAGCCGCGGGAGCGTGCCGCGATCTACGATTCCATGAACGAGACCATCGCGCGGCTGCACCGGATCGACCCGCAGGCCGTCGGCCTCGGCGATTACGGGAAGCCGGGCAATTTCCTGGAGCGGCAGATCGGCCGCTGGTCGAAGCAGTATCAGGCGTCCGAGACCGAGACGATCGAGGCCATGGACCGTCTCATCGAGTGGCTGCCGCGCCACATCCCGGCGCAGGACGCCACCGGCATCGTCCATGGCGATTATCGGCTCGACAACCTGATCTTCCACCCGACCGAGGGCCGGGTCGTGGCGGTGCTCGACTGGGAGCTTTCCACGCTCGGCGATCCGCTGGCCGATTTCGCCTATCACGTCATGACCTGGCGCATCTCGCCCTCGGTCTTCCGCGGCCTGGCCGGCACCGATTTCAAGGCGGTCGGCATTCCCGACGAGACGGCTTATGTCGCCCGCTATTGCGAGCGGACGGGACGGGGCCGGATCGCGGGCTGGGACTTCTATATCGCCTACAGCCTGTTCCGCATCGCCGCGATCATGCAGGGCATCGCCAAGCGGGCGATCGAGGGCAATGCGGCGAGCGAACGCGCGGCCGAGGTCGGCCGCGCGGCGCGGCCGATCGCCGAGCAGGCCTGGGACCTGGCGCGCCGCATCGGCGCCTGAACTTTCCGGAGGAAGCGAAGGGTATGGAGCAGAAGGAAAGGATCGGTGTCGTCGGCGCCGGTCTCATGGGACGGGAGATCGCGCTGGTCTTCGCGCTGGCCGGCTACAAGGTGCTGCTCTGCGACCAGACCGAAAGCCATCTGGCGCAAGCGATGGAGCGCCTCGGCCAGATCCTCGAGAAAGGGGTCGGGCGCGGCTTCTACAAGGAAGAGGATGTCCTGCGCGCGCTCGGCGACATCGCCACCACGACCGATTTCGGCCTCTTTGCCGACCGCGATTTCGTCACCGAGGCGGTGTTCGAGCGCGAGGACGTCAAGGCCGCGGTCTTCGAGAAGCTCGACGCGATCTGCCAGCCCTCCTGCGTCATCGCGACCAATACCTCGACCATCCCGATCTCGGTGCTGGCCTCGCATGTCTCGGAGGCGCGGCGGCCCCGTTTCATCGGCACGCATTATTTCTCGCCGGTCTCGCGCATGAAGCTGGTCGAGGTCATGCCAGGCTTCGCCACGGCGCCCGCCACCGTCGATCTGGCCATGCGCCTCTGCCGGTCGGTCGGCAAGACGCCGATCGCCATCAAGGACGTGCCCGGCTTCGCCGTGAACCGGCTTCTGCATGTGCTGATGATCGAGGCGGTGCGGCTGGTGGAGGAGGGGGTGGCGACGCCGGAGGATATCGACACCGCCTGCAAGCTCGGCCTCGGTCATCCGATGGGGCCGTTCGAGCTGATGGATGCCACGACCTCGAGCCTCTGCCTGCAGGCCCAGGAGATCATGTTCGAGGCCTATGGCGAGCGCTTCCGGCCGCGGCCGCTGCTGAAGCAGCGCGTGCGCGCCGGCCTGGTCGGCGGGCGCGGCAAGCCCGGCTGGCGCACGCCCGGCGGCAACTGAGGGCGCGCCCCCCTTGCTGTTCGATCTCACCGGCAAGACCGCGATCGTCACGGGCTCCTCGCGCGGCATCGGGCTTGCCATCGCGACCCGCCTGGCGGAGGCGGGCGCCCGGGTCGTGATCTCCTCGCGCAAGGCGCCGGCCTGCGAGGCCGCCGCCGCCGGAATCAACGCGCGTTACGGAGCGGGGCGGGCGATCGCCGTGCCGGCCAACATCTCTTCGAAGGACAACCTCAAGGCACTGGTCGAGCAGACGCTGGGCCAACTCGGCCGCCTCGACATCCTGGTCTGCAATGCCGCTTCCAATCCCTATTTCGGCCCGATGAGCGGCATCGGCGACGATGCGTTCCGCAAGATCCTCGAGAACAACATCGTCGCCAACAACTGGCTGATCCAGTTAGCGCTGCCGGCGCTCGAGCGCCAGGGCGGGGGATCGATCGTCATCATCTCCTCGATCGGCGGGCTGCAGGGCTCGGCCGGGATCGGCGCCTACAACATCTCCAAGGCCGCCGACATGCAGCTCGCGCGCAATCTCGCGGTCGAGCTCGGGCCGAAGCAGATCCGCGTCAATTGCATCGCGCCGGGCCTGGTCCGCACCGATTTCGCCCGGGCCTTGTGGGAGAACCCCGAGACCCTGGCGCACTACACGAAGGCCGCCCCGCTGGGCCGTATCGGCGAGCCGGACGACATCGCGGGCTGCGCCGTCTTCCTCGCCTCGCCGGCCAGCGCCTTCCTCACCGGGCAGACGATCGTCGTCGATGGTGGCGTCACCATCGCCGGCGTGTGAAAGCAGAGCGGGAACGCATCATGAGGGTCGAGGGCAAGGTTGTCGCGGTCACGGGCGGGGCGAGCGGGATCGGCCGTGCCCTGTGCCAGCGCTTCCACAAGGAAGGCGCGGCCAAGGTCGTCGTCGCGGACCTCGATGTCACAGCCGCCGAGGCTGTCGCCGCCGAGATCGAAGGCGCCGCGTTCCGCTGCGACGTCTCCGACGAGGCGCAGATCGCCCGGCTCGTCACAGAGACCGAGGACCGGTTCGGGCCGATCGACCTGTTCTGCTCCAATGCCGGCATCGCGACCTTCGACACGCGGCCGCGCGACGCCAGCAGCGCGTCCAACGCCGCCTGGGAACGGAGCTGGGCCGTGAATGTCATGGCGCATGTCTATGCTGCCCGCGCGCTGACGCCGCGCATGGCGGCACGGGGCGGCGGCTATTTCCTGCATACGGTGTCGGCGGCCGGTCTGCTCTCGCAGATCGGCGGTGCCGTCTATGCCACGACCAAGCATGCCGCGATCGGATTCGCCGAGGCGCTGGCGATTGCCCATCGCGATGCGGGGATCCGGGTCTCGGTGCTCTGTCCCCAGGGCGTGGACACGCCGATGCTGCGCGCGCTGCCCGACGGCCCGCAGGCGCGCGACGGGGTCATCAGCGCGGAGGCGGTCGCGGACTGCGTGATCGAAGGCCTGGCCGAGGAGCGATTCTTGATCCTGCCGCATCCCGTCGTGGCCGACTACATGCGGCGCAAGACCGCCGACTACGACCGCTGGCTCTCCGGCATGGTGCGGCTGCGGCGGACGCTGGAAGGCGACGGCGCCCCTCGAGATTGAACCGATTGGAACGCAACGGAGACAAGGACATGGACATCGTGCTTTGCGGCGGCAAGCGGACGCCGTTCGGGGATTTCGGCAAGTCGTTGAAGGACACGACGCTGGTCGAGCTCGGCAGCCACGCGGCACAGGCGACGCTCAAGGGCGCCGGGCTGGCCGCCGAGAAGGTCGATCAGCTCGTCTGGGGCAATGTCCTGCCGGTCGACCAGGAAGGCTATCTCGCGGCCCGGGCCGTGGCGTTGAAGGCGGGTCTGTCCGAAAGCTCGATCGCGCTCAATGTCAACCGCGCCTGCGGCTCCGGCATCCAGGCGATCATGTCCGCGGCCGAGCATATCGTCGCCGGCCATAGCCGCGTGGCGCTGGCGGGCGGCGGCGAGAATTTCTCGCGCGCGCCCTATATCGTCACCTCGGCGCGCTGGGGCTCGAAGCGCGGCCCTCAGACCATGGTCGATGCGCTGGACTGGGCCTATCGCGATCCTTTGAGCCTGGAGCTGATGGGCGAGACCGCCGAGAACCTGGCCGACGACTTCCAATATACGCGTGACGCCATGGACGATTACGCGCTCTCGAGCCAGCGCCGGGCCGGGACCGCGGTCGCCAGCGGCTTCCTCGCCAAGCAGATCGCACCGATCGAGGTGCCGGACGGCAAGGGTCGGCGCCTGTTTTCGGTCGACGAATTCCCGCGTCCCGACATCGCGCGCGAGAAGATCGCGGCCATGAAGCCGGTGTTCCGCGCTGGCGGCAAGGTCACGCCCGCCAATTCCAGCGGCGTCACCGACGGGGCCGCGTTCGTCATCGTGGCCGAGCGGGGTGCCGCCGAGAAGGCCGGCATCCGCCCGCGCGCGCAGATCGTCGATTATGCGATCGCCGGCGTGCCGCCGCGCATCATGGGCTGCGGCCCGGTGCCGGCCACGCGCAAGCTGCTCGAGCAGCAGAAGCTCAAGGTCTCGGACATCGATTATTTCGAGGTGAACGAGGCCTTCGCGGCCGTCAATCTTCATGCCGAGTCCCAGCTCGGCGTGCCTCGCGATGCGACCAACCTCTATGGCGGCGGCATCTCGATCGGCCATCCGCCGGGGGCCACGGGCGTGCGCATGGCGCTCAACGCCCTCCAGCATCTCGAGGACAGCGGCGCGCGCCGCGCCGTCCTCACGCTCTGCATGGGCGGCGGCCAGGGGCTGGCCATGCTCATCGAACGGCTGCACTGAACGGAGGGACCGTCCATGACCGACATCCTGGTGACGGCGGAGGTGAGCGGCGCCATCGGCACCATCACCGTGCGGCGGCCCAAGGCGCTGAACGCGCTCAATGCGGAAGTGCTGCGCCAGCTTCTCGACGCGATCGGCCGCCTCTCGGACGACAAGGCGGTGCGGGTGATCCTCCTGACCGGCGAGGGCGACCGCGCCTTCGTCGCCGGCGCCGACATCACCGAGTTCGTCGGCGCCTCGCCCGCCGACGCGCTGGCGATCTCCGAGCGCTTCAAGCGGGTGACGAACGCCCTCACCGGAGCACCCAAGCCGGTGGTGGCGGTCATCAACGGTTATTGCCTGGGCGGCGGATTCGAGCTGGCGCTCGCCTGCGATATCCGCATCGCCGCCACGACGGCGAAGCTCGGCCTGCCCGAGATCAAGCTCGGCATCCTGCCGGGTGGCGGCGGCACGGTGCGGCTGACCAAGATCGCCGGCTCCTCGGTCGCGCGGATGATGACCATGACCGGAGAGCCTATCGCCGCCGACCGTGCCTATGCGCTGGGGCTGGTGGCTTCCGTGCATGCGCCGGAGGAACTGGCCAGGGCCGCGGCGGCGCTGGCCGAGCAGCTCGCGGCCCTGTCGCCCTTCGCGCTGGCCCAGCTCAAATCCTCGCTCAACATCGCGGTCGATGCCGACACCGAATCCGCCTGCCGCGCCGAGATCAAGGCTTTCGCCCTCTGCTACTCGACCGCGGACCAGGAGGAGGGCGCGAAGGCGTTCCTGGAGAAGCGCAAGCCGGTCTTCACCGGGACCTGAGCGGATCGCGGCTGTCGCCTCGCCACAGCCTCCGGCCGAGGGCCGCCGGGAGGCGCCCGTCGATCACGACCAGCCCCGCCAGGATCACCGCCATGCCGGCGAGCTGGTGCCAGTCGAGGCGCTCGCCGAAGACCAGCGCGCCCAGGAGGAGGGCGCTCGCCGGCACCAGCAGCGTGACCAGCGCCACATTGACGGCGCCGGCGCCCGACAGCAGGCGGAAGAAGATCACATAGGCGAGCGAGGTGCTGAGCAGCGCCAGCCCGACGAGAGCGGCGATCGTGGTGGCGCTCGGAAAAGCCGGCAGTTCCCAGGGCCTGTCGATCAGCAGCATCAGCGGCAGGGACATGATCGTCGTCGCGGAGACTTGCCCGGTGGCGGCCACCAGCGGCGGCACGCCCGCGGCGCGGAAGCGGCGGCCGAAATTGTTGGCGAAGCCGTAGGAAAGCGCGGCGCCGAGGACCGCGACCTGGGCCAACAGGTTGAGCCCGAGCCCGGCGAGGCTCGCCGGCCCGACGATCAGCACCACGCCGACGAGCCCGATGACGACGCCGAGCAGCCGGTGGCCGGTCAGCCGCTCGCGCGGGTCCTGGGCCAGGAAATGGACGATCAGCGCCGTGAAGAGCGGCGTGGTCGCATTGAGGATCGCGGCGAGGCCGCTCGCGATCTGGGTCTGGCCCCAGACGATCAGGCCGAAGGGGATCAGGTTGTTGAGCAGGCCCATGACGAAGAAGCTGCCCCAGAGCCTCGCGCTGCGGGGCAGGGAATGGCCGGTGATCCGCAGCACGACCAGGAGGGCGGCGGCTGCGAGGGCGACGCGGAAGAACACCACCGTGAAGGGATGCAGCTCGACCACGAGCACACGGTTGAAGAAGAAGGAGCCGCCCCAGACCAGCGACAGCAGGCCGAGCAGCAGCCATTCGAATCCGGTCATGGGGGGCGAGGCTGTGCGGGCGGTCACGGGTGATGTCTTCGGGCGCTGTCTGGCGGGAGGGCGTTCCGGTCGGTCGGGGCGGCGGCAGTCGATCACGGGCGGGAGCCGGGAACAAGCAGGGCCGCTGTCGCAGGTCGTCTCTCTGCCTGGTTTCACGGTGCCGGTCTTCCCGATTGTTGCTCGCCTGGCAGCTTGCTCTCGGCTTGCGTCCGCTGTCCCGGAGGGACGTTTCGGTCGCGACCGAACTGTCGGGCGTTGCGCAAGCCGGGCCCGAGGCCTAGCCTCGAGCGCATGAGCATCCGCGAACCCTATTTCGCCGGCGTCGCTGCGCTGATGGGCGATCCGGCGCGGGCCAATATCCTGGCCGCCCTGATGGATGGCCGCGCCCTCACGGCCAAGGAGCTGGCCCTCATCGCCGGGGTCTCGGCGCCCACCACCAGCGGGCATCTGGCCAAGCTGGTCGATGGCGGCCTGCTCGATGTCATCGAGCAGGGGCGCTATCGCTATTTCCGGCTCGCCAACTCGCTGGTCGCCTGCGCGATCGAGGGGATGATGGCGCTCTCGGGCGAGCATCAGCCGCGCCGGCGCCTTTCGGGTGCGCGCGGCGGCGAGGCGCTGCGCCTGGCGCGGACCTGCTACGACCATCTCGCCGGCAAGCTCGGCGTCGCCGTCATGGACAGGCTTCTGGCGCAAGGGCATCTCCATCCGGGCGCGACCGATTTCCAGGTCAGCCGTCGCGGCCACGAGTTCCTCACCGGGCTCGGCATCGATGCGGCATCGGTAGCGCGCCAGCGCCGCGGCTTCGCCCGGCCTTGTCTCGACTGGAGCGAGCGTCGCCCGCATCTTGCCGGCGCCTTGGGAGCGGCGCTCGGCGACCGTTGCTTCGAGGTCGGCTGGATCGAGCGGCAGCGCGACGGGCGTGCCGTCACCATCACCGCCGCCGGCCGGCGCGGATTTCGCGAGAGCTTCGGAATCGAATTGCTGGCCTGAATCAGGAGCGATTCGGTTGTCACGGCGCTGCCATATTCGCTGCCGAACGCGGCGCAACCATTGAAACAATTCTCCCGAGAGCGCGACATCAGCCGGAAATCGCGCCTCCCTACCTTCCCAGCATCGAAGTCCCCAACATCGAAATCGATGTCGGAACGTGAAGGAAGGATCTCATCATGACCCTCGCCCTCCATCAGATTGCGAACGACAGCGCGAAGCCGCGCGATGCAGCGCCTGCATCGCAGGGATTGGCCAGCGCTCTCAACGAGCTCGGCTACGCGCTCGTACGCCCGGTCCGCTATTGGTGGCGCTATGACAGGATCATGTCCGAGCTGGTCTATCTCGACGATGACGTGCTCGAGGACATCGGTTTCAGCCGCAGGGAGATCGCCAGCTATGCGCGAAGCCGGGCCTTGCTGCGCTGGCCGGTGCGGCAGCCCATATGGAAGGCGTCGGCCGGTATCGCATTGGCGCTCTGGCGGGCGTTCATGCGGGCCCGTCAGCGCCGGGCGACGGTGCGCGAGCTGATGCTGCTGGACGACAAGATGCTGAAGGATATCGGGCTGCATCGCTCGCAAATCTCCTGGATTGCCGCGGAGATGGCGCGGCAGGAAGCGGAGCCTCGGGCGGTGACGCGGCGCTCGGCCGCCTCCGGGCCGACGGCGCCGTCCCCCAACGGCACCGATATCGGAAACCAGTCTCCGTCCATGCTTGCCCTGAACGGCATGACCGCCGCGAAGGGCATCGGGATCCCGGCCAACGACACGCGGGCCCGCGAAGCGTCGTAACCGGCCAGAGGCCGGCGCGGTACCGGGGCCGGGTTTCGATGGGCCCCGGTGCCGCGCCCTTATTTCTTCCGGCCGCTGATATAGATGTAGCCGGCCCCGCGCACGGTCTTCAGCACCTGCGGATTCTCCGGATCCTCCTCGATCTTGCGCCGGATGCGGGCCATCCGGATGTCGATGCTGCGGTCGAAGACGTCGCCCTGGTTGCGATGGGCCAGCTCGAGCAGCTGGCTTCGGCTCAAGACGCGGTCCGGATGCGAGACGAAAGCGTGGAGCAGGTCGAACTCCATGCTGGTCAGGGGAACCTGCTCGCCGTTCCCGTCATAGAGATGGTGCGCCGCCAGATCGAGCGTGCAGTTGCCCATCTTGACCACTTCCGGATGGAGCTCCTGCGGCACGCAGGGGCGCGAGCCCTTGCCCTTGCGGCGCAGGACGCTCTTCATCCGCGCCAGCAGCTCCCGGGGATCGAACGGTTTCGCGACATAGTCGTCGGCGCCCATTTCCAGGCCGACGATCCGGTCGATCACCTGGCCGGCGCCGGCGAGGATGATGATGCCGATATCCTGCTTGGACCTGAGCTCGCGCGCGAGCGACAGCCCGTCCGCGCCCGGCAGGTTCACGTCCAGCAGAACCAGATCGATGCGGCGCGTGGCGAGGACCTTGTGCATGGCCTCACCGTCGTTCGCCACATAGACCTCGAAGCCGCAATGCTCGAAATAGTCGCGAATGGTGGCGCGGACCTCGGGGTCGTCGTCCACCGCCAATAACGATCCTCTTTCGCTCATTCAACGCCTCCTTCGCGCGGGAGTCTGTTCAACGCCAACGGCCATCGTGATCGATCCCATTCGGGTTCGCCTCCTGGGCCGAGCGAGCCCGCTCGGATGGGGAGCCGGCTTCCGTCACCTGCGCGACCAGCCGCAGCACGTCCTCCGGCAGGAACGGCTTTTCGAGGCACGGCCTCCTGGCATCGCGCAGGAAGGTCCGTGCCTCCGAGGAGAGGGTGTCACCGGTGATGAAAGCCAGCCGGTTGACCATGTGGGGATGCCGCTCCGCCAGAGCGCGGTAGAGCCCGGGTCCGTCGAGCAGCGGCATGCGGAAGTCGCTGAGCACGAGGTCGTAGTCGCGCATCGCGATCTGGTCGAGCGCCTCCTGGCCGTTGAACACCACATCGGTCTTGAAGCCGCGCCGGTCGAGAATCTCGCTGAGGGTCGCCGCGATCTCCCCCTCGTCGTCGACGACCAGGATCCGCAGGTCGCGGCGAGCCTCGTCCCGGCCGGAATCCTCCTCGGGGACGTCCAGCGGGCTCGACAAGGGAAGCTCGACCGTGAAGGTGGCGCCGCCGCCCGGCGTGTCCATCACGGATATCTCGCCGCCATAGGAACGCACGATGCTGGAGCACAAGGCGAGACCGATGCCGGTACCTTCGCCCGCGGGTTTCGTGGTGAAGAAGGGGTCGAAGATCCGGCTTCGCATCTCGGCCGGAACGCCGGGACCGTTGTCGGACACCGAGAGGCAGGCGCGCCGGTTGATGCCGTCGAACCAGGTGCGGATCCGCAGGAGCCGCGGGCCCGGGCTGGCGGCCAGGGCCTGCTGGGCATTGACGATGAGGTTGGTGACGACCTGGTGCATCTGGTCGGCATCGACCGTGACCGTCGGTTCGTCCTTGGCGAGCTTCAGCTCGAGGCGGATATCCGCGGCGCGGAGCTGGAATCCGAGCAGGTCGACGGCGGCGTCGACGATGCCGCCAAGAGCGGTCGGCCGGGGCTCGGGCTGGCGCTGGCGCGCCATGGCGAGGAATGTCCGCACGATGCGGGCGCAGCGGTCGGCCGCGTTGCGGATGCGCTCGGCCCGCCTGACGATGGTCGCGTCCCGGCTCGTCTCCTGCAACAGCGCGATCTGGCCGATGACGACGGAAAGAGGATTGTTGAGCTCATGGGCCACGCCGGCGAGCAGCGTGCCCAGCATGGCCATCTTCTCGTTCTGATAGAGCGCCTCGCGCTGCCGGATCAGCGCCTCCTGGGAGCGCTTGCGGTCGGTGATGTCCACCAGGGAGCCCACCAGCCGGACGGGGTGCCCCTCGGCATAGACGATGAGCCCGCGCATGCCGATCCAGCGCGCGTCGGGCGAGGTATCGTGCAGGCGAGCTTCATGCTGGAAGCGGCGTCGCTGCGCCACGAAGCGGTTGGCGAGATTGCTTTGCAGGGCTTCGCGATCTTCCGGGGAGAACTGCTCGAGCAGGCCGGCGATCGAGCCGCCGAGGGTCTCCGGGCCGACCCCCAGGATCTCGTGGGTGCGGGGTGAGAAATAGGTGCTTCCCGTCGGCACGTCCCAGTCGAACAGGCCGACATCGGCGCCCTGAGCCGCCAGCTTATAGCGCTCCTCGCTTGCCCGCAGGCGCTCCTCGGCCGCCTTCAACTCGGTCACGTCGTGGACGGTGCCGATCAGGCTCCGGGGGCGTCCGGCGGCATCGCGGATCGCCTCCGCCCGCTCATGGACGATGCGGACCTCGCCGTCCGGGCGCCGGATGCGATACTCGATCTCCGTGGATCCGCCATGCACCCGCAGGGTGTTGTCCAGCTCCAGCACGCGCCTGCGATCGTCCGGATGAATCGCCTGCAGGTTCTGGTCGTAGGGCCAGGAACGCCGGCAGGGCTCCAGGCCGAAGATGCGCCATCCCTCGTCGGACCAGACGACGTCGTTGGTTTCGAGGTCGAGCTCCCAGCTGCCGACATGGCCGATCCGCTGCGCCTCGATCAGGCGGCGGTCCCGCTGGCGGATCTGATCGTCCGCGCGCGAGCGCTGGATGGCGCTGGTGATCAGCGCCGCCGCCGTCTTCAGCAGGTCGATCTCCATCTCGTCCCAGACCCGTTCGGACCGGCAATCGTCGAATCCGATCGAGCCCCATTGGACACCGTCCACCAGGATGGGAACCGAGAGCATCGAGAAGGTGCTGGTTTCCGCGAACCATCGCCGCGCGTCGCCCTCGGTTTCGGAGAGCGTCACCTGGACGACCTCGCCGCGGGAGCGGCGCTCGAACCAGTCGGCGAACTGCGAACCCGCCTCGGCCGAGATCGGGTCGTTCTGGTAGCGGGGATCGCCTTCGATCGGCAGGCAGCCTTCCGCCGCCCAGCTGAAACGGCAGCTCTGCACCTGCCCGTCGCCCTCGGGCGCGGGGTGGATCTCGAACAGGAAGACGCGGCAGACATCGGTCGCGGTCCCCAGGCGGCTGAGAAGGTCGGGCATCGCCGGGCGCCAGTCCGCGGCCCCGATGATGCGGGTCGCGGCATAGGAGATGGCGTCGAGCACCGCGCCGCGCCGGGCCAAGGCGGCTTCCGCCCGCTTGCGGTCGTTGATCGGCGTGCTGACGGTGAGGAGCGCGGGCTCGCCCTGGTAATCCACCGTGCGCGACCCGATCAGGACCCAGAACGGCTCGCCCAGGGGAGTCTGGCAGCGGGCCTGGAAGCCGTCGACATGGCCATAGCATTGGATCTGGCGGACGAGGACGTCGCGGTCCTCGGGATAGAGCAGGTTCAGGATGTCCCGGGGATCGCCGAGGAGGTCGTCGGGCAGGGGCAGCAGATAGGGCGAGACGCTGTTGGCGAAGAGCACCCGCTCGTCGAGCTTGCTCGTCACCGAGATGACCACCGGCACGGCCTCGATGAGATGGCGCTGCGCCATCGCCGCGCGGTCCCGGGCGACGCGTTCCTGCTCGCGCGCCGCCTCGCCCTGGAGACGGTCCAGCATCGTGTTGAAGCCGTCGATGAGCTCGCCCACCTCGCCGCTCGCGCGATAGCGCGCCCGGAGGCTGTAATCCTCGCCATGGCGGATGCGTTGGGCGACGCGGGAGAGATCGCGGATGGGGGTGGTGATCTGCCGGGCCACCACGAAGATGAGTCCCAGTGACGCCAGCCAGACCGCGGTCGCCATGCCGAGATCGACGGTTCTGCGGCGATAGAGACTGCCGATCCGATGGCAGAGCAGGCGGCGCAGCTCGCCATCGGCCTGCCGCCAGAGCTCGTCCATGGTTCCCAGCGCCTGCCGCAGCAGCACGCCGACGGCCGCCGCGTTGGCGTCGGCCGAGCGGCGATCGGTCACCATGTAGCGCAGAGTGTGGCTCAGATCGTGGACGGCGCTCTCGGCGCGCAGGAAGGCGGGCTCGAGCCGGCTGCGCAGCTGCTGATCGGCATTGCCGCGGAACGCGGCCGCCATGTCGGACCGGATGCCGGCGATGGTGGCGCTGAAGGCGCCGTCCTTGAGCAGGAAGCGCACTTGGGATTCGTCATCGGCGGAGCGGGGAAGCTTCAGCGCCAGGGCCTCGCCCGCCAGGTCGACGGCCTCGGCGGCCGCTTCCGGCAGCCGCAGCATGACCACGGACATGGTGTAGTAGCTGTCGAGGTCGGCATCGAGAATCAGGTTGGATTCGTCGCCGATCTTGGAGATCAGTTCGCGCGCGGTGGCGATGGCCTGTGCTTCGAGGTCGCGTCGGGCGGGGGAATCGCCGTCGCTCCGCGTGACCAGCTCGCCCAGCTCCGTGAGGAGCGTGTTGACGAGGGCGCCGGTATCCATCGAATCGCCGAACTCGCGCTCGGCCGCCGCCAGTGCCGTCATCTGCTCCTGCAAGGCGGCGCTCTGATCCTCGCCGCCGGGTCGCGCGATCAACACGGTCTCGCGGTTGCGGACGATCGCCATCAGGACCTGACGCACGACATCGGCATAATTGATGCCGCGCATTTCCTTGCGGCTGAACTCGATGCTGATGTTCTTCTCGGCGATCAGCGTATAGGCGAGATAGGCGACCGACGCGAAGCTCAGCAGATAGATCAGCAGCAGCCGATGGGCGACGCGCAGGCCGGAGAACGCCGCGCGCCGCTTGTTGCCGAACGTCGGGAGCCATGCCGGTTTGTCAGCTGCTATCGTCATCGCTTGTGTCTGTCGAACCGCTTGCGCCGGCGTTGCGAGCTCGGGCGCGCCGCCGAGGCTCGAAGCCGAAGGATTTCCCGCCGGAAGGGCTTGGCCTGCGGCCGCGGCTTGTCACCCGGGCAGCGTAGCGCCCGCCCCGATCGCGGCCCCGCTGCGGGGCGGATCGGGCGAGGGCGCGGCCAGTCTTGCAGGAGGCATCGCCAACCGGGGCCGGCTGAAGGCGGGTCGGGTTCAATGCCGGCCGGAATTCTTTCCTTTGGGATCGTTGTCGTTGGCCGCCACCAGCCAGACCGCCGCATCCGAAGGCGGCTCATGGAGATCGGTGGTCATCATCCAGTTCGACCGGCCGCCGTAGATATAGACGCTGCGCCGCAGAGCGTCGGCGCGTCGCCTCGCTTCCATGATGACGATGGTGGGGGGATCGTTCGGCAGGAACAGACTTTCCGCCGTGGGCTTGCTGGTGTCGCTCATGATTCGCTCCATCGCTTGATTGAGGAGGAAAGTGGCGGCGCCAGGTTTCGGCTCGATTTCTTCAGAAGCGTTCTAGTGTTTCAATTGCTTCAACCAACCCGTCAGGGCGTCGGTTTAGCCGCCGCGAGATGGACAAAAGTGCTGTCATAAGGGCCTGTGACGGCCCCGCATGACGCGCCTTTATGTCCCTCCCGTTACAAGGGGGAGGCTGATCCAGCGAATTAGACGGCGGCGTTTCGCGCCAGGACACGAAAACGGCCGCCGGCTCGGGGCCGGCGGCCGTGGGGAAGGCGCAATATCCAGGGCGGCTATTCGGCCGCGCGCTTGAGGCCGGTGGCCGCGGTCAGCGCCTGGTCGAGGTCGGCGAGGATGTCCTCGATATGCTCGAGGCCGAGCGCCAGGCGGACATAGCCGTCGGTGACGCCGGTCTTGATCTGCTCCTCGGGCGAGAGCTGCGAGTGCGTGGTGGTCGCCGGATGGATGGCGAGGCTGCGCGCGTCGCCGATGTTCGCGACATGATAGAAGAGCTTGAGCGCGTCGATGAATTTGCGGCCGGCGTCCTTGCCCTCCTTGAGCTCGAAGCCCACCAGCGCGCCATAGCCGCCCTTGAGATAGGCGTCGGCGCGGCGCCGGGTCTCGCCGGTCTGGAAGCTCGGGAAGATGACGTTGGTCACCGCCGGATGCTTCTTCAGCCATTCCGCCGTCTTGATCGCGTTCTCGCAATGCTGGCGCATGCGCAAGGGCAGCGTCTCGAGCCCCTGGATGAAGAGGAAGGCGTTGAAGGGGCTCATCGCCGAGCCCAGGTCGCGCAGCAGCGTGACGCGGGCCTTGATGATGTAGGCGATGGGGCCGAGCGGCTTCACGGCCTGGGTCCAGATCGCGCCGTGATAGCTGGGATCGGGCTGGTTCAGGCCGGGGAAGCGGTCGGCATGCTTCTCCCAGTCGAAATTGCCGCCATCGACCAGCATGCCGCCGATCGAGGTGCCGTGGCCGCCGATATATTTGGTGGTCGAGTAGACGATGATCGCCGCCCCATGCTCGAAGGGCTTGCAGAGCACCGGGGCCGCCGTGTTGTCCATGATGAGCGGCACGCCCAGCGACCGGCCGATATCGGCGACCTCCTTGATCGGGAACACATGGAGCTTGGGATTGGGCAGCGTCTCGGCATAGTAGGCGCGGGTCTTGGCGTCGGTCGCGCGGCGGAAATTCTCCGGGTCCGACGGATCGACGAACCGCACCTCGAGGCCCTGCTCCTTGAGCGTGTTGGCGAACAGGTTCCAGGTGCCGCCATAGAGGTCGGTCGAGCTGACGATGTTGTCGCCGGCCCGCGCGATGTTCTGCAGCGCGAAGGCCGAGGCCGCCTGGCCGGAGGCCAGCGCCAGCGCGCCCACACCGCCCTCGAGCGCCGCGATGCGCTCTTCGAGGACCGCCTGGGTCGGGTTCATGATGCGGGTATAGATGTTCCCGAATTCCTTGAGCCCGAACAGGTTTGCGGCATGTTCGGAGTTCTGGAACTGGTAGGAGGTCGTCTGGTAGATCGGCACCGCCACGGCGTTGGTGGCGCTGTCGCTGCGATAGCTGCCCGCATGCAGCACGAGCGTTTCCGGGTGCTTGCTGGTCGTCGGCATGGTCATCCTCCCTGTCGTCGGATGGCGCAGCCTATCACGCGGCGGCTGGGCGTGCCGCCCCGTTGACCAGATCGAGACTGGTCTGGACCGGCGTCACGTTGCGCAGCATGTCGAGCACCGGGCTGTGCCGATCGACCGTGACCTTGAGGCGCTCGATATCCTCGATCGAGGCGGGGCTGTCGATCGTCACGACGGCGCGGATGTCGCGGAAGCCCGGCCGCACGCTGTCGGTGACGGCGAAGAGCCCGCGCAGATCGATGCGGCCTGTGACCTTGACCGAGACATGGCGCAGCGGGATTCCCAGCGTGTCGGCATAGAGACGGTAGGTGGCCTCCTGGCAGGCGCCCAGCGCCGCCAGCACCAGCTCGGCCGGGTCGGGGCCGGCATCCTCGCCGATCTCGGTGCCCGCGAGCTGGGCGGGCTTGTCCGCCGCGAGCTGAAAATCTCGGATCCGGGCCTCGCTGGCGAGGCCTTCGGTCAGATGGGTGAGAGCGGTGAAGGCCTGCAAGGCCTCCGCCGGACGGTCGCGCAGCAGCGCCTGCGCGGCGATGAAGCGGTCCTGGTAGTTGGTCGCCATGGTCGAGCCCTCCTGGGGTCGGTCGGTTGGGGCTCCGAGAACTCGGACGCTTTAGCGTTTGGTCACGCGGCGCAAGCTGCCCCTCAAATCCCCGCGGGTCCGTTCGGCCGACCTGTCCGCCGAAGCCTTGGCGAAGGTGGAAGCCGGGTGCACCAAGCCCAAAACAAAAAACCGCCGCAGCGAAGCTGGGGCGGTTGGACCGACCTCGCTTTAGCTGCATTTCTATCGCGCCCGCAAGCTGTGGTTCAAATCGGCGCGTGCAGAATTTATGGGGAAATCCTGCTTGAAAGTCAAGAGAAGGCGTAAAATTCCCTCTATTTACGGCTGCGGCGAGTAGATTTCATAGGTGAAGGACGCGTTCTTGCCCACCGACACCTCGAGGAAGCCCAGGGGCTTGGCCCCTTGGGCCGGGCAGTTGCTGTTCCCAACCACCCGGAACTCGTCGTTCTTCACGCAGAAGCGGAAACCGCCAGCGAGGAACCAGTTATGCGCCTTGGCGTCGGCATAGAGATAGTACTTGGTCTCCGACAGCTTGCCGGGAAGGAGGGTGCTGCAGCGGGCCGGCTCGACGTTCCACCAGCCCTGCGAGATCCACACCCCCTGAGCGCGATAGCCCAGCGCCACCGCCACCCGCTCCTTCGTCTTGTTGCAGACGTTGAAGTCGGCCTTGGCGGGGGGCGATCCGGCCGCCAGCAGCGCCAGCACCAGGCCCGGGAGCAGGGCCAGGAAGCGCGCTTTCCTCATCTTCCGGATGAAGATGAGGAGACCCCTGAAAATCTCCGTGTTCGGAATGACTTGACGCATGCCACTTCATGCGCCCACAGCCGTAAAGGAAGGCTTAAGCAGAGAATGTTACGGATGGCTGTTCAAGGAACTCCGCCCAAAGGAGACGGATCGTGACAGCCGGCTATCTCAGCACCATCGGACTGATCGAGCGTTTGCACCGCCAATGTCTCGAGGTCATCAAGGTCGAGCTCGACCGCGGCGGTCTGCGCGACCTCTCGAACGTGCAGGCCATGATCCTGTTCAATATCGGCGATGACGAGCTGACGGTCGGCGAGCTGACCCAGCGCGGCTATTACCTGGGCTCGAACGTTTCCTACAACGTCAAGAAGATGGTCGAGAACGGCTACCTGATCCAGGAGCGTTCCCGCCATGACCGCCGCAGCCAGATCGTCCGGCTGTCGGAAAAGGCGCTCGCAGTCCGCGACCGGATCCGCGCCATGTACGACCGCCATATCGAGGCGCTTGGCGCCGACGTGGCCCAGCTCGAGGGCGTGAACAAATCGCTCCTCAAGCTCGAGCGCTTCTGGAACAACCAGATCAGCTTCGGCCAGCGCACCCAGTCCCCGTCCCAGGACGCGGCGTAGCCCACCTCACCTCCTCCCCCGTCTTCGGGGGAGGATTAAGGAGGGGGCTGCTCGGTAGCTGATATCGCGTCGTCCCCCTCCCTATCCCCTGAACGGGGAGGGGACCGCACCTCGATCCTTCACCCGATCTTCGTCGCCTTCAGCCGGTCCTCGTCGAGCTCGATGCCGAGGCCGGGCTTTTCCGTGAGCGTGAACCAGCCGTCCTTGGCGTCGACCGGCTCGGCCAGCATGTAGTCGCGCCGGTCGAGGCCCCATTCGGGCGGGTCGTAGGGGAACTCGAGGAAGGGCGCGCCGGTGGCGCCGGCGGTCAGATGCGCGTTGGCGACGACGCCGATGCCGTTGGTCCAGGTATGCGGCGTGAAGACCAGGTTGTGCTCGAGCGCCATCTGGCCCACGCGCCGAAGTCCGGTGATGCCGCCCACCAGCGCCACGTCGGGCTGCAGCACATCGAGCGAGCCGCGCTGGATCAGGTTGCGGAACTCGTGCAGCTCGCGGGTCATCTCGCCGCCGGCGATGCGCACCCGCGTCATCTGCCGGAGCTGCGCCATGCCGTCATAGTCGGCGCGGTGGAGCGGCTCCTCCATCCAGAAGACCTCGAGCTCCTCGAGCGGCTTCGCCACCTGGAGCGCGTCCTTGAGGCTCCAGGGCTGGGCCGTATCCCAGGGCATGCGCCAGCCCTGATTGCAATCGACCATCAAGGTGAGCCTGTCGCCGACCGCCTTGCGCACGGCGGCGAGCGCCGCGATGTCCTGGCGCCAGTCGCCGCGATGGAAGCGGATCTTCATCGCCGTGAAGCCCTGGGCAAGGAAATGCTGCGCCACCTCGGCGAGCTGCTCGGGCTTGCGCAGCGTGCCGGAGGAGGCATAGGCGCGCACCTTGTTGGAGAGCCCGCCGAGAAGCTTCCAGCAGGGCTGGCCGGTGATCTTGCCGGCGAGGTCCCAGAGCGCAAGGTCGAGCGGCCAGCAGCGGCCGTAATGGAAGTTGATGTTGGCGAGGATCCGGTAGTGGCGCTCGATCGCCATCGGGTCCTGGCCGATGAAAAGCTCCTCATGGCCGGCGAAGCCCACCATGAGGTCGCCCGAGCCGATGCCGGTGACGCCCTGGTCGGTCTCGACCCGCACGATGGTCGCGTCCCAATGGGTGCGCGGCCGCGTGTCCCAGCTCGCATGGAAGGGCGGGTCGAACTTGTAGCGGTGCTGGCTGATGCGGATCGCGGTGATCTTCATGGAAGGGTCCTGCCCCGGGTGTCTCGACGGTGAATCAGCGCGGGAGCGCGTCTCGACGCCAGATTAGCAAAGGAATGCAGTCGATTAAAAATTTTAGATAAATCGAGTTGAATGATTCCGATGTCTTAAGAGCGGTCATGCTTTTCTAGGGCGGTCCGGGTTCCCGGTGGGGACCCTCAACAACCTGCGGAGAGAAAGCCGACAGAGCGCAGACATTTCGTCCTCTTTCCTCGAGGACGCCCTGGCCGGTTCCGGAGCGGGACCGAGCCGACAGGCGATCCAATGGGGATCTGCGCACCGCCGACGGAGGACCATCATGCGACAGACCGCTCACCTCGCCATCGCCGGCCCTCGGGGCCATGCCCATGCGTCGCACGCCCGTTCCGTCCGCGCGACGCAACTGGCGGCGAGCGCCAGCGGCGTCCTGGCCGCGGGGAAGCGGGCGCTCCGCGCCAAGTCGGCACCCAAGGCGAATCGGGCGGCCGAGTCGGATGGGCCGGGCTGGACGCTGATCGGCCTGATCGTCGGCGCCGCGTTGGCGGTCCTGATCGGCGCCTTCCTCGTCATCGGCTATGTGAGGAGCGGCGGATCGGCCGCCGCGTCCTGCCACGAGATCGGGCAGAAGGGGCTCGCGCACGCCGTCGTCTGCCCGTCCGGCCTGAGCAAGGACGATCTGGCCAGCGCCGGCCAGAACGCCTGCGACGAACCGCTCGGCACGCCCTGCATGGCCTATATCTGGATGGCCGGCGTCGACGCCCCGACCCGCCTGCCGGTCACCCAGACCCAGTCCGGCGCCGTCTGGGCGGTCTGGAGCAACTGGGACGGCGTGCTCCGCAACTGCCGGCGCGAAGCCTGCTGAGGCGGGTCTCGACAAATACGATCCCCTCTCCCGCGTTGCGGGAGAGGGCCGGGGAGAGAGCTGCACCGACCGAGCAGCCTCCGCTTTAGTCCTCCGCCGCAGAGCGGGGGAAGAGATAACCAGAAGAACGTCATCCGGCCGTTGACAGCCCCGCGCCGCCATCGATCATGGCGGCCATCGCATCGCCGGCAGGGAAACGTCACCGATGGATCTCGCATTGCTCGTCTCGGCCGCGATCGCCGGCGCGATCGTGGTGCTGACGCCGGGGCCGGCGGTGATCGCCTTCATCGGCATCGGCGCCGCGCGCGGCCGCTGGGCGGGCGCGCAGTTCCTGTTCGGCCATCTCCTCGGCGACACGCTCTGGTGCAGCCTGGCGCTGGTGGCGCTGGTCGGTGCCAACCTCGTTTCGCCCTGGCTGTTCCACGGGCTGGCGCTCGCCTGCGGGCTCTATCTCCTCTGGCTCGGCACCAAAGCCGTGCTGGTGCGCAAGCGCCCGGACGGCGGCACCAGCGCCGATGTCGATCGCCCCTATGTGCGAGGCCTGCTGTTCGGGGTCTCGAATCCCAAGAGCTACCCGGTTACGCTCGCGGTCTTCACCGCGATCCTGGCGGGCCAGCTCGGCGGCTTCGGCTGGAGCGAGGCGCCGATCTTCCTGCTCGCCTGCCTGATCGGCTTCGTGCTCGCCGATTTCATCCTGATCTGGCTCGTCGGCACCGGCCCGCTGCGGCGCTTCTATTCAAGCCACGAGATCTGGATCATCCGCGCCACCGGGGTGATGTTCATCGGTTTCGCGCTCAACACGCTGTGGCACCTGGCGCGGGATCTCTCGCTCATCGCCTGAGCGAGGGGGGAGCCAGAAGTCGGAAAATCAGAAGGCGAGCTTGTTTTCCGTTCCCGAAAGCAGCCTTCGTATGTTTTCCCTGTGCTTGAAGATAATGATGAGCGCCATCAGGAAGGTGAATGCATAAAAATAGAGCCCGTGCCCAAAGACAGGGACAAACGAAATGACCATGAACAATATCGCGGCAGATATCGTGCCCAGGGAAACATAACGGGTTGAGGCCACGATCGTCACGAAAAGGCCGAGGCAGATGAGGGCCATCGTCCAGTCGAACATGAACAGCACCGCCACCGCCGTCAGCGCTCCCTTGCCCCCTTTGAACCCGAAATAGACCGGCCAGTTATGCCCGATGACCGCGCCCGCGCCGGCCGCGAGAAGGCTGACGCAATCGGTGGCCTCTCCCGATTGGACATAGACGCCGAGACGCAAGCCTATCAGGCAGGCAACGATCCCTTTTAAGACGTCGCCCGCGAGAACGAGCACCGCGGCCGGTTTCCCGAGCACCCTCAGCGTATTGGTAAGCCCGGCGCTTTTGCTTCCCAGGCTGCGTATGTCCTTGCCGTACAGCCTCCCGACGATCACGCCGGTATTGAGGCTGCCCAGAAGATAGCCCGCCGCCAAGGCCGCCAGGATTTTCAGGATATCGACCATCGATCCTCCTCCGCGTTCGCAAAGCAAAAAGCCCCGGCTTCATTGGAGCCGGGGCTTTGCTTTGTCCGAAGGCCGCGTCCGGATCAGAGGCCGAGGGCCTGCTGGGCCGGGGTGTATTTGAGCTTCAAGGCCGTCGAGACCGCCTTGTAGGTCACATGGCCCTCATGGACGTTGAGGCCGTTCATGAGGTGCTTGTCGTCGGCCAGCGCGCGGCGATAGCCTTTGTCGGCCAGCGCCAGCGTGAAGGGCAGGGTGGCGTTGTTGAGGGCCACCGTCGAGGTGCGCGCGACCGCCCCCGGCATGTTGGCGACGCAGTAATGCACGATGCCGTCGACCAGGTAGACCGGGTCGGCATGCGTGGTGGGCTTGCTGGTCTCGAAGCAGCCGCCCTGGTCGATGGCGATATCGACCAGCACCGAGCCCTGGCGCATCTGCTTGATCATCTTGTGGGTGACGAGCTTCGGCGCGGCCGCGCCCGGCACCAGCACGGCGCCGATCACGAGGTCGGAGCGCACCACGTTGCGCTCGATCGCGTCGACCGTCGAATAGACCGTCTTCACCTGGCCGCCGAAGATGTCGTCGAGCTGGCGCAGGCGGGCGATCGAGCGGTCGATGATGGTGACGTCGGCGCCGAGGCCGACCGCCATCTTCGCCGCATGCGTGCCCGAGACGCCGCCGCCGATGATGGTGACCCGGCCCGGCTGCACGCCCGGCACGCCGCCCAGCAGCACGCCCGAGCCGCCCGGCTCCTTCTGCAGATAGAAGGCACCGACATGGGCCGACATGCGGCCGGCGACCTCGCTCATCGGCGCCAGCAGCGGCAGGGCGCCGCGGTCGTCGGTCACCGTCTCGTAGGCGATGGCGGTGGCGCCCGACTTGATCAGGCCCTGGGTCTGCTCGGGATCGGGGGCGAGGTGGAGATAGGTGAAGAGCACCTGGCCCTTGGAGAGCATCTTGCACTCCTTGGGCTGCGGCTCCTTCACCTTCACGATCATGTCGGCCTTGTCGAACACCTCGGCCGCGTTCTTGGCGATCTTGGCGCCGACCGCCTTGTAGGCCTTGTCGTCGAAGCCGATGCCGGCCCCGGCATTGGTCTCGACCAGCACCTTGTGGCCGTGATGCACGAGCTCGCGCACGCCCGCGGGCACCAGCCCGACGCGGTACTCGTGGACTTTGATCTCCTTAGGCACACCAATCAGCATGATTTGCTCCCGAAGCTTTCAAACGGAACCGGCCCGCTTGGCCCGGCGCGCAAAAAGCGCGGGGCCGGCCGGCGATTCAATCCCTGGCGATGTCTCAGCCTGTCAATCCGCCGGGCCCGATCCCGAACTCGGCCGCGGCGCTTCACCGTTTCCCCGGCAAACGTTTCCCTGTCAGCCCGCCCCGAAAGGGGCCTTCGAGCCTGTTCCGGCCCTATCAAGGCCGTCGGCCTCGTCTCTTGGCTAGGGCCAGCCGGCTCCGAAAGGCGGAGCCAGCCGGCCGCCAGCGACAGTCCAATCCCGGTCAGTTCACCGTCTTCAGCACCTTGCCGATGGTGTCGAAGATCTGGTCGATATGGGTCTTCTGCACGATCAGCGGCGGCGACAGCGCGATGATGTCGCCCGTGGTGCGGATCAGCACGCCCTTCTCGTAGCAGCCGAGGAAGGCCTCGAAGGCGCGGGCCGTGGGCTTGCCCTCGCGCGGCTCGAGCTCGATGGCGCCGATCATGCCCAGGTTGCGCAGATCGATGACGTTCTTCGTGCCCTTGAGCGAGTGGACGCCTGCTTCCCAGTAAGGCGCCAGCTCGGCCGCGCGCTCGAACAGACCCTCGCGCTTGTAGATGTCAAGCACCGCGAGGCCGGCGGCGCAGGCCGCGGGGTTGGCCGAGTAGGTATAGCCGTGGAACAGCTCGATCGTGTTCTCGGGCGCGTTCATGAAGGCCTCGTAGATGCCCTTGCGCACGAAGACCGCGCCCATCGGGATCACGCCGTTGGTCAGGCCCTTGGCGCAGGTGATCATGTCCGGCACCACGCCGAAATACTCGGTGGCGAAGGAGGCGCCGAGGCGGCCGAAGCCGGTGATGACCTCGTCGAAGATCAGCAGGATGCCGTATTTGTCGCAGATCGCGCGCAGCTTCTGCAGATAGCCCTTGGGCGGCAGCAGCACGCCGGTCGAGCCCGCGACCGGCTCGACGATGACGGCGGCGATGGTGGAGGCGTCATGGAGCGCCACGATGCGCTCGAGCTGGTCGGCCAGCTCCGCGCCATGCTCGGGCAGGCCGCGCACGAAGGCGTTGCGCTTCAGGTCGTGGGTGTGGGGCAGATGATCGACGCCGGCGAGCAGGGGCCCGAACACCTTGCGGTTGGAGACGATGCCGCCGACCGAGATGCCCCCGAAGCCCACGCCGTGATAGCCGCGCTCGCGGCCGATGAGGCGCGTGCGCGCGCCCTGGCCGATAGCACGCTGATAGGCCAGCGCGATCTTGAGCGCGCTGTCGACGGCCTCGGAACCCGAATTGCAGTAAAACACATGGTCGAAGTCGGGCATCATCTGCGTCAGCTTGTTGGACAGCTGGAACGCGCCGGGATGGCCCATCTGGAAGGCGGGGGCGTAGTCGAGCTTGCCGAGCTGGGCCGCGACCGCCTCGGTGATCTCCTTGCGCGCATGGCCGGCATTCACGCACCAGAGGCCGGCCGTCCCGTCGAGGATCGTGCGGCCGTCATGGCTCTGGTAGTGCATGTCCTTCGCCGCCACGAGCAGGCGCGGGGCCTTCTTGAACTGCCGGTTCGCCGTGAACGGCATCCAGAAGGGCTCGAGATTGTTCGGGGAAGCGTCGAAATCGACCGGATTGGCGGTCATGGAGCGGCCTCGCGACGGGTTGGGAAAGAATGGCGCGGAGCCTATCACGATTAAGAAAATAAACAATGGGGCGGCGGCTCCCCCTTATGGTGGCGTCATAAATGGCAGTCTGTTAAAGATATTGATCGACTAAACAGAGAGCGGAGGACCCGCTGCCATGGAACCCGGTTTCGATTTGGGCCACCGGCTCAAGGGTTTGCGCGAGGCGCAAGGGCTGTCCCAGCGCGAGCTCGCCAAGCGCGCCGGCGTGTCGAACGCGATCATCTCGCTGATCGAGCAGAACCGGACCAGTCCCTCGGTCGGGCTGCTGAAGAAGGTGCTGGAGGGATTGCCGATCTCGCTCGCCGATTTCTTCGCCGGCAATTCCCGCCTCGCGCCGCAAATCTTCTTCCGTGCGGCCGAGCTGGTGGAGCTGGCCGGCGGCGCCATCTCCTACCGCCAGGTCGGCCGCGACATGGCGGGCCGCGCGATGCAGATCCTCCATGAGCGCTACGCGCCGGGCGCCGACACCGGCGCGCAGATGCTGCGCCACGATGCCGAGGAGGGCGGCGTGATCGTCGCCGGCCATCTCGAGGTCACGGTCGGGGATCGGCGCACGGTGCTGGGCCCGGGCGACGCCTATTACTTCGACAGCCGCACGCCGCACCGTTTCCGCAACGCGGGCGAGGAGGAGTGCATGGTGGTGTCGGTGAACTCGCCGCCGAGCTTTTGAGAAGGAAAAGCGGCGTCCTCGATACAGCCCTACCGTCACCCCGGCGAAGGCCGGGGTCCATGAACACCCATCGAGCAAGATTGGGCGCTGTCCGTGTTCATGGATGCCAACCGTCGCAACGTTCCTTTCGTCATCGCCGCGAAAGCGGGGATCCATCTTGATCCAGGTCACCCGGCTTTGAAGTGGATCCCTGCTTTCGCGGGGATGATGATGAAGGGGATGACGGCCGAGGGGACGCGACGAGTGCGGTGAGAGTGAGCGACGGGCGCGGTAATCGCGTCTAGTCGAACCGCTGATACCGCTCCACCGCGGCGCGGTCGTAGCCGAGGCTCGCCTGCAGGAGCTGCTGCGTATAGGCCTGCTCGGGCGTCCGGGTGCGCAGGGCCTCGACCGGCAGGGATTCCACGATGCGGCCGACATTCATGACGATGAGGCGGCTGCACATATGCGAGATGATCGCGAGATCGTGGGTCACCAGCACATAGGTGAGCCCGCGCTCGTGGCGCAGCCGCATCAGCAGGTTCAGGATCTCCGCCTGCACCGAGACATCGAGCGCCGAGGTGGGCTCGTCGAGGAAGAGGAGCGCGGGCTCGAGCATGAGGGCGCGGGCGATGCCGACGCGCTGGCGCTGGCCGCCCGAGAGCTGGTGCGGGTAGCGGTAGCGGAAGCTGCGATCGAGCCCCACCGCCTGCAGCGTGTCGAGGATGCGCCGGTCGCGCTGGCCGACACCGTGGATCTCGAGCGGCTCGCGCAGGCAGCGATCCACCGTCTGGCGGGGATGGAGCGAGCCGTAAGGGTCCTGGAACACGATCTGGACGGTGCGGCAGAACGCGCGGTCGGGCGGGCGCGGGACCGGCTTGCCGTCGACCTTGACCTCACCTTCCCAGGCGGCGTTGAGGCCACAGATGGCGCGCAGGACCGTGGTCTTGCCCGAGCCGGATTCGCCGACGATGCCGAAGCACTCGCCCTTGCCGACATCGAAGGAAACGCCGCGCACCGCATGGACCTTGCCGGCCCCGTGGCCGAACACGACATGCAGATCCCGCACTGAAAGGAACGGCGCCATCAGTTGCCTCGGAGCCAGGCCGGATCGCGCTTCAAGGTCGGCAGCACGTCGCGCGGATGCTCGATGCTGGGCATGGATTGGAGCAGCCCGCGGGTATAGGGGTGCCGGCAATTCTGCAGCTCCGACGCCCGGCAGGTCTCGACGATACGCCCGCCATACATGATGAGGATGCGGTCGCAGAAGGAACCCACGAGGTTGAGGTCGTGGCTGATGAAGATCAACCCCATGCCGCGTTGTGTGACGAGATCGTCGATGATGGCCAGCACCTGCATGCGCACCGTCACGTCGAGCGCCGAGGTCGGTTCGTCGGCGATCAGCAGCAACGGATTGGTCACCAGCATCATCGCGGTCATGACCCGCTGGCCCATGCCGCCCGAAAGCTCGTGCGGGTAGGCGTTGTAGACGCGCTCGGGATCGCGGATGCGTACGGCCTTGAGGATCTCGATCACCCGCGCACGGCCGCGCGTTTCACCATGGATCGCGAGCGCCTCGAGGATCTGGTCGCCCGCCCGCATGATCGGATTCAGCGAATATTTCGGATCCTGCAGGATCATCGAGATCTGCTTGCCGCGGATGAGGCGCATCTCGGCCTCGCCGAGATTCCGCAGGTCGCGCCCCATGAAATCGAGCCGCGTCGCGGTCAGGCGCGCGGAGGAGGGGATCAGCTTCAGGATGGCGCGGCCGAGCGTCGATTTGCCCGAGCCGGATTCGCCGACGATGCCGAGCTTCTCCCGGCCGAGCTCGAAGCCGACGCCCTTCAGCGCCTCGACGCTGCCGACCGCCGTCGCATAGCGGACGGTGAGGTCCTCGACGCGCAGCAGGGGTTGAGCGGTGTCGGTCATGGGCGGCGCCTCAATCGGTCTTCGGGTCGAGCACGTCGCGCAGCCCGTCGCCCAGTAGATTGAAGCCGAGGCTGACGATGAAGATGGCGAGGCCCGGTGCGGCCGCGACCCACCATTGATCGAGGATGTTCTGGCGGCCGACCGAGATCATGGCACCCCATTCCGGCGTCGGCGGCTGGGCGCCGAGGCCGAGGAAGCCCAGTCCGGCGGCGGTCAGGATGATTCCCGCCATGTCGAGCGTCGCGCGCACGATGACCGAGGGCAGCGACAGCGGCATGACATGGCGGGTGATGATGCGCCAGCTTCCGGCGCCCTGCGCCTTCACGGCGGCGATGAAATCGCTGCGCCGCACCGCCAGCGTCTCGGCGCGGGCGACGCGGGCATAGGCCGGCCAGGCGGTGAGCGCGATGGCGATGACGGCGTTGTCGAGGCCCGGCCCCAGCGCCGCCACGAAGGCCAGCGCCAGCACCAGGCGCGGGAAGGAGAAGAAGATGTCGGTGATGCGCATGAGCACGCGGTCGGTGCGTCCGCCGATATAGCCGGCGGTCGATCCGACCAGGAGTCCGATGGGAGCCGCGATGACGAGCGCCAGACAGACGATATAGAGCGTCACGCGCGCGCCATAGACGAGGGCGGAGTAGGTGTCGCGGCCCATGCGGTCGGTGCCGAGCCAATGGTCGACGCTGGCCGGCTGCAGGCGTTGCGTCAGGTCTTGGAGCGTGGGATCGGCGGTCGCGATCCAGGGCGCGAAAGCGGCGCAGAAGACGAGCGCCAGGATGATGCCGAGCCCGATCAGCGCCAGCGGGTTGCGGGCGAAGACGAGCCAGCCGCGATAGAGCCGGCCGCAGAAGGCCTGGCGGCCGGATTCCGGCGCATCGGTCGTCAGCCAGGCGCGCCAGCCGTTGGCGCCAGGGGGCGTGATGGCGGTCATCGCGCGCGCGGGTCCACGATCTTGTAAAGCAGGTCGGAGAGCAGATTGACCCCGACGAAGACGGTGCCGACCACGATGGTGCCGCCGAGCACGGCGTTCATGTCGGCGTTCAGGAGCGCGTTGGTGATGTAGCGGCCGATGCCGGGCCAGGCGAAGACCGTCTCGGTCAGGACCGAGCCTTCCAGCAGGCTGGCGAAAGAAAGGGCGATGACCGTGATCAACGGCACCAGGATGTTGCCGAAGGCATGGCGCCAGACCAGCCGGCGGCGGCTCACGCCCTTGATGCGGGCGGTCAGGAGATATTCCTGGCCGAGCTGTTCCAGCATCAGGCTGCGCGTCATGCGGCTGATATAGGCGAGCGAGTAGTAGCCCAGCAGCGAGGCCGGCAGGACGATGTGGCTGAGCGCGTTGCTGAAGACCTCCCCGTCGCCGGCGATCGCGGAATCGATCAGGATCATGCCGGTCACGGTCGGCACCTGGCCGTCGAGATAGACCTCGATGCGTCCCGGCCCCGACACCCATTGCAGCTCGAGATAGAAGACCAGCAGCCCCATGATGCCGAGCCAGAAGATCGGCACGGAATAGCCGACCAGGCCCAGCACCCGCATGACATGGTCGATGAGGCTGTTGCGGTAGACGGCGGCCCAGACGCCCAGCGGCACGCCGGCAACGATGCCGATCAGGATGCCGACGATGGAGAGCTCGGCGGTGGCCGGGAAGACGCGCAGGAGATCCTCGGCCACGGGGCGCGCGGTCAGGACCGACATGCCGAAATCGCCGCGCAGCACGTTCCAGGCATAGATCAGGAACTGCCGCCAGATCGGCAGGTTGAGCCCCAGCTCCTCGCGGACGCGGTTGTAGGTGTCCTCGCTCGCCCGCTCGCCGACGATGGCGAGCAGCGGGTCGACCGGCATGAGCCGGCCGATGACGAAGGTGACGAGGAGCAGGCCGAAGAAGGTGGCGGCGACCGAGACCAGCGTCTCCCAGCCGGCCAGAAGCATGTGCCGCGCCCTTTGCTGGGACGTGGCCACGCTTCCGGCCGGCGGGGCGCTGTCGATCTCCGTTGCCGAAGCGGCCGAGGGCTTCGACATCGATCGGCGGCTCTTATCGGTCCGCCGTCATTCCTTGCTCACGCCGACATAGAGCGTGGTCTCCGCCGACGGGCCCAGATAGAAGTTCTTGACCTTGGGCAGGAGGGCAGCGACCTGGACCTCCTGATACAGCATGGCGAAGGGCGAGATCGGCTGCCATGCCTTGATCAGGTCCTGATAGCCGGCCTTGCGCTTGGCTTCGTCGCGTTCCATCAGCAGGGCCTGGGCCTTGGCCGTCAGGTCCGGATCGATCCAGCTGTTGCGCCAGGAGAGCGGCTTGCTCGCGGGCTCGTCCGAATTGTCGGTGTTGACCACGAACACCATGTTCGTGTTCGGATCGAAATAGTCGACGCCCCAGGTTCCGAGATAGAGGTCGTGCTTGCGGGCGCGGTAGGCGGTCAGCGCGGTCTTGGCATCCTCCGAGAGGATCTTCAGCTTGATGCCGACCTGGGCCATCGTCCCTTGCAGGCTCTGGGCGATGTCCATGCGCTCCTGGAAGGTCGAGGCGAGATCGACCGACAGCTCGAAGCCGTCGGCATAGCCGGCCTCGGCCAGCAGCGACTTGGCCTTGGCGATGTCGAGCTTGTAGGGGTTGGAGTCGACATAACCCAGGAAGCTGCTGGGCAGGAAGGTCTGGTTGGTGACATAGCGCTCGCGCAGCGCCGTCTTCTCCAGCCCCTGATAGTCGACCAGATAGCGGATCGCCTCGCGTACCTTGGGATTGGCCAGATACTTGTTCTTCAGGTTCAGGCCGATATAGAGGCTGGTGCTCTGGGCGGTCGAGGTCACCTCGAAGCCGCCCTTCTGGCGCAGCCCGTCGAGCTGGTCGGCCGAGAGGTTGCGGGCGATGTCGACATCGCCCGATTCCAGCAGCAGGCGCTGCGCCGATTCCTCGGCGATGTTACGCCAGACGACCCGCTTCAGCTTCGGCGCGCCGCCGTAGTAATCGGGGTTCGCCTCGATCACGAGCGTCTCGTCGGGCTTCCAGCTCTTGAGGATGAAGGGACCGGAGCCGGCCGAGTTGGTCTTGAGCCAGCCATTGCCCCAGTCGTTGTTGGTCTCGTGGTTCTTGAGCAGCTTGCTGTCGACGATGGCGAAGTTCGAGGCCGACAGCACGTTGATCACGTAGGAGGGGGCGTAGGGCTTGTCGACCTTGAGCTGGAAGGTCAGGTCGTCCACGGCCTTCAGCGTGTCCTTCGCGTTGTCCGCGGAAATGCCCAGATCCTGGATCAGGAAGGCCGGCGCCAGGTTGAGCACCGTCATGCGCTGGAACGAATAGACGACGTCGGCGGCGGTGAGCGGATTGCCGCTGTGGAACTTCTGGCCGGGGCGCAGCTTGAAGGTATAGGTCAGGCCGTCGTCGGAGACCGACCAGCTCTCGGCCGCGCGCGGGACGATATGCGAGGTGTCGTGCGGATCGATGGAGATCAGGGTCACATAGACATTGCCCACGAACTCGTAGGTCGAGATCTCGTACATCTCCGCAGGGTCCAGCGAGATGATGTCGTCGAACCGCCAGGCCTCGATCAGCGTGTCCTTCGGTGTCTCCGCATGAACGACCGGCGCGCCCAGGGCCAACCCCGCCCCGATCGCCAACGCCGCAAGCAGCTTCTTCATGATGATGTCCTTCCCATCGGCGCTCGTTTTTTCATTCAACCTTCCCGGGAGCGGAGCCTGCCCGCCGGGAATTCCTTTCAGGCACCGGAGATGAGCGCATGTAACCCCGATGAGGCTCAAGAGGAATTATGCGGGGAAGGAGGGCTCATTCGGCGGAGCGAGGCAGCGCGAACCGTCCCTGCGGCCGCACCCTCCCGACGGAGGCGCCACTGAACCGAGGCGGCATCCGCGATTCAAGAAAGGAAGATTGCCCGGTCGCGCGAGATTATCTTTCGCGCGAGCTCATGCGGTCCGTCGATCGAGAGCCTCGGTCGGGCGTCAGCAGCCTTTCGGCATCGGCTTGTTGCGCACCGTGGCGGCGAACTCGGGCCAGGACATCTGGCCGTCGCAGTTCGCATCCATATCGTCGAACTGCTTGCGCCGCGGCGCCTCGAACTCCTCCGGAGTCAGGCTGCCGTCCTGGTTCTTGTCGAGGCTGGCGAAGCGCGTGGTTTCCTTGGCGAGCTTGTCGGGCTTGCTCTGGACCTCGGCCGTGAACTCATCGAGCGACAGCTGGCCGTTCTTGTCGGCGTCGAGCTGGGCGAAGCGGCTGCGCTGCTTGACCGAGAATTCCTCGTAGGAGATGACGCGGTCGTTGTTGGTGTCGAAGGGCTTGAAGAAGCCGTCGATCATCTCGTCGCTGGCGCCGGGGGCGATGATCTTGTCCTGGGCCAGCACGGAGAGGCCGTTCAGCAGCAGCATCCCGCCCGCGACCGCGAAGCTCAGCACGAGGACGGCGGCGGTGGTCACGGATCTGATCTTCATGGTCCTGCTGTTCCCTGTCGGCCCTTGAGCGCGGGTTCCCCGGCCAAGAAGCCGGTCAGCGAGGCTGCCGATGCTGGCGGGCCCATTCGTAGAGCGCAATCGCGGCGGCGTTGGACACGTTGAGTTGATCGATCGGCCCCCCGGTCGGCAGGCGGAGCAGGAGGTCGCAGCCCTCGCGCGTCAGGCGGCGCATCCCCTGGCCTTCGGAGCCCAGCACCAGCGCCACCCGGTCCGCGAGCTTGGCCTCGGGCAGGCTGTCGGGCGCATCGGCCGCAAAACCCAGGCACCAAATATTGGCCTTTTTAAGAAGCTCGAGCGCCCGGGCCAGGTTGGCGACCCGCACCAGGGGCACCACGTCCAGCGCCCCGCTGGCGGATTTGGCCAGGGTGCCGGTCTCGGGCGCCGCATGGCGCTCGGTCACGATCACGGCGCTGGCGCCGAAGGCCGCGGCCGAGCGCAGGATGGCGCCGACATTATGGGGGTCGCTGACCTGGTCCAGCACGACCAGGAGCGCGGGGGCGTTCGGGTCGAGGTCGGCCGTCAGGTCCTCGAGCGCGATATAAGGCAAGGGCTCGACCCGGGCGGCGACGCCTTGATGGACGGCGCCCGCCGGCAGGAGCCTCCCGATGGCGTCCTTGTCCATCGATTCCGGGGTGGGCAGGGGACGGGGCCGGGCGGACCGGTCGATGCCCTCGAACAGCTCGCCGGCCAGCTCCCGGATCACCAGGATCCGGTGGATATGACGGCGGGGGTTGGCCAGGGCAGCCCTGACCGCATGCAGCCCGAACAGCCAGAAACCGCTGGTTCCGGCGCGTTCGGGCGGCGGGCGGCGGGGGCGGTCGCGCTCGGGTTCAGGGGCGAGGGGGCCGGGGGCCGGCCCGGCGGGCCGGCGCGGCGAGTCGGCCCCGCGCCCTCCCGGCGATCGGCCGGGCTTCGTGCCCGAGGGCGGCGGCGCGGCCGAGGAACGGTCGGTTTCGGGGCGACGGTTTGAAGCAGAGCGGGATTGCGGGAAACGCGGCTTGCCTTTGCGCATGGCCCTGATTACATTGCCTTCCACAATTCGGCTACCAAGATCCGCCCTCGACCGTTGCCTCTGTGGTGTGGAACGGACGACGGGGCGCTTTTCGTGTGTTTAGACGTTGACAAGCTGCTGTAAATCCACATAGTTCGCAACTCCGTCGCGCGACCGGAAAGGGCGTACGGAGGGGTGCCCGAGTGGCTAAAGGGGACGGGCTGTAAACCCGTTGGCGTCAGCCTACGTAGGTTCGAATCCTACCCCCTCCACCATCCTCTTCGGCCACGTGAGCGGTGACGCGAGCGCTTTTGAAGGTTCACAGCAGTCCATGGAATCGAGCGGTACAGCGCGGGTGTAGCTCAATGGTAGAGCTCCAGCCTTCCAAGCTGGCTACGCGGGTTCGATTCCCGTCACCCGCTCCAAACCACGACGATCAGGCGCAAGGGTCGAAGCCCGTCCGGGGGCTCTAAACCGGCAGAAGCAAGAACAGGCGTCGGGCCCGCTGAGGGCCGATGCCACCAGACAAGGCTCAAGTCAGCAGGAACCGACCACGATGGCGAAGGCGAAATTCGAGCGGAACAAGCCGCACTGCAACATTGGGACGATCGGTCACGTCGACCACGGGAAGACGTCATTGACGGCGGCGATCACGAAGGTGCTGGCGGAGACGGGCGGGGCGACGTTCATGGCCTACGACCAGATCGACAAGGCGCCTGAGGAGAAGGCGCGCGGGATCACGATCAACACGGCGCATGTGGAGTATGAGACGAAGGCTCGCCACTACGCGCATGTGGACTGCCCGGGTCATGCGGACTATGTGAAGAACATGATCACGGGAGCCGCGCAGATGGACGGCGCGATCCTGGTGGTCTCGGCGGCGGATGGTCCGATGCCGCAGACGCGCGAGCATATCCTTTTGGCGCGCCAGGTCGGCGTTCCGGCGCTGGTTGTGTTCCTGAACAAGTGCGACATGGTGGACGACCCCGAGCTCCTGGAGCTGGTGGAGCTGGAGGTTCGCGAGCTGCTGACGTCGTACAACTTCCCTGGCGACAAGATCCCGATGGTTCGGGGCTCGGCGCTGTGCGCGCTGGAGGGCCGGGAGCCGGCGCTGGGTCATGACGCGATCCTGAAGCTGATGCAGGCGGTGGACAGCTACATTCCGCAGCCTGAGCGCGCGAAGGACCGTCCGTTCCTGATGCCGATCGAGGACGTATTCTCGATCTCGGGCCGCGGGACGGTGGTGACGGGCCGCATCGAGCGCGGGTCGGTGAAGGTCGGCGACGAGGTCGAGATCGTGGGCCTGCGTCCGACGACGAAGACGGTGGTGACGGGCGTCGAGATGTTCCGCAAGCTGCTGGACTACGGAGAGGCTGGCGACAACATCGGGGCGCTGCTGCGCGGGACGAAGCGCGAGGAAGTGGAGCGCGGCCAGGTTCTGTCGAAGCCGGGCTCGATCACGCCGCACACGAAGTTCAAGGCGGAGGCCTACATTCTGACGAAGGAGGAGGGCGGTCGTCATACGCCGTTCTTCTCGAACTATCGCCCGCAGTTCTACTTCCGGACGACGGACGTGACGGGGACGATCGTTCTGCCGCAGGGCACGGAGATGGTGATGCCGGGCGACAACATCGCGATGGAGGTGCATCTGATCGCGCCGATCGCGATGGACGAGGGCCTGCGCTTCGCCATCCGCGAGGGCGGCCGCACGGTCGGCGCCGGCGTCGTCGCATCCATCATCGAGTAGACGGTTTTAGGAGCAGGACTGGAGCCGCAAGCGGGGGACGGCAGCCGCGACTGTCGGGCCGGTGCTTCGGGATCGGCCCCTCGGGTCTTAGGAGTGTAGCTCAATTGGCTAGAGCACCGGTCTCCAAAACCGGGGGTTGGGGGTTCGAGTCCCTCCACTCCTGCCACCGCCCGCTCTGACGGGCACCGCGATCGGTTCAGGGTTTGAATGGAAGGCATGGCGAAGATCAACCCGTTGGAGTTTGCCCGGCAAGTGCGCCAGGAAGTCGGCAAGGTCACTTGGCCGACCCGCAAGGAGACCGGAATCACCACGGCGATGGTGTTCCTGATGGTGGTTCTGGCCGCCGTCTTCTTCTTCCTCGTGGACCAGGTGCTGTCGCTGCTGATGCGCTACGTGATCGGGTTGGGGAGCTGAGTGATGGCCCAGCGTTGGTACGTGGTGCATGTCTATTCGGGGTTCGAGCGCAAGGTCGCGCAGTCGATCCGCGAGCAGGCGCAGCAGGCGGGCATGACGGAGATCGCGGAGGTGCTGGTGCCGACCGAAGAGGTCGTCGAGGTGCGCCGCGGCTCCAAGGTCAATGCCGAGCGCAAGTTCTTCCCCGGCTACGTGCTGGTGAAGATGGAGATGACCGACGAGAGCTGGCACCTGGTGAAGAACACGCCGAAGGTGACCGGTTTCCTCGGCGGCAAGGGTCGTCCGTCGCCGATCTCGGATGCGGAGGCGGAGCGGATCCAGAACCAGGTGAAGGAAGGCGTGGAGCGCCCGAAACGGGCCGTGATCTTCGAGGTGGGCGAGCAGGTCCGCGTCGCGGACGGCCCCTTCACCTCGTTCAACGGGCTGGTGGAGGAAGTGGACGAAGAGCGCGGCCGCCTCAAGGTCGCCGTGTCGATCTTCGGCCGCGCCACGCCGGTCGAGCTCGAATACTCGCAGGTCGAGAAGCTCTGAGCTTCTTGCGTCCGGCGAGGATGGCGCCGCAGCGCGGACGGATGTCCGGTTGCGGCTTCGGTGCGGGAGGCCTGGCCAGGGCCGATCAACCGCGCGCCTTGGGGACCCGATCGGGGTCCGACGGATCCGCCGACGGTTTGCGGCGGGCCTGCAGCGATGCGGGAGAGAGCTGAGGTAGGAACATGGCAAAGAAGATCGAAGGCTATATCAAGCTGCAGATCCCGGCCGGGAAGGCGAATCCCTCGCCGCCGGTGGGTCCGGCGCTGGGCCAGCGCGGCCTGAACATCATGGAGTTCTGCAAGCAGTTCAACGCGGCGACGCAGGGCATGGAAGCGGGAATGCCGATCCCGGTGATCATCACCGCGTTCTCGGACCGCTCCTTCACCTTCGTCACCAAGACCCCGCCCGCGAGCTACTTCCTGCTCAAGGCGGCCGGCATCGAGAAGGGCGCCCAGACCACGGGGCGCGGCTTCGTCGGCAAGGTGACGATGGCGCAGGTCCGCAAGATCGCCGAGCAGAAGATGAAGGATCTCAACGCGCATGACGTCGATGCGGCCGCCCAGATGATCAAGGGCACCGCGCGTTCGATGGGCATCGAGGTGGTGGGGTAAGCCATGGCAACCGGAAAGAGACTGCGCAAGGCTTACGAGGGCATCAACCGCGACGCCTTCTACAGCGTCGCCGACGCCGTGAAGATCATCAAGACGAACGCGACGGCGAAGTTCGACGAGACCATCGAGATTTCGCTGAACCTCGGCATCGATCCGCGTCACGCCGACCAGAACGTGCGCGGCGTCGTGCAGCTGCCGCACGGCACCGGCAAGTCGCTGCGCGTGGCCGTGTTCGCCAAGGGCGACAAGGCCAAGATCGCCAAGGATGCGGGCGCCGACATCGTCGGCGCCGAAGATCTGGCGGAGAAGGTCAATGCCGGTCAGATCGAGTTCGACCGCGTCATCGCCACGCCGGACATGATGGCGCTGGTGGGCCGTCTCGGTAAGGTGCTGGGCCCGCGCGGCCTGATGCCGAACCCGAAGCTCGGCACCGTCACCAACGACGTGGCCGAGGCGGTCAAGGCGACCAAGGGCGGCCAGGTCGAGTTCCGCGCCGAGAAGTCGGGGCTGATCCATGCCGGCATCGGCAAGGCCAGCTTCAGCGAGGCGGCGATCGCAGACAACGTGAAGGCCTTCGTGGGCGCGATCAACCGCGCCAAGCCGGCCGGGGCCAAGGGCACCTTCCTCAAGAGGGTGTCGCTGAGCTCGACCATGGGCCCGGGCGTGAAGCTCGACGTGGCGACGGTCGTCGGCTGAGTTTTCCCGGACCGCCGGATCGCTCCCCCGAGGAGCGGCCCGGCGGTCCGGATCTGAATACGGCGACCCGGTCCCTTCGCGGGGAGCGGGAAGCCGGACAGGCCGGGGGAGATCCTTCGGGATCGAAGCCGGCCGCACCTGTCCGAGACTGCAGGTGCCCGGAAGCCGCTCTCTCAAGGAGCGACGGAAGGGCTTAATCCGGTGGGACTGGTTCCCACGCCCTGCATAGACGGGAGATCGAGTTTCAGAGCGGTGGTGCGGACAGTCCCGTCGGGTCGTCCCTGCCTTCCGTTTCTGGGCTTGAGCTTCTGGGACAGGCCGAACCGGACGTCCGGGGACGCCAAGTCGCCGGAGGTCCATCGAGCAACCGGGGCTCGAGGGCCGATCGCGAGATCGGATCCAAGGGCCCCAAAGCGGAGACGATCAGTGGACCGATCCGAAAAACTGGAGCTGATCACCTCGCTGCACAACACGCTGAAGGACGCCGAGCTGGTCGTGGTGACACGCCAGACCGGTCTGACCGTGGCCGAGTCCACGGACCTTCGGCGCAAGATGCGTGCAGCCGGTGCCGGCTTCCGCGTGGCCAAGAATCGGCTCGCTCGTCGCGCTCTAGAAGGCACCAAATTCACGGGCCTGTCTGGAATGCTCACCGGAACCACGGCGCTTGCCTATTCCAAGGATCCGGTGGCAGCGGCGAAGGTGGCGACCACCTTCGCCAAGGACAACGAGAAGCTCACCATCGTGGGCGGCGTCATGGGCAACCAGGTCCTCGATCCCGAAGGGATCAAGGCCCTCGCCAGCCTGCCGTCGCTCGACGAGCTTCGCGCCAAGATCCTCGGCATGCTGCAGACCCCGGCGACGCGCGTCGCCTCGGTCCTCGCGGCCCCTGCCGGCCAGCTGGCTCGCGTCTTCAATGCCTATGCGACGAAAGAGGGCGGCGCGTCGTGACGCGCGGCTCCGAGCCGAACCCAGAAAAGCGTTCAAGCCTTAGGAGAAGTTAAAATGGCTGATCTGCAGAAGTTGGTCGACGAACTGTCGAAGCTCACCGTCCTCGAGGCGGCCGAGCTGTCGAAGAAGCTGGAAGAGGCGTGGGGCGTCTCGGCGGCGGCACCGGTTGCGGTGGCGGCTGCCGGCGGCGCTGCCGCGGCTGCGGCTCCGGCCGCCGAGCAGACCGAGTTCTCGGTCATTCTCGTCGACGGCGGCGACAAGAAGATCAACGTGATTAAGGAAGTCCGCGCCATCACCAGCCTCGGCCTCAAGGAGGCCAAGGACCTCGTCGAGGGTGCGCCCAAGACGGTGAAGGACGGCGTGCCGAAGGCGGAAGCCGAGGCGATGAAGAAGAAGCTCGAGGAAGCCGGCGCGAAGGTCCAGCTGAAGTAGTCGGACCGGTCGCGACGCCGGATTTCCGGCAGCGAACGACAAGGCCGCCGTTTCCAGACCCCGCGAAGGTTTCGGAAACGGCGGCCGCGTCGCCCGCGAGCCCCAGAGATCCGACAGCGAATTTGGGATCGCCGCATCCCCGAGAGATCGAAACGCGGCGACGGGCACGGGGCCCGGGCGGAAGGCGCAAGGCGCCGATGACCGCGAGAAACCCGCCGGTGGGAGCCCCAGGAGCTCCTTGGCCCAGTTGACGGGCATGACGCGCGAGGCGAGGACAGCAATGACCAATTCCTTCACGGGACGTAAGCGGATCCGCAAGTCGTTCGGCCGCATTCCGGAGATCACCCGGATGCCGAACCTGATCGAGGTGCAGAAGAGCTCCTACGATCATTTCCTGCAGATCGGCGTTACCCCGGAGCAGCGCGTGAGCGTCGGCCTCCAGGAGGTGTTCCGGTCGGTGTTCCCGATCAAGGACTTCTCCGAGCGGTCGGAGCTGCAGTTCGTGCGCTACGAGCTCGAGGAGCCGAAATACGACGTCGAGGAGTGCCAGCAGCGCGGCATGACCTTCGCGGCCCCGCTCAAGGTCACCCTGCGTCTCGTCGTCTGGGACGTGGACGAGGAGACCGGCGCCCGCTCGATCCGCGACATCAAGGAGCAGGACGTCTATATGGGCGACATGCCGCTCATGACGGCGAACGGCACCTTCATCGTCAACGGCACCGAGCGCGTGATCGTCAGCCAGATGCACCGTTCGCCGGGCGTCTTCTTCGATCACGACAAGGGCAAGACCCATTCCTCGGGCAAGTATCTGTTCGCGGCCCGCGTCATCCCCTATCGCGGCTCCTGGCTCGATTTCGAGTTCGACGCCAAGGACCTCGTCTATGTCCGCATCGACCGCCGCCGCAAGCTGCCGGTAACGACGCTGTTCATGGCGCTCGCCGGCCAGAACGTCGTGCAGAAGATCCGCAAGGGCGAGGACATCACCGAGGAGGACCGCCGTTTCGGCGGCATGTCGGCCGAGGAGATCCTGGCCTTCTTCTATGGCCAGACCACCTACAACCGCACCAAGAAGGGCTGGCAGACGACGTTCGATCCGGAACGGATGAAGGGCGTCAAGCTCGCCCACGACCTGATCGACGCCAAGACCGGCAAGGCGGTGGCCGAGGCCGGCACCAAGATGTCGCCGCGCCTGGCGAAGAAGCTCCAGGAGGCGGGCCTCAAGGAGCAGCTCGTGCCGGTGGAGGATCTGGTCGGGCGCTATGTCGCCGCGGATCTCATCAACGAGAAGACCGGCGAGATCTTCATCGAGGCCGGCCACGAGCTGACCGAGAAGCTGGTGGCCGAGCTGGAGCAGGCCGGCATCAACGCGATCCCGGTGCTGGCGATCGACCATGTCAATGTCGGTCCCTACATCCGCAACACGCTGATGGCCGACAAGAATAATTCGCGCGAGGAAGCGCTGATCGACATCTACCGCGTCATGCGTCCGGGCGAGCCGCCGACGCTGGACACGGCCGAGGTGCTGTTCCAGGGCCTGTTCTTCGATTCCGAGCGCTACGACCTTTCGGCCGTGGGCCGCGTGAAGATGAACTCGCGCCTGAGCCTCACCACCGAGGATACCGTGCGGGTGTTGCGCAAGGATGACATCCTGCAGATCGTTCGCATGCTGGTCGAGCTCAAGGACGGCCGCGGCGAGATCGACGATATCGACCATCTCGGCAACCGCCGCGTCCGCTCGGTGGGCGAGCTGCTGGAGAACCAGTATCGCATCGGCCTGCTGCGCATGGAGCGCGCGATCCGCGAGCGCATGAGCTCGGTCGAGATCGATTCGGTGATGCCGCACGACCTGATCAACGCCAAGCCGGCGGCGGCCGCGGTGCGCGAGTTCTTCGGTTCCTCGCAGCTCTCGCAGTTCATGGACCAGACCAATCCGCTCTCCGAGATCACGCACAAGCGGCGTCTCTCGGCGCTGGGGCCGGGCGGCCTGACGCGCGAGCGCGCGGGCTTCGAGGTGCGCGACGTGCACCCGACGCATTACGGCCGCATCTGCCCGATCGAGACGCCGGAAGGCCCGAATATCGGCCTGATCAACAGCCTCGCCACCTATGCCCGCATCAACCAGTACGGCTTCATCGAGAGCCCGTACCGCAAGGTCGAGAAGGCGCATGTGACGAAGGACGTGGCGTACCTGTCGGCGATGGAGGAGGGCAAATACACGATCGCCCAGGCCAACGCCGAGCTCGACGCCAAGGGCAAGTTCATCTCCGACCTGATCTCCTGCCGGCGCGGCGGCGACTTCGTCATGGCGCGCCCGGAGGACATCGACTACATGGACGTGTCGCCCAAGCAGCTCGTGTCCGTGGCCGCGGCGCTCATCCCGTTCCTCGAGAACGACGACGCCAACCGCGCGCTGATGGGCTCGAACATGCAGCGCCAGGCGGTTCCGCTCCTGCGCGCCGAGGCGCCGCTGGTCGGCACCGGCATGGAGGAGACGGTGGCCCGCGATTCGGGCGTCGCCATCGCCGCCAAGCGGTCGGGCATCGTCGACCAGATCGACGCGACCCGCATCGTCATCCGGGCGACCGAGGAGACGCGCGCCGAGGCCCCGGGCGTCGACATCTACAACCTGCTGAAGTTCCAGCGCTCGAACCAGAACACCTGCATCAACCAGCGTCCGCTGGTGAAGGTGGGCGACGTGGTGAAGGCCGGCGACATCATCGCCGACGGCCCCTCCACCGACCTCGGCGAGCTGGCGCTCGGCCGCAACGTGCTCTGCGCCTTCATGCCCTGGCAGGGCTACAACTTCGAGGACTCGATCCTGATCTCCGAGCGGATCGTCAGCGACGACGTCTTCACCTCGATCCATATCGAGGAATTCGAGGTGATGGCCCGCGACACCAAGCTGGGCCAGGAAGAGATCACCCGCGACATCCCGAACGTCGGCGAAGAGGCTCTGAAGAACCTCGACGAGGCGGGCATCGTCTATATCGGTGCCGAGGTGAAGCCGGGCGACATCCTGGTGGGCAAGGTGACGCCGAAGGGCGAATCGCCGATGACGCCGGAAGAGAAGCTCCTGCGCGCCATCTTCGGCGAGAAGGCCTCGGACGTGCGCGACACCTCGCTGCGGCTGCCGCCGGGCGTCTCGGGCACCATCGTCGAGGTCCGCGTCTTCTCGCGGCGCGGCGTCGACAAGGACGAGCGCGCGCTCGCGATCGAGCGGGCCGAGATCGAGCGCTTGGCCAAGGACCGCGACGACGAGAAGGCGATCCTGGAGCGGAGCTTCCATAACCGCCTCCACGAGCTGCTGCTGAACCAGGTCGTGGTCACGGGGCCGAAGAACCTGAAGCCGGAGACCAAGCTCACCGACAAGATCCTGGCCGAGCTGACCCACCACAACTGGCGTCAGATCACGGTGAAGGCCGACAAGCGCATGGCCGACATCGAGGCCTTGAAGAAGCAATTCCAGGAGCAGATCGACGCGCTCTCGGCCCGCTTCGAGAACAAGGTCGAGAAGCTGCAGCGCGGCGACGAGCTGCCGCCGGGCGTGATGAAGATGGTCAAGGTGTTCGTCGCGGTGAAGCGCAAGCTGCAGCCGGGCGACAAGATGGCCGGCCGCCACGGCAACAAGGGCGTCATCTCCAAGATCGTGCCCATCGAGGACATGCCCTATCTCGAGGACGGCACCCAGGTCGACATCGTGCTGAACCCGCTGGGCGTGCCCAGCCGCATGAATGTCGGCCAGATCCTGGAGACCCATCTGGGCTGGGCCTGCGCCAATCTCGGGCGCCAGGTCAGCCAGATGCTCGACCGTGTGGTGCAGTCCGGCAAGGTTGCCGACCTGCGCAAGGACCTGAAGGATATCTATGGCGAGGCCGTCTACAAGCAGGAGATCGGCAGCCTGGACGACGCCCAGGTGGTCGAGCTCGCCAGCCATCTGAAGGACGGCGTGCCGATCGCCTCGCCCGTGTTCGATGGCGCGCGCGAAGACGACATCGTGAAGATGCTGAAGGAAGCCGGTCTCGACTCCTCCGGCCAGGTCACCCTGGTCGACGGGCGCACCGGCGAGCCCTTCGAGCGGAAGGTCACGGTCGGCTACATCTACATGCTGAAGCTGCATCACCTGGTGGACGACAAGATCCACGCCCGGTCGATCGGCCCCTACAGCCTGGTCACCCAGCAGCCGCTGGGCGGCAAGGCCCAGTTCGGCGGCCAGCGCTTCGGCGAAATGGAGGTGTGGGCGCTCGAAGCCTACGGTGCGGCCTACACCCTGCAGGAGATGCTCACGGTCAAGTCCGACGACGTCTCCGGCCGCGCCAAGGTCTACGAGGCGATCGTCCGCGGCGACGACAATTTCGAGGCGGGCATTCCCGAATCCTTCAACGTGCTCGTCAAGGAACTCCGTTCGCTCGGCCTCAATGTCGAGCTCAATCAGCGTAGCTATTAAGTAAGGAGCGTTCGATGAACGAGCTGCTCAACGTCGTTACCCAGGTCACCACGCCGCAAAGCTTCGACGAGATCCGCATCTCGATCGCCAGCCCGGAGCGCATCCGCTCCTGGTCCTACGGCGAGATCAAGAAGCCGGAGACCATCAACTACCGGACCTTCAAGCCGGAGCGCGACGGCCTGTTCTGCGCCCGCATCTTCGGGCCGATCAAGGACTACGAGTGCTTGTGCGGCAAGTACAAGCGCATGAAGTATCGCGGCATCATCTGCGAGAAGTGCGGCGTCGAGGTCACGCTCTCGAAGGTGCGCCGCGAGCGCATGGGCCATATCGAGCTGGCCTCGCCGGTCGCCCATATCTGGTTCCTGAAGTCGCTGCCGAGCCGCATCGGTTTGCTGCTCGACATGACGCTGAAGGAGCTGGAGCGGATCCTCTATTTCGAGAACTTCGTGGTGGTCGAGCCGGGCTTGACCCCGCTCAAGCGCCATCAGCTGCTCTCGGAAGAGCAGTATCTGAACGCGCAGGACGAGTTCGGCGAGGAGGCCTTCCAGGCCAATATCGGCGCCGAGGCGCTCCGCACCATGCTCGAGGCGATCGACCTCGAGCAGGAGCGGGTCACCATGATGGCCGACCTCAAGGACACGACCTCCGAGGCCAAGCGCAAGAAGCTGGTGAAGCGGCTGAAGCTGGTCGAGGCCTTCCTCGAATCCGGCAGCCATCCCTCCTGGATGATCCTCGAGGTCATCCCGGTGATCCCGCCCGAGCTGCGCCCCCTGGTGCCGCTCGACGGCGGCCGCTTCGCGACCTCGGACCTCAATGACCTCTATCGCCGCGTCATCAACCGCAACAACCGCCTGAAGCGGCTGATCGAGTTGCGCGCGCCCGACATCATCGTGCGCAACGAGAAGCGCATGCTGCAGGAGGCGGTCGACGCGCTCTTCGACAACGGCCGGCGCGGTCGCGTCATCACCGGCGCCAACAAGCGCCCGCTGAAGTCGCTCTCCGACATGCTCAAGGGCAAGCAGGGCCGGTTCCGCCAGAACCTGCTCGGCAAGCGCGTCGACTATTCGGGCCGCTCGGTGATCGTGGTCGGGCCTGAGCTCAAGCTGCATCAGTGCGGCCTGCCGAAGAAGATGGCGCTCGAGCTGTTCAAGCCCTTCATCTACTCCAAGCTCGAGCTCTACGGCATGGCCTCGACCATCAAGGCCGCCAAGCGCATGGTCGAGAAGGAGCGGCCGGAAGTCTGGGACATCCTCGAGGAGGTCATCCGCGAGCATCCGGTGCTGCTGAACCGCGCGCCGACGCTGCACCGCCTCGGCATCCAGGCCTTCGAGCCGGTGCTGATCGAGGGCAAGGCGATCCAGCTCCATCCGCTGGTCTGCACCGCCTTCAACGCCGACTTCGACGGCGACCAGATGGCGGTCCATGTGCCGCTCTCGCTGGAAGCCCAGCTCGAGGCGCGCGTGCTCATGATGTCGACCAACAACATCCTGAGCCCCGCGAACGGCAAGCCGATCATCGTGCCGTCTCAGGACATCGTGCTCGGCCTCTACTACCTGACGATGGAAGGCAAGGGCGAGCCGGGCGAAGGCATGGCGTTCGGCACGATCGCCGAGATCGAGCATGCGCTGGCCCACAAGGTGATCACGCTGCACACGCCGATCAAGGCGCGCTGCAGCTGGATCGGCACGGACGGCGAGCCGGTCACCAAGGTGATCGCCACCACGCCGGGCCGCATGCTGCTGTCGCAGATCCTGCCGCGTCATCCGAACGTGCCGATCGACCTGGTCAATCGCCTTCTCACCAAGAAGGAGATCACCAACGTCATCGACATCGTCTACCGCCATTGCGGCCAGAAGGAGACGGTCATCTTCGCCGACCGGCTCATGGGCATGGGCTTCTACCACGCCTGCCGCGCGGGCATGTCGTTCGGCAAGGACGACCTGATCATCCCGAGAGACAAGGAGAAGCTGGTCGCCGACGCCCATAAGAAGGTGAAGGAGTACGAGCAGCAGTATCTCGACGGCCTGATCACCCAGGGCGAGAAATACAACAAGGTCGTCGATGCCTGGTCGCAGTGCACCGAACGCGTGGCCGACGCGATGATGAAGGTCATGCAGGAGAAGTCGACCGGCCGCGACATCAACTCGGTCTTCATGATGGCCCATTCGGGCGCCCGCGGCTCGGCGGCGCAGATCAAGCAGCTCGCCGGCATGCGCGGCCTGATGGCCAAGCCGTCGGGCGAGATCATCGAGACGCCGATCATCTCGAACTTCAAGGAAGGCCTGACGGTGCTCGAGTATTTCAACTCGACGCACGGCGCCCGCAAGGGCCTGGCCGACACCGCGCTCAAGACGGCGAACTCGGGCTATCTGACCCGCCGCCTGGTCGACGTCGCCCAGGACTGCATCATCACCGAGGAGGATTGCGGCACCACCCGCGGCCTCACGGTGAAGGCCGTGGTCGAGGGCGGCGAGGTGATCGCGCCCTTGGCCGAGCGCATCCTGGGACGCACCTCGTCCGTGGACGTGAAGGATCCGCTCACCGACAAGACCCTGGTCGCGGCGGGCGAGCTGATCGACGAGGACAAGGTCGACGTGATCGATCGGGCCGGCATCGACACGGTGCTGATCCGTTCGGTCCTGACCTGCCAGACCGAGGTCGGCGTCTGCGGCAAGTGCTACGGGCGCGATCTCGCCCGCGGCACGACCGTGAACATCGGCGAGGCGGTCGGCGTCATCGCCGCCCAGTCGATCGGCGAGCCAGGCACCCAGCTCACCATGCGCACCTTCCATATCGGCGGCGCGGCGCAGCGCGGCGCCGAGCAGTCGAGCGTGGAGGCGGCGTTCGAGGCCAAGGTCGAGATCAAGAATCTCAACGTGGTCAAGAACAGCCAGAGCATCCCGATCGTGATGGGTCGCAACTGCGAGATCGTGCTGCGCGACGAGGCCAACCGCGAGAAGGCCCGCCATCGCATCCCCTACGGCGCCAAGCTCCTGGTGGATGACGGGGTGAAGGTCGCGAAGGGCACGAAGCTCGCCGAGTGGGATCCCTACACGCTGCCGATCATCACCGAGCGCGACGGCATCGCCAACTATGTCGACCTAGTCGACGGCGTGTCGATGCGCGAGGTGCTCGACGAGACGACCGGCATCTCCAGCCGCGTGGTCGTGGACTGGAAGCAGCAGCCGCGCGGTAACGAGCTGAAGCCGCGCATCACGCTGCGCGACGAGAAGGGCGAGGTCATCACGCTGCCCAACGGCATCGAGGCGCGCTACTTCCTCTCGGTCGACGCGATCCTGTCGATCGAGAACGGCGCCCATGTGAAGGCGGGCGACGTGCTGGCCCGCATCCCGCGTGAATCCTCCAAGACCCGCGACATCACCGGCGGTCTGCCGCGCGTGGCCGAGTTGTTCGAGGCTCGCAAGCCGAAGGACTACGCGATCATCAGCGACATCGCCGGCCGCGTGGAGTTCGGCAAGGACTACAAGACCAAGCGCCGGATCCTGGTGGTGCCGGAGGAGGGCGATCGCCAGCCCGTCGAATACCTGATCCCGAAGGGCAAGCATATCAGCGTCCAGGAAGGCGACTATGTGCAGCGCGGCGACCTGCTGATGGACGGCAACCCCGTGCCGCACGACATCCTGAACGTGCTGGGCGTCGAGGCCCTCGCGAACTACCTGATCAAGGAGATCCAGGAGGTCTATCGGCTGCAGGGCGTGAAGATCAACGACAAGCACATCGAGGTGATCGTCCGCCAGATGCTGCAGAAGGTCGAGATCACCGAGCCCGGCGACACGACCTTCCTGGTCGGCGAGCAGATCGATCGCGCGGAGTTCGAGATCGTCAACCACAAGGCCGAGCAGGAGAACGGGCGTCCGGCGAGGTGCATGCCGGTGCTGCAGGGCATCACCAAGGCCAGCCTGCAGACCAACTCCTTCATCTCGGCGGCCTCCTTCCAGGAGACCACCCGCGTGCTCACCGAGGCCGCCGTCTCCGGTCGCGTCGACCAGCTGACCGGCCTCAAGGAGAACGTGATCGTGGGCCGTCTGATCCCGGCTGGCACCGGCGCCGTCATGAACCGGCTGCGCCAGCTGGCCGCCGACCGCGACCGGGCGCTCACGGCCGCCCAGGCCCAGCCGGCGCTGCCGGCCGCCAACGAGGGGCAGTCGGAAGTCGCCTGATCTCGAGTCCGTGCGGTGGCTTCAGGCCCCCGCTCGAGCGAGAGCTGAAGATCGAAGGGGCCCGTCTTCCGGAAGGAAGGCGGGCCCCGTCCTTTTCGGGGTGCGACAGAGCGCCCGGAACGACTGTCCTGCGCCATTTGCATGGATTCCGGCCATCTCGGCGCCTCGTGCAAGGGTGGCCGGGGAGAATCACATTCAATATATTGATTCAGAACTGAAATTTATGACTGCCACCGCGGCCGAGGCCGCCTCGGCGACGCGGAAGGCGCTCCCGGGCGGCGGCGGCGGCGCGAAGCGCTCCTGTGGATGAAACCGGGCGCCCGGGGCTGAAACCCGCAGAAACCCTCGGTTAATTGAAAATTGCCCGCCCCGCGCCCAGGCCCCGGCAACCGCCCGCAATGCAATGAATTCTCTTGCTGTTTCGCGCTTGACGGGGGGGAGGTCGATTCATATTATCCGCGCGCCTTCCGGGGCTGGTGGTAGACCTGCAAACGGTCTAGACGCAGCGCCGCCGAAAAGCACGAACGACACACATAGGTCGCCGAGCGGGGCCATGCCCCTGGCGACTATTTTTCTGGCCGCACGAGCCGAAGCGTTTTGGCTCGGCGCGGTCGTTTGCATCGCGGTTTTGCAACCGTACGAGGACCTATAGCCGATGCCGACGATCAATCAGTTGATCAACAGCCCGCGTCGCCCGGTCGCCGCCCGCAACAAGGTGCCGGCGCTGAATTCGAGCCCGCAGAAGCGCGGCGTCTGCACGCGCGTCTACACCACGACGCCGAAGAAGCCGAACTCGGCGCTGCGCAAGGTCGCGCGCGTGCGGCTCACCAACGGCTACGAGGTCACGAGCTACATCCCCGGCGAAGGCCACAATCTGCAGGAGCATTCGGTCGTCATGATCCGTGGCGGCCGCGTGAAGGACCTGCCGGGCGTTCGCTACCACATCATCCGCGGCACGCTCGACACCCAGGGCGTGAAGGACCGCCGCCAGCGCCGTTCGAAGTACGGCGCCAAGCGGCCGAAGTGATCTAAGGAGCGTCGATCCGATGTCCCGTCGTCATGCTGCCGAGAAGCGCGAAGTCCTGCCGGACGCCAAGTTCGGCGACGTCGTCATCACGAAGTTCATGAACTCGCTGATGTATGCGGGCAAGAAGTCGGTCGCCGAGCTGACCGTCTATGGCGCGCTCGAGCAGGTCGAGAAGAAGTCCAAGGGCGATCCGGTGAAGGTGTTCCGCGACGCGCTCGACAACGTGAAGCCGCACCTCGAGGTGCGCTCGCGGCGCGTCGGCGGCGCCACCTACCAGGTTCCGGTCGAGGTCCGTCCGGAGCGCGCCCAGGCGCTGGCGATCCGCTGGATCATCCAGACCGCGCGCGGCCGCTCCGAGACCACGATGACCGACCGCCTCTCGGCCGAGCTGCTCGACGCCGCCAACAACCGCGGCGCCTCGGTGAAGAAGCGCGAAGACACGCACAAGATGGCCGAGGCCAACAAGGCCTTCTCGCACTACCGCTGGTAACCCAGGCGATAGCGAAAGAGTTCGAGGACACCCGATATCATGGCGCGCACAACTCCGCTCGATCGGTACCGAAACATCGGCATCATGGCTCACATCGATGCCGGCAAGACCACCACGACCGAGCGCATCCTCTATTATACCGGCCGGTCCTATAAGATCGGCGAAGTCCATGAAGGCACCGCCACCATGGACTGGATGGAGCAGGAGCAGGAGCGCGGCATCACCATCACCTCGGCCGCCACGACCTGCTTCTGGCGCGACCATCGCATCAACATCATCGACACCCCGGGCCATGTCGACTTCACCATCGAGGTCGAGCGGTCCTTGCGCGTGCTGGACGGCGCCTGCACGGTGTTCGACGGCGTCGCCGGCGTCGAGCCGCAGTCCGAGACGGTGTGGCGCCAGGCCGACAAGTACGGCGTGCCGCGCATGTGCTTCGTCAACAAGATGGACCGCGTCGGCGCGGACTTCTATCGCTGCGTGCAGATGATCATCGACCGCCTCGGCGCGAATCCGGTGGTCCTGCAGCTGCCGATCGGCATCGAAAGCGATTTCGTCGGCGTCGTCGATCTGGTGCGCATGAAGAGCGTCGTCTGGAAGGATGAGTCGCTCGGCGCCGAGTTCGTCGTGGGCGATATCCCGGCCGACATGAAGGCGAAGGCGGAGGAGTATCGCCACAAGCTGATCGAGAGCGTGGTCGAGCTCGACGAGGCCGTCCTCGAGGCCTATCTCGACGGCAAGGTGCCCGACGAAGCCACCATCAAGCGGCTGGTCCGCAAGGGCACCATCGCCAGCACGCATATTCCGGTCATCTGCGGCAGCGCCTTCAAGAACAAGGGCGTGCAGCTGCTGCTCGACGCCGTGGTCGACTTCCTGCCGGCCCCGACCGACGTGCCGGACGTGGTCGGCGTGAAGCCGGACAGCGACGAGCCGCTCAGCCGCAAGAGCTCGGACGACGAGCCCTTCTCGGGCCTCGCCTTCAAGATCATGACCGATCCGTTCGTCGGCTCGCTCACCTTCGTGCGCATCTATTCGGGCGTGCTGGCCGCGGGCCAGCAGGTGCTGAACACCGTGAAGGGCGACAAGGAGCGGTGCGGGCGCATGCTGCAGATGCATGCGAACCATCGCGAGGACATCAAGGAAGCGCGCGCCGGCGACATCGTCGCGCTGGCGGGCCTGAAGGGCACCACCACCGGCGACACGCTCTGCGATCCGGCCAATCCGATCGTGCTGGAGCGCATGGAGTTCCCCGAGCCGGTCATCGAGGTCGCGGTCGAGCCCAAGACCAAGGGCGACCAGGAGAAGATGGGCATGGCGCTCAACCGCCTGGCCCAGGAAGACCCGTCCTTCCGCGTGTCGAGCGACGCCGAGAGCGGCCAGACCATCATCAAGGGCATGGGCGAGCTGCATCTCGAGATCATCGTCGACCGCATGAAGCGCGAGTTCAAGGTCGAGGCCAACGTCGGCGCGCCGCAGGTGGCCTATCGCGAGACGATCTCCAAGACCATCGAGCAGGACTACACCCACAAGAAGCAGACCGGCGGCTCGGGCCAGTTCGCCCGCGTCAAGATCCGCTTCGAGCCGCTGCCCCCGGGCGGCGGGTTCGAGTTCGAGAACGACGTGGTCGGCGGCGCGGTTCCGCGCGAGTTCGTGCCGGGCGTCGAGAAGGGCCTCAAGGCCGCGAAGGAATCCGGCGTGATCGCCGGCTTCCCGATGATCGACTTCAAGGCGACGCTGATCGACGGCGCCTATCACGACGTCGACTCCAACGTGCTCACCTTCGACATCGCCGCGCGCGCCTGCTACCGCGAGGGCATTCCGAAGGCGGGCCCCAAGCTTCTCGAGCCGATCATGAAGGTTGAGGTGGTGACGCCCGAGGACTACATGGGCGACGTCATCGGCGACCTGAACAGCCGGCGCGGCCAGGTGCAGGGCATGGATTCACGCGGCAATGCGCGCGTGATCACCGCCATGGTGCCGCTGGCCAACATGTTCGGCTACGTGAACACGCTGCGTTCGATGTCCCAGGGCCGGGCGCAGTACAGCATGCATTTCGACCACTACGAGCAGGTGCCTCAGGCGGTTGCCGACGAAGTCCGCGCCAAGATGGCGTGATTTCGGAAGCGATCGACAGAGCAGCCCGCAAGCAGAAGACGGAGTAAGGACCATGGCGAAGGCGAAATTCGAGCGGAACAAGCCGCACTGCAACATTGGGACGATCGGTCACGTCGACCACGGGAAGACGTCATTGACGGCGGCGATCACGAAGGTGCTGGCGGAGACGGGCGGGGCGACGTTCATGGCCTACGACCAGATCGACAAGGCGCCTGAGGAGAAGGCGCGCGGGATCACGATCAACACGGCGCATGTGGAGTATGAGACGAAGGCTCGCCACTACGCGCATGTGGACTGCCCGGGTCATGCGGACTATGTGAAGAACATGATCACGGGAGCCGCGCAGATGGACGGCGCGATCCTGGTGGTCTCGGCGGCGGATGGTCCGATGCCGCAGACGCGCGAGCATATCCTTTTGGCGCGCCAGGTCGGCGTTCCGGCGCTGGTTGTGTTCCTGAACAAGTGCGACATGGTGGACGACCCCGAGCTCCTGGAGCTGGTGGAGCTGGAGGTTCGCGAGCTGCTGACGTCGTACAACTTCCCTGGCGACAAGATCCCGATGGTTCGGGGCTCGGCGCTGTGCGCGCTGGAGGGCCGGGAGCCGGCGCTGGGTCATGACGCGATCCTGAAGCTGATGCAGGCGGTGGACAGCTACATTCCGCAGCCTGAGCGCGCGAAGGACCGTCCGTTCCTGATGCCGATCGAGGACGTATTCTCGATCTCGGGCCGCGGGACGGTGGTGACGGGCCGCATCGAGCGCGGGTCGGTGAAGGTCGGCGACGAGGTCGAGATCGTGGGCCTGCGTCCGACGACGAAGACGGTGGTGACGGGCGTCGAGATGTTCCGCAAGCTGCTGGACTACGGAGAGGCTGGCGACAACATCGGGGCGCTGCTGCGCGGGACGAAGCGCGAGGAAGTGGAGCGCGGCCAGGTTCTGTCGAAGCCGGGCTCGATCACGCCGCACACGAAGTTCAAGGCGGAGGCCTACATTCTGACGAAGGAGGAGGGCGGTCGTCATACGCCGTTCTTCTCGAACTATCGCCCGCAGTTCTACTTCCGGACGACGGACGTGACGGGGACGATCGTTCTGCCGCAGGGCACGGAGATGGTGATGCCGGGCGACAACATCGCGATGGAGGTGCATCTGATCGCGCCGATCGCGATGGACGAGGGCCTGCGCTTCGCCATCCGCGAGGGCGGCCGCACGGTCGGCGCCGGCGTCGTCGCATCCATCATCGAGTAAGCGGCACCGGCAGCAGGGACCCAGACCATGGAAAACCAAAATATCCGGATCCGCCTGAAGGCGTTCGATCACCGCGTGCTCGATCAGTCGACCGGCGAGATCGTCAACACGGCCAAGCGCACCGGCGCCCAGGTGCGCGGGCCGATCCCGCTGCCGACGCGCATCGAGCGCGTGACGGTGCTGCGTTCGCCGCACGTGGACAAGAAGAGCCGCGAGCAGTTCGAGATCCGGACGCACAAGCGGCTGCTCGATATCGTCGATCCGACCCCGCAGACGGTGGATGCGCTCATGAAGCTCGAGCTCGCCGCCGGCGTGGACGTCGAGATCAAGTTGAAGAACTAGTCCAGGCATGTCCGGGAGTGGAACCATGCGTTCCGGTTTGATCGCACAGAAGCTGGGCATGACCCGCGTCTTCAATGAAGAAGGCGCGCATGTGCCGGTGACCGTGCTGAAGATGGAAGGCTGCCAGGTCGTGGCGGTGAAGACCGCCGAGCGCGACGGCTATACCGCCGTTCAGCTCGGGATCGGCAGCCCGAAGGTGAAGAACCTGACCAAGGCCCAGCGCGGCCATTTCGCCAAGGCCAAGGTCGAGCCCAAGCGCAAGCTCGCGGAATTCCGCGTCGAGCCGAAGGCGCTGCTCGAGGTGGGGGCCGAGTTCTCGGCCACGCATTTCGTGCCCGGCCAGTTCGTCGACGTGACCGGCACCAGCATCGGCAAGGGCTTCGCCGGCGCCATGAAGCGCTGGAACTTCGGCGGCCTGCGCGCGACGCACGGCGTGTCGATCTCGCATCGCAGCCACGGCTCCACCGGTAACCGCCAGGATCCGGGCCGCACCTTCCCGGGCAAGAAGATGGCGGGCCATCTGGGCGACGAGCGCGTGACGATCCTGAACCTGAAGGTCGTCTCGACCGACGCCGACCAGGGCCTGATCTATGTCGAGGGCGCGGTTCCCGGCGCCGAGGGCAGCTGGGTCATGCTGCGCGACGCGGTGAAGCGCAAGGCGCCGAAGGACCTGCCGTTCCCGGCGGGCCTCAAGACGGCTGCCGAGCCCGCGGCCGAGAAGAAGGAATAAGGGCGATGAAGCTTCCGCTCACCAGCCTGGACAACAAGAAGGTCGGCGAGATCGACCTTTCCGACGAGGTGTTCGGCCTGCCCGTGCGCCGCGACATCCTCGCGCGCGCGGTCAACTGGCAGCTCGCCAAGCGCCGCCAGGGCACGCACAAGACCAAGACCATCGGCGACGTCCAGGGCACGACCAAGAAGCCCTACAAGCAGAAGGGCACCGGCAGCGCCCGCCAGGGCTCGCTGCGCTCGCCGCAGTTCCGCGGCGGCGCGGTGATCTTCGGGCCCGTGGTGCGCAGCCACGAGCACGACCTGCCCAAGAAGGTCCGCAAGCTCGCGCTGAAGACGGCGCTCTCGAGCAAGCAGGCCGACGGCAAGCTGGTGGTCGTGGACAGCCTGGCCGCCGCCAAGGCGAAGACCAAGGAGCTGGCCGGCAAGCTCGGCAAGTTCGGCTGGCAGTCGGTTCTGCTGATCGACGGGCCCGCCGTGGACGACAATTTCCGCCGCGCGACCGCGAACATTCCCAACCTCGATCTGCTGCCGCAGCAGGGTGCGAATGTTTACGACATCCTGCGGCGCGACGTGCTGGTGCTGAGCAAGGCCGCCGTCGAGCATCTGGAGGCGCGACTGAAATGAGCAGAGCACGGCCGATCAAGCCGGTTGAGACCAAGCTCAGCCAGGCCCGCATGTACGAGCTGATCCGCTCGCCCGTGGTGACCGAGAAGTCCACGGCCGGGTCCGCGCACAGCCAGGTCACCTTCAAGGTGCCGCTGGACGCGACCAAGCCGGAGATCAAGGCCGCCGTCGAGGGCGTGTTCAAGGTCAAGGTGGTCGCGGTCAACACCCTGCGTCAGCTGGGCAAGACCAAGCGCTTCCGCGGCCGGCTCGGCTTCCGTTCCGACACCAAGAAAGCGATGGTCACCCTCGCCGAGGGCAACACCATCGACGTGACCTCGGGGGTCTAAGCGATGGCGCTCAAGACATACAAGCCGGTTACGCCCTCCACCCGCCAGCTGGTCATCGTCGACCGCAGCGAGCTGCACAAGGGCGACCCCGTGAAGGCGCTGACCGAGGGTCTGCGCAAGACGGGCGGCCGCAACAACACCGGCCGCATCACCTCGTTCCAGCGCGGCGGCGGCCACAAGCGCCGCTACCGCACGATCGACTTCAAGCGCCGCAAGTTCGACGTCGAGGCGACGGTGGAGCGGCTCGAGTACGACCCGAACCGCACCGCCTTCATCGCCCTCATCAAATACACCGACGGCGAGCTCGCCTACATCCTGGCGCCGCAGCGCCTGAAGGCGGGCGACGTGGTGGTGTCGGGCGAACGCGCGGACATCAAGCCGGGCAACGCGATGCCCCTCAAGAGCATCCCGGTCGGCACCATCGTCCATAACGTGGAGATGAAGCCGGGCCGCGGCGGCCAGATGGCGCGCGCCGCCGGCACCTTCGTCCAGCTCGTCGGCCGCGATGCCGGCGCCGCGCTCCTGCGCATGGCCTCGGGCGAGGTCCGCAAGGTCTCGAGCGAGTGCATGGCGACGATCGGCGCGGTTTCGAACCCGGACCAGCAGAACATCGTCATCGCCAAGGCCGGCCGCGCGCGCTGGCTGGGCCGCCGTCCGGTGGTCCGCGGCATCGCGATGAACCCGGTCGATCATCCGCATGGCGGTCGCACCAACGGCGGCATGGCCTGGGTCACCCCCTGGGGCATCTCCACCAAGGGCAAGAAGACGCGGCACAACAAGAAGACGGACGGCCAGATTCTGCGCCGCCGTCAGGTCAGCAAGTAAGGAGGGCGAAGCAAGTGGCTCGCTCCGTTTGGAAAGGTCCGTTCGTCGACGGCTATCTGCTGAAGAAGGCGGAGACCTCGCGCGCGTCCGGCCGCAACGAGGTCATCAAGACCTGGTCGCGTCGCTCGACCATCCTGCCGCAGTTCGTCGGCCTCACCTTCGGCGTCTACAACGGCAACAAGTTCCTGCCGGTGCTGGTGACCGAGAACATGATCGGCCACCGCTTCGGCGAGTTCGCGCCGACGCGCTTCTTCCACGGCCACACCGCGGCCGACAAGAAGGCCAAGAGGGAGTAACAGGGCGATGAGCAAGAAGGCACATCCCCGGCGGCTGGCCGAGACCGAGGCGAAGGCGGAGGCGCGGCTTCTGCGCACGAGCCCGCGCAAGCTGAACCTCGTGGCCCAGTCGATCCGCGGCAAGAGCGCCAGTGCTGCGCTGGCCGAGCTCACCTTCTCCAAGCGGCGCATCGCACGCGACGCGAAGAAGGTGCTGCAGGCGGCGATCGCCAATGCCGAGAACAACCACCAGCTGGACGTCGACCGCCTGGTCGTGGCCGAAGCCAGCGTGGGCCGGGGCTTCGTGATGCGCCGCTTCCATGCGCGCGCCCGCGGCCGCGCGGCCAAGGTCGAGAAGTGGTGGAGCAACTTCACCGTCGTCGTGCGCGAGAGCGAGGAGACCGCGTAATATGGGTCAGAAAGTCAATCCGATCGGGCTGCGCGTCGGCATCAACCGCACCTGGGATTCGCGCTGGTTCGCCGACGACGATTACGCGGCGCTGCTGCACGAGGATCTGCGCCTGAAGAAGTATCTTCAGAAGCGCCTCCTGCAGGCCGGCGTCAGCCGCATCGTCATCGAGCGTCCGAGCAAGCGCGCGCGCATCACGATCCACACCGCCCGTCCGGGCGTGGTGATCGGCAAGAAGGGCGCCGACGTCGAGAAGCTCCGCAGCGATCTCGCCAAGATGACGGGCAGCGAAGTCAGCCTGAACATCGTCGAGATCCGCAAGCCCGAGATCGACGCCAAGCTGGTGGCCGAGAACATCGCCCAGCAGCTCGAGCGCCGCGTCGCCTTCCGCCGCGCGATGAAGCGCGCCGTGCAGTCGGCGATGCGCCTGGGCGCCCAGGGCATCCGCATCACCTGCGCCGGCCGGCTGGGCGGCGCGGAGATCGCCCGCACGGAGTGGTATCGCGAGGGCCGGGTGCCGCTGCACACGCTGCGCGCCGACATCGATTTCGGCGAGGCGACGGCCATGACCACCTACGGCACCTGCGGCGTGAAGGTGTGGGTGTTCAAGGGCGAGATCATGGCTCACGACCCGATGGCGCAGGACAAGCGCGCCCTCGAGCAGCAGGTCGCGCGCTGAAGGCGGGAGCGAGAGAGTAGGGAGCGAGCATCATGCTTCAGCCGAAGCGAACCAAATACCGCAAGGCCCACAAGGGCCGCATTCACGGCAAGGCCAAGGCCGGGACCAACCTGGACTTCGGCCAGTACGGTCTGAAGGCGACCGAGCCCGGCCGCGTCACCGCGCGCCAGATCGAGGCCGCGCGCCGCGCCGTGACCCGCCACATGAAGCGCCTGGGCCGCATCTGGATCCGCGTGTTCCCGGACGTTCCGGTGTCGCGCAAGCCGGCCGAGGTCCGCATGGGCTCGGGCAAGGGCACGCCCGAATACTGGGTGGTCCGCATCCATCCCGGCCGCATCATGTTCGAGATCGACGGCGTGCCGAAGTCGCTGGCGGTCGAGGCGTTCGATCTGGCGGCGGCGAAGCTGCCGATCAAGACGCGCTTCGTGGCCCGTCTGGGCGAGGAGGGTTGAGATGAAGGTCGAAGACGTGCGGCAGAAGACGCCGGACCAGCTGAAGGCGTCGCTGGCGGACCTGCGCAAGGAGGCCTTCAACCTCCGCTTCCGCCGGGCCAGCGGCCAGCTTGAGAACACCGCGCGGGTGCGCGAGGTGCGGCGCGACATCGCCCGCATCCAGACCGTGCTCAACGAGAAAACCCGCGAGCGGGCCTAGGAGACAGGAACATGCCGAGGCGAGTGCTCCAGGGTGTCGTGGTCAGCGACAAGAACGACAAGACGGTCATCGTCAGCGTCGAGCGTCGCGTCATGCACCCGATCTACAAGAAGTTCATCCGTCGCTCGAAGCGCTATGCGGCGCACGACGAGGCGAATGCGTCCAAGGTTGGCGACACGGTGATGATCCGGGAATGTCGGCCGCTGTCCAAGACGAAGCGGTGGGAGGTCGTGACCTCCGCCGCTTCCCAGCAGGGCTGAGGAGAACCGCGTCATGATCCAGATGCAGACGAACCTGGAAGTGGCCGACAACTCGGGCGCGCGCAGGGTGCAGTGCATCAAGGTGCTCGGCGGTTCCAAGCGGAAATACGCCTCCGTGGGCGACGTCATCGTCGTCTCGGTCAAGGAGGCGATTCCGAGGGGCCGCGTGAAGAAGGGCGACGTCCACCAGGCGGTGATCGTGCGCACCTCGAAGGCGATCCGTCGCACCGACGGCAGCCTGATCCGCTTCGACCGCAACGCCGCCGTGCTGATCAACAAGCAGGGCGAGCCGATCGGCACCCGCATCTTCGGCCCCGTCACGCGCGAGCTCAGGGGCAAGAAGTTCATGAAGATCATCTCGCTCGCTCCGGAAGTTCTCTAGAGCAACCGGGCCGGCGAAGAGGAAGACCGAGATGGCGACCAAGCTCAAGATCAGGAAAGGCGACCGTGTCACCGTGCTGACCGGCCGCGACAAGGGCAAGAACGGCGAGGTGATCCGCGTGTTCCCGACGGAAGCGCGCGCCCTCGTCCAGGGTGTGAACATGGTCAAGCGGCACAGCCGCCAGACCGCGCGCGATCCGGGCGGAATCGTCGAGAAGGAGGCGCCGATCCACCTCTCGAACCTCGCCCTGATCGACCCGAAGACCGACAAGCCGACCCGCGTCGGCTACAAGTTCCTGGATGACGGCCGCAAGGTTCGCGTTGCGCGTCGTTCGGGCGAAACCATCGATCGCTAGGTGCTGCCATGACGTCCCGTTTGCAGGAACATTACGAGAAGGTCGTGCGCCCGGCCCTGATGGCCGAGTTCAAGTACGACAACCAGCTGGCCGTGCCGAAGCTGGAGAAGATCGTCATCAACATGGGCGTGGGCGAGGCTGTCAACGACAGCAAGAAGACCCAGCAGGCCGCGGCCGAGCTGACGGCGATCGCCGGCCAGAAGCCGGTGATGACCAAGGCCCGCAAGTCGATCGCGACCTTCAAGCTGCGCCAGAACATGAACATCGGCTGCAAGGTCACGCTGCGCCGCGAGCGGATGTACGAATTCCTGGACCGCCTGATCAATATCGCGCTTCCCCGCGTCCGCGACTTCCGCGGCGTGTCGCCCAAGAGCTTCGACGGCCGCGGCAACTACGCGCTGGGCCTCAAGGAGCAGATCGTGTTTCCCGAGATCAACTACGACCAGATCCAGGAAATCCGCGGGCTCGATATCGTCATCTGCACCTCGGCGAAGAGCGATGCCGAGGCCAAGGCCCTGCTCAAGGGCTTCGCTATGCCCTTCGTCAACTGACCCGGGGCATCGGAGGAAAGACATGGCAAAGAAAAGCTCGATCAACCGCGACAAGAAGCGCCGCGCGATGGCCAAGCAGTACGCCGCCAAGCGCGACCGCCTCAAGGCGATCGCGAACGACGAGGGGCGGCCGATGGAGGAGCGCTTCGCGGCGCGCCTCAAGCTCGCCCAGCTCCCGCGCAATTCGTCGCCGGTACGCCAGCATAACCGCTGCGAGCTGACCGGCCGTCCGCGCGGGTTTCACCGCAAGTTCAAGCTGTCGCGCATTGCGCTACGCGAGCTGGCCTCGTCCGGGCAGATCCCGGGCATGGTCAAGTCGAGTTGGTAAGGAGGGAAGCCGGTCATGGCATTGAGTGATCCCCTGGGGGATATGCTGACCCGGATCCGGAACGCACAGAAGGCGGGCGCGCAGAGCGTGTCGACCCCGGCTTCGAAGCTGCGTTCCAGCGTGCTGGAAGTCCTGAAGCGCGAGGGTTACATCCGCGGCTTCAGCCAGCAGGCGGCAGAACCGGGTTTCGGCGAAATCAGGATCGAGCTGAAGTATCACGAGGGCGCCCCGGTCATCCGGGAGATCTCGCGGATCTCCAAGCCGGGCCGGCGCGTCTATTCGCGGATCGCCGACCTGCAGCGGGTCTATAACGGGCTCGGCATCTCGATCCTCTCGACGCCGCGCGGCGTCATGTCGGACAGCGAAGCCCGCGCCGCCAATGTCGGCGGCGAGGTGCTGTGCCGCGTGTTCTAAAGGACGAATGAGATGTCACGCGTCGGAAAAAATCCCGTTGCCGTGCCGAGCGGTGTCACGCTCGCGGTGGACGGCCGCAAGGTCAAGGCCAAGGGCAAGCTCGGCGAGCTCACCCTGCCGCTGAGCGTGCTGGTCGATGCCGGGATGCAGGACGGCAAGTTCTGGGTCAAGCCGGTCAACGAGACCAAGCAGGCCCGCATGATGTGGGGCACCACCCGCAACCTGGTGCGCAACATGGTGCGCGGCGTGTCGCAGGGCTACAGCAAGAGCCTCGAGATCAACGGCGTCGGCTATCGCGCCGCGGTCCAGGGCAAGAGCCTGCAGCTCCAGCTCGGCTACAGCCACGACGTGAACTTCCCGATTCCGGAAGGCATCACGATCAAGTGCGACAAGCCGACCTCGATCACCATCACCGGGGCCGACAAGCAGCGTGTCGGTCAGGTCGCCGCAGAGATCCGCTCCTATCGTGGTCCCGAGCCCTACAAGGGCAAGGGCATCAAGTACGACAGCGAGACGATCCTGCGCAAGGAAGGCAAGAAGAAGTAAGAGGATCGAACCATGGCCAATCCAGATGCATTGTTCGAGCGCCGCAAGCGCCGGAACCGGGTCTCGATCCGCCGCAAGAGCCACGGGCGCCTGCGCCTGTCGGTGTTCCGGTCGGGCCAGCACATCTATGCCCAGGTCATCGACGACGTGAAGGGCGTCACCATCGCCGCGGCCTCGAGCCTGGACAAGGATCTGCGCGCCAGCCTGAAGTCGGGCGGCAACAAGTCGGCCGCCGAGGCGGTCGGCAAGCTGGTCGCCCAGCGCGCGCTCCAGGCCGGCGTCAAGGAGGTCGTGTTCGACCGCGGCGGTTATCTGTTTCATGGCCGGGTGAAGGCCCTGGCCGACGCCGCCCGCGAGGGCGGTCTCAGCTTCTAGAGGTATCGAGATGGCACGTCCCGCAAAGTCCGAGCGCCGCGAACGCGAGCGCGCCCCGCGCGAGGAATCCGAACTGGTCGAAAAGCTGGTCGGGATCAATCGCGTCGCCAAGGTGGTGAAGGGCGGCCGGCGGTTCGGCTTCGCCGCGATCGTCGTGGTCGGCGACGGCAAGGGCCGCGTCGGGCACGGCTCCGGCAAGGCGCGCGAGGTGCCCGAGGCGATCCGCAAGGCGACCGAGCAGGCCAAGCGCGCCATGGTGCGCGTGCCGCTGCGCGAGGGCCGCACGCTGCATCACGACATCATCGGCCATTACGGCGCCGGGCGGGTCGTGCTGCGCGCCGCGGTGCCCGGCACCGGCATCATCGCCGGCGGCCCGATCCGCGCCATCTTCGAGGCGCTGGGGGTCCAGGACGTGGTGGCCAAGTCGGTCGGCACCTCCAACCCGCACAACATGATCAAGGCGGCGTTCGACGCGCTCACCCACAGCAGCTCGCCGCGTTCGGTGGCCGCACGCCGCGGCCGCAAGGTCAGCGACATCCTGGGCAAGCGCGCCGAAGGCGCGGATGCCCGCGAGTAACCAGGTCGCGCACGGGAGTGATTGAAAATGGCTGAGAAGAAGGCGGCCGAGAAGAAGGCGGCGGGGAAGATCACGGTGACCCAGATCGGCAGCCCGATCGGTCGCGAGGACGGTCAGCGCCGCACCCTGATCGGCCTGGGGCTCAACAAGATGGGCCGCAGCCGCGTGCTCGAGGATACGCCCTCGGTCCGCGGCATGATCAAGCGCGTGCATCACCTGGTTCGGGTGGAGCCGTAAGGTTCGAGGAAACCGCCGGCTGGTAACCCGGCAGCGGGGTTCCTATCTAGACAGAAGTCCCTTGGGCGCCAGCCACGAGTCACAGGGCCAAGATTAAGGATCGAAGACAATGAAGCTCAATCAGCTCAGGGACAACCCGGGCGCCCGCAAGAGCCCGATCCGCGTCGGCCGCGGCATCGGCTCGGGCAAGGGCAAGACCGGCGGGCGCGGCGGCAAGGGCCAAACCGCGCGCACCGGCGTCGCCATCAACGGCTTCGAGGGCGGCCAGATGCCGATGTATCGGCGCCTGCCCAAGCGCGGCTTCAACAACATCTTCCGCCTGGAGCTGGTGGAAGTGAATCTGGGCCGGGTCCAGGCCGCGATCGAGGCCGGCAAGCTCGATGCCGGCAAGACCATCGACGGCAAGGCCCTCAAGGCCGCCGGCGTCACCACCCGGGTCAAGGACGGCATCTCGCTCCTGGCCCAGGGCGAGCTCAAGACCAAGGCGACCTTCAAGGTCGCCCGCGCCTCCAAGGCCGCCATCGCCGCGGTCGAGAAGGCGGGCGGCAAGGTCGTGGTCACGAAGCCCGCCGTCGAGGCAGACACCAAGGCAGCGGGCTAAGGCCCGGAGGTCGGACGGGCACCATGGCATCAGCCGCCGAACAGCTCGCCGCCAATATCAACTTCTCCGCCTTCGCCAAGGCGACAGAGCTCAAGAACCGCATCTGGTTTACGCTGGGCGCGCTGATCGTCTACCGGCTGGGCACCTATATTCCCCTGCCGGGCATCGATCCCGCCGTGCTGCAGGACGTGTTCCGGCAGCATGCGACCGGCGTGCTCGGCATCTTCGACATGTTCTCGGGCGGCGCGCTCGGGCGCATGACGATCTTCGCGCTCAACATCATGCCGTACATCTCGGCATCGATCATCATGCAGCTCCTCTCCTCGATCTCGCCTTCGCTCGAGGCGATGAAGAAGGAGGGCGAGGCGGGCCGCAAGAAGATCAACCAGTATACCCGCATCGGCACGGTGATCCTGGCGGCGCTGCAGGCCTATGGCATCGCCGTGGGCATCGAGGGCATGAGCTCGGGCGGCCACGGCGCCGTGGCCGAGCCCGGCATGTTCTTCCGCCTCTCGGTCATGGTCACGCTCACCGGCGGCACCATCTTCCTGATGTGGCTGGGCGAGCAGATCACCTCGCGCGGCGTCGGCAACGGCACCTCGCTCATCATCTTCGCCGGCATCGTCGCCAACCTGCCGGCGGCCATGGTCCGCACCCTCGAGCTGGGCCGCACCGGCGCGCTCTCGACCTTCCTGATCATCATCATCCTGATCGTCGCGGTCGTGACGGTCGCCGCCCTGGTCTTCTTCGAGCGCGCCCAGCGCCGGCTCGTGGTGCAGTATCCCAAGCGCCAGGTCGGCAACAAGATGTATGGCGGCGACAGCTCGCACCTGCCGCTCAAGCTCAACAGCGCCGGCGTGATCCCGCCGATCTTCGCGAGCTCCCTGCTGCTGCTGCCCCTGACCGTGGCGAGCTTCGGCGCCCAGGGCGGGCCGGAATGGCTGCAGCCGATCACCCGCGTGCTGGCCCACGGCCAGCCGCTCTATATGGCGCTCTATGTCGGGCTGATCGTGTTCTTCACCTTCTTCTACACCGCGATCGTCTTCAATCCGGTCGATACCGCGGAGAACCTGAAGAAATACGGCGGCTTCATCCCGGGCATCCGGCCCGGCAAGCCCACGGCCGAGTACATCAACTATGTGCTGACGCGCATCACCGTGCTCGGCGCCGCCTACATCTCCATCATCTGTCTCCTGCCCGAGATCCTGATCTCGCAATATGCGCTGCCGTTCTATTTCGGCGGCACCAGCCTGATGATCGTGGTCTCGGTCACCATGGACACCGTGGCCCAGGTGCATTCGCACCTGCTGGCCCATCAATATGAAGGGCTGATCAAGAAGTCGAAGCTCAAGGGGCGGCGGGGATGAACCTGATTCTCCTGGGCCCGCCCGGCGCCGGGAAGGGCACCCAGGCCAAGCGGCTCGAGACGGCACGGGGATTGGTGCAGCTCTCGACGGGGGACATGCTGCGCCAGGCGGTGGCCTCGGGCAGCGCGCTCGGGCAGCAGGCGAAGAAGGTGATGGAGGCGGGCCAGCTCATGCCCGACGAGATCATCATCGCCATGATCGCCGAGCGAATTGACGCACCCGACGCCCGCAAGGGCTTCGTGCTGGACGGTTTCCCGCGCACCGAGGCCCAGGCCGAGGCCCTCGACAGGATGCTGGCGGGGCGCGGCCGGCGGCTCGACGCCGTGATCGAGCTGGTGGTGGACGAGGCCGCCCTGATCGAGCGCATCTCGGGCCGCTTCACCTGCGCCAAGTGCGGGGCCGGCTACCACGACAAGTTCCAACCCCCGAAAAAGCCGGGGGTCTGCGACCGCTGCGGCTCGACCGAGTTCGTGCGGCGCAAGGACGACAATCCGGAGACCCTGAAGGCGCGGCTGGAGGCCTATCGGGCGCAGACAGCGCCGATCGTGCCCTATTACCGGCGCAAGGGGCTCCTTAAGGAAGTGGATGGGATGGCGGCCCCGGATCAGGTGACCGGGGCGATCGAGGCCATCCTGGCTCGGATAGCGACGGCCTAACCGGTTGACTCGATGGCGAATCTTCATATAATGCGCGCCCTCGGGCTGGCAGAGACCAAGGTCCTGTCGTCTATCCCGTTGAAATTCAAGGAGAAATAGCGGTGGCGCGTATTGCGGGCGTCAATATCCCGACGCAAAAGCGTGTCCTGATTGCCCTGACCTACATTCACGGCATCGGCAACGCCAAAGCCAAGGAGATCATGGAGAAGGTCGGCATCCCGCTCGACCGGCGCGTGCACCAGCTGACGGACGACGAGGTCGTTCGCATCCGCGAGGTGATCGACCGCGACTACCGCGTCGAGGGCGATCTGCGCCGCGAAGTCGCGATCAACATCAAGCGGCTGATGGATCTGGGCTGCTATCGCGGCCTGCGCCATCGCAAGGGCCTGCCGGTCCGCGGCCAGCGCACCCACACCAATGCGCGCACCCGCAAGGGCCCGGCCAAGGCGATCGCCGGCAAGAAGAAGGCCGTCTAAGGGTTCCAAGGAGAAGAGAAGGCCATGGTCAAGGCAGCTACCGCGCGCCCGCGTCGCAAAGAGCGCAAGAACATCACCTCTGGCGTCGCGCATGTGAACGCGAGCTTCAACAATACGATGATCACCATCACCGACGCGCAGGGCAATACCGTGGCCTGGGCCTCGTCGGGCAGCCTCGGCTTCAAGGGCTCGCGCAAGTCGACGCCCTATGCCGCGCAGGTCGCCGCCGATGCCGCCGCGCGCAAGGCGGCGGAGCATGGCGTGAAGACGCTCGAGGTCGAGGTGAAGGGTCCGGGTTCGGGCCGCGAGTCCGCGCTGCGCGCGCTGCAGGGTGCGGGCTTCACCATCACCTCCATCAAGGACGTGACGCCGATCCCGCATAACGGCTGCCGCCCGCCCAAGCGCCGGCGCGTCTGAGCGGATCCAAGAGACCGCAGACAATTCCACCGCCCGGCGACCCGCGCCGGGCGTTGCGTGTGCAGAAGAAGACCAGAACCAGTCCAGGCCGGCGGTAAACCGGGGACGCGGGCCCCGGATCAGAAGGCCGGCCGGACGGAAAGCGAGAGGTCGCAATCGTGTTGCAGAAAAACTGGACCGAGCTCATTAAGCCGAACAAGCTGGCTGTGGAGCCCGGCACTGATCCCAAGCGCTTCGCCACCGTGGTGGCCGAGCCGCTCGAACGTGGCTTCGGCCTGACGCTGGGCAACGCGCTGCGTCGCGTGCTGCTGTCGTCGCTGCAGGGCGCTGCCGTCACCTCGGTGCAGATCGAGAACGTGCTCCACGAGTTCTCCTCGATTCCCGGCGTGCGCGAGGACGTGACCGACATCGTCCTCAACATCAAGGGCATGGGCCTGAAGATGCACGGCGAAGGCCCGAAGCGCATGCGCCTCGTGGCCGAGGGCCCGGGCGAGGTGCGTGCCGGCATGATCCAGACCGGCCACGACATCGAGATCATGAATCCCGATCTCGTGCTCTGCACCCTCGACCAGGGCGCCAGCGTGAAGATGGAGTTCACCGTCGACACGGGCAAAGGCTACATGGCCGCGGCGCAGAGCCGGCTCGAGGATTCGCCCATCGGCCTGATCCCGGTCGATGCGCTGTTCAGCCCGGTGAAGAAGGTCTCCTACAAGGTCGACAACAGCCGCGTCGGCCAGGTCACCGACTATGACAAGCTCTCGATGCAGGTCGAGACCAACGGCGCGATCGCGCCCGAGGACGCCGTGGCGCTCGCCGCGCGCATCCTGCAGGACCAGCTCCAGCTCTTCATCAATTTCGAGGAGCCGAGTGCCGTCCGCGAGGAGATCCGGACGGCCGAGCCGCCGTTCAACAAGAACCTCCTGCGCAAGGTCGACGAGCTCGAGCTGTCGGTCCGTTCGGCGAACTGCCTGAAGAACGACAACATCGTCTATATCGGCGACCTGGTTCAGAAGACCGAGGCCGAGATGCTGCGGACGCCGAACTTCGGCCGCAAGTCGCTCAACGAGATCAAGGAAGTGCTGGCGCAGATGGGCCTCCATCTCGGCATGGAGATCCCGAACTGGCCGCCGGAGAACATCGAGGACCTGGCGAAGCGGCTCGACGAGCCGTATTGAGCCGGAGACGGGCTTAGGGACTGAGCGCGGGCCGTGGTGGCCCGCACCCGGCCGTGCACGGGTGGCCCTTCGGGGACCTCGCGGCGGCGGGATGATGCAATCGGGTCGTGCCCGGGGCGGAAAGCCCCGGCATCGGCGCCGGATCGGAGAAAAGGGAGCAAGCGATGCGTCACGGAATGTCCGGCCGCAAACTCAACCGCAGGACCGGCCACCGCAAGGCCATGTTCGCCAACATGGCGGCGGCGCTGATCAAGCATGAGCAGATCAAGACCACCTTGCCGAAGGCCAAGGATCTCCGGCCGATCGTCGAGAAGCTGATCACGCTGGGCAAGCGGGGCGGGCTCCATGCCCGCCGCCAGGTGCTGGCGACGCTGCGCGACGAGACGCAGACCCGCAAGCTGTTCGATACGCTGGCCGAGCGCTACAAGACCCGCAATGGCGGCTATACCCGGGTGCTGAAGGCGGGTTTCCGCCTCGGCGACGCGGCCCCCATGGCGGTCATCGAGCTGGTCGATCGCGACCCGGCCGCCAAGGGCCTGGATTCGGGACCGACCCAGAAAGAGACCGAGGGCGAAGAGCAGCAGCCCGAGGCTTGAGCCGGGACCGACGCGCGGGCGCGGGTCCGAGAGATGGGGAAGGGGCGGTCCTTGGGGCCGCCCCTTTCGCTTTGGGCTTGCCGGTTCTTCATGCCGGGCGGGTTGGGCCCGTCGCCGGTTCCCGTTAAAATCGCGGATGGGGCCGGCCGGTCTGTTCTGAAAACCGTTCAGGGAGTGCTTATGCGTCTGTCGCGTCCGACCCGCCGATTGATCGATTTCGGCCTCGTTGTCCTGGTTTGCTGCGGCATCTGGTCCGCAGCCGCACCCGCCGACGAACCCGCCGTGCCGAGCTCGCGCGAGCAGATCACGCTGTCCTTCGCGCCGCTGGTGAAGCGGGTCGAGCCGGCGGTGGTCAACATCTATACGCGGGCGGTCGTGCAGCAGCGCACCTCGCCGCTCTTCGCCGATCCCTTCTTCCGGCAGTTCTTCGGCGACGCTTTCGGCCAGCCTTCGCCCCGCGTCCAGAATTCGCTGGGCTCGGGCGTGATCGTGCGTTCCGACGGGCTGGTGGTCACCAACGTCCATGTGATCGAGGGCGCCCAGGAGATCAAGGTGGTGCTCAGCGACGGCCGCGAGTTCGCGGCGACGCCGATCACCACCGACGAGCAATCCGACCTGGCCCTGCTCAAGGTCGATCCCGAGGGCGCCGAGCTGCCCACGCTCGATCTCGGCGATTCCGACGCGCTCGAGGTGGGCGACCTGGTGCTGGCGATCGGCAATCCCTTCGGCGTCGGCCAGACGGTCACCAGCGGCATCATCTCGGCGCTCGCCCGCACCCGAGTCGGCATCACCGACTATGGCTTCTTCATCCAGACCGACGCCGCCATCAATCCCGGCAATTCCGGCGGCGCCCTGGTGACGATGGACGGCAAGCTCGCCGGCATCAACACGGCGATCGTCTCGCGCACCGGCGGTTCCGTCGGTATCGGCTTCGCCATACCGGCCAACATGGTCCGCTCGGTCATCGATGCGGCCGGCAATGGCGGCAAGATCGTGCGGCCCTGGATCGGCGCCACCGGCCAGCCGGTGACGGCCGAGCTAGCGCAGGGCTTCGGCCTCGCCAAGCCCGGCGGCGTCGTTATCAACAATCTCTATGACGGCGGCCCGGCGCAGAAGGCCGGTCTCAAGGTCGGCGACATCGTGACGGCGATCAACGACCGGGCGGTCGAGGATCCGGGCGCGCTCAAGTTCCGGCTGGCGACGCTGCCCGTCGGCAGCACCGCGACGCTGACGGTCCTGCGCAAGGGCCAGTCGCTCGATCTGGCCGTTCCCCTGGTGGAAGCGCCCGAGACCCCGCCGCGCGAGGAGACGCTGATCGAAGGCCGCACGCCGCTCATGGGGGCGCATCTCGCGAACCTGTCGCCGGCCCTGGGGGAAGAGATCGGGATCTCGACCGTCTGGTCGGGCGTGGTCGTGACCAAGGTCGACAATGGCAGCCCCGCGGCGCAGGTGGGGTTCCGGCCGGGCGACATCTTGCTCAAGATCAACGACGCGCCGACCCCGGACGTGAAGACGGCGCTCGATCAGCTCGCCCAGCGCTCGGTCCATTGGAAGATCATGGTCAAGCGCGGCGACCGCGTGCAGACGCTCGATCTCGGATGAGCCCCATGGCCGCCGCAGGAGCCGCATGAGCAGCCTCTTCGAAAGCCAGGCCCCGCGCCCGCTGGCCGACCGGCTGCGGCCGCAGACGCTGGAGGAGGTGGTCGGTCAGGATCATCTGCTGGGGCCCGAGGGGCCCATCGGCCGGATGGTCGCGACCGGCCGCATCTCCTCGATGATCCTCTGGGGGCCGCCGGGCTGCGGCAAGACCACGCTCGCGCGCCTCATCGCCGCGCGCAGCGACATGCAGTTCGAGCCGCTTTCGGCGGTTTTCTCCGGCGTGGCCGACCTGCGCAAGGTGTTCGAGGCGGCCAAGGGCCGGCGCGGCGTCGGCCGCGGCACGCTGCTCTTCGTCGACGAGATCCATCGCTTCAACCGGGCCCAGCAGGACGGGTTCCTCCCCTATGTCGAGGACGGCACCGTGACGCTGGTCGGCGCCACCACCGAGAATCCGTCCTTCGAGCTCAATGGCGCGCTCCTGTCGCGCTGCCAGGTCTTCGTGCTGCGCCGCCTTGACGACGAGGCGCTGGAGAAGCTCCTGGCGCGGGCGGAGACGATGGAGAACCGGCCGCTGCCCCTGACGCCCGAGGCGCGCCAGGCCCTGCGGGCCATGGCGGATGGCGACGGCCGCTATCTCCTCAACATGGCCGAGGAGCTGTTCCGCCTCCAGGCCAAGGCGCCCTTGGACGTGGCCGGCCTCGCCGGCGCCGTGCAGCGGCGGATGCCGCTCTACGACAAGGCGCAGGAGAGCCACTACAACCTGATCAGCGCCTTGCACAAATCCCTGCGCGGCTCCGACGCCGATGCGGCGCTCTACTGGCTGGCCCGCATGCTGGCCGGCGGCGAGGATCCGCTCTATGTCGCGCGCCGCATGGTCCGCTTCGCGGCGGAGGATGTCGGTCTCGCCGATCCCGACGCGCTGCTCCAGGCGCTCGCCGCCTGGGACACCTATGAGCGCCTGGGCTCGCCCGAAGGCGAGCTGGCGCTCGCGCAATGCGTGCTCTATCTGGCGACGGCGCCCAAATCCAACGCCGCCTATCGCGCTTTCGGTGCCGCGCAGCAATCGGCCCGCGAGACCGGCTCCCTGATGCCGCCCAAGCATATCCTCAACGCGCCGACGCGCCTGATGCGCGATCTGGGCTATGCCAAGGGCTATCAGTACGACCACGACACCGACGAAGGCTTCTCGGGCCAAAACTATTTCCCGGACGGCATGGCGCGCCGGGAGTTCTACCGGCCGGTCGAGCGCGGCTTCGAGCGCGAGATCCGCAAGCGGCTCGACTACTGGGCCAAGCTGCGCGGCCGCGCTCGAGATCAGAGCCAGGACGAGGAATAGGACGCTCCATGAGCGGCGTGGAATCGATCACGGTCGGCCCGGAGGAGGCGGAGCAGCGCCTCGATCGCTGGTTCAAGCGCCGCTATCCGGAGCTGGGTCACGGGCATCTCGAGAAGCTGCTCCGCACCGGGCAGGTGCGGGTCGACGGCAAGCGCGTGAAGTCGAGCCACCGCCTCGAACCGGGCCAGGTGGTGCGCGTGCCGCCTCTGGCGACCGGTGACGCGTCGCCGGTCGAGCGGGCCGGTCCGAGGGCGCCGCGGCCCAATCCCGCCCTGGCGCGGCTGGGCGAGGATCTACGCCGGCGCGTCCTGCATCGCGACGACTGGCTGATCGTTCTCGACAAGCCCGCCGGCCTGGCCGTGCAGGGCGGGACCGACACCACGCTCCATCTCGACGCGGCGCTCGACGAGCTGCGCTTCGGCAGCGAGGAACGGCCGCGGCTGGTCCACCGTCTCGACAAGGATACGAGCGGCGTGCTGGTGCTGGCGCGTACCCAGCGCGCGGCGGCCAAGCTGGCGTCGCTGTTCCGCGGCCGGGACGTGCACAAGCTCTACTGGGCGGCGGTGGTCGGCCTGCCCCAGCCGCTGTCGGGGCGCATCGACCTGGCGCTGTCCAAGCGGCCCGGGCAGTCGGGCGAAAGGGTCCGTCCCGACCAGGAGGAAGGTCAGCGCGCGATCACCTATTACCGCACCGTCGAGCATGCGGGCCGGAAGGCCTCCTGGCTGGCCCTGCGGCCGGAGACCGGCCGGACCCACCAGCTGCGCGCCCACTGCGCGGCCCTGGGCACGCCGATCCTGGGGGACGGCAAATATGGCGGCGCGGACGCGTTCCTCCCGGGCAAGGAGGTCTCGCGCCAGCTCCATCTCCACGCCCGTGCCATAGAATTGCCGCATCCGGCCGGCAAGACGCTCCGGGTCGCGGCACCCTTGCCGCCGCATATGGTCGCCACCTGGAAGTTTCTGGGCTTCTCCGTCTCGGCGGGGCCCGCAAGCCGCGAGGAATTCGAGTTCTAGGAGCCGATGGCTGCGCATCCCTTCAAGCTGGTGATGTTCGACTGCGATGGCACGCTCGTCGACAGCCAGCACACGATCGTGGCGTCGATGTCGGCGGCCTGGCGCTCGCTCGGTCTTTCGGAGCCCGATCCGGCGGCCGTGCGCCGGGTGGTGGGGCTCACGCTCGAGACTGCGATCGCGGCGCTGCAGCCCGATGCCGACGAGCAGATGCTGGCGCGCCTCGCTGCGGTCTTTCGCCGCGAGGCTGTCGCGGCCCGGCAGAGCGAGCGCTATCACGAGCCGCTTTTTCCCGGGATCATCGAGGCGCTCGATGCGATCGAAGGTCCGGAGGTGATCTTCGGGATCGCCACGGGCAAGAACCTGCGGGGCCTGCGCCACACGCTGGAGCTGCATGGATTGACACGCCGATTCATCACGTTGCAGACCGCCGATCGGGCGCCCAGCAAGCCTCATCCCGCCATGCTGCATCAGGCCATGGCCGAAATCGGCGCCGAACCGGCCTCGACAGTTCTCATCGGAGACACCAGTTTCGACATGGAGATGGCCCAGAATGCGGGTACCGCTGGTATCGGCGCCGGTTGGGGCTATCATGATCCCGCGGACCTCACCCGAGCCGGCGCCGGCCGGGTGATTCTGAGGCCGGAAGAATTGCCGGCGGCGCTCGCCAACTACGGGGAACGGTGACTATGCGCTTGAAGCACTGGCTGATTGGTCTCGTCGTGCTGATCGTGGCGGTGGTGGTGGCGGGCATCGCCATCCTGAAATCGCAGGATTTCAATCAGTACAAGGCCCTCATTGCCGAGAAGGTGAAGGAGGCCACCGGACGGGACCTGACGCTGGCGGGCGATGTCGAGCTGGTGATCTCCCTGAGCCCCGCGCTCGCCGTCAACGACGTGACCTTCTCCAACGCGCCCTGGGGAACCCGGCCGGAACTGCTCAAGATGAAGCGGCTCGAGGCCCAGGTGCGGCTGATCCCGCTCTTGAGCGGCAATGTCGAGGTCAACCGGATCGTGCTCAAGGGCGCGGACATCCTGCTGGAGACCAACGACAAGGGTCAGGGTAATTGGGTATTCAATCCGCCGGCGGCGGCCTCGACGACCAGCAGCGCCACGAGCAGCACGGCGCCCAGCGGCGGCGGCGCGCCGACGACGCTGCCGGTGGTGCACAGCGTGCGGATCGAGGATTCGCAGCTCCTCTGGACCGACGGGGTGACGAAGCAGACCAAGACCATCGTCATCAAGTCCTTCACCGCCAGCGCCGACAGCGGCTCGAGCCCGATCGAGATCGCGCTGGAGGGCAGCTATAACGAGAACCCGATCACGGCCAAGGGCACGATCGGCGCCGTTGGCGCGCTGCTGGCGAACCAGGCATTCCCGATCGACGTGACGGCCGAGGCCGGCGGCGCCAAGATCGCCCTCAAGGGCGCCGTGGCCAAGCCGATGACCGCCGAGGGCGTCGCCGTCGCCCTCTCCGTCGAGGGCAACAGCCTGGCCGACCTGAACGCGATCTCGGGTGCGACCCTGCCGCCGCTGGGGCCCTACAGCCTCGCCGGCAACCTGTCGAACCCGAGCGGCGTCTACAAGGTCGAGCAGCTCCAGCTCAAGATGGGCTCCAGCAGCCTGACCGGCGACGCCAGCGTGGCGATGGGCGGCAAGAAGCCGAACATCACCGCCAACCTCGCCGCGGCGGTCATCGATCTCAAGGATTTCGGCGTGAAGCCGGCCGCGGGCGGCGGCGCCTCGTCGGGCACGACCGCCAGCACGGGCGCCGCCAATGACGGCCGCGTGTTCCCGGCCGATCCGCTGCCTTTCGATGGGCTGGGCGCCGCCGACGCGACCATCCATCTGACGGCGCAGAAATTCATCAAGGATCCGGTGACGCTGGAGAACCTGGCGCTCGACCTGCTGCTGCAGGCGAGCAAGCTCACCATCAAGAATTTCCAGAGCGCGCTCGGCGGCGGCACCTTCGCCATGTCGGCCGAGGTCGACGGCGCCAAGACCCCGGCTCCGGTGGCGCTCAAGATCGACGCCAAGCAGGTCGAGGTCGGCACGCTGCTGCAGACCCTCTCCGTCAGCGACATCCTGCAGGGCGGCAAGGCCGACCTGGCCGTGGACGTGACCGGGGCCGGCAATTCGGTGCGCGAGATCATGGCGGGCCTGAACGGCAACACCAACCTGGCGATGGGCGAGGGCCATATCAACAACCGCTTCGCCAAGATCCTGCTGTCGGACCTGTTCCAGCTGATCGCCACCGGCGGCAGCGGCGAGAGCAGCAACCTCAACTGCTTCGTCAGCAAGTTCGACATCAAGAAGGGCCTCGCCACCTCGACCGGGCTGGTGCTCGACACCAACGGCGCCAGCATCGTGGGCAGCGGCGACATCAACCTGGCGACGGAGAAGCTCAAGCTCCACATGGATCCGCGCGCCAAGCAGACGAACCTCGCCAACCTCGCGATCCCGGTGAATATCGGGGGCACGATGGCGAGCCCCAGCGTCACGCCCGACGCGGCGGCCCTGGCGGAGGGTATCGCCGGCGCCGCCGTCGGCGTGGCGACGGGCGGCACGGTGCTGAGCGCGCTCGCGGGCGTGGCCGGAACCGGCGCTGCCGGCTCCGCGACCACGACCGCGTCCAGCGGCGGGAACCCTTGCGTGGCGGCGCTCAACGGCGGCACGGATGCGGGCGCAACCGGCACGCAGCCCTCGACGCCCAGCTCGACCGGCGAGCAGCTGCTCAAGGATCCGGGCAAGGCGCTCGAGGACACGGGCGGCACGCTGAAGAACCTGCTGCCCTGAGGGGCCGGGGCTTCTTCCACGAGGCATGAAACGTTTCTATCAGCAGGCTGCCGCGCGGCCTGAAACGGGCGGCCATGGGGTCCTGCTCGACGGGAAGCCGATGCGCAGCCCGGCCGGCCGGCCCTTCCTGCTGCCGACGGCGGGGCTGGCCGAGGCCATTGCCGCCGAATGGCAAAGCCAGGGCGAGCAGATCAAGCCCGCCTCCATGCCGCTCATGCAGCTGGCGGCGACCGCCATCGACCGGGTGGCCGACGAGCCCGGCGCGACCGTCAAAGGGATCGCCGGCTTCGCCGAGACCGATCTGGTCTGCTACCGGGCCGAGGGACCCCGCAGCCTGTTCGAGCGCCAGGAGCAGCTTTGGCAGCCCCTGGTCGACTGGGTCCGGCTCCAGTACGACGCGCCCCTGATCGTCGTGACCGGCATCATGCCGCGTTCCCAGCCGCCCGAGGCCTTGCGCGCGATCGAGGCGGCGGTCGCGGCCCTGGAGCCCTTCCGGCTGACGGCCCTGGCCGCGGCGACCGCCGCCGCCGGCTCGGTGGTGCTGGGGCTGGCCTTGCTGGAGGGGCGGCTGACCGGGGCCGAGGTCCACGACCTCTCCCTGCTCGACGAGACCTACCAGACCGAGCGCTGGGGCGTGGACGAAGAAGCCGCCCGGCGCCAGGCCGACCTCAAGGCCGAAATCCAGTCGGCAGAGCGGTTTCTGACGCTTCTCTCAGCGTGAAAATCAGGCTTCATTTTGGCGTCGGATTGGTGCTATCTCGACGGCCAGTCACCCGGGGAACTGTCATAAAATTGTAATAATTACTCCCCCCAACGGCTGGAAACACCCACCGATGCAGGAAATCCTTCGCCAACTCGAGGAAAAGCGCGCCGCGGCCCGGGCCGGGGGCGGTACCCGCCGGATCGAGGCCCAGCATGCCAAGGGCCGGCTGACGGCCCGGGAGCGCATCGAGCTGCTGCTCGACCCGGACTCCTTCGAGGAATGGGACATGTTCGTGGAGCACCGCTCCTCGGACTTCGGCATGGCGGAGCAGAAGATCCCCGGCGACGGGGTGGTGACCGGCCACGGCACCATCAACGGGCGGCTCGTCTTCGTCTTCAGCCAGGACTTCACCGTGTTCGGCGGCTCGCTCTCGGAAGCGCATGCCGAGAAGATCTGCAAGGTGATGGACCAAGCGGTGAAGGTCGGAGCCCCGGTCATCGGGCTGAACGATTCCGGCGGCGCCCGCATCCAGGAAGGTGTCGCTTCGCTCGCGGGTTATGCCGAGGTCTTCCAGCGCAACATCACCGCCTCGGGCGTGGTGCCGCAGATCTCGCTGATCATGGGCCCCTGCGCCGGCGGCGCGGTCTATTCGCCGGCCATGACCGACTTCATCTTCATGGTGAAGGATTCCTCCTACATGTTCGTGACCGGGCCCGATGTGGTGAAGACGGTCACGCACGAGACCGTCACCCACGAGCAGCTCGGCGGCGCCATGACCCATGCCGCCAAGTCCGGCGTGGCGGACCTCGCCTTCGAGAACGATGTCGACGCGCTGCTGCAGCTGCGCCGCTTTTTCGACTTCCTGCCGGAATCGAACCGCAACGGCGTGCCGGTCAGGCCCACGACCGACAGCGCCGAACGGATCGAGGACTCGCTCGACACGCTGGTGCCGGCCAATCCCAACAAGCCCTATGACATGCGCGAGCTGATCCGCAAGGTCGTGGACGAGGGCGACTTCTTCGAGCTTCAGCCGGACTTCGCCAAGAACATCCTGATCGGCTTCGGCCGCATGGACGGCGCGACGGTGGGCATCGTCGCCAACCAGCCGATGGTGCTGGCGGGCTGCCTCGACATCGACAGCTCGCGCAAGGCCGCGCGCTTCGTGCGCTTCTGCGACTGCTTCAACATCCCGATCCTGACCTTCGTCGACGTGCCGGGCTTCCTGCCGGGCACGGCGCAGGAATATGGCGGCATCATCAAGCACGGCGCCAAGCTGCTCTATGCCTATGGCGAGGCCACGGTGCCCAAGGTCACGGTCATCACCCGCAAGGCCTATGGCGGGGCCTATGACGTGATGAGCTCGAAGCATCTGCGCGGCGACGTGAACTATGCCTGGCCCACGGCCGAGATCGCGGTGATGGGGCCCAAGGGCGCGGTCGAGATCATTTTCCGCGCCGATATCGGCGACGCCGGCAAGATCGCGCAACGCACCGAGGAATATCGAGCCAAGTTCGCGACCCCCTTCGTCGCCGGCTCGCGCGGCTTCATCGACGACGTGATCATGCCGCATTCGACCCGGCGCCGGATCTGCCGGGCGCTCGCCATGCTCAAGGGCAAGAAGCTCGAGAATCCCTGGAAGAAGCACGACAACATTCCGCTCTAGCTCTGCCGTTCGGGAGGTCTGCCGGCAATGTCATTGCGGGACGACGTCAATCGGTTCCCCTTCTGGTACCATCGGATCGAGCTGCCGGGAGGCGTCGTGACGCCCGGTTCGGCGCCGGTCGATGCCGCGGCCTACAAGGTTCCCGCCGATCTCAGCGGCAAGCGCGTTCTCGATGTCGGCGCCTGGGACGGGTATTGGAGCTTCGAGGCCCTGAAGCGGGGCGCCAGCCAGGTCGTCGCCATCGACGATTTCTCCGATCGGCTCGGCCTTCTGAAGGAAGGCGATCGTCGTGCCTGGGCGACCTTCGATTTTTGCCGCGATGCGCTCGGCTACGACGCGACGCGGTGTCAGCGCACCGAGATGTCGGTCTACGATGTCTCCGAGAAACAGCTCGGCCGGTTCGATGTCGTCTTTTTCTTTGGCACGCTTTACCACCTTCGCCATCCTCTGCTCGCGTTGGAGCGGCTGGCGGCGGTGACCGACGATCTGCTCTGCATCGAGACGGCCATCCTCGACGACTACAGCGTCTATCGCGGTGGCCTGGGCAAGGGCTATGGCGGATCCGAGGTTGTGATGGAGTTCTATGTCGGCAAGGAGTACGGCGACAACGATACCAACTGGTGGGTGCCGAACCTGAACTGCCTGACGCGCATGACGGTGGCTGCGGGATTCCCGTACGTGACGGGCTGGAAACTGAAAAATCATCCCACGCAGCTTCCGGATTGCCGGGGTTTCTCGCAAGGCAGGAGACGGCCCGAGCCGACTGCTGCAAGCCAATCGCATTGAGCAAAGAGTGATGTTCAAGAAAATCCTGATCGCCAACCGCGGCGAGATCGCCTGCCGCGTGATTCGCACCGCCCGCGCCATGGGCATCAAGACCGTGGCGGTCTATTCCGAGGCGGATGCCGACGCCCGGCATGTGCGCGAGGCCGACGAAGCGGTCGCGATCGGGCCGGCGCCCTCGGCCCAGAGCTACCTCGTGATCGACCGTATCCTCGACGCGATCAGGAAGACCGGCGCCGAGGCGGTGCATCCGGGCTATGGCTTCCTCTCGGAGAACCGGAAGTTCGCCGCGGCCCTCGAGGCGGCGGGCGTCGTCTTCATCGGGCCCGGCGTCGAGGCGATCGGCGCCATGGGCGACAAGATCGAATCCAAGAAGCTGGCGCAGCAGGCGGGTGTCAGCACCGTGCCGGGCTATCTGGGCGTCATCAAGGACGAGGCCGAGGCGGTTTCGATCGCGCGCGACATCGGCTATCCGGTCATGGTCAAGGCCTCGGCCGGCGGCGGCGGCAAGGGCATGCGCATCGCGCGCAACGACCAGGAGGTCCATGAGGGCTTCCGCAGCGCCACGAACGAGGCGAGGTCGAGCTTCGCCGACGACCGCGTCTTCATCGAGAAATATATCGAGCATCCGCGCCATATCGAGATCCAGGTGCTGGGCGACGCCCATGGCAACGTGGTCTATCTGGGCGAGCGCGAATGCTCGATCCAGCGCCGCCACCAGAAGGTGATCGAGGAGGCGCCGAGCCCGTTCCTCGACGCCAAGACCCGCGCCGCCATGGGCGCGCAGGCCGTGGCGCTCGCCAAGGCGGTGAACTATCGCTCCGCCGGCACCGTCGAGTTCATCGTCGATCAGCAGCGCAACTTCTATTTCCTCGAGATGAACACGCGCCTGCAGGTCGAGCATCCGGTGACCGAGCTCGTCACCGGCCTGGACCTGGTCGAGCTGATGATCCGGGTGGCGGCCGGCGAGAAGCTGGGCTTCAAGCAGAAGGATGTGAAGCTCGAAGGCTGGGCCGTCGAGGCGCGCGTCTATGCCGAGGACCCTTTGCGCGGCTTCCTGCCTTCGACGGGACGCCTCGTCCGCTATCACGAGCCGGCCGGGGTCGGGCAGCTGCGGATCGACAGCGGCGTCTATGAGGGCGCCGAGATCAGCATGTTCTACGATCCCATGATCGCCAAGGTCGTGGGCAGCGGCACGGATCGCCGCCATGCGATCGCGGCCCTGCGCGAGGCGCTCGACAGCTTCTATATCCGGGGCGTCAGCCACAACATCGCCTTCCTCTCGGCATTGCTGGGCCATCCGCGCTTCATCGACGGCAATCTCTCGACCAACTTCATCGCCGACGAGTTCCCCGAGGGATTCCAGGGCGCGCCGCTGGACGAGGAGCGCCGGCGCCAGCTCATCGCCATCGCCGCCATGATCCATCACCGCACCCAGGCCCGCGACCAGCAGATCAGCGGGCGGTTGCGTCCGCCCCGGCTCGCCAGCGGCGGCGAGTGGGTGGTGATGGTCGATCGCGAGCCCACCCCCGTCACCATCGCCGAGACGGCCGGCGGCTACGCCGTCATCAATGGCGGGGCGAGCCACGAGCTGATCGGCGACTGGCGCATCGGCGACCCGCTCTATCAGGGCCGGATCAACGGGCAGCCGATCTCGGTGCAGATCGACCGGGTCGGGATCGGCTACAAGCTCACCCATGCCGGCAGCGAATTGTCGGCGCAGGTCCTGAACCCGCGCGCGGCCGAGCTCGCCCGCTTCATGCCGGTCAAGACCGCGCCGGACATGTCGCGCTTCCTGCTCTCCCCGATGCCGGGCCTGCTGGTCTCGCTCGCCGTGACGGCGGGGCAGGAGGTCAAGGCCGGGCAGGAGCTGGCGGTGGTGGAGGCGATGAAGATGGAGAACCTGCTGCGCGCCGAGCGCGACGGCAAGGTCGCCAAGCTCCACGCGGCACCGGGCGACAGCCTCGCTGTCGACCAGCCGATCGTCGAATTCGCATGAGCGCGCGACGCATTGTCATCTCCGGCAAGGTTCAAGGCGTCTGGTATCGTGCCTGGACCGTGAGCGAGGCCAACAAGCGCGGGCTCAAGGGCTGGGTGCGCAACCTCTCGTCCGGCCAGGTGGAGGCTCTGTTCGCGGGGCCCGTGACGCGGATCGAGGAGATGGTGGATCTCTGCCGCAAGGGCCCGCCGCTCGCCAGGGTCAGCGGCATCGATAGCTTCGATGCCGAGGAGCCCGACGAGAGCGGCTTCCATCAATGGCCGGACGCGTGAGACGGGACGGGCATCGGGCTGCTATCCTTTCCTGAGCGTCGGGGAAGGCCGGGGAGGGATGGAATGCTGGGCTGGCTCGTTCGGATCATCATGGCGATCGCCGCCGTCATCACCGGCTGGTTCGTCGCCACCGATTCCGCCAATTTCACCGTCATCCAGATGGCGGTGTCGCTCTTCCTGATGGTCATCTTCGTCGCCATCGCCGCCTTCGCGCCGACGATCGTCAACCGGTTGAGGGGCAAGCCGGAGCCGGAGGACTGAGGGAACCGCTCTCTTTCGTCACCCCCGCGAAAGCGGGGGTCCATGGGGCCGTCAGGCGCGTTGGGTCAGGATGGATTCCCGCTTTCGCGGGAATGACGTGACAGAGTGGTTCCCCCGAACACCTCCTCGAACGCCCCCCTCAGCGCCATGTCGAGCTCCGGCATCGAGGCCAGGATCCCTTCGCGCACCATCGAGGTGACGCCGTAGGGCGAGGTGACGCCGCCCTGGATGCCGCAGGGCACGATTCCCGAGAAATGGCCGAGGTCGGGATCGAGATTGATGGCGATGCCGTGATAGGTGACGCCGCGCCGCACGCGGATGCCCAGCGCGGCGATCTTGTCCTCGATGCCGCCCGGCCTGGCGATCCAGATCCCGACGCGGCCCTCGCGCCGCTCACCCTTGATGTTGAAGCGGGCGAGGGTACGGATGATCCATTCCTCGAGATCGCGCACGAAGCGCCGGATATCGCCGCCCCGGGCGGCGATCGACAGCATGGTGTAGGCCACGCGCTGGCCCGGCCCGTGATAGGTGAACTGGCCCCCGCGGCCGGTCTCGAACACCGGGAAGCGGCCGGGCTCCAGCAGGTCCTCGGCCTTGGCGCTGGTGCCGGCGGTGTAGAGCGGCGGGTGCTCCACCAGCCAGACCAGCTCGGAGGTCTCGCCCCGGGCGATGGCGGCGGCGCGCGCCTCCATGGCGGCGACGGCCTCGGGGTAGGGGGTCAGCCCGTCGCTGACCCGCCATTCCACCGGGGCGGCGGGGGCCACCCGCGTGTGGGTTTCGGGGGCGCTTTCGGACAGGGGCCTATCCTCCTTGATTTCCGCGGGTTTAGGCCGCAGCCGGTTCAACTTGATCGCCGGGTCCCGATTTGCTATTCCCCCGCAGCCACGGATGGCAAGCCCATCCCTGACAATGCGGTCGTGGCGGAACTGGTAGACGCGCAGCGTTGAGGTCGCTGTGGGGCAACCCGTGGAAGTTCGAGTCTTCTCGACCGCACCATTCTGAGGCCTGAAGCCCGCCGGCCATTGTCCGTGCGGGCTTCGGCGTTTCCGGGGCCTTTTCATCGCTTCTGGCACCCTTTCCGGGCACTTCATTTAGGGTCTACCAGACCTGACGTAAACCCCGGTGGCAGCAAGACAATCGCTGGCTATACTCGCGGGCCCGGTTTCACCAGCGTCAGTCCCAAAAACCCGCCCATGGCCGAAGATCTGCGCGAAAGCGCGCTCGACTATCACCGCCGTCCGGTCCCCGGAAAGCTCGCCATCGTCGCGACCAAGCCGCTCGCCAACCAGCGCGACCTGGCCCTGGCCTATTCGCCGGGCGTGGCGGCCGCCTCCGAGGCGATCGCCGCAGACCCCTCGGAGGCCGCCCGGGTCACGGGCCGCGCCAACCTGGTGGCGGTCGTCACCAACGGCACCGCCGTCCTGGGCCTCGGGGCGATCGGGCCGCTCGCCGCCAAGCCGGTGATGGAAGGCAAGGCAGTCCTCTTCAAGACCTTCGCCGGCATCGACGTGTTCGACCTCGAGATCGCCGAGCGCGACCCGGACAAGCTGGTCGACATCATCGCCAGCCTCGAGCCCAGCTTCGGGGCGATCAATCTCGAGGACATCAAGGCGCCGGAATGTTTCGAGGTGGAGCGCAAGCTCCGCCAGCGCATGAAGATCCCGGTCTTCCATGACGACCAGCATGGCACCGCCATCATCGTGGGGGCGGCGATCCTCAATGCGCTCAAGATCGTCGGCAAATCGATCGAGACGGTGCGGCTGGTGACCTCGGGCGCGGGGGCGGCGGCGCTGGCCTGCCTGGATCTCCTGGTGCGCCTCGGCCTCAGGCCCGAGAACATCACCGTCACCGACATCGCGGGTGTGGTCTATCGCGGCCGCAAGGAGGAGATGGACCCGCTCAAGGCGCGTTACGCCAAGGACACGAACGCGCGCAAGCTGCCCGAGGTGCTCAAGGACGCCGACATCTTCCTCGGCCTCTCCGCGCCGCGCGTGCTCAAGCCCGAATGGGTGGCGACCATGGCGGCGCGGCCGATCGTGCTGGCATTGGCCAACCCGACACCCGAGATCCTGCCGGAAGAGGTCAAGGCCGTGCGCGATGACGCGATCATCGCCACCGGCCGCTCGGATTATCCGAACCAGGTCAACAACGTCCTCTGCTTCCCCTTCATCTTCCGCGGCGCCCTCGATGTCGGTGCCACCACGATCAACGAGGCGATGGAGATCGCCTGCGTGAAGGCGATCGCCGAGATGGCGCAGGCGGAGATCACCGACGAGGTGACCCGTGCCTATGGCGGCGAGGTGCCGAGCTTCGGTCCCGACTACCTGATCCCGCGGCCTTTCGACCGGCGCCTGCTCGTGGCGATCGCACCGGCGGTGGCCAAGGCCGCGATGGAGAGCGGCGTCGCCACGCGGCCCATCGCCGATCTCAAGGCCTATCACGACCGGCTCAGCCAGTATGTGTTCCGCTCTGGCCTCCTGATGAAGCCGATGTTCGACCGCGCGCGTTCCGACAAGAAGCGCGTCTGCTATGCCGAGGGCGAGGAGGAGCGGGTCCTGCAGGCGGTCCAGACCGTTGTCGATGAAGGGTTGGCGGTGCCGATCCTGATCGGCAGGCGGGCGGTGGTCGCGAGCCGGATCAAGCGGCTGGGCCTGCGGATCCAGCCCGGCAAGGATTTCGAACTGGTCGATCCCGACGACGATCACCGGTTCCGCGAATACTGGACCCTTTATCACAACTTGACCGAGCGCAAGGGCGTGACCCAGGCCTCGGCCCAGACCATCGTGCGCACCCGCACCACGGTGATCGCGGCGCTGATGGTCAAGCGCGGGGAAGCCGACGCGCTGATCTGCGGCACCGTGGGCAAGTTCATCCGCCATCTGGCCCATGTGCTGGATGTGATCGGGCTGGCGCCGGGCGTCTCCCACAGCTATGCGCTGACGGCGCTCATCCTGCCGACCGGCACCTTCTTCCTGGGCGATACCCATGTGACGCCGGAGCCCACCACCGAGCAGATCGCGGAGTTCACGCTGCTGGCGTCGCGGGCGGTGCCGAAATTCGGGATCGTGCCGAAGGCGGCCCTGATCTCGCACTCGAATTTCGGCACGCGCGACACGCCGACCGCAAAGCTCATGCGCGCGGCGCTGGCCTTGATCCGCGAGCGGGCGCCGGAGCTCGAGATCGAAGGGGAGATGCATGGCGACGCCGCCATCAACGAGCAGATCCGCCTCAGGCTCTTCCCCAACTCGCGGCTCAAGGGCCAGGCCAACCTCCTGATCATGCCGACGCTCGACGCCGCCAACATCTCCTTCAACCTGCTGAAGACGCTGGGCAACGGTCTTTCGGTCGGGCCGATGCTGATGGGGATCGCCATGCCGGCCCATGTGGTCGTTCCCTCCATCACCGTGCGCGGCATCGTCAACATGACCGCCGTCGCGGTGGTCGACGCCCAGGAGGCGGCGGCGCGGGCTGCGGAGGCCGCCCGGCCGTGAGCGGCGAGGCGCCGCATTCCGACCTGGAACGGCGCCCGGACGAGCCGGCACCCGAATCCGATGCGGTCAAGCTGGCCGAGACCGAGGCGCTCTATGGCGTCTCGCCCGAGGCGGTGGCCCGGGCGCGCCGGGCGGTGGGCGAGGGCAATCTCGAGCAGATCGAGAAGCTGGTCGACGAGCTGCATCCCGCCGACTTCGCGGACCTGCTGCAGGAGCTGACGCCGGACGAGCGCCGGTTCGTCATCAAGGTCTGCCGCCACATCCTGGAGCCCGAGACCCTCAACTATCTCGACGAGGCGGTCCGCGAGGAGGTGATCGGGCTGATGAGCCCGGTCGAGGTGGCGCAGGCCGTCTCCGAGCTCGAGACCGACGACGCGGTCGACATCCTCGAGGACCTGGACGAGAACGAGAAGCAGCGCGTCCTGCGGGCGATCCCCGCCGCCGACCGCGCCGTCATCGAGCAGGGCCTCACCTATCCCGAGGACAGCGCCGGCCGCCTGATGCAGCGCGACCTGGTGGCGGTGCCGCAGCACTGGACGGTGGGCGAGGCGATCGACTATCTGCGCGCCAACGAGGATTTGCCGGACGACTTCTACGACCTCTTCGTGGTCGATCCGATGCACAAGCCGGTCGGTGCCGTGCCGCTGTCGCGCGCCATGCGCAACAAGCGCGCCGTGAAGCTCGAGGCGCTGATGCATACCGAGTTCCGCGCGGTGAAGGCCACCATGGACCAGGAATCGGTCGCCTATCTCTTCCGCCAGTATGGCCTGATGTCGGCGCCGGTGGTCGACGAGGCGGGCCGGCTCCTGGGCGTGATCACGGTCGACGACGTGGTCCATGTCATCGAGGAGGAGGCCGAGGAGGACCTGCTCGGCATCGTGGGCGTCAGCGAGACCGACTTCCATGCCCCGCCGCTCGAAACCGCCTGGCGCCGGGTCCGCTGGCTGGTGGTGACGCTCTGCAACTCGGCGATCGCCTCGACCGTGATCTCCCAGTTCGAGGCCACGATCGAGCAGATCGTGGCGCTGGCCATCCTGATGCCGATCGTGGCGGCCATGGGCGGCAATGCCGGCGTGCAGGTCATCACCGTGATGGTCCGCGCGCTCGCGACCCGCGATCTGCAGCCGCGCGGCAGCAACATCTGGCGGGTGGTGGGAAAGGAAATTGCGGTAGCCACCATCAATGCGGCTGTTTTCGCCCTGATCATGGGCACGTTTGCATCGATATTTTTCGGGATTCCGATCGGGCTGGTGCTGGCGGCGGCGATGATCTTCAACATGATCTGGGCCGGCATCGCCGGCACCGTGATCCCGCTGACCCTGGCCCGGTTCAAGATCGACCCCGCCATCGGCGCCGGACCCTTCCTCACCACCACCACCGACGTGTTCGGCTTCTTTTCCTTCCTCGGCCTCGCAACCTTGTTCTTGCTGTGATCAGGGTCTAGGCTTCGCGGCGCCATCAGGGAGGGTTTCGGCATGGCGACAACCGGCCACAATCGGCTGCAATCGCTGGATTTCGATCTGGGGGAGACGGCGGACATGCTGCGCGATCAGGTCGCGAGCTTCGCCGCCCGCGAGATCGCGCCCCGCGCGGCCGAGATCGACCGCAGCAACCAGTTCCCCCAGGACCTGTGGCGGAAGATGGGAGAGCTGGGCGTGCTCGGCATCACGGTCGAGCCGGAGTTCGGCGGCGCCGGCATGGGCTATCTCGAGCATGTCGTGGCCATGGAGGAGATCAGCCGCGGCTCGGCTTCGGTCGGGCTCTCCTACGGCGCGCATTCCAACCTCTGCGTCAACCAGATCCGCCGCAACGGCAGCGAGGCGCAAAAGCGGAAATACCTGCCCAAGCTGATCTCGGGGGAATATGTGGGGGCGCTCGCCATGAGCGAGCCCGGGGCGGGTTCCGACGTGGTCAGCATGAAGCTGCAGGCCAAGCGCGTCGCCGACGGCTATGTCCTCAACGGCACCAAGTTCTGGATCACGAACGGGCCCGACGCGGACGTGCTGGTGGTCTATGCGAAGACCGACCCCGATGCCGGCGCCCGGGGCATCAGCTGCTTCCTGGTCGAGAAGGGAACGAAGGGCTTCAGCACCTCGCCCAAGCTCGACAAGCTCGGCATGCGGGGCTCGAACACCGGCGAGCTGGTGTTCCAGGATTGCTTCGTGCCCGAGGCCAGCCGCATGGGCCTCGAGGGCGCCGGCGTCAAGGTGCTGATGAGCGGCCTCGACTACGAGCGCGCGGTGCTGGCGGCAGGCCCCCTCGGCATCATGCAGTCCTGCCTCGACGTGGTGATCCCCTATATCCACGAGCGCAGGCAGTTCGGCGAGCCGATCGGCAGCTTCCAGCTGATGCAGGGCAAGATCGCCGACATGTACACCATCGCCAACGCCGCACGCGCCTATGTCTATGCTGTGGCCAGGGCCTGCGACCGCGGCCATGGCTCGCGCAAGGACGCGGCGGGTGCCATCCTGTTCGCGGCCGAGAAGGCGACCTGGATGTCGCTCGAGGCGATTCAGGTCCTGGGCGGCAACGGCTATATCAACGACTATCCGACCGGCCGGCTGCTGCGCGACGCCAAGCTCTACGAGATCGGGGCGGGAACCTCGGAGATCCGGCGCTGGCTCATCGGCCGCGAGCTGTTCGAAGAGACGGCCTAGCGGGATTCTCCACCAAGGTTTTTTTCCAGAGCAGAAGCGAAGCGGGAGCATGAGCGTGGCGCGCCAACGGATTTCGTCGGGATCGAGCTTCGAGGAACTGGCGGGCTACAGCCGGGCCATCGTCGACGGCGACTGGGTGTTCGTGTCGGGAACCACCGGCTTCGACTACAAGGCCGGCACGATCTCGCCCGATGTGGTCGAGCAGACCCATCAATGCTTCCGCAACATCGAGTGGGCGCTGGGGCAGGCGAAGGCCGGGCTCAAGGACATGGTCCGGATCCAGATCCACCTGACCGACGCCGCCGATTTCAAGGCGATCGCACCGGTGGTCGGGCAATATTGCCGCGAGGCGCGGCCCGCCAACACGACCGTCGTCGCCCAGCTGATCGATCCGCGCATGAAGATCGAGATCGAGGTGACGGCGCGGCGCGACATGAGCGGCCCGCCGGATCGCCCGGGGAGGAACCGGTGAGCGGCCTGACCGCGGTCCCGGCCCGGCGCGGCAAGGCCGCGCGCATGAGGGCGGGGCAGACCATCAAGATCGTCAACACCCATGGGACCCAGGTGCTCGACACCTGGGCCTTCCGCAGCGACGACCTGCACGAGTTCATGTCGATGGAGCATACGCGGCCCCAGATCGGCAAGATCATCCCGGCCGTGGGCGACGCGCTGCGCAGCAACAAGCGCACGCCGATGCTGACCTGGCTGGAGGACAGCTCGCCCGGTATTCACGACACGCTGGTGGCGGCCTGCGACACCCATCGCTACCGCCATTTCGGCATCAAGGATTACCACGACAACTGCACCGACAATCTGCACGCGGCGATGCGGGAGCTGGGTCTGACGCCGCCCGAGGTGCCTTGTCCGCTCAACATGTGGATGAACATCCCCGTCGGTGCCGATCACAAGATCGCCTTCCTGCCGACCGTGGCCAAGCGTGGCGACCATGTCCTGCTGCGGGCGGAGATGGATCTGATCATGGCCTTTTCCGCCTGCCCGATGGATGTGACGCCGATCAACGGTCCCGGCGGCGACATCAGGGACTGCCATTTCCAGATCAGCTGAGGAGACCGGCTCATGCACACTGTCCTCGTCACCGGTGCCAACCGCGGCATTGGCCTCGAGTTCGTGCGCCAGTATGCCGAGGAGGGATGGAAGATCCATGCCTGCTGCCGCGACCCCAAAAATGCCGAGGCGCTGGCCGCGATCAAGGGCGATATCACCATCCATCGCCTCGACGTGACGGACGACAAGCAGATCGCCCATCTGGTCAAGGAACTGAAGGGCGACGCCATCGATATCGTGATCAACAATGCCGGGGTCGGCGGCGGCGACGATTCGACCGACCCCGAGGAATGGCTCAAGGTCTTCCAGATCAATTCCATCGCGCCCGTGCGGGTCGCGGAGGCCCTGCTGCCCAATCTCGAGATGGGCAGCGGCAAGATCGTCGCGAGCCTGACGAGCCGCATGGGGAGCATCGCCGACAATGGCAGCGGCGGCTCCTATGCCTACCGCTCCAGCAAGGCCGCCCTCAACGCGGCGATGAAGAGCCTCGCCATCGATTGGCATCGCCGCGGCATCATCGTCGTGGTGGCGCATCCGGGCTGGGTCAAGACCGACATGGGGGGCCCCTCGGCGCTGATCTCGCCCCAGCGCAGCGTGTCCGGCTTGCGGCAGAAGCTGTCGGCCCTGAAGCTTGCCGACAGCGGCGGCTTCTTCAACTATGACGGCTCGGTCCTGCCATGGTGACGGGCTGAAGGAAGAACAGGACAGAATGGCCGAGCCGATCGAGTTCTATTTCGACTTCTCCTCCCCCTACGGTTATCTCGCCTCCTGCCAGATCGACGATCTGGCCGCCCGCCACGGCCGGACGGTGCGTTGGCGCCCGTTCCTGCTGGGCGTGGCGTTCAAGGAGACGGGGCAGAAGCCGCTGGTGGAGCAGCCGCTGCGCGGTCCCTACCATCTGCATGATTTCGCGCGCTCGGCGCGCCGGCTCGGCCTGCCGTTCCGGCTTCCGACCCCGTTTCCCTTTGCCGCCATCGCCGCCAGCCGCGCCTTCTACTGGCTGGAGGCGCGCGACGCGGCCCTGGCGAACCGCTTCGCCAAGCGAATCTATCAGCGCATCTTCGGCGAGGGGCAGGTCCCGGCCGATGCCGCCGCCCTGGCGGAATTGGCGGCCCCCATGGGGATCGACGGCGCTGCCCTGGCGGCCGGGATCAACGATCCTGCGATCAAGGACCGCCTGCGCCAAGCCACCGACGAGGCGATCAAGCGCGGCGTCTTCGGCTCACCCTTCATCTATATCGACGGCGAGCCCTTCTGGGGTCATGATCGCCTCGGCCAGGTCGAGGAATGGCTGGCGCGCGGCGGCTGGTGAGCGCCGCGCCGGCCTTCTCCGTCATGGCTCGTCCGTCGGTCTCCACCGATCCCTAGCGATCCCGAGGTAAGCTCGTCCCTCCATGGCTGCCCTTCCGACTGCCGTCAATCCGAACACGCCCGAGTTCAAGGAGCGCGCCCAGCAGATGGCGGGCGAGGTGGCGAAGCTCAGGGCCCTGCAGGAGAAGATCGCCGAGGGCGGCGGGGCCGCGGCGCGCGAGCGCCATGTCGGCCGCGGCAAGCTCCTGCCGCGCGAGCGCATCCAGAAGCTGATCGATCCGGGCTCCCGCTTCCTCGAGCTCTCGCCGCTCGCGGCGCACGAGGTCTATGAGGAGAAGGTGCCGGCGGCCGGCATCCTCACCGGCATCGGCCGGGTTTCGGGCCGCGATTGCGTCATCGTCTGCAACGATGCGACGGTCAAGGGCGGCACCTATTACCCGCTGACGGTGAAGAAGCATCTGCGCGCCCAGGAGATCGCCGCGGAGAACCGGCTGCCCTGCGTCTACCTGGTCGATTCCGGCGGCGCCAACCTGCCGAACCAGGACGAGGTCTTTCCCGACCGCGATCATTTCGGCCGAATCTTCTACAACCAGGCCCGCCTGTCGGCCGCAGGCGTGCCGCAGATCGCCGTGGTGATGGGTTCCTGCACCGCCGGCGGCGCCTATGTGCCGGCCATGTCGGACGAGGCCGTGATCGTCAAGGGGCAGGGGACGATCTTCCTCGGCGGGCCGCCGCTGGTGAAGGCCGCGACCGGCGAGATCGTCGATGCCGAGGCGCTGGGCGGCGCCGACCTGCACAGCCGGACCTCGGGCGTGACCGATCATCTCGCCAAGGACGATGCCGATGCGCTGGGCATCGCGCGGCGGATTCTCGCCAACGCCGGCACGGCGGGCCTGCGCCAGGCAGGGGCGGGCGCCATCGCGCGCGAGACATCCCGGCCGCCGCTCTACGACCCCCAGGAGCTCTACGGCATCGTGCCGATGGACCTGCGGAAGGGCTACGAGGTGCGCGAGGTGATCGCGCGGCTGGTCGATGGCAGCGAGTTCCACGACTTCAAGCCGCTCTACGGACCGACGCTGGTCTGCGGCTTCGCGCATCTGGGCGGCATCCCCGTCGGAATCGTCGCCAACAAGGGCATCCTGTTCTCGGAATCGGCGCAGAAGGGTGCGCATTTCGTCGAGCTCTGCGCCCAGCGCCGCACACCGCTCCTGTTCCTGCAGAACATCACCGGCTTCATGGTCGGCCGCAAATACGAGGCGGGCGGCATCGCCAAGGACGGCGCCAAGATGGTGATGGCGGTCGCCTGTGCCCAGGTGCCGAAGCTCACCGTGATCATCGGCGGCAGTTTCGGCGCCGGCAATTACGCCATGAGCGGGCGCGCCTACAATCCGCGCTTCCTCTTCTCCTGGCCCAACGCGCGGATCTCGGTCATGGGCGGCGAGCAGGCGGCCTCGGTCCTGGCCCAGATCAAGCGCGACAATCTCGAGGCCAAGGGCCAGAGCTGGAGCGCCGAGGAGAACGAGGCTTTCAAGGCGCCGATCCGCGCCCAATATGAGGCGCAAGGCCATCCTTACTATGCCAGCGCGCGGCTCTGGGACGACGGCATCATCGATCCGGCCGGGACGCGCGAGGTGCTGATCCAGGCGCTCGAGGCGAGCCTGAACGCACCCATTCCCGAGACGCGCTTCGGCGTGTTCCGGCTCTGAGGTTCATGACATGTCGCGCGTGCTCAAGGAGCGAAACGGTCCGGTATTGCGGCTGGTGCTGAACCGGCCGGAGAAGCACAACGCCTTCGACGAAGTGCAGATCGATGAGTTGACCCGGGCGATCGACGAGGCCGAGAACGACCCCTCCGTCCGGCTGCTGGTGCTGACGGCCAACGGCAAGAGCTTCTCCGCCGGCGCCGATCTCGACTGGATGCGGCGCATGGCGGCCTTCTCGGAGGAGGAGAATCTCGCCGACGCCGGTCGCCTGGCTCTCCTGCTGCAGCGGCTCAATTTCATCCCCAAGCCGACGATCGCGGCGGTGCAGGGGGCTGCCGTCGGTGGCGGCGTGGGGCTGGTCTCGGCTTGCGACATCGCGGTCGGCACGGCGCAGGCGGTCTTTGGCCTGACCGAGGTCCGGATCGGGCTGATCCCGGCCACGATCGGTCCCTATGTGGTGCAGGCGATCGGCGAGCGGGCCGCGCGGCGCTATTTCCTGACGGGCGAGCGCTTCGATGCGGCCACCGCCCGCGAGCTGGGGCTGCTGCACGAGGTGGTCGAGGATCTCGAGGCCGCCGTGGCGCGCTACAGCGAGATGCTGCTGCAGGGCGGGCCGGAGGCGCAGGCTGCCACCAAGAAGCTCATCCGCCGGGTCGGCCGCGGCCCCATCAATGTCGCGATGATCGAGGATACGGCGGCGCGCATTGCCAAGGTGCGCAAGGGTGCCGAGGCGCGCGAGGGCATCGCCGCCTTCTTCGAGAAGCGCAAGCCGGGCTGGCAGAGCTGAGGGCGGGGGCAGGGAAGGACAGTCAGATGCGCTTGCCCAGATCGGTACGCATGATCGAGGTCGGCCCGCGCGACGGGCTTCAGAACGAGATGAAGCCGGTGCCGGCCGCGACCAAGATCCAGCTGATCGACAAGCTCTCGGCGAGCGGGCTCCGGGAGATCGAGGCGGGCGCCTTCGTCTCGCCCAAATGGGTGCCGCAGATGGCCGACAGCGCCGAGGTGCTGGCCGGCATCGAGCGCTGGCCGGATCGGCGCTATCCGGTGCTGGTGCCCAACCTCAAGGGCTATGAGGCGGCGGCGGCCGGAAAGGCCGACGAGATCGCGATCTTCGCCGCGGCGTCCGAAAGCTTTTCGCAGCGGAACATCAACTGCTCCATCGCCGAAAGCATCGAGCGCTTCCGGCCCGTGGCGGAGGCTGCCGGGCGCGATCATGTGCCGATGCGCGGCTATGTCTCCTGCGCGCTGGGCTGTCCCTATGAAGGCGCGATCGCGCCTGCGAAGGTGGCCGAGGTCTCGAAGGCGCTGCTCGATCTCGGCTGCTACGAGATCTCGCTGGGCGACACCATCGGCGTCGGCACGCCCGGCAAGGCGCAGGCGATGGTCGAGGCGGTGGCGGTGCAAGTGCCGCGCGAGCGGCTCGCGGTCCATTTCCACGATACCTATGGCCAGGCCCTGTCGAACATTCTCGCGACGCTGGAGCTCGGCATCGCCACCGTCGACAGCTCCGTCGCCGGGCTCGGCGGTTGCCCCTACGCGCCGGGCGCTTCGGGCAATGTGGCGAGCGAGGATGTGCTCTATATGCTGACGGGGCTCGACATCGAGACGGGCGTCGATCTGGATCTGCTGGCCGAAGCCGGCGCTTTCATCTGCCAGGCGCTGGGGCGTCAGCCGGCCTCGCGCGTGGCGCAGGCGCTCGCGGCGAAACGCGCGGCGAGGAATTGAGCATGACGTTGCATCTGCTCAAGCTCTGCGTCGGCGTCGATCGGATCGACGAGCTCGAGGACTGGATCGCGCAGAAAGTCCGCGCGGCGAAGAGCAAGGGGAAGGAGCCCAAGCTCGAGCATGTGACGCGCCAGATGCCGAAGCGGCGCGACGAGATCCTCGAAGGCGGCTCGCTCTACTGGGTGATCAAGGGCTTCATCCAGGTGCGCCAGCCGATCCTGGGTCTGGATCCGCGCCGCGGCAAGGACGGGATCGAGCGCTGCGCGATCCGCTTCGCACCGAAGCTGACCCCGGTCCAGCCGCGCCCGCACCGGGCCTTCCAAGGCTGGCGCTATCTCGAGGCCAAGGATGCGCCGCCCGACCTCGGAAAACGGCAGAAAGGCGAGCAGGAGCTGCCGCCGGCGCTGTTGCTGGAGCTGCGACAGCTTGGGATTCTCTGAGCCCCGCCATCGAGTTATCCCCGTTATTCTCAGGCTCTGCTGACGGCGGGGTCAAAAAGCCTCTGGACGGCATGAAAAGCCTCGCCTATATACGGGCCTCGGAACGGGTCGGCGGCTTGCTGCCGGCCCGTCCGTGTCTCCCGGC